>NZ_JCAXDT010000001.1:0-813706 GCF_059759215.1 Glutamicibacter sp. GQ173
GATGAAAGCGGCCTTTAGCGTTGATTCGTGGAGCTTAGATGTTGAAGCCGAGGGCTCGCATCTGATCGCGGCCATCGTCGGTAATGCGTTCCGGACCCCATGGCGGCATCCAGACCCAATTCAGGCGGTGGTCATCTACGACGCTCTCCAACGCCTTGGCTACCTGCTCCTCGATAATATCGGTGAGTGGGCAAGCCGCGGTGGTCAGGGTGAGGTCCAGCAGCAGTACGCCGTCTTCTGCGTACTTCAAGCCGTAGAGCAGCCCCAAGTCGACGATGTTGACGCCGAGCTCCGGGTCGATAACGTCCTTTAGCGCTTCCTCAACATCTTCCAGCGGAGTCGAGACGGCTCCCTGGCTTTGTTCGGTTGATTCACTCATGAAATTACCTTTAGGCCTTGACGTTCAGGTAGCGGTCGTAGCCTTCTTCTTCCAGGCGGTCAGCCAGTTCCGGGCCGCCCTGTTCAGCGACACGGCCGTCAACGAACACGTGCACGAACTCTGGCTTGATGTAGCGCAGGATGCGGGTGTAGTGGGTGATCAGCAAGGTACCCATGTCGTTCTCGGCCTGGGCGCGGTTAACGCCCTCGGAGACGACCTTCAGCGCGTCAACGTCCAAGCCGGAGTCGGTCTCGTCGAGAACCGCGAACTTTGGCTTGAACAATTCGAGCTGAAGGATCTCAACACGCTTCTTCTCGCCGCCCGAGAAACCTTCGTTGACGTTACGGCCAGCGAAGTCGGCATCGATCTTCAGCTTGCCCATGGCTTCCTTGACGTCCTTGGTCCAGGTGCGCAGCTTCGGAGCTTCTCCGTCGATTGCGGTCTTGGCGGTACGCAGGAAGTTGGTCATGGTTACACCCGGTACCTCAACTGGGTACTGCATAGCCAGGAACAGGCCGGCCTTGGCACGCTCGTCAACGCTCATCTCCAGAACGTCTTCACCATCGAGGGTGATGCTGCCGGAGGTGACGGTGTAGCGCGGGTGGCCAGCGATGGTCGAAGCCAAGGTCGACTTGCCCGAACCGTTGGGGCCCATGATTGCGTGGGTCTCGCCGGTGTTGATGGTGAGGGTTACACCCTTGAGAATTTCCTTCTCGCCCTGCTCGGTTTCAATCGAGACGTGCAGGTCCTTGATTTCCAGAGTAGACATACGTCGATCCGTTTCTTTCTAAAAAGCTCTGAGGCTAAAAAGCTGGTGAAGCGAGCACTACCTAGTTCTCGGTAGCAGCCAATTCTTCTTCGATGGTGTCGGTCAGTCGCTCCTGCAGAGCTTCGTCGCCGATTTGCTGAACGATCTCGTTCAGGAAGCCGCGGACTACCAAGCGGCGGGCGGTCTTTTCATCGATACCGCGAGCCATCAGGTAGAACAGGTGCTCATCGTCGAAACGACCGGTGGTCGATGCGTGTCCGGCACCATCAATCAGGCCGGTTTCGATTTCCAGGTTTGGAACCGAATCGGCGCGTGCACCGTCAGTCAGCACCAGGTTGCGGTTAGCTTCGTAGGAATCAGTGCCAACAGCGTCCTTCTGGATAAGCACATCGCCAACCCAGACGGTGTGTGCGTCCTTGCCCTGCAGCGCGCCCTTGTAGAGAACATTCGACTTGCAGTTGGCCACGGCGTGGTCAACGAACAAGCGGTGCTCCAGGTGCTGCCCCGCGTCGGCGAAGTACAGGCCGTACAGCTCGATTTCCGCGCGTTCGCCGGTGAAGCGAGCCGATGGGTTCACGCGAACCAGGTCGCCACCGAAGGAAACTACTATGTGCTTGAACGATGCGCCCTGGGCGACAAGAGCCTGCTGCGAGGACGCATGCACTGCGTCATCTTCCCAAGCCTGCAGGGACACGACGGTCAAGCGAGCGTTGGCACGAACGTCGAATTCAACGTTCTGGGCCAGTACTGCCGAACCAACATGGTCCAGGATCACGGTGGCTTCCGAGTTTTCCTCAGCCACAACGATAAGGTGCTGAGCTGCTGGAGCCATCGAATCACCGGTGATGCGAACGCTGGCGTTGGCGCCCTCGGCGTTCTTGGGAATGGTCAGCACCTGGGTCTCGGAAGCGAACTTCCAAGCGTTGGCCGAAACACGGTCATCCGGGGTGTGCGCAACGCCGTTCAGCGCGTCGTCTGCCGACACGACTGACAAAGTTGCGATGCCGTTGCCGGTCAACTCGACCTTGGGAGCTGCGCCAGTGAGCTCGTCACTGTGCAGGCCCTTCAGCCGCTTGAGCGGGGTGAAGCGCCAATCTTCTTCGCGACCGGTCAGCTTGGCGAAATCCTCAACGTTGGTGCTGGTCAAGCGACCGGCACGAGAGGAATCCGGCACGCCAACGCCGCCGCCATGGCTGTGCGCCTTGGCCGACGCTCCGCCCAGGGGCGAATTGTCATTGTCGTTGATCGGCGAAAGGTCTTCGCCCTCTTCGGTGAAACCAGGGATGGACGGAGCGCCAATGCGCACCTTCTCATCTGGGATATGGGTGGTGGTCTCCGACATTCTTAGCCGACCGATCCTTCCATCTGAAGTTCAATAAGGCGGTTCAGTTCGAGCGCGTATTCCATGGGGAGCTCACGGGCGATTGGCTCAACAAAGCCACGCACGATCATTGCCATCGCCTCGTCCTCGGCCATGCCGCGGGACATCAGGTAGAACAGCTGCTCTTCGGAAACGCGCGAGACGGTCGCCTCGTGGCCCATGGTCACGTCGTCCTCGCGAACGTCGATGTATGGGTAGGTGTCCGAGCGCGAGATCTGGTCAACCAGCAACGCGTCGCAGACCACCGAGTTCTTGGTGCCCTTGGCGCCTTCCTGAACCTGGACCAGGCCGCGGTAGGCCGAGCGCCCGCCGTTACGGGCCACCGACTTGGCCACAATGGCCGAGGAGGTGTTCGGAGCGATGTGAACCATCTTGGATCCGGTGTCCTGGTGCTGGCCTTCGCCGGCGAAGGCGATGGACAGGGTCTCGCCCTTGGCGCGTTCGCCAACGAGGTAAACCGCAGGGTACTTCATGGTGACCTTGGAACCGATGTTGCCATCGACCCATTCCATGGTTGCGCCCTCTTCACAGACGGCACGCTTGGTCACCAGGTTGTATACGTTGTTCGACCAGTTCTGGATGGTCGTGTAGCGAACGCGGGCGTCCTTCTTCACGATGATTTCCACAACCGCGGAGTGCAGCGAGTCCGACTGGTAGATCGGGGCGGTGCAACCTTCGATGTAGTGAACGTACGAGCCCTCATCGGCGATGATCAGGGTGCGCTCGAACTGGCCCATGTTTTCCGTGTTGATTCGGAAGTAGGCCTGCAGCGGGATCTCCACGTGTACGCCCTTGGGAACGTAGACGAAGGAACCGCCGGACCACACAGCGGTGTTCAGCGAAGCGAACTTGTTGTCGCCTGCTGGAATAACCGAGCCGAAGTACTCTTCGAAGATCTCCGGGTGTTCCTTCAAACCGGTGTCGGTGTCGAGGAAGATGACGCCCTGGGCTTCGAGGTCTTCGCGCAGCTGGTGGTAGACAACCTCGGACTCGTACTGGGCAGCCACGCCGGAAACCAGGCGCTGCTTTTCAGCCTCGGGAATACCCAGCTTGTCGTAGGTGTTCTTGATGTCTTCAGGAAGTTCATCCCACGTCGCAGCCTGCTTTTCAGTGGAGCGAACGAAGTACTTGATGTTATCGAAATCAATGCCCGAGAGGTCTGGACCCCAGGTTGGCATTGGCTTGCGATCGAAGTACTTCAGCGCCTTCTGGCGGCGCTCCAGCATCCATTCTGGCTCGGACTTGAGGGCGGAAATATTCGCCACAACGTCCTTGTCGACGCCGCGGCGAGCGTTTGCACCCGCGTCGTTCTTATCTGACCAGCCATATTCGTAATTGCCGATTCCGTGGAGTTCGGGGTTCTTCTCCAGAATTTCGGAAATTACACCTGGGTCGGCAGACTCCTGTGCAATCTGATCCGTCATCGCGGCCTCTCCTGCTTCGTGAACTGAATTCGAGTTCTCTTCTCGGCGCGCATTGGCGCCTTTCCACGTCCCACAGGGATGTGGGTCGTGCACACGTGTCCGCCGCCGGCCAAGGTCGACAATCGTCGAACATCGACACCCAGCAACCGGGCGAACATTTCAGTTTCGGTGTCGCAAAACACCGGAAACTCTCGTGCCAAGTCTTGTATCGGGCAGTGTCCCTGGCACAGCTGAACGCTGTGCATCAAGGCCGTTGCCACTTTCGTATCAACTTTTCGGGTGTACCCCACGAACCCATCGGAACTAAGCAAGTTGCTTAGCACTTCGGCTCGTGCTTCCAGCCCTTCAACCCCGGCCATCGCCTTGGCGTACCGGGTTTCCATTTCGGCGAATCGATTACGCGCGAACTTTCGGATCGCATCGTCACCGGCAGCATCGCCAAGCATCTTCAATGCATCGGTAGCAATTTCCAAATAGTCGTTGCCAAGCTTCGTCTGGCCGCGGTGCGAGAGCACGTAGCGACGAGACGGGCGCCCGGCGCCCGACTTCTGGTTTGCTACCAGTTTCACCTCAACGAGCCCTGATTTTGACAGCGCATCAAGGTGACGGCGAACCGCAGCTGGCGTGAAACCCAGCTTGTTGCCAAGCTCGGCGGCACTGACCGGCCCGTCCTCTAGTACTGCGTAAAGGACGCGATCGCGCGTGCGTTCCTCGGTATCCCCAACTGCACCAACCGTGTCGGCAGTGGAGCCACTAGGTGAGTCTAAATTTGATGAATACACAACACAATCATGCGTAAATTTTTGCGCCAGGTCTAGTAAGGAAGGACTTACTAAGGGAGAGCTTGCCCACTTATCGATCTACTCCTTATTAACCATTGGCACCTTTTTATTCTCCCGCTCACGCGCAACGGTGGCGAGTGTTGGTGACACAGTCCTCAAAAACAGGAGTTCGACATGTCGTAGAATGTTTTGGTGTCTTCCGTAACTCCCAGTCTCATCATCAATGAACTGGCCAAAGATTTAGGGCCAGTTCCCGCCTTGGACAACCGCATGCTGCGTGTCCTGGAGTCGGTGTCCCTGAAGGCTTATCCAGGCCAAGTCACCACTCTTCTCGGGGCCAATGGCGCCGGCAAATCGACAACCTTGGCCTGCGCCCAGGGCCTTCTGCAGCCAGAAGGCGGCACCATTGAGCTGCTGGGTCAAAACCCCTACGGCGACAACCCCGAACTTCGCTCGCGCGTCGGCGTCATGCTCCAAGATGGCGGATTGCCGCCATCGATGCGACCCGTCCCGCTCTTGCGGCACGTCGCATCCCTGTACCGAAACCCCATTGACATCGATGCGCTGATCACCCGCCTGGACCTCGAATCCTTTGGGACGCGCACCATCCGCCGGCTCTCCGGCGGCCAAAAGCAGCGGGTCGCACTGGCCCTGGCTCTCGCCGGGGACCCCGAAGTCGTCTTCCTCGATGAACCAAGCGCCGGCCTCGACCCGCAATCGCGCCAAGTCGTCTTCGACTTGATCGCCGAATTGCGCGACGCCGGCAAGGCCATCATCCTCACCACGCACCTTATGGATGACGCGCAGCGCCTCAGCGACTACGTGTACATCATCGACAAGGGCTGCACGGTAGCGCAGGGAACGGTGGCCGAACTGACCGCTCGTGCCGCCGAAGACCAGGATGCTCGCCCGATATCCTTCGCAGCTCCGGCCAACCTGGTTCTGCCCGAACCGCCAGCCGGGTTATATCTCTCAGAGACCTCAGCCGGTGAATATCGATTGGACGGTGTCAGCTCCCCCGATCACCTGCATTGGCTTACGAGCTGGTGGCTCCGAGAAGGCATCCTGCCATCACAACTGAGCCTGCAGTCACGAAGCCTCGAAGACGTATTCCTCGAATTCGCACAAAAGGAGGAACGCGCATGAGCGAACAAGTAACAGCAAGCAACGCCGTGTCGCCACTTAAACGCATTCTCATCCAAGGCAAGTATGAGTCTTTGCAAATGCTGAGCAACGGGGAACAGCTGATCCTCGCGGTGGTCATGCCGATGATCGCGCTAGTGGTACTCACGCTCACCGATCTTCTCGACGGAGTAGCTGAGCGAAGCATTGATGCTGCAGTTCCAGGTGTACTGGCATTGTGCGTGATTTCAACGGCGTTTACCGGCCAAGGAATTGGCACCGGATTTGATCGGCGCTACGGCGTACTGAAAATGTTCTCCACAACGCCATTGGGCAAGACTGGCCTGATTTTCGGCAAGGTCATTGCAGTGCTGACGGTCTTGCTGATTCAAGTCGTGCTCATTACGGTGGTCGCACTCTTCATGGGCTGGCAACCGAATCCTTGGGGCATTGCTCCCGCAATCCTCTTCCTGCTGCTCGGCGCGGCAGCATTTACCTCGCTCGGCCTGCTCATCGCGGGCACAGTCCGCCCAGAAGCGACGCTGGCCATTACCAACCTGGCCTGGATCCTCCTGGCCGGCGCAGGGGGCGTGCTGTATCCACTGAGCATGGCGCCAGCATGGATTCAGCCAACACTCAACGCTTTGCCATCAGCAGCGCTCGGAGATGCCATGCGCGAGGCACTAATCTCGGGCCACTTCAGCATCGCTGGACTTATTTTCCTGGTTCTCTGGTCGGCAGCTGGCTCATTTGCCGCCATCAAGCTCTTCAAATGGAACTAACCACAACACACATCCTCAAGGGAGATTTCCATGACTGCAGACCTGGCCACTAAAAGCTGGGCCGACAAGCTGCCAACGAAGGTCACCCGCCTTGTGCACGGCCTCGCGATTGCTTCGCTGATCTCCCAAGTGGGCATCATCGTGACCGGTGGCGCAGTTCGCCTCACCGAGTCCGGCCTCGGTTGCTCGCATTGGCCTAATTGTGTCCCCGGTTCCATGACGCCGGTTCCTGCGATGGGAATCCACGGCATCATCGAGTTCGGCAACCGCACTTTGACGTTTGTGCTCTTGGCGATCGCTATCGGGTTCCTGCTCTCGGTTTGGTCGATGCGGCGCACGCACTCGACCGTTTTCAAGCTGGGACTGGTTCTTCTGCTAGGCATTCCAGCGCAGGGTGTCATCGGTGGCATCACGGTATGGACCGGGCTGAACCCTTGGGTCGTGTCCTTGCACTTCCTGCTTTCTGGAACCCTGGTGATCTTGGCTACCTTGCTGGTCAACCGCACACGCACAGAAATCAAGGCCCAGGAGAATCCGCCAACGACCAAGACCATTCGCCAGACTGCGACTGCTGCGTGGATCTTCGGCATTCTGGCAGTCATCATGGGCACGATCGTCACCGGAACAGGACCGCATGCAGGTGACGCGACGACTCCGCGGCACATGTTTGATCCACTGCTGGTCACCCGCATGCACACCGCTCCGGTATACCTGCTGATCATCGCCACCGTCGCCTTGCTGGTTTTGGCCTACAAGACCGGTGGCAATGCCCGCTTGCGCGCATCCGCCTGGTGGCTCGTGGCCGTCATTCTTATCCAAGCAGCTATCGGATATACCCAGCACTTCACCGGACTGCCAATCGGTTTGGTACTACTGCACATGCTTGGGGCCAGCCTGCTGCTGGTATCCAGCACTGATGCCTGGGATAGAGCTACGCTTCTTCCCAAGTACCAGCGGGTCGATAACTAGTCACAAATTAGAGCACGCGCGGCCAGGCATTTTCATTGCCTGGCCACGCGTGCTTTTTAGCGCCCGAACGCAGCTGATATCAGCTGAGATCTAGCTCAGTATTTTCCGTCGGCAGTACTTGCAAGGACGCTGAACAGCACTGCTTCAAGGGTCTGCTGCTTTGATGTCCTCGGTTGACGGCGAAACCTTGCAGCAAGAATTCTGTGCGGACCTCCCTCATGAGCACTTGACGCACCTTGGGCACCAAAAGGTCGTCAGGTTCACGCGTCCTGCACGGGAAATTTCGTTTGCCTCCCGCTGTCCCCTGCCTTGCTAGCTCAAGAGGATGCAACGTCCACGAGGAATAATAGACTTTCGAAGATTCCCTATAGCCGACCTGCGGGCCTCGGTTGAGTTGCCACCGGCACCAAAAACCCGGCCACCCGATCCAGGGGATCGAGTGGCCGGGCAGGTTAAGAGTTCTGCGAATTATTCGGTGGCTAGCCGAAGAGCGGGCTTCCCACAAAAGGATCAATGGCGAGAGCCAAAAAGACAATCGACAGGTACGTGATGGAGATATGGAAGACCTTCATCGCCTTGCGGTTGACTACCGCCGGCTTGTGGTCGCCCTGTGCTTCGCGGTAGAGGACATGCGATTCGTAGATGAACCAGATGCCAGCACCGCCGGCAATGGCCGTGTAGACGATGCCTGCGTGACCCAGTGGCACCAGCAGAAGCGAGCAGACTACGGTGGCCCAGGCATAGAGAACAACCTGAACAGATACGCGGCGGGCGTTGGCAATTGCCCCGAGCATCGGCACCGATGCGGCGTTGTAGTCGTCTGCATATTTCATGGACAGCGGCCAGTAGTGCGGTGGCGTCCACAGGAAGATGACCAGGAACAGGATGATTGCCGGCCATTCAATGGTCTCTTTGACAGCAGCCCAGGCGATTAGCACCGGCATGCAGCCTGCGATACCGCCCCAGACGATATTCTGAGCCGTGCGTCGCTTCAGGATGATCGTGTAGAAGACCACGTACAGAAGGATTGCTGCCAGACCGAGGGCGGTGGTCAGTGGGTTTGTTCCGACCCAAAGCACCACCAGCGAAGCAATCGCCAGTGCCCAGGAGAAGATCAGCGCTTCCTTGGGAGTCAAGTCGCCGGTGACCAGAGGACGCCCCTTGGTGCGCTTCATCAACTTGTCCATATCGCGATCGATATAGCAGTTGAAAGCGCCTGACGCTCCAGCAGCCATTGCACCACCTACAAGGGTGGAAATCATCAGCCACAACGAAGGGAATCCGCGTTGGGCAAAAATCATGGTCGGGAAGGTGCTCACCAGCAGCAACTCGATGACACGAGGCTTGGTCAACGCCACGTAGGCGCTGGCCTTGCGCTTCATATAGTCTCCGGTGCTTTCACCAGGCTGACGCGAGGCGCGTGGCACTGATGCTCCGGCGACACTTTGAGTCTTCAATTAAACGCACTCAGTTCTTCACGGGTACAAGACAGACACAATCATTCTACGCCTGATAGAAATTCTTTGAAACTCCCCCGCGTATAGTTCACCGGCAAAAGTTCGTGACCTTGGTCAACCCCTCATTTCCCATTCCGCAACAGCGAAAATTCCCGGCCTAGTCGAAAATGACTTGTGCGCCATCCGCCTCCGGGCCCACGACCAACTACTCACCTAACAGCGAACACCGTCATCTGATATCAACATTTGGACATCTGAGCCATTCCGTTTTCAGCATCGAATAATTGAAGGATGAACAATATTCTCACGGCTGATTTCGAATCGGAGCGAGATTCCCACCGCAACACTCACTACCAAAATAACAGCACCTGAACTTGATTTACCGCATCACTACAAATTTTCAATCTTGTTCAAACCCGCAGTAGCGCGCATGTGCCGCAGGTCTCAAGAGGATTCTGGGCAATGGATGTTGATTCCCAGCCGAGCACCGAACTATGCCCGGCACCGAAGGCGGCAGCCACCGTCTTTCTCTCCGGAACGAATCAACCGTTACATGGCGGAAATAAACTTGCGCGTCATCTTGCTATAACCATCACCTCACACATCGTTTTCGCGATAGAGTTGGACGAGATTGCGCCGTCGCAACCTACATATTTCTGGTCTTCAATGAGCTCAGGAACATATAGGAGGCGACGGCGTATTGCGTGTCAGCGGGAGATATCTCCCGTCCGAGCCTGAATGGAAGGAACGCCGCTGTGGCGACTGAATCCTTAGTAGAAGAGTTTTCACTGACCGAGTTGGATCGTAAGGCCATCGACACCACCCGTGTCCTGGCAGCCGACGCTGTTGAAAAAGTTGGCAATGGCCACCCCGGTACCGCCATGAGCTTGGCCCCGGCTGCCTACCTGATTTTCCAGAAGCACCTGCGCCACGATCCGAAGGATCCGAACTGGATCGGTCGCGACCGTTTCGTTCTCTCCCCTGGTCACACGTCATTGACCTTGTACCTGCAGCTGTTCCTCTCCGGCTACGGCTTGGAAATGGAAGACATCGAAGCACTGCGCACCTGGGGCGCCAAGACTCCGGGCCACCCGGAGTACGGCCACACCGCCGGCGTCGAGATCACCACCGGCCCGCTGGGCCAGGGACTGGCCTCCGCCGTGGGCTTCGCCTACTCGCAGCGGCGCATGCGCGGCTTGCTGGATCCAGCTGCTGAAGCCGGAACCAGCCCATTCGACCACACCGTCTACGTCATCGCTTCCGATGGCGACCTGCAGGAAGGCGTCACCTCCGAGGCCTCCTCGCTCGCCGGCCACCAGGAACTTGGCAACCTCGTAGTGATCTACGATGACAACAAGATCTCCATCGAGAACGACACCGACATCGCCTTCACCGAAGATGTGCTGGGTCGCTACGACTCCTACGGCTGGCACACCCAGCGCGTTGACTGGACCGTCACCGGCGAATACGTCGAGGACATGGCAGCACTGGATGCAGCTATCCGCGCAGCCAAGGCCGAGACCTCCCGCCCATCGATCATCGCCTTGCGCACCGTCATCGGCTGGCCAGCGCCAACCAAGCAGAACACCGGCGGCATCCACGGCTCGAAGCTGGGCACCGAGGAAGTTGCAGGCCTCAAGGAGGTCCTGGGCTTTGATCCAGCAAAGAACTTCCACATTGACCAGGAAGTCCTGGATCACGCTCGCGAAGTCGTCACCCGCGGTGCAGACCTGCACGCCTCGTGGAACAAGGACTTCGACTCGTGGAAGGCAGCCAACCCTGAACAGGCCGCCCTGCTGGAGCGCCTTGAGTCGGGCAAGCTGCCTGAGGGCTGGACCGAAAAGCTTCCAGTCTTCGAGCCAGGCTCCACCATGGCCACCCGCTCGGCTTCGGGCAAGGTCATCAATGCCATTGCCGATGAACTGCCAGAACTCTGGGGCGGCTCGGCCGACCTCGCCGGTTCGAACAACACCACCATCGACACCGCCAAGTCCTTCGCGCCTGAACGCCGCTCCACCGCTTCGTGGGACGCCAGCCCGTACGGCCGCGTACTGCACTTCGGCATCCGCGAGCACGCCGCCGCGTCGATCGTCAACGGCATCGTGCTCTCCAGCCCCACCCGCGCCTTCTCCGGCACCTTCCTGATCTTCTCGGACTACCAGCGCCCAGCCATCCGCTTGGCTGCGCTGATGGGCGTTCCATCGATCTTTGTATGGACCCACGACTCGATCGGCCTGGGCGAAGACGGCCCGACCCACCAGCCGGTAGAGCAGCTCGCCAGCTTGCGCATCATCCCGAACTTCGACGTGGTCCGCCCGGCGGACGCCAACGAAGTTGCCTACGCATGGCGCGGCATGCTGGAACTGACCGATACCCCATCGGGCATCGTGCTCTCCCGCCAGAACCTGCCAATCTACGACCGCGCGGCAACCGGCTTCCGCGGTGCCGAGGGCACCCTGAAGGGCGGCTACATTCTTGCCGAAGCTGTTCGCGACGGCGCAGAGGTCACCCCAGACGTGATCCTGCTGGCTACCGGCTCCGAGGTGGAGCTGGCAGTTGAGGCTCGCGAGGAACTGGCTGCCAAGAACATCGCCGCCCGCGTGGTCTCGCTGCCATCGCTGGAATGGTTCGCCAAGCAGGATGCAGCCTACCGTGAAGAGGTGCTCCCGGCAGCCATCACCGCCCGCGTGTCCGTAGAGGCAGGCGTAGCCCAGGGCTGGCGCGAGCTGGTTGGCGCCAACGGCGAGATCATCTCCCTGGATCACTTCGGCGCTTCCGCCGATTACAAGAAGCTGTACTCGGAATTCGGCATCACCACCGCGGCCGTTGTCGCAGCCGCCGAAACCTCCGTGCAGAACGCCGCAAAGTAAGGAACCGAAGCAAATATCATGAGCAACCCAAATACCCAGGCCCTCTCCGACGCCGGCGTTTCAATCTGGCTCGATGACCTCTCCCGCGAACGACTGACCAGCGGCTCGCTGGCCAAGCTGATCGAAGAGAAGAACGTTGTTGGCGTGACCACCAACCCTGCCATCTTCGCTGCATCGCTCTCCAAGGCCGAGGTTTACGGCGAGGCGATCGCCGAACAGCGCGACAAGTCCGTTGAAGATGCGATCACGGAAATCACCAGCGACGACGTGGCTGCAGCCTGCGACCTGTTCAAGGGCATCTACGAATCCTCCAAGGGCTTCGACGGCCGCGTGTCCATCGAGGTTGATCCCCGCCTGGCCCACGAAACCGCACCAACCATCGCCCAGGCCAAGGCCCTGTACGAGCGCGTGAACCGCGAAAACGTGCTGATCAAGATCCCAGCCACCCTTGAGGGCCTGGAAGCGATCACCGAGACCATTGCCGAAGGCATTTCCGTCAACGTGACCCTGATCTTCTCGCTGGAACGCTACCGCGAAGTGATCAACGCCTACCTGATCGGCTTGGAGAAGGCCCATGCCAAGGGACTGGACTTGTCCAAGATCCACTCGGTCGCCTCCTTCTTCGTCTCCCGCGTGGACAGCGAAATCGACAAGCGCCTGGCTGCCATCGGCACCGAGGAAGCAGCCGCATTGCGCGGCCAGGCCGGCGTGGCCAACGCCCGCCTTGCCTACCAGGTCTTCGAGGAATCCTTCGCTTCGGCGCGCTTCGAGGTGCTGGCTGCTGCCGGCGCCAACGTGCAGCGTCCGCTGTGGGCTTCGACCGGCGTCAAGGACCCTGCCTACCCATCCACCCTGTACGTCACCGAATTGGTGGCACCGCAGACCGTGAACACCATGCCGGAAAAGACCCTGGATGCCACCGCAGCCGAGGCAGAAATCCGCGGCAATGCAATTGCTGGCAGCTACGATGCCGCCAACCGCGTGCTGGACAAGCTCGCAGCCCAGGGCATCGACTACAACGAGATCGTCAACCTGCTTGAGGTCGAGGGCGTTGACAAGTTCGAGGTCGCTTGGAACGAGCTGCTCGAAGACATGTCGGTCGCACTGAAGGGAGCCAAGTAAATGGAACTAGGTTTGGTGACCTCAGGCGAGGCACTGGCCTCGGTGGATGCGCTGCTTCCAAAGCTCATTGAAGCAAAAGTTGGCAGCCGCATCGCAGCTCAGGACCCCACTGTCTGGGGACCTGCGGCCGAGGCTGAATCCGCTATCCGCCTGGGCTGGGTCAACCCCTTCGAGGCAGCTGGCAAGCTGATTCCAGCCATTCTGGAACTGCGCGAAGAACTGCAGCAGGAGAACCTGACCCGCATCGTTTTGTGCGGCATGGGCGGATCCTCCCTGGCCCCCGAGGTCATTGCCGCGCACGACGAAGTGGATCTGGTCATCTGCGACACCACCGATCCATCGATGGTCAAGCAGATCGTCGAGACCGACTTGGAGCGCACCGTAGTGGTCGTTTCCTCCAAGTCCGGTTCCACCGTGGAAACCGACTCGCAGCGCCGCGCCTTCACGGCCGCCTTCCAGGCTGCCGGAATCGACCCGGCCACCCGCCTGGTGCTGGTGACCGACCCGGGATCGCCGATGGACAACCCCGAGGGTGTTCGCGCGGTCTTCAACGCCGACCCGCATGTCGGCGGGCGCTACTCGGCGCTGACCGCCTTCGGCCTGGTGCCTTCGGGCCTGGCCGGCGCGGACATCGAAGCCCTGGTGGAAGAATCCGGGCTGGTCAATGACGTGTTGGCCTCGGACGACGAGGACAACCTGGCATTGCACCTGGGTGCCGCCATGGCTACCGCAGGCCGCGACAAGCTGCTGATCGCCTGTGTTGGAGACGCGCTGCCAGGCTTTGGCGACTGGGCCGAGCAGCTCATCGCCGAGTCCACCGGCAAGGACGGCAAGGGCGTCCTGCCCGTAGCCGCCCATGTTGATGCACCGGAGCTGAAGAACCTGCCTGCCGACGTGGTGCCGCTGTTCGTCTACGACGAACTGCCCGAAGAGATCGACGAGGAAGCCACCGCGGTGCATTTCAGCGCACCACTGGGCACCGCGTTCATGATCTTCGAGTACGCCACCGCCGTGGCCGGCTACCTGCTGGGCATCAGCCCCTTCGACCAGCCTGACGTTGAGGCGGCAAAGGTGGCAGCCCGCTCCATGCTGGAGGCCCCTGCGGTCGCCGAGCCTGATGCCGTTGACGGATCGGTGCAGCTGTATGGCACCACCGCCAGCACCCTGGATGCAGCCCTGGATGAGCTGACCGCGAAGCTGCCAGAGGACGGGTACTTCGCCATCCAGGCGTACCTGAACCGCACCTCGGAGAGCCAGCTGCAGGACCTGCGCGACCTCTTCGCCGAAAAGACCGGACGCCCGGTCACCTTCGGCTGGGGCCCGCGCTTCCTGCACTCCACCGGCCAGTACCACAAGGGCGGCCCGGCCCAGGGCGTGTTCCTGCAGATTACCGCCGATCACCAGGACGACCTGGACATCCCGGATCGTCCGTACTCCTTCGGCTCCCTGATCACTGCCCAGGCCATCGGCGATGGCGCAGTGCTTTCGGATGCCGAGCACAACCGCCCAGTGCTGCGCGTGAACCTCACGGACCGCGCAGCCGGAATCGCTGCCCTGCTTGAGGCAGCGAAGTAAGGCACCAATGAGTAATCCACTACGCGATGCCCGCGACCGGCGGCTTAACCGCATTGCCGGTCCGGGCGCGCTGGTGTTCTTCGGAATCACCGGCGACCTTGCCCGCAAGAAATTGATGCCAGCGGTCTACGACCTGGCCAACCGCGGGCTGCTCCCCCCAAATTTTGCCATCGTCGGCTTCGGCCGCCGCGACTGGAGCGCCGAGGACTTCGCGAACCAGGCCCGTGAATGGATCCTGGCCAGTTCCCGAACCCCGTTCAATGAAACGGTGTTCGCCCAGCTGGCCTCCGGCATGCGCTTCATTTCCGGCGCATTCGACGATGACGACGCCTACCAGAAGCTCGCCGAAACCCTCGACGAGCTGGCGGAGTCCCGCTCCACCGGGCGCAACCACGCCTTCTACCTCTCGATCCCGCCCAGCTGGTTCGAAATCGTCTGCCAGAAGCTCTCCGAGCACCACCTGGCCAACGATTCAAACCCGGGCTGGGAACGAGTGGTCATCGAAAAGCCCTTTGGCCACAACCTGCAAAGCGCCCGCGAGCTGAACCAGATCGTGGAATCCGTCTTCCCTGCAGACCAGGTGTTCCGCATCGACCATTATCTGGGCAAGGAAACCGTGCAGAACCTGCTGGCCCTGCGCTTCGGCAACCAGATGTTCGAGCCGCTGTGGAATAACAAGTACGTGGACCACGTGCAGATCACCATGGCCGAGGACATCGGCATCGGCGGACGTGCCAGCTACTACGACGGGGTGGGCGCGGCCCGCGACGTCATCCAGAACCACCTGCTCCAGCTGCTGGCGCTGACCGCCATGGAGGAGCCCATCTCCTTCAATGCCGATCACCTGCGCAGCGAAAAGGAGAAGGTGCTCACCGCCGTCCAGCTGCCTGAGGATCTGGGCGCTGCCAGCGCGCGCGGCCAGTACACCTCCGGCTGGCAGGGTGCCGAGGAAGTCGTAGGCTTCCTCGATGAGGAAGGCTTCAACCCGAAGTCCAAGACCGAAACCTACGCTGCGGTGCGCTTGAACATCAACACCCGCCGCTGGGACGGCGTGCCGTTCTACTTGCGCGCCGGAAAGCGCCTGGGACGACGCGTCACCGAGATCGCGGTGGTCTTCAAGAAGGCTCCGAACCTGCTGTTCACCGATCACGAGGATGACGAGTTCGGCCAGAACGCGTTTGTGATCCGGGTTCAGCCCGATGAGGGCGCGACCATCCGCTTCTCCTCCAAGGTGCCCGGCACCCAGATGGAGATCCGCGATGTCACCATGGACTTCGGCTACGGCAACGCCTTCACCGAATCCTCCCCGGAAGCCTACGAGCGCTTGATCCTGGACGTGCTGCTCGGCGAGCCGCCGCTGTTCCCGCGCCATGAAGAGGTGGAGCAGTCCTGGCGCATCCTCGATCCGTTCGAGGAATACTGGGCAGCGCAGCCAAACCAGCCCGATCCCTATGCTCCGGGATCCTGGGGCCCAGCCAGCAGCGATGAGCTGATGGCCAAAGATGGAAGGACGTGGCGACGCCCATGATGATCGATCTTCCCAACACCACCACCTCCAAGGTGGCCAAAAAGCTGATCTCCTCGCGCCGCACCCACGGCGTGGTAGCCCTCTCCCGGGTATTGACCCTGGTGGTCATCACCCGCGAGGGGTTTGCGGAGAACGCCATCGAGGCCGCCAACTTGGCCAGCCGCGAGCACCCCTGCCGCATCATCGTGGTGGTGCGCGGCAATGCCAGCGAGAAAAACCGCCTGGATGTGCAGATCCGCGTGGGCGGCGACGCCGGCGCTTCGGAGGTCATCGTCATGCGCACCTACGGCCCGGATGTGGTGGCCGACGAGGCGCTGATCTCGGCCCTGCTGCTGCCTGACGCCCCGATTGTGGCCTGGTGGCCACATGGCGTGCCGAAGGATCCTTATGGCACGGCCTTGGGCAAGCTCGCCCACCGGCGGATCACCGACTCCGCCGAGATGGACGACCCTACCGCCTCGCTCTTTGGCCGCATCGACACCTACCAGGCCGGCGATACCGACCTGGCATGGACCCGCCTGACCTTCTGGCGCGCCCAGCTGGCCAGCATCATCGACCTAGTGGGCACCGAGGGCCTGACCGGCATCACCGTGAAGGGCTCAGAGAATTCTCCCTCCACCACGCTGCTGGCCGCCTGGCTGACCATGTGCCTGGATGTTCCGGTGACCATTGCCGCGGACAAGACTACCGGTGGCCTGTCCAGCGTGCGGCTGTCCCGCGAAGACGGGGACGTGGAGCTCTCGCGCCCTTCCGGCGCGGTGGCCCACCTGTACCTGCCTGGTTCCGCCCCGCAGCGGATCTCCCTGCCGCGGCGCTCGGTGGCCGAATGCCTCGCCGAGGAAATGCGCCGGCTGGATGCCGACGACGTCTTCGGCGAAGTCATCACCAAGGGCCTGAACCTCACCAACCTCAGGAGCGTTGTCCCCAGTGATCGCTAGGCAAATCACCATCCATGAAGATGTCGCCTCCACTGCGCACGCCATCGCCGCCCGGCTGATCACCTCGATCACCGACGCGATCGCTGCCCGTGGAGTCGCGCATGTTGTCGTCACCGGCGGCACCCTGGGCATCGCTTCGCTCGTGGCTCTCGCGCAGAACCCGGCCAGGACTTCGGTGAACTGGTCCCAGGTGCACTTCTGGTGGGGTGACGAGCGCTTTGTCGCCAGCGACAGCGCCGATCGCAACGTGCTGCAGGCCGAGCCGCTCTTTGCTGCCTTGGATGAGCTGGGCCTGGACCGCGGCACCGTGCACGCCATGGGCGCCAGCGACCAGTTCGACAGCGCCGAGCAGGCCGCCGCCGCGTACACGCAGCTGCTGGCGCAAGAAGCACCGGAAGGTTCGGCCTCGCCCGCCTTCGACGTGCTGATGCTGGGCATGGGGCCGGATTCGCATGTGGCGTCGCTGTTCCCCAACCACACGCGCTCGGATGAGCTCGGGGCCATCGCGGTCCACGACTCCCCCAAGCCGCCACCGCATCGGGTGACCCTGACCATGGGCACCATCAACACCGCTCGCGAGGTGTGGCTGGTGGTAGCCGGCGCCGACAAGGCTCCGGCCTTGGCCGCGGCCTCCCATGAAATCAACGAGTCGGCCGTGCCGGCCAGCGCCGTGCACGGCACGGAAGCAACCCGCTGGATCGTGGATCGCGCCGCATCAACACTGCTCTAGCGAGCACCGCAAGGCCGGCTCCTGGAACCCCTGGTTCCCGGGGCCGGCCTTTGCGCTAAACACCGTCATCAAGGATCTTCATGCCTGAATTGCCCTCCCCGCTCAAGGTCACCGTCATAGGCTCCGGAGTCATCGGCCTGTCCACCGCACACGAGCTGGCCTCGCACGGCCACAAGGTGCGCGTGATCAGCGACCAGGAACCGCTGCAAACCGTCTCGGCCATCTCAGCTGCCATTTGGTTCCCGTATCATTCGGAGAACTCCCCCGCCGCCGACGTGCTGCTGGCTCGAACCCTGGCCCGCTTCAAGGCCCTTTCCCTGATTCCGGAGACCGGCGTCGACCTGCGCTTCGGCATGGATATCGAACGCCGCGCGGACGCTGATCGTTCCTGGGCCAAGCATGTGGCCGACTCCGCCGTGGTCGACGCCGCCTTGCTGCCCGAAGGCGCGCTCAGCGCCACCAGCGGCACGGTCCCGGTCATCACGATGCCCACCTACCTTTCCTGGCTGCAGGACCAGTGCCAGCGCCACGGCGTGGAATTCGAGCAGCGTACCGTGAATGCCATTGGCGATCTGCGGGCCGGCGCCGATGCAGTGGTGCTTGCCGGCGGGATGCGCTCAGGCGAGCTGCTGGGCGATGACCACAGCGTGTATCCGATTCGCGGCCAGGTGATCCGGCTGACCAATTCCGCGGGACTGCGCAACTGGCTCAGCGACGACGACCACCCAGGGGGCGTCTGCTACATCATTCCGCGCCGCGATGACATCATCGTGGGCGGCACCGATGCCGCCCACGACACCAACCTCGAAGTTGATGCGCAAACAGCTTCCGACATGCTCGCCCGAGCCATCAGCCTGGTTCCGCAACTGGCCCACTGCGAGGTTCTGGAGCACAAGGTCGGACTGCGCCCTGCGCGGGAAACGATCCGCCTGGAACGGGTTTCCGGCCAGGATATGACGGTGATCGCGGCCTATGGCCACGGTGGCGGCGGGGTCACCCTCTCCTGGGGCACAGCGCAACGCGTGGTGGAATTGCTCGACGCCCCGGCGCAAAGCACACATCAGTAAATCCGGACTTCACGCCCTGTCAACACCACGTTTTCCACCGCAGGATATATTCGGCACAGCGCACCGGCTTCCCCGATGCATCCACGAGGCAAAACACCAGCACCAGTGGTGCATGGGATTTTCGATGACGCTTCAACGTCATGGGCGAGGACAGATAGCCTGCCTTAGAGTAATGTCACCTTTCACGCACCACCAGTGGAAATCCATATCCGTCCGAAGACCAGGAGAGCAGCACATGTCGCACCCCATCGACGCCTTCGAACTCCGCGATGCTGCAGCCGCACAGACTGCGCCAACGCCTGTACAGTTTCGCCAAGCCCTGCTGCGCCATCTGCAGTACACGGTCGGCAAGAGCCCGCAAAAAGCTTCGCTCTTCGACTGGCGGATCGCCTTGTCCCACGCGGTGCGCGACCACGCGGTCGACCCGTGGTTCAACGCCACCCGGCGCACCTGGGACGAAGACCGCAAACGGGTCTACTACCTGTCGATGGAATTCCTGATCGGCCGGCTACTGGAGGACCAAGCCATCAATTTGGGACTGCGCGAGGTCGTGGTGCAAGTACTGGGCGAATTCGGCTTGAGCTTTGCCGAAGTGGCTGAGGGCGAGCCTGACGCAGCCTTGGGCAATGGCGGTTTGGGCCGCTTGGCCGCCTGCTATCTGGAATCCATGGCCACCATGGGATGCCCGGCCTACGGGTACGGCCTGCGCTACGAGCATGGGCTGTTCCGCCAGCACTTCGAAAATGGGCAGCAGATCGAAACCCCGGAAAACTGGCTGGCCACGGACAACCCCTGGGATTTCACCCGCCCCGAGGTCACCTACCCGGTGGGCTTCGGCGGCGCACTGACCGAGCACAACGGCGCATGGATCTGGTCGCCGGGCTCCCAGGTGCTCGCTTCTGCCCATGACACTCCAGTTGTCGGCTACGGCGGGAAATGGGCCAACACTTTGCGGCTTTGGGCGGCCATGCCCAGCGCCGACCTGTTCGATCTGAACCGCTTCAATGCCGGGGACTTCGCCGCGGCCTCCGAGCCGGAGGCGCTGGCGCGCAGCCTGAGCCGGGTGCTCTACCCGAATGACACCACCGACGGCGGCAAGGAGCTGCGGCTCTCCCAGGAATACTTCCTGACCTCTGCTTCCGTGCAGGACATCCTGCGCCGCTACCTCGCGGCCCATCAGGATCTGCTCAAGCTGCCCGAGTTTGTTGCCATCCAGATGAACGACACCCACCCGGCCATCGCCGGCCCCGAACTGATCCGCCTGCTGGTCGACGAGCACGGCGTCAACTTCGACACGGCAGTGCAGACCGTGACCGAAGTGCTGGGCTACACCAACCACACCCTGCTGCCCGAGGCCCTGGAACGCTGGAGCGTGGGCTTGATGCGCAAGGTCCTCCCGCGCCACCTGCAGATCATCGAAACCCTGGACACCCAGTTCATCCAGTTGCAGGGCTCTGTCCCCAACCCGGTGCGCCTGGTCAGCAACGACCAGGTCAGCATGGGCGATCTGGCCTTCGCCACCAGCCACAAGGTCAACGGGGTCTCGGCACTGCATACCGAGCTGGTCAGCAAGGACTTGTTCCCGGTGCACAACGAGCTCCATCCGGGGCGCATCGTGAACATCACCAACGGCATCACCCCGCGCCGCTGGCTCAAGCAGGCCAACCCGTCGCTGGCCTCGCTGATCACCGACACCATAGGCGCAGGCTGGGAAACCGACCTGGAGCGGCTTCGCGAATTGGAGCCTAATGCCGATGATCCGGCCTTCCGCGATGCCTTCGGACGCAGCAAGCGCCAGGCCAAGGAGCATTTCACCGGCTGGCTTGCCCAGGAGCACGGAATCGAGCTGCCTGCCGACGCGCTATTCGACGCCCAGGTGAAGCGGCTGCACGAATACAAGCGCCAGCTGCTCAATATCCTGTGGACCATTGCGCACTGGCAGCGGATCAAGCGCGACCCGCAGGCCGGCTGGGCTCCGCGCGTCAAGATCTTCGGCGGCAAAGCCGCCCCGAGCTACCATATGGCCAAGCTGATCATCCAGCTGATCAACGACGTCGCCGAGCTGGTCAACAAAGACCCGGAGACCAGTCATTTGCTGCGCGTGGTCTACCCGCCAAACTACGGCGTCTCCATGGCGGAGAAGCTGATCCCCGCAGCGGATCTCTCCGAGCAGATTTCCACGGCCGGAATGGAGGCTTCGGGCACCGGCAACATGAAGTTTGCGCTCAACGGCGCGCTGACCATCGGCACCCTGGACGGGGCCAATGTCGAAATCCGTGAGCACGTTGGAGCGGAGAACTTCTTCCTCTTCGGACTCACGACCGAACAGGTCGCCGAGCGCCGTGCCCAGCCCGGTCACGCACGCACCGCGCTGGAAGCCAGCCAAACCCTGCGCGATGTGCTCCAAGCCATTGCGGAGGGCGTATTCAGCCCCGATGACCGCCATCGCTACGATGGATTGCTTGATGCGATGTGGAACAGCGACTGGTTCCTGGTGGCCTCGGACTTCGAGGACTACGACCGTGCGCAAAGCGAAGCGGCTGCCTGCTATGGCGACCCTGCACGCTGGCAGCGGATGGCCATCCTCAACGTCGCCCGCATGGGATATTTCAGCTCCGATCGCTCAATTCGCGAGTATATGTCGCAAATTTGGAACGTGGAATCCGCTCTTTAGCCCGGCACACTCGGTCACGGCAAGTCATACAGCTTTGACCTGCGTCATCTTAAGGTCAGGGTGCCCCGATTGTGCTTGGATGAGAGCAATCGAAACAGCAAGGAGTCCCAATGAAAGACGAGGACAAGACGCTTTCGGTGCTCAACGCCCAGCAGGTACGCCTGTTGGCCCAGGGGCGGCACCCGGATCCCTTCGCTGCGCTCGGCCCCACCAACGACGGCAAAAATGTGGTCGTGCGCCTTCCGGGAGCCGAGCAGCTATGGCTGTTCAACGCCACCGATGAAGTCCAGCTTCTTGCAGATGCAACCGACCCGGCGCTGTTCACCGGTCCGGCCTTGCCCTACTACCGGTTGCGCATCCGCTGGGCTTCGGGGCAGCTGGAAGAACGCGACGACCCATACCGCTTTGGCCCAGTCATGGGCCAGCTCGATGAGCATCTCATCGGCGAGGGCGGGCACCAGAGCCTCTGGAATGCGCTCGGCGCCCACCTGGTCACCCACGAAAAAGTGCCCGGCGTGCACTTTGCGCTCTGGGCACCCAATGCCCAAAGGGTCTCGGTAGTCGGCGATTTCAACGCCTGGAACGGCACCGCGCACCCGATGCGGTCGCGCGGCGCCACCGGTGTCTGGGAGCTCTTCCTGCCCGGGCTGGATGAAGGCGTGGTCTACAAGTACGAGATCCTTGGCCCAGACGGCACGCTGATGCCGCTGAAGGCCGACCCCGTCGGCTTCGGCTCCGAGCACCCGCCAGCCACCGGCTCGGTGGTGCGGCACCTGGGCGCCCACCAGTGGCAGGACCAGCAGTGGGTGGCCCGGCGCGAGGAAATCAACTCCGTCGACGCCCCGATCAGCATCTACGAGGTGCATCTGGGTTCCTGGCGCCGCAGCGACAACGAATCGCTGAGCTACCTGCAGCTGGCTTCGCAGCTCGTGGACTATGCCGCGGATCTGGGTTTCACCCATATCGAGGTCATGCCGGTCAGCGAGCACCCCTTTGACGGGTCCTGGGGCTACCAGCCCATTGGGCTCTTCGCCCCGACCATCCGCTATGGTAGCCCGCAGGACTTCGCCGCCTTTGTCGACGCCGCGCACGCCCGCGGGCTCGGGGTGATCGCCGACTGGGTGCCCGGGCACTTCCCCACCGACCAGCACGGCCTGGGCCGTTTTGACGGCACCGCCCTGTACGAGCATCTCGATCCGCGCGAGGGGTTCCATCCGGACTGGAACACGCTGATCTACAACTACGGACGGCCCGAGGTGCGCAACTTCCTGGTGGCCAACGCGCTGTACTGGCTCGGGGAATACCACCTCGACGGGTTGCGCGTGGACGCGGTCGCCTCGATGATCAACCGCGACTACTCGCGTGCCGAGGGCCAGTGGATCGCCAACAAGGACGGCGGCAACGAGAACTACGAAGCGCTCGACTTCCTCAAGCAGACCAACGTGGCCAGCTATGGGCAGCATCCGGGCATCGCGATGATCGCAGAAGACTCCACCGCCTATCCCGGGGTCACCCGCCCGGTGGATGCCGGGGGCCTGGGCTTTGGCTACAAGTGGAACCTGGGCTGGATGAATGATTCGCTGGAGTACTTCGGCAAGGATCCGGTCCACCGCAAGCACCACCATAACCAGCTGACCTTCGGCATCACCTACGCCTTCAGCGAGAACTTCCTGCTGCCGATCAGCCATGACGAGGTGGTGCACGGCAAGGGGTCGATGTACTCGCGGATGCCCGGCAGCCATGCCGACAAGCTCGGCAACCTCAAGGCCTTCTATGGCTACATGTGGGGCTACCCCGGCAAGAAGCTGCTGTTCATGGGCCAAGAATTCGGGCAGCACAGCGAATGGAACTACAAGGGCGAACTCGACTGGGGCGTGCTCGATGATCCCGGCCATGCAGGGGTGCTCGCACTGGTGCGCGACCTGAACCGGCTCTACCGCGAACAGCCCGCCCTGCACCGGCGCGACACCCAATCCGAAGGATTCCAGTGGCTGCTCGTCGACGACGTGGAGCACCAGGTCTTCGCCTGGCTGCGCCGCGGCGAGCCTGGCGACCCCCATGTGGTCATCGTCCTGAACCTGACCCCGGTTGAACGCACCGGATTCCGCATCGGGTTCCCGGTGGCTGGACGCTGGGTCGAGGCCTTGAACACCGATTCCGAGTGCTATCACGGGGCCAATCGCGGCCACGGCGGAGCCATCGAAACCGAAGCTGTCCCCGCTGGCGGCGAGGCACAGTCAGCACTACTTACGCTCCCACCTTTATCGGCAATCTATTTTGTGGAGGAACGCTCATGAATACTGCTCCCGATACCCGCCACCTGATCGGGGCGCCGCCGCGCCTCTCCAGCCAGGCGATGGCCTTTGTTCTGGCCGGCGGCCGAGGCAGCCGGCTCGAAGAGCTCACCGACCGCCGCGCAAAACCGGCGGTCCATTTCGGCGGCAAGTCGCGCATTATCGATTTCCCGCTCTCGAACGCCCTGAATTCAGGGGTTCGCAAGATGGCCGTCGCCACCCAATACAAGGCGCACTCGCTGATCCGCCATATGCAGCGCGGCTGGGGCTTCTTCCGGGCCGAGCGCAACGAGTACCTGGACATCCTTCCTGCCAGCCAGCGCGTCCAGGAAAACAAGTGGTATCTGGGCACCGCGGATGCTGTCACGCAAAATATCGATATCGTCGACGACTACGACATCGAGTACGTGATCATCCTGGCCGGGGACCATGTCTACAAGATGGACTACGAGATCATGCTGCGCCAGCATGTGAACACGCAGGCTGATGTGACCATCGGCTGCCTGACCGTTCCGCGCGCCGAAGCCACCGGCTTTGGCGTCATGCACGTGAACGGCAACGGCCGAATCGTTGATTTCCTGGAAAAGCCGGCGGATCCTCCCGGGATGCCTGACGATCCGGAGATGGCACTGGCCTCTATGGGCATCTACGTATTCAACTGGAAATTCCTGCGCGAGTTGCTGCTGGACGATGCCGAAGACCCGAGCTCAAGCCACGACTTCGGCCACGATCTCATCCCCGCCATCGTGAAGAACGGCAGCGCCTACGCCCACAAGTTCACCGACTCCTGCGTCATGAGCGGGCTGGAGACCGAGCCATACTGGCGCGATGTGGGCACCATCGATTCGTTCTGGCGGGCGAATCTTGACCTGACCGAGGTCGTCCCCTCGCTGGATCTGTACGACAACAGCTGGCCCATCTGGACCTACGCGGAGTTGACGCCTCCGGCAAAATTCATCCACGATGACGAGGCCCGGCGAGGGCATGCGATCGAATCGCTGATCTCGGGCAATTGCATCCTTTCCGGTGCCGAAGTCCACAAGTCGCTGTTGTTCACCGGGAACCGGGCCCACTCCTTCTCGAAGCTGGACCAGGTCGTGTCGCTGCCGAACGTCGATGTGGGGCGCAATGCCGAGCTGGCCAGGTGCGTGATCGACAGCCGGGTGCGCATTCCCGAGGGCCTGATCGTCGGCCAGGACCCGGTCGAGGATTCGAAATGGTTCCGCCGCACGGATTCCGGCGTGGTGCTCATTACGCAGCCCATGCTCGACCGCCGGGCCGCGGTGCTCGACGGCCGCCTGGAATTGGGCGCCGATGCGCTGGAGGGGAAGTAGGAACCCGATGGCTAAAAGACAACTCCGCGTGCTGTCTGTCGCCTCGGAATGCGCTCCGCTGGTGAAAACCGGCGGACTCGCCGATGTGGTTGGCGCCCTGCCGGCGGCACTGGAACCGCTGGGATGGCGCAGCCGCATCCTGTTGCCTGCCTATCCGGGCCTGCTCGAGCGGGTGGGCCGCACCCGGCGGATTTGGCGCGAAGAGAACCTCTTCGGCGGCCCAGCCTCGGTCCGTTCCTGCCGCTACGAGGGGCTGGACCTCCTGCTGCTGGATGCCCCGCATCTCTACGACCGGCCCGGCGGACCATATATGGTCGATGGGCACGACCACCACGACAACCACGTGCGTTTTGCTGCGCTGTCCTGGGTGGGTGCCCGCCTGGCCATCGAAGGGACCTCCGACCGCTGGCGGCCGGATGTGGTGCATGCCCACGATTGGCAGGCCGGGCTGGTGCCCTCGTACCTGAAGTACGCCGGCGCCCAAACGCCCAGCCTGCTGACCATCCACAATATCGCCTTCCAGGGAATCTTCGGCCCTGACCAGCTGGATGCTTTGCACCTTCCGACATGGGATTTCCATCCGGACGCCTTGGAGTACCACGGACTGGTCAGCACCCTGAAGGCGGGACTCGTCCATGCCTCGAAGGTGAGTACCGTGAGCCCGAGCTATGCCCAGGAGCTGACCCGCGAGGAGTTCGGCTTCGGGCTCCAGGGGGTCGTGTCCATGCGCGGCGAACGCGGGGAACTGAGCGGGATCCTCAACGGCATCGACACCGAGGTCTGGAACCCTGCCACTGATCCGGCGATAGCCAATTATTCCGCGGCAGATCCTGGTGCCAAGGCCGCAAACCGGCAAGCGCTCATCGAGGAATTCGGCCTTGAAGAACCTGCCGGCCCGCTGGCGGTGGTGGTCACCAGGCTCACCCATCAAAAGGGCGTGGACCTGCTCCTGGAGAAGCTGCCGGCGTTCATCGAATCCGGTGGCGCCGTGGTGGTGCTCGGCTCCGGGGACCCCGGCTACGAGTACGCGCTGGGCGAGCTGGCGGCCCGCTATCCGCAATCGGTGGGCCTGCACATCGGCTACGACGAGCCAATGAGCCACCGGTTATATGCCGGCGCCGATTTGGTGCTGGTGCCCTCCCGATTTGAGCCTTGCGGGCTGACACAGCTCATCGGGCTGCGCTACGGCGCCATCCCCCTGGTGGCCGCCACCGGCGGGCTGCGGGACACCGTGGTGGACGCTACGCCCGAGCATCTGGCGGACGGGTCCGCCACGGGCTTCACCTTCAGCGACATTGACGCGGGCGGCCTGGGATTTGCCCTCGGCCGTTCGGTGGACCTGTATGCGGATCGCGAAGCATGGGAGCGGCTGCGCGCCCGGGCCCTGAAGACCCCAGTGGACTGGGGCACGTCGGCGGCCATCTATGCCCAGCTGTTCACGGAGCTCATCTGATGGCCGGAGCCCCGGCGGGGGCGACTTCCGCCGGCCGTCCCTGGCCGCTGGGTGTCACCGTGGATTCTGCCGGGGCGAACGTTGCCGTCTATGCTCCTGCGGCCAGCGCTCTGTACTTTTGCCTGTTCCCGGAAGGGGACCAGCAATCCGAACAGCGCCTAGCCATCCCCTATCGCCAGGACGGCATTTGGCACGCCCATTTTTCCGGCCTGGGCGCTGGGACTCGCTATGGGCTGCGCGCCGACGGCGAGTTCCGCCCGGCCGATGGCCTGTGCTTCAACGTCAACAAGCTGCTCATCGACCCTTACGCCCGGTCCTTGGACCGCCCGGTGCGCTATCACGAGCTGATGAAAGGCACCCAGCGCGCAGACAACGAAGACCACGGCTCCCAGTTGGATCCGCGCGACAGTGCAGCGGTGGTGCCCAAGGGCATCGTTGCCGGACCGCCGGCAGGGCCGGACCCAGTGAGCAACCGACCCGGACACGACCTGCCTGATCTGGTGATCTACGAAACCCATCTGAAAGGAATCTCGGCGGCGCATCCCGAGGTTCCGGCCCAGCTGCGCGGAACCTACGCCGGCATGGGCCATCCGGCGGTCATCGAGCACCTCCGCCACCTGGGGGTCACGGCCGTTGAGCTTTTGCCGGTGCAGGCCTTCTTCGACGACGAGCATATTGTGAAGAAGGATCTGCATAACTACTGGGGCTATCAGCCGGTGGCCTGGTTCGCCCCGGAACCCCGCTACGCCCAGCACGATGCCGTGTCCGAGCTTCGCCAACTGGTTCATGCCCTCCATGAAGCCGGCATCGAGGTCATTCTCGACGTGGTCTACAACCATAGCGGCGAAGGCGGGGCCGATGGTCCTACCCTGAACCTGCGCGGCCTTGATAACACCGGGTATTACCGCCTGCTCGAGGACAAAGGCCACTATGCCAACGACAGCGGCACGGGCAATACCCTGGCAGTCCATTCCCCCATGGTGCTGCGCATGGTGCTGGACAGCCTTCGCTATTGGGCGCAGACTTTCGGCGTCGACGGCTTCCGCTTTGATTTAGCCACAGCGGTCGCCCGCGGCCCGCAGGGCTTCGACGCGCAAGGCGCCTTCCTGCAGGCCATCGCCCAGGATCCGGTGCTCGCCACGCTCAAGCTGATCGCCGAACCCTGGGACCTGGGCCCGGGCGGCTACCAGCTGGGGAATTTCCCTGCCCCTTTTGCCCAGTGGAACGACCAGTTCCGTGACGGGGTGCGCCGGGCCTGGCGCGGCGACGTGCTGGGACAAGCCAATTTCGGTGCGTTGCTGCTTGGATCCGCGAACCTCTTCGAGAACTCCGGGCGCAGCACCGCGGCAGGTATCAACTTCATCAGCGCCCATGACGGGTTCACGCTGCACGACACGGTCACCTACTCGCACAAGCACAATGAGGCCAATGGCGAGGACAACCGGGACGGCCACGATGAAAACCACTCCGATAATTTCGGGGTGGAAGGCCCCGCCAACGACCCAGCCATTGCTGAGGCCCGCGGCCTGCGCGTCCGCGGCATGCTCGCCACGCTGCTCCTTGCCCAGGGCGTGCCCATGCTTTTGGCCGGCGATGAACTGGGCAACAGCCAGTGCGGCAACAACAACGCCTATGCCCAGGACAATGAATTGGGCTGGCTCGACTGGTCGGCCACGGACCGCGAGCTGATGGACTATGTGCGGCGGCTCGTTGATGTGCGCCGCCGCCTCCCGCTGCTACGCCAGCGCGGCTTCCTGCATGGTCAGGTGCGCGCCGACGGTCTGCCCGATGTGGCTTGGTTGTGCCCGGATGGATCCACACCTGATGCCGAGCACTGGCAGAATCCGGGCTTTCGTTCGCTGGCCCTCCAGCTGCGCGGCGGCGCCCGCGACCCGCGCGGTGAAGCCCTCGACGGAAGCGTCCTGATCATTTTCAACCTCGGCGGGGACTGCGAATTCCAATTGCCCGGCACTGGCGGCGCAGCCCCCTGGCAGCTCGAATTTGATAGCGCCGCGCCCGGACAGCCAGCAGGCACCGTATCAGAACGATATGCCGCCAAGGCCCAATCTGTTGTGGTGCTCAACTGCGGCGGGTAGCGCACAGGATTTGAACTGGATCCGAGTGGGGCATCCCCCTGGCGCAACTCCCCCGGTCATTCCCGCCTGGTCCGGATACGCGTAGCTCAAGACGTGCCGAGATCCATGAAGCTGCTTGCCATGCCACCCCGGCCCAGCTTGCGGAAGCTGGGCAGTTGCGCCGCCTGCGTCCGCAAAAACGCGAGATCGAACACAAAATGTGCGGGACATCACCATTGACTGGTCTTTGCGTGGGCGTAGTATTTCAATTCGTACTACGCATCCCGCACTTTCGCGAGACGCTGCTTCTATCATTGCGACGTAAATGCCCTTCATCAAACTTCGGCCCCTGGCTCCGCTGGGCCACAACGCCTCGGCCAAGCCTGCGCGCTTGGTCGCATTCATGTTTGCTGCCGCAATTCTCCTCGGCGGCCTGCTGCTTTCCTCGCCGCTGTCCAGCGCCAACGGCGAGTTCACCCCGCTGATCGACGGCATCTTCACCGCCACCTCGGCAGTCTGCGTGACCGGCCTGACCGTGCTTGACACCGCTACCGACTTCACGCCCTTCGGCCAGATCGTCATTCTGCTGCTGATTCAGGTCGGCGGGCTCGGCTTGATGCTGATTGCCTCCTTGCTCAGCATGCTGGTCATGGGGCGCATCGGGTACCTGACCAGGCTCTCAACCCAGCGTGAAAGCAATGCGGTCAGCGGCTCAGACGTCCGTTCCGCCGCCATGGTCATCATCAAGGTATCCCTGATCATCGAGTCGATTGTGGCCCTGCTCCTCGGGGTGAGGTTCTGGGCCGGATACGGCTATGACCCGCTCAAGGCCTTATGGCACGGCGCCTTCCATGCGGTCTCCTCGTTCAACAACGCCGGTTTCGCGCTGTATTCGAATAACCTGATGGATTTTGTTGCGGACCCCTGGCTGTGCCTGCCGATCAGCCTGGCCATTATCCTCGGCGGGCTGGGATTCCCGGTGCTCGTCCAGCTCAGGCGCCATTGGAACAACTCCTTGAAGTGGAGCATGAATACCAGACTGGTGCTGCTGATGACGGTCCTGTTGCTGGTCCTGGGCACCGTGTTCATCACGGCCATGGAATGGAACAACCAGGACACCCTCGGACGGCTCGACCCGCAGGAGCGGATCCTGGCTGGCTTCTTCCAATCCGTGCAGACCCGTACGGCCGGATTCAACTCCATCGACATCGGTGCCATGCACCCTGCCTCATGGCTGGGGATGGATGTCCTGATGTTCATCGGAGGCGGTCCGGCCGGCACCGCCGGCGGCATCAAGATCACCACCGCGGCCGTTCTGCTGTTCATCATCATCACCGAGCTGCGCGGCGAGACGGCCGTGAATGTGCTGGGCAAGAGGCTGTCTCGTTCGGTGCACCGCCAGGCAATCACCGTGGCCCTGATGGGCGTGGCAGCGGTGTTCACCGGAACCATGGGGCTGCTGCTGCTCACCGGGTACACGCTGGATCGCTGCCTCTTCGAGGCCACCTCCGCTTTCGCCACAGTGGGACTGTCCACCGGAATCACCCCAGACCTGCCCGATGCCGCCAAGGGGATTCTTATCGCCCTGATGTACCTGGGCCGCGTCGGCGTGCTATTGCTCGGGTCGGCCCTGGCCCTGCGCGACCGCAAGGCCCTATTCGAACTACCTAAGGAAAGGCCAGCCATTGGCTAAGCTACTGAATTTTCGCAATGACACCAGAGGACTGGCCAACGCCGATTCCGTTGCGGTGATCGGCTTGGGCCGCTTCGGCGAGTCCCTGGCCTTGGAACTGATGAAATCCGGCACGAACGTGCTGGGCATCGATACGCTGGAACAGAATGTCCAGGCCCTGAACGGGGAGCTGACCCAAGTGGTGCGTGCCGACGCATCCAATCGCGAAACACTGGAACAGCTGTCCATCCAGGAATTTGACTGCGTAGTGGTAGCCGTGGGCAGCCACCTGCAATCATCCATCCTGTGCTGCTCGCTATTGGTGAGCATGGGCATTCCGCAGATCTGGGCGAAGGCGCAGGATGACCGGCATGGGTTGATCCTGGAGCAGCTGGGCATCCACCACATCGTGTATCCGGAAAAGGACATGGGCAAGCGGGTGGCCCACCTGGTCCGCGGCTCGCTGATGGATTATTTGGAGGTTGATCCGGGGTATGCCATGGTGAAGATGACTGCGCCCGCGCAGCTGCACGGCGTCAAGCTCAGCGATGCCGGGGTGCGCAACAAGTTCCGGGTGACCATCGCGGCCACCACCAACGCCGCCGGGGAATGGGTCAATACCGATGGCAACACGGTGCTGCATACCGGGGACCGGATCCTGGTGCTCGGTTCTATTGCCGATACGGAGAATTTCGGCCGCCTGCCCTGATCCGGGATATGGCAATGGGCGCCTTCCACTTGATGTGGAAGGCGCCCATTGCCGTTGCTGCTGAAGACCGCGAATCAGCCTTCGGCGCTGAATCTCAGGACCAGGGCCAGGCCGATAATCACGGCGCCCCAGATAAGACCGAGAATAATGGTGATGCGATTCAGGTTGCGCTCGGCAACACCTGAAGAGCCCATTGAGCTGGTCATACCGCCGCCGAACATGTCCGACATACCGCCACCACGACCCTTATGAAGCAGGATCAGGAGGGTGAGCAAGACACTGGTAATGCCCAGCAATACCTGCAAAATGATCTTGATGATATCCAAGTCGACGGTTCCTTAGCTAGATTCAGTCGGTCACGAGGTGATGCTCGAACCTGACAATATTAGCAAACTCCTCGGCGTCGAGGCTGGCTCCGCCAACCAACACGCCGTCAACGTCACGCTCGCGCATGATCGCTGCCGCGTTTGCTGCCTTAACACTACCGCCATAAAGCAGTTGGGTCTTCTCGGAAATTGCTTCGCCGAAGCGTTCAGCCAATGCACCGCGAATCGCCGAGCACATTTCCTGCGCGTCGGCCGGACCAGCAACTTCACCGGTACCGATGGCCCACACTGGCTCATAGGCGATGACCAGGTTTTCAGCCTGCTCAGCGCTCACGCCTTCCAGCGATTCAGCCAACTGGTTCAAGGTGAAAGCGACATGCTCGCCAGCCTTGCGAACCTCCAGGCCTTCGCCAACGCAAAGCATTGGAGTCAGCTCGTGTCGGTATGCGGCTGCCAGCTTGGCTGCAATCACATCGTTGGTTTCGTTGTGGTACTCGCGGCGTTCCGAGTGGCCGACCAGCACGTAGGAGCAACCCAGCTTGTTCAGGAACTGACCGGAGATTTCTCCGGTGTAGGCACCCGAATCATGTGCCGACAAATCCTGGGCGCCGTAAACGACCTCCAGCTTGTCGCCCAGGACCAGGGTCTGAACACCACGAATATCCGTGAATGGCGGGAATACTGCCACTTCAGCACGATCGTAGTTGTGCTCGTGGTCCTTGAGGGTCCAGGCCAGCTTCTGGACGAGGGTGATGCCCTGGACATGGTCCATGTTCATCTTCCAGTTGCCAGCGATCAGTGGCTGGCGCACGTAGGCGCCGTTCTGCGAAATGGTCATTTCCTAGCCTTCCAATGCGGCAACGCCCGGCAGGGTCTTGCCTTCGAGGTACTCCAATGAAGCGCCGCCACCGGTGGAGATATGACCGAAGTCCTCCTCCGAGAAGCCCAATGCGCGGACAGCCGCAGCGGAATCGCCACCGCCGACAACGCTGAATGCTTCTGAGTTTGCCAGTGCCTGCGCAACGGTGCGGGTACCTTCAGCGAACGCCGGGATCTCGAAGACGCCCATAGGGCCATTCCAGAACACGGTGTTGGCGCTGGTGATGTAGCTTGCAAACTGCTCGGCCGACTTTGGCCCGATGTCCAGGCCCAATCCGGTGGAGCCGAAGCTTGCCTCTTCGATCTTGTCAGCAGGCAGGATCTCGTGTGCCGCGTCGGCGCCGAACTTCTCGGCGACAACAACGTCAACGGGAACGATGATCTCGCAGCCCAGCTGCTCGGCGCGCTTGAGGTATTCCTGGCACACAGCAATCTGGTCTTCTTCGAGCAGCGAGCCGCCAATGGCGTAGCCCTGTGCCTTCAGGAAAGTGAAGGCCATGCCGCCGCCGATCAGCAGCTGATCGGCCTTGCCCAGCAGGTTGTCGATCACTGCAAGCTTGTCCGATACCTTCGAACCGCCAAGCACCACCACGTAGGGGCGCTTTGGAGCTTCGGTCAGGGTCTTGAGGACCTTGACCTCGGTAGCCACCAGGTCGCCCTGGTAGCTGGGAAGCAGGCTGGCAATGTCGTAAACGGATGCATGCTTGCGGTGCACAGCGCCAAAGGCGTCGTTCACGTAAGCGCCGTTCTCGCCGGTCAGAGCTGCAAGCTCCTTGGCGAACTCTTCACGCTCTGCGTCGACCTTGGAGGTCTCGCGAGCGTCAAAGCGGACGTTTTCAAGGACAAGAACGGAGCCTTCTGCAAGTTCTGCCGCGGCCTTGCGAGCGGATTCGCCCACAACATCCTCGGCGACCGTTACGTCGAAGTCAGCCAGTTCGTTCAAGCGCTGTGCTGCAGGTGCGATCGAGTACTTCGCATCAACCTGCCCCTTGGGGCGGCCCAGGTGCGCCATCACGATGACCTTGGCACCTGCTTCAACCAGCTTGGTGATGACCGGCAAAGATGCGCGTACGCGGCCGTCATCGGTCACAGTTTCACCGTCGAGCGGCACGTTCAGGTCGCTTCGGACCAGAACGTGCCGTCCGCGGACACCGTTGTCAGCGATCAATTCGTCAATAGTGTGAGAAGACATATCTCTAGGTTATCGACTAGAGGCTTGATCCCACGAATCCAACGAGGTCAACAAGTCGCGAGGAGTAGCCCCACTCGTTGTCGTACCACGAAACAACCTTCACGCTGTTGCCCATGACGGTGGTCAGGCCGGAGTCGAAGATCGACGAGTTCGGGTTGGTGACGATGTCCGAGGAAACCAGTGGATCGGTCGAGTACTCCAGAACGTCCTTCAATGGACCCTCGGAAGCGGCCTTCTCGAATGCAGCGTTGATTTCCTCAGCGGTTGCGGTGCGAGCCAGGTTGACGGTCAGGTCGGTTGCCGAACCGGTTGGAACTGGAACGCGCATGGCGTAGCCGTGCAGCTTGCCCTTGAGCTCTGGCAGTACAACGCCGATTGCCTTGGCGGCACCGGTCGAGGTAGGGATCAGGTTCAGTGCGGCTGCACGAGCACGACGTGGGTCGCTGTGCGGTGCATCCTGCAGGCGCTGGTCGGCGGTGTATGCGTGGATGGTGGTCATCAGGCCGTCAACAATGCCGAATTCGTCGTTCAGCACCTTGGCCAGTGGGGCCAAGCAGTTGGTGGTGCACGAAGCGTTCGAGATGATGTTGTGGTTTGCAGGATCGTACTTGTCCTGGTTCACGCCCATCACGATGGTGATGTCTTCATCGGTGGCTGGAGCCGAGATGATGACCTTCTTTGCACCGGCGGCGATGTGCTTCTTGGCATCTGCTGCCTTGGTGAAGAAGCCGGTCGACTCGATGACTACGTCGACGTTCAATTCCCCCCATGGGAGGTTTGCTGGATCGCGCTCGGAAAGGACCTTGATGCGGCGCTCTCCGACGACGATGGTGTCGCCTTCTACGGAAACTGCCTCGCCGACTGGGCCGAGTACAGAGTCAAACTTCACAAGGTGAGCAAGCGAATCGATTGAACCAAGGTCGTTGACGGCGACAATCTCGATGTCTGCCTTATGGGCCAATACTGCACGCAGGAAGTTGCGTCCGATACGACCGAAACCATTGATTCCAACACGGGTTGTCACGTGACTATCTCCTCTAAACGGGATGATTGCGCCACGTCCGCACGTAGACGGAAGTGGCCTTCTTTGTGAGGACACTCCGTTGTGCCGTGCTTTGCGGATCCCAGTGGATCACTGGGATCCGCAACACACTTGAAACATTCTACGCTATTTTGGCGCTGAATGTGAGCTAACTTACCAGATTAATTATTTACCCGGAACGATCAGCGATGCTGCACCGTTGCGGGCAGCTTCAAAGCGAGCCTGGACGTCTGCCCAGTTCACGATGTTCCAGAAGGCCTTGACGTAGTCAGCCTTCACGTTCACGTAATCCAGGTAGAAAGCGTGCTCCCACATATCCAGCATCAACAGCGGGGTGGTTGCCACTGGGATGTTGCCCTGCTGATCGTATAGCTGCTCGATAACCAGCTGGCCGCCGAGTGCGTCGTACGCCAGGACAGCCCAGCCCGAGCCCTGCAGGCTCATGGCTGCTGCGGTGAAGTGGCCGCGGAAGGCATCGAAGGAACCGAAGAAGTCGTCGATGGCTGCAGCCAGCTCGCCCTCTGGCTTGTCGCCGCCCTCTGGGGACAGGTTGTTCCAGAAGATCGAGTGGTTGGTGTGGCCACCGAGGTGGAATGCCAGGTCCTTGGACAGCTTTGGAATGTTGCCGAACTCGCCCTTTTCGCGAGCGTCAGCCAACTGCTCCAGCGCCGAGTTTGCACCTGCAACGTAGGCTGCGTGGTGCTTGGAGTGGTGCAATTCCATGATGCGAGCCGAGATGCTTGGCTCAAGTGCGGCGTAGTCGTACTGCAGTTCTGGCAGTGAATAAACAGCCATGATTCTCCTCAATCTTCTCAATTGGTTGAATCTCCGCGGGAGGTCTCCCACGGGGACATTTTTAGTGTTCCAGTTCGTCTAATGGAACGCTGGACTCCGTACCTGGTATTCCCAGATCACTGGCTTTTTTGTCCGCCATGGCCAAGAGGCGGCGGATTCGGCCAGCAATGGCGTCCTTGGTCATCGGAGGTTCGGCCATGCGGCCAAGCTCATCCAACGAGGCCTGCTTGTGCTCCAGGCGCAGCAGCCCGGCATAACGCAAATGCTCGGGAACCTCATCACCCAGAATGGCAAGCGCACGCTCAACGCGGGCGCCGGCAGCCACCGCTGCCTGCGCGCTGCGGCGCAAGTTGGCATCATCAAAGTTCGCCAACCGGTTGGCCGTAGCGCGTACCTCTTTTCGCATGCGGCGTTCTTCCCAGACCATCAAAGCATCGTGGGCACCCATGCGGGTCAATAGTTGCGCGATTGCATCGCCGTCGCGAATGACTACGCGGTCAACACCGCGCACCTCGCGCGCCTTGACAGTCAGGCCCAATCGACGCGCCGCACCCACCAGAGCCAACGCGGCTTCTGGACCGGGGCAGGTAATTTCAAGCGCTGAGCTTCGGCCAGGCTCGGTCAATGAACCGTGAGACAAGAATGCGCCACGCCAGACGGCTTCGGCGTCAGCTGTTGAGCCATTGACAATGACCGAGGGCAGTCCGCGCACCGGCCGCCCGCGCTGGTCGAGAAGTCCCGTCTGCCGGGCTAGAACTTCACCGTCTTTTGCCACGCGGACAATGTATCGACTGCCCTTGCGGATGCCAGAGCCGGAGACCATTACGATCTCTGCTTCGTGGCCATATAACTCGCCAATGGCAAGCTTCAGGCGGCGGGCCGTCGCAGCCAGATCCACCTCAGCTTCAATGACAATTCGCCCGGAGACAATATGCAGTCCCCCGCTGAAGCGGAGCATCGTCGAAACCTCGGCCTTGCGGACCGATGGCTTGCGAATCTCAACCCGCGACAGCTCGTCTTTGACGGAAGCCGTCAATGCCATGAATCAAACTCCCTTACTTGGATCTTCCTAAGATCCGATCGCGGTAAACACCTCATGATAGGCCGCCGCTAGTCGCAACGGGTCGTGCACTGCACGACCGTCAGATACTCCTACTGTACTAAAAAAGACCCGTGCGCCGAGTTTTTGCGCTGCCAGCTCAAATCTCTGGCGATTGTGAATCTTGGACCCATCGGCAATGATCGCGTCAAAAGTCACATCCGGTGCATACCGGCCGAGCACCTCCAAGTGAGCGGCCGCATCCATGCCGGTGGTTTCTTCCGTTTCCATCGACAGGTTCATGGTCAGTAGTTTCTTCGCTGTTGTCGATGCAATGGCCCGCCGCATGTCCGGCAAGAGCAAATGAGGCAGTACCGAGGTGTACCAAGAGCCCGGGCCAAGGATGACCCAATCGGCAAGCTCGATGGACTCCAAGGCTTCAGAACAGGCCGGCGCATCCGATGGTTCCAGATGAACATTCGTGACCAGTCCCCCGGAGCCAGCGCGCGCCAATTTTGCCTGGCCGTCGATCCGCCGGCGTACCAGCGAATCGCTTTCGTCGGACTCGAGCACTTCACCATGAATGGACAGCGGGACAGTGCTCATCGGCAGGACCTGGCCGCGAGCGCCAAGCAATGCGCCGGCCCACCGCAGGCCTGCCACGGGGTTGTCCAGCAACTCCCACAAGGCCAGGATCAGCAGGTTGCCCACGGCGTGCCCGTTCAGCGGCTCGTCCTGGTTCGCGTCGGATTCGAAACGATGTTGCATGACATCGCGCCATGTACGGCCCCAATCGTTGTCATCGCACAACGCGGCTAATGCCATGCGCAAATCCCCTGGGGGCAAGACGTCGAAGGACCCGCGCAAGCGGCCCGAGCTGCCGCCATCATCAGCTACCGTAACCACAGCGGTCAGATCGGTGGTCAACCTGCGCAGCGCGGACAACGAGGCATAGAGGCCATGTCCTCCACCGAGCGCCACCACTGACGGGTTGCGCTGGTCATTGCCCCGGGATAGGCCTTGTATCGAAATTGGACCTGTTGCAAAAGCCATGGCAGCTACTCGCGTCCCAAGTCGCGATGGCTGATGCTCACGCGAACATTCGGGAACTGCGCAAGGCGCCGTCCAAGTTCGATGGTTGTTGCCACTGAACGGTGCTTGCCACCGGTGCAGCCCACCGCGATGGTGGCGTAATGCTTGTTTTCCCGGCGGTAGCCTTCGAAGACAGGCTCCAAGGCCTTGAGATAGTTCTCAATGAAATCCCGGGTGCCTTCCTGGCTGAGCACATACTCCGAAACTTCTTTGTCCTTGCCGGTCTGTGGACGCAGCTCGGGAACCCAGTGCGGGTTCGGGATGAATCGAACGTCAGCCACGTAATTGGCATCGGTCGGCAGGCCGTATTTGAAGCCGAAGCTCATGACGTTGATGCGAAGAATGATTGGGCCGGATTCGCTGAACAATTCGTTGATCGAGCGCGCCAGGTCGTGCACCGACATCGAGGAGGTGTCCAAGATGATCTCGGCGGCTTCGCGAAGCTGTTCGGTGATGCCGCGTTCGCGGGTAATCCCGTCAACGATGCGCCCGTCACCCTGCAGCGGATGCGGGCGACGCCCCTGCTCGAAGCGGCGGATCAATACGTCGTCGCTGGCGTTGAGGTAGACCAGCCTGAATTTCACGCCGCTGGAGGTCAGGTGTGCCAGGGCATCTCGGATCTCCGGGAACATTTCCTTCGAGCGAACGTCCATGACAACGGCCATCTTGGGAATGGAGCCCTGAGAACGGCTCATCATTTCGGTCAATGGTCCAAGCATGGCCGGTGGCAGGTTCTCCACCACATACCAGCCCTGGTCTTCCAGAGCATGGGCGACCGTGGTACGACCGGCACCTGACATGCCAGTTACGATCACTAGTTCAGACTCAGGCGGTTTTACAGCTTCATACTCAGCGCTCATATTCCAAGGCTAGTCGACAATTTCGCCTGTCGTCATATTCACGCTTGGACGTGAAGCATCCTCAAGGCTTTCTTTGATGACGGTGGCAAGCTTCTGACCGATGCCAGGAACTTGAGTCAGCTCGTCGACGTTCGCAGCACGAATCTTTTTCATTGAGCCGAAGTGCTTGCGCAATGCCGCCTGCTTGGCTTTCCCGAGTCCGGGCACCGCGTCCAGCTCGGAGGAAATCATTGACTTCGCCCGCTTCTCGCGATGGAACGTGATGGCAAACCGGTGCGCCTCATCGCGAAGCCGCTGCACAAGGTACAGGGACGCCGAAGCACGTGGAAGGATGACCGGGAAGGGATCATCGGGAAGCCAGAGCTCTTCCAAGCGCTTGGCGAGTCCGACCACTGGAATGTCGTCAATTCCGAGATCGTCCATGGCCTTCTGGGCCGCGGCGACTTGCGGCGGCCCGCCGTCCACGATGACCAGTGAGGGCGGATATGAGAACTTCTTCTTTTCGACCTCGCCGATCGAGCCATCCTCGACGGCCCCGGTTACGAAGGCCGATGGATCGACTTTTTCTTTCAAGTACCGACTGAAGCGTCGATATATTACGTCGTACATGCTCGCGGTATCATCGCGTGCCGCATCGCCGGTGATGGAAAACTTCCGATACTCGCTCTTTTTTGGGAGCCCGTCTTCGAATACCACCATTGACGCCACAACGTTCGTGCCTTGCGTATGCGACGCGTCGTAGCATTCAATGCGCAGCAAGGCCTGTTCGGCGCCGAGTGCTTCTTGCAGTTCCTGCATGGCCAATGAACGGGTAGTGATGTCGCCAGCCCGTTTGGACTTGTGCAATCGCAAGGCCTGTTCGGCGTTTTCCTTCACGGTTCCGGCCAGCGCCGCCTTGTCGCCGCGTTGCGCTACGCGTAGCGAGACCTTGGAACCGCGCAGATCCGAGAGCCAGGTGGTCACATCGTTGATATCCTCGGGCAGTGTCGGAACCAGGATCTCGCGAGGGATCCGATCGGCGTGATCCGCATAGATCTGGGTCAGCAGCTGCTCGACGAATTCAGCATCGGAAGCGTCGGATACCTTTTCAACTACCCAGCCTCGTTGCGAGCGAATTCGGCCGTCCCGCACGTGGAAAACCTGCACCGCAGCTTCCAATTCGTCCCCATGGACCCCGAAGATATCGGCCTCAGTGCGATCGTCCAAGACAACGGCATTCCGTTCAAAAACGCGGTTCAGCGCGGAAATGTCGTCTCGATAGCGAGCGGCTTGTTCGTATTCGAGTTCGGCGACGGCTTCCTGCATTTTTACCGTGAGCGCCTTGGTGAACTTGGTTGCTTCACCGCTCATGAAGGTGCACAGGTCGTCAGCCAGTTGACGGTGGTCTTCTTCGCTTATGCGCCCTACGCAGGGTGCCGAGCACTTGTCGATGTAGCCGAGCAAGCATGGGCGCCCGGACGCTTCGGCACGCTTGAAAACGCCGGGGGCGCAGCTGCGGACCGGGAATACGCGTAAAAGGGTGTCCAGGGTTTCTCGAATGGCTTTGGCCGGATAGAAAGGGCCAAAGTACTTGACGCCCTTGCGCTTGTCGCCTCGCATGACAAGAGCACGGGGGTACTTTTCATTCAAGGTCACCGCAAGATATGGGTACGTTTTGTCATCGCGGAAAACGATGTTGAATCTGGGGTTGTATTCCTTGATCCATACGAATTCCAGCTGCAGAGCTTCCAACTCGGATCCAACAACGGTCCACTCGACACTGCCCGCAGTGAAGACCATGGCTCGCGTTTTGGGCGTGAGGCGGTCGGGGTTAGCGAAGTACGAAGTGAGTCGATTGCGCAAAACCTTGGCTTTGCCAACATAGATCACACGGCCATGTTCGTCGCGGAACCGGTACACGCCGGGCTTTGTTGGAATATCCGAGGTCTTCGGACGGTAACTTGCTGGATCAGCCATAGGTTATTTCGCGTCTGGAGGTAACTGATTATATGAGTCCACGCGCTGCTGGCCAGAAAGCTCAGCAATTGCATCAACGATGCGGTCGGTCGCTTGGCGACGTTGCGGCAGCGGATGCTTTCGGCCCAGCTGGTCAAAGTGCAGTGGTTCACCATAATGGATATGGAATTTTGCCGGCCTGAAGCCCTTGGAGCCTGCTGGCTGCAGCTTTTCAGTCCCGATGAGGCCAACAGGGACTACAGGTACGCCAGTGGTCAATGCCAGCCAGCCTACGCCAGTGCGTCCCCGGTAGAGCTTTCCGTCGCGGGAACGGGTTCCTTCGGGATAGATTCCGATTCCGCCGCCCTCCTCAATGATGCCGACCAAGGAATCCAAGGCGGCCACAGAAGCAGCCTGCTCGCCGCGCTGTACAGGAATTGATCCAACGGACTCGAAGAAGGTTTTCATGAGCTTGCCCTTGACGCCTGGTGTGGTGAAGTACTCCGCCTTTGCGAAGAAGGCAACGTCGCGAGGGGTCAGGGCCTGGATAATCAAGGAGTCGAAAAAGGAGAGGTGATTGGAAGCGACAATGAATCCGCCCTCTTTGGGCACATTTTCGAGGCCGGTAACTTCGGCGCGGCATACTCCATTGATAACTCCGCGAATCGAGGCTCGGGTCATGGTGTAGATGCTCATCTATTTCGCACCTTCCTGCATGACGCTTGCTTCAATTTCGAAGGAACGGGCCATCTGCTCCCCCAGGATCGCCTTTGCTAATTCACTGACGTTTTCGACTTGAAGGTCGGCGCTGGCCAGTTCGTCGCCTTGTGCGAATCCCCAAGCCACACCGATAGAAGCAACAGAATTGTCACGCGCCGCATCCAGATCGTAATACCGGTCCCCCACGACAACGCTGGAACTCGCCTCAAGATCCCCATGGGACAAGGCTTCAGCAACGATATGCGTCTTGCTCGAACCAGTACTGCCGTGCTCGTCAGCGTTTCCATGGATCGCGTCGAGGTGCTCAGTCAGGCCTTTGCGTTCCAGAAGGAGGCGTGCGATGTTCACCGGTTTTGCGGTGGTCACAGCAACGTAGATGTTCTCCTGGCGCAGTGCCTCAAGGAGTGAGACGATCCCCGGATAAATCAGCGAATCGTCCATGCCCACCTCTTCGTACCGGGCACGGTACGTCGCGATGATGGAGTCGATATTTTCGTCGGTCACCCCGTCAAGGGTGCGCAGCCCAACTTGCAGTGGCGGACCCACCAGCGCTTCAACACGTGCCTCGCCTGGATCCGGGAGACTGTGGGCCACGAGGGCATGACGAATACCCGAGGTAATAGCACCTGCGGGGTCAACGAGGGTCCCGTCAAGATCAAAGAGCACACTTGTTACCGACATATTCACTTAGCTATCTTCCCATGAAGCGGGCGCGGGTCAGGAATCCATGACCGAAATGGCATATTTCCCCGATCCGCGACGATGCTTCTACAGGATTTCGGCCAAGAATCTCCCGGTGTGCGATTCGCCGACCTTGGCGACCTTTTCAGGTGTTCCAGTCGCCAGAATGGTGCCACCGCCGGAACCGCCTTCGGGACCAAGATCAATGACCCAGTCGGCCGACTTGATCACGTCGAGGTTGTGCTCAATCGTCAAGACGGTGTTGCCCTTGTCCACCAGGCCTTGCAAGACCTTCAGAAGCTTGCGGATGTCCTCAAAATGAAGACCTGTCGTCGGCTCATCCAGGACGTAGATGGAACGGCCGTTCGAGCGCTTCTGCAATTCAGCGGCAAGTTTAACGCGCTGGGCTTCGCCACCGGATAGCGTCGTCGCCGGCTGGCCCAAGCGGACATAGCCCAATCCAACATCGACCAAAGTCCGCAGGTGGCGTGCGATCGGCGTGAAGGCGCTGAAGAATTCAGCTCCCTCGGCAATTGGCATGTTCAAGACATCTGCGATGTTCTTGCCCTTGTAAAGCACCTGCAAAGTTTCGCGGTTGTAGCGTGCGCCATGGCAAACCTCGCACGGCACGTAGACATCAGGCAGGAAGTTCATCTCGATCTTGAGCGTTCCATCGCCAGAGCATGCCTCGCAACGTCCCCCCTTGACATTGAACGAGAATCGACCCGGCTGGTAGCCGCGCAACTTGGCTTCGTTGGTCTCCGCAAAGAGCTTGCGAATGTGGTCGAAAACTCCCGTGTACGTAGCAGGATTGGACCGCGGCGTGCGGCCAATGGGCGACTGGTCCACATGTACGACTTTGTCCAGGTGCTCAAGGCCGAGCACCCGGGTATGCCGTCCCGGTACTTGCTTGGCCCCGTTGAGCTTGTTGGCTAGCACCTTGTACAGGATGTCGTTGACCAAAGTGGATTTGCCCGAACCTGACACGCCAGTCACTGCGGTAAGCAAGCCCAGCGGGAATTCCACGGAAACATCCTGCAGGTTGTTTTCGCTGGCGCCGACTACCTTGAGCTTGCGGTCCTTATCAACCTTGCGGCGCTTCGCTGGGACATCAATCTTCTTGCGCCCCGAGAGGTAGTCTCCGGTCAGCGACTTGGTGTTGGCCTTCAATCCTTCGACCGACCCCGAGTGCACTACTTCGCCGCCGTGCTCACCGGCGCCTGGCCCAATATCCACGATCCAGTCAGCTTCGGCGATGGTGTCTTCGTCGTGTTCAACAACGATGAGCGTATTGCCCAACGAGCGCAGATGCAGCAAGGTGTCGATCAAGCGGCGGTTGTCGCGCTGATGCAACCCGATAGATGGCTCGTCTAGGACGTAGAGGACACCTACCAGACCGGACCCGATCTGAGTTGCCAGGCGAATGCGCTGGGCTTCTCCACCGGACAGGGTGCCGGCAGCGCGCTCCAGGGTGAGGTATTCCAGGCCCACATCCAAGAGGAACTTCATGCGGGCGTCAATTTCCTTCAGCACCTGGGCTGCGATCTTCGCCTCACGGGACGAGAGCTCAATGGTCGACAGGAAGTTGGCAGCGCTGCGCAAATCCATCGCCGACACTTCAGCGATGGAACGTCCGCCGATAAGGACCGACAGCGACGCAGGGTTCAGGCGCGCTCCGCCGCACGTGGGGCAAGGAATCTGGCGCATGTACTGTTCATAGCGATCACGGGCATGATCGGACTCTGTTTCTTCATGCTTGCGGTGAACGTAGGAGATGACCCCTTCGAAACCGGTGGAGTACTTGCGCTCACGACCAAAGCGGTTCTTGTACTGGACCACAACCTTGTGGTCTTTTCCGTTAAGGATCGCTTCGCGGGCCTTGGCAGGCAGGTCCTTCCACTGGGTCTCCATGGTGAATCCGAGTTCGTGGCCCAGGCCTTCGATCAGGCGATTCCAGTATTCAGTGGTTGCCTTGCCCAACGACCATGGGGCGATTGCTCCGTCTGCAAGGGCCACTTCTGGATCGGGCACGATCAGGTGTTCGTCAACTTCCAGCTTGGTGCCGATGCCCGAGCATGCCGAGCACGCGCCGAAAGGATTGTTGAAAGAGAATGTGCGTGGCTCGATTTCATCGATGGCCAGTGGATGCTCATTAGGGCAAGCCAGGTTTTCCGAGAATGCCCGAACTCGTTTCGGGTCATCTTCGGCAAGGTCGACAAAGTCGGCCAGCACGCGGCCGTCGGCGATCCCCAGCGCAGTTTCAATCGAATCGGTCAGGCGCTGGCGTGCATCTTCCTTGATGGCCAAGCGGTCAACGACGACCTCAATGGTGTGCTTCACCTGCTTGGCCAATTTCGGCGGATCATTCAACTGAACGGTGGTGCCATCAACACGGGCGCGCGAGAATCCCTTCGAGGACAGCTCGGCGAAGAGGTCGACGAACTCGCCCTTTCGTGCACGAACCACGGGGGCGAGAATCTGGAAGCGAGTCTTTTCGGGCAGCTCCATGAGCTGGTCCACGATTTGCTGTGGAGTCTGCTTGGAGATCGGCTCATGGCAAATGGGGCAATGCGGGCGTCCGACACGAGCCCACAACAGACGCATGTAGTCGTAGACCTCGGTGATCGTGCCTACTGTTGACCGGGGATTCCGGCTGGTGGACTTTTGGTCAATCGACACCGCCGGAGACAATCCCTCAATGAAGTCAACGTCTGGCTTGTCTACCTGCCCGAGGAACATGCGGGCGTACGCAGAAAGCGACTCAACGTAACGACGCTGGCCTTCAGCGAAGATCGTGTCGAATGCCAGGGAGGACTTGCCGGATCCGGAAAGTCCCGTGAAGACGATCATCGCGTCGCGGGGCAGATCGATGTCCACATTTTTCAGGTTGTGCTCACGCGCTCCCTTAACGACCAGGCGAGTGAGATCTGTTTTCTTGCTCTCTGCAGTAATAGCCACGAAGCCATACTAATCGAAAACTGCTTCGAATAAGTGTACGAATGGACCTATCTCACAGAAATTTTTCTCGAGGCGCATTCGCAGTCCCGGCGAGCGCCAATCCGGGGCTAGTTTCCACTGGCATCGGTCAAGCGATATGCCACCATGCCTTGAAGCGTGCCAACTACAACCAACTCTTTTTCGTCATAGCCGACACGTCCAAATTCCTGAACGACAGGAATTGAATTAGTAGGTTTCCACGAACCGCGCTTGCAGACTCCCTGGACTTCTTGGAACAAAGTATCGCCTGATGCATTATGGTCCCACGGTGCTGTTGTGCCCAATGTCGCGGAATAGATGTAATACGGCTCTCGGTCAGAACTGCAAATCGTCGTTTCCCCCAGCACCTGTTGCATCTCGATAGTTCTTCCTTCTTCTGTAGTGACCGCTTGGTCGCCACCAGCAACTGGAAGTAGTGTCGTCGCTTTTCTCTTTAGAGGAATACCGGCATCCTCACGTCGTTCATCGCAAGCGTATGGGTCTGACAGTTCGAGCTGCCACTTTCTGGCGCCTGTTTTTATATCGATCGCACTCGCGGTCCATGTGACGTTGGTTCTCTCGGCGTAGATTCGACCGCGTTTCCTCGTCAGCACCTGCGTTCCTGCATCGTAGTGGCACACGACTGCAGTTTCTTCGTCGGCCATGAAACCTTGCCCAGTTAGGTCTCCACACGCATAAGCGATTCCTTGTAGTTGCCAAAGGGAACGTCCGGTTTTTGCGTCCATCGCGACAAGTTTGCCCAGGTCGGCCATCCGGCATTTGGCCTTTTTCTTTTCAGAACCGATGAAATCATCCTGCGTTTGAGACCCAAAGCCGATCAGGATCTCTTTGATCTTCCCCACTGAATCCCAATGCCATCCGCCGGTGAACCATACCCTTTGGCAAAGATTTTTTCGTAAGGTCGTTCTCACAAGAGTTTTTGCCATGCGAATAGCTCAGGATTTCCTGGTCATTCTCGTTCCAATAGGACGTGATGCCTTCGCCGAGGCTCCTGCCACCTTCCCGGATTCCTTTTCAAGATCGCGTTCGGGAACGACTTGCCATTGCCTCGAAGCCCATTGGAACTTGAGGTGCACACGTTCGAGCAAGTTCTCGCCACGAGATTTTCGTTCTTCAGTACAGAAGGTGTCGCCACAGACCGACGGTCGATCGCCCCAAGACTCGAAGTTGTTTTTGATCCTGTAAGGCTTGCCCGTGGCGACATTGGTGATTTTCAGCTGGCATAAGCCCCGGTTTTAGTCCCGAGGTATTCGGCATACGTCTTTCCGTTGTACTCGGCGGTAATTACTTCCGGAACGATGCCTCGAGCATCGGCCGCCCCGAGCGCTTCATCTTTCCAAAGCTGCTTGCCGTTGTTCAGGTTTCTGGCAATGACTTCCAACTGCGGTCCCTGGAGCCGATAGGCGATGGCTACCTCTCCGAGAACTGTTACGTCAGATACGAGAACTTCTTCGCTTTCCCAGGCAACAGTCGCGGACACGGGCACCTGCTCTTGTGGCGTCTTTGGGCTTGATTCCGCCTTGTTCGCAGTACAGCCTGGCAGCCCAAGAGCGAGAATTAGCGCTCCTGCAGCGATGACCGCGAAACTCGCGTAGTGCGTGCGACCATTCCTATTCGAGTTCATGGTGGTTTCCTGCCTCCGGGAACGTTAGTTAGTTCCAGAGTCTGAACCGGGATCTCGAACTTTCAGGAGAGTCATCCACAAGTCTTTCAATCACTCATTCGTGGGCCCAAATGCCTAATCGCTTAGCGAGGCAAAGAGCTGAAGGCGGCACGCAGGTACTTTACGGCCGTGGCTTCATCGACTGACCACAGCTGCGCAATCCGGGCCAAATCTGCTGCCGCATCGCTAACTTCTTGTTCGGCTCGGTTCTCTGCAGCCTGTACTACTGTTCCGTGGCGCCCTCGCGTTACAACTGCACCCTGCAGCTCAAGTTCTTTATATACCTTGGCGACAGTATTTACTGCCAGGTTCAGTGTGCCCGACAGCGCCCGTACCGAGGGAAGCTTACTTCCTGGCGCTAATTTGCCTTTGGCGATCGCGGAGAGAATTTGTTCACGGACCTGCTGGTACGGCGCCACGGTGGACTTGGGGTCGATCTTGATGAAACCTAGTTCACTCATGCTTTGCTCCATTCTCCAGGACTATGACTTCTACTGTCCCGAGCCTATCGCGTTGAGCATATATTCCAACGTAGTGTGATGGTATGAACGAACTATTGCTAGATGATGTGACCATCCGCTGGATTTCCGTTTCCGACATGTCGAACAATGTCTATCTCATTACCAACCGCCGGTCGGGCGAACAGCTACTGGTTGATGCCGCAGATGATGCAACGGCCATCGCGAGGCTAATCGATGAGGCAAGAAACGACGCGGATCATCCGCGGATTTCAGGAATCGCGACAACGCACCAGCACTGGGACCACGTACGCGCCTTGGCCGAGCTCGTCGAGCAATACCCGGTGACGACCTACGCGGGCGCCGACGATATGGCAGGCATCAAGAAAGAATCAGGCGTCCAGGTAACGAATGGTTTGAATCATGGCGACCAGCTCAAACTGGGCGATGTCATCATCGAAGCCATCCACCTGCGCGGGCACACTCCTGGTTCCATCGGATATGCGCTGGTGGACTCCTCCGGTCAGCCAGTCATCTTCAGCGGCGACAGCTTGTTCCCCGGTGGCGTAGGAAACACCTGGAAAGATCCGCAGCGCTTCCTATCGTTGATCACTGACGTATCGGAACGAATCTTCGACCGCTTCCCGGATGAAACCAAGGTGCTACCTGGACATGGCGACTCGACCACTCTGGGAGCCGAGCGTCCGCATTTGGAGGAGTGGCGTGAACGCGGCTGGTAACCCCCGGCCAAGGGCATGCGGCCACGCCGCATCCCAGGCCGTATAATCACCACTCGTGAATTCTAGCTCTCCCCGGCGCTATGCCATCCGGCCTTCTCGGCCGGCCATCTTCATCGCGGTCCTGGCACTGATTGCGGTCGTGTCCTACCCGTTGCGCGATGTCCTGTATCTGGGCCTATCAGGATCTGTAAGGGACTCCGCGGTGTTGTCCGCGGCGGCTGCCTTCTGCTCGGAAACCCTGCTCAAGTTCTTGATGCTCGGAGCCATTCTGCTCACGGTGGCTATCTGGTTCCGGGACCGCAACGCCTTCTGGCGTCTGATCTGCGGTGCCCTCGGGGCGGTGCTGGCCTACGCACTGAGCGAATTGCTCAAGGCGCTGGTCGCAGAACAACGCCCCTGCCGAACCCTTGAAGCGGTTACAGCGATGGCCTGCCCGCAACCCGGGGATTGGTCCTGGCCCTCGGCGCGCTGATCGTGCTGGTTTGCATCCATGTGCTGCCCGGGTTGCCGCGCAGATTCCGTCCTTCGGCTGTTCGCTGACCTCAGCCGAGCTTATGGCCGATCATGAAAATGCGGCGGAAGGGGAAATTCGTCAGCTTTGTGCCATCCCGGGTTTCAAAAAGCGGGTAATGCTTGGAGACCTGAATCCGGTAGTCGTTTTCAAAGCTGAGATAGTCCTGCTCGTTCAGTGCGTGGCGCACCGGTAGCAGCGCTGTGCCGCGGACCCAATCCAAAATCGGGTCCTCGCCCAGCAGCAACTGCTGGAAAGTCGTCTCCCACACATTTGCCTGGAACCCGACGTCGAGCAGGAGCCGCTGATAGTCTTCCGGCTCCCCCACAACATTCCCGTCACGCAGAACGCTGCCGAGCTTGCCAGCCCACTTCGCGCTTTCAGCTACCTGGCGCATGAGCGCATGCGAAGGTGAACCGAAGTTGCCCGGCACCTGGATCGCTACATACGAGCCGGTTTTCATCTTCCCAAGCCACGCAGCCAGCAATTCACGATGATCCGGCAACCACTGCAGCATTGCATTGGAAAACAGCAGATCCAGGTCCTCCTCTGGTTGCCATTGCGTTGCATCTGCCAAAGCAAAATCCAGATTCACTTCATGCTCGGACGATACGGCCTTGGCGATCATTTCCTGCGAGGAATCCAGCCCTGTCACCTGCGCTTGCGGCCATCTTTGCGCGATGAGCCGAGTCATGTTACCCGGACCGCAGCCCAGATCCACAACCTTCTTCGGCTCCAGGCCGACTAGCTGGCCGAGCAAATCCTTGTAAGGGCGCCCACGGTAATCAGAGAATTCGGTGTACTTTGCTGGATCCCATTTCATGCCCTAAGCCTAAACCTTTGAACTGCACCCCGATCAGGCGCTCAGTCACACTTCTCAACCGATAGGCTAGTACCATCATGTTGCTCACCGAATATTTGCCAGCAGACAGCAAGAACGTATCCGACGACGAAATCTACGAGTCGTTCGGCCAATGGGTCACCGCCCGCGGCATCACCCTCTACCCCGCGCAGGATGAAGCGTCGATGGCACTGGCCGGCGGCAACAACGTCATCCTTGCCACGCCCACCGGCTCGGGCAAGTCCATGGTGGCCATTGCCGCGCATTTCTACGCCATGGCCCGCGACCAGATCAGCTTCTACACCGCTCCTATCAAAGCGCTGGTATCGGAGAAGTTCTTCGACCTGTGCAAGATCTTCGGCGCAGAAAATGTCGGCATGGTCACCGGCGACTCGTCGGTGAATGCGGACGCGCCGATCATCTGCTGCACCGCGGAAATTCTGGCGAATATCGCGCTTCGCGAAGGCTCAAAGGCCGATGTAGGCTGCGTCATCATGGATGAGTTCCACTTCTATGCCGACCCGCAGCGCGGCTGGGCCTGGCAGGTGCCTCTCATTGAGCTTCCCCAGGCGCAGTTCCTGCTGATGAGCGCCACCCTCGGCGATGTCACCCGCTTCGAGAAGGAACTCGAAGAGCGCACCGGCACCCCGACGGTCACCGTCGCGCATACCGAGCGCCCGATCCCGCTGCACTTCTACTACTCCATGGAGCCGGTTCAGGAAGCGGTCGAGGAACTGATCAAGACCAAGCAGGTCCCGATCTACATCGTCCACTTCTCCCAGCTCGACGCGATCGACCGCGCTACCGGGTTGATGAGCGTTAATGTAGCCACCCGCGAGGAGAAGGAAAAGATCTCGGAGATGATCGGCGGCTTCCGTTTCGCCGCAGGCTTCGGCAAGACCTTGAACCGCCTGGTGCGCCACGGCATCGGCATCCACCACGCGGGCATGCTGCCCAAATACCGCCGCCTGGTCGAGCAGCTGGCCCAGGCCGGCCTGCTCAAGGTCATCTGCGGCACGGACACCCTGGGCGTGGGCATCAACGTGCCGATCCGCACCGTGGTCATCACCGCGCTGTCCAAGTTCGACGGTACCCGTACCCGTATCGTGAACGCCCGCGAGTTCCACCAGATCGCCGGCCGTGCCGGTCGTGCGGGCTTCGATACCGCAGGCACCGTGCTGGTCCAGGCGCCCGAGCATGCGATCGAGAACCACAAGGCCATGGAAAAGGCGCTGAAGAAGCACGGCGAGGGCTCGTCGAAGCTCAAGCAGATCCCGAAGAAGAAGCCGCCGCAGAACTTCGTGACCTGGGGCGAGAAGACCTTTGAGAAGATCGTCGAGGCCTCCCCCGAGACGCTGAAGTCCTCCTTCCAGGTCTCGCACTCGATGCTGCTGAACCTGCTCGAGCGCGAAGACAATGCCTTCGAAGCCGCCCAGCGCCTGCTCTCCGAGAACCATGAGACCCCGGCTTCGCAGCGCAAGCTGAAGCTGCGCGCCCTGGGCATCCTGCGAGAGCTGATCGCCACCGAGGTTGTGGTACGCCGCGATGAGCCTGACGAGTACGGCAACTACTACGAGCTGACCGTGCACCTGCAGCAGAACTTCGCGCTGAACCAGCCGCTCTCCCCCTTCGCCCTGGCCGCCTTGGACCTGCTGGATCCGGAATCCGCCAGCTACGCGCTGGATGTGGTTTCGGTGATCGAAGCGACCTTGGAAAAGCCGCGCCAGGTGCTCTCGGGCCAGGAGAAGAAGGCCCGCGGCGAAGCCATTGCCGCGATGAAGGCCGAAGGCATGGACTACAACGACCGGATGAACGCGCTGGACGAAATCACCTATGCGATGCCGCTGGCCGAGAAGCTGGAATCAGCGTTCGAGCAGTACCGCTCCGGCGCCCCCTGGCTTTCGGACTTCGAGCTGGCGCCGAAGTCCATCGTGCGCGACATGTACGAACGCGCCATGGGCTTCTCCGATTTTGTCCAGTACTACCAGCTGGCACGCTCCGAGGGCGTCTTGCTGCGCTATCTGACCGATGCCTACAAGGCGCTGCGCCAGACCGTCCCGCAGGACGCCCTGCGCGAGGACCTTGAAGACCTGATCGAATGGCTCGGCGAGATGATTCGCCAGATCGACTCGTCGCTGCTGGACGAGTGGGAGGAGCTCTCCCGCGGCGAGCTGAGCGAAGAAACCGAAACGGCCCCGCCTCCGGCACCGGAAAAGCTGACCAGCAACAAGCGCGCATTCCGCGTCATGGTGCGCAATGAGATGTTCCGCCGCGTCAAGCTATTTGCCGACGAACAGGATCAGGCCCTGGGCGAGCTCGATGGACATAACGGCTTTGACGCAGATACGTGGGCCGATGCGATGGATGGCTACTTCGACGAGCATGAGGACATCGACGATGGCCCGACCGGCCGCAGCTCGAAGCTGTTCATCGTCAATGAGCTGCCCAACCGCGTTTGGGAAGTCCGCCAGATCTTCGCCGATCCTTCTGAACACCACGACTGGGGTATCAGCGCAACGATCTCCCTGGACGACTCAGATGAAGTAGGCGCACCAGTGGTGACCGTGAATTCCGTGGGACGAATGGACTAGCCCGATGACCGCCATCAGCTACGTGGTGCTCCGCCGGGGCAACGAGGTGTTGTTGCAGCTTCGGCAGGGCACGGGCTTCATGGACGGCTGCTGGGGTATTGCTGCTGCTGGACACCTCGAGCCTGGCGAATCAAGCGAGGCCGCGGCGATCCGGGAAGCTCGGGAAGAATTGGGCGTGAGCATTGCTCTGGCCGATCTTCGAGCGTTGGCCATTGTGCCGCGGCGGCAACCGGTGGCAGGTGACGATGGCATGACCGATCATTTTTATCTGGCCACCGCTTGGGCTGGAACACCTCGCATCATGGAACCGGATAAGGCCTCGGATTTACGCTGGTTCCGGGATGATCTGCTTCCCGAAAATCTGGTACCCCACGAGAAAGCAGTGCTCTCGGGGATTCTTCGACGATAGAGGCCAAAGCGCACGGCTGCCCGATCAAGGCAGCTTCGCATCAATAGCCGATTTGATCTCACATGGATACTGCCCGTTGCAGGGTTATCGATTAATCGATAGCCAGGCTGCGGGCAGCGTCGTAGGGTATGTCCATGAACGGATTACAGCTGCGCCTGGCAGGTGCTTGCGTCATACTGTTTGTCCTGATCGTCCTGCTCAGCGGCTGGTCGGCACTTTTTGCCGCCGAAGCGCTGCTCTCCACGTTGCTCCAGGCTGGGCTTTTGGTGCTCGGGCTGGCATTGGTCTATCAAGGCGAAAACCTTCGTGCGGCTCAAGCCAAATACTGAAGTTATCGACCGGCGAGCTCCTTGAGCCAACTGGAGCAGGCGACGGCCTGCTGTGCGTGATAATCGCACAAAGTCGGCATCGAAGGTATCGGCGGTCTGCGGGCAGCGTCCCAGTAAAATCCAGTTAACCCTGCCAGCACAGCAACCAGTGCCTCAGGAGCTATTGACTCGAAAACAGCGTGTGTGTCGACGATAGCCTGAACGTCGAGTTCAGGAGCGTGTAATCTGGCCTCGATCAACACTGTCAAAGCGTCGTACCACGAGGCACCGCGAGATGCCCACGGCCAATCCACGAATGAAATATCTCCACTCTCACTAATCAGGATATTGTCGGCGCGCAAGTCTGAATGAACCAAATCGTTCCCCGATAGTGAAACAGTTCCGAGCTCCGACAACTTATTAAGATGCTCAAGATTCTGTGCAATCCAACGATCGTCAGGTTCAAATCCGTCTTTGATCATCCTGGCGAAACCTGCAAAGTCCTCTCGAAGCTCCTCTTCAAGGATTGGAAGACTCTCGACTGCTTGCACTTCAACGGTTGACCTAATGCTCACCAGCGTGTCCAGAACCATACGAAGTTCCTCGGTTTTCCACGGGACACTGGGGCAGGTGCCCTCAGCTGCGGCAAAGATCAGCGCTTGCCACCCATGCCATCGAACACCTGACAAGAATTTCGGGGCCGGAATAGTTGCTGGCAAGATAGCGGCAATCTTTGCCTCACTCGCGTGTAATGAGGCCGCATGCTGATTAACGCCAGCATCCACTGCTTTAACAAACACCGAACGTCCATCTCGTAGCTTCAGCAGGTCGGCGCTTCCAGGCGAGAAGCCACCTACTCGGCTCACTGAGCCAACCACAGGGGTGCCTAGTTGGCGTTCAATGATTGAACGAAGTTCCTGCGGAAGTTCAGGCCACGAAACCCGCCTCGTGAATTCAATTCGCATGAAATGCGATACTGCCAGATCGCTGCCTAGTTAACAAGCGCTGCTGCAATGACAAGTGTCCGGAGGAATGCGGGTCAGGCAACAATGAGCGCGACGCCGACGTAGGTCGTCAACAAGGTCGCGAAAAGCCACTCCGCCGTGGATCCCGTCTCTGCAAGGACAGGGACAGCCACGCGTCCGTTGGCTTTCCAGCAACCCCCAACCAGCGGCAGCTTGCGGAACCAGCGTGGCGAGCCAATCTTGATCGGCCAAATGAGATTGCAGCCGCCGACGGTCAGCATGTCCCCGAGCACATGCACGATGACTCCCAAGGCCACTGCCAGCAGGAACCAGGTGTTTTCTTCGGGAGCGTTCACGCCGACAAAGGCTCCGGTGGCCAAGGCAATGACCCAGCACAGCACCGGCGGCATGAACTTCACGGACTTCACGGCAAAGGAGATCAGCAGGACTGCGAAGAGGGCCGCTCCTGGATAGACCGTGCCCAGCGCCGCGGTATGAACGTCCCAGCCATTTGCAAGCCACGCAATAAAGATAAAAAAAGCCATGCCCAAAATGGAATGCGTGCCGTTGCGGTGTCCCCCGGAAACTTCACCGATGACTCGGGCAAAAATACTGGAAAAGGGCGGCAGGGCGCGGGCGATGGTTGCACCGTGATGATCTGCATCGGGAAGCAATGCTGCACCAGCACAAACGATCGCCCCAGCGAGCGTCTCCCAGCGGTCCATCTGGAAGGTACCCAGCCCCAGGTCAACCGACCCCACGGTGACCGGAGTAGTAATTGCCAACCATGCGGCTGCGCCGCTCACCGCGTGGTGTCCACCCATCATGCATTCAACCTTAGGACTGGTCACCGACGTTTTAGCGATACGACAGCGGTAAGCTAGGACACATGAGTATTGTGCGTGAAGCTGTCATCGATGATTGCCCTCAAATTCTGGAATTGATCCAGGAACTCGCAGACTATGAGAAGGAGCCGGACGCGGTGCGCAACACCGTTCAGGACCTTGAGCAGCATCTGTTTGGCAACAGCCCCCGGGCGTTCGCTCATGTGGCTGAGGACGAATCCGGAGTCGTCGGCATAGCCATTTGGTATTTGACCTATTCCACGTGGGAAGGCCGCTACGGAATTCACTTGGAGGACTTGTACGTTCGAGCAAACCAGCGCGGCTTGGGCACCGGAAATGCCTTGTTGCGCACGCTGGCAAAGATCTGCGTTGAACGAGGATACAAGCGCCTGGAATGGCAAGTTCTTGACTGGAACGAACCAGCCATCAAATTTTATGACGCAATCGGCGCGGGTGCACTGACCGGGTGGACCACCCGGCGCCTGGACAGCGACGCGCTACAGGCCCTCGGAACGCAAGGAGCAAAGTAATGGCGCATTACCGCGGCATGGACGTCACCGATCACCGGATCGAGGTCCCGCTGGATCACTCGCATCCAGAAGGCGAAGAAATCTCGGTGTTCGCCCGAGAGGTCAGCACCGATTCGACGAAGCCCTGGCTGCTGTTCCTGCAGGGCGGTCCGGGAGGAAAATCGCCAAGGCCCGGTTCGTTGTCGGGCTGGCTGGCCGAAGCGGTGAAGCACTTCCGTGTTCTCTTGCTTGATCAGCGTGGCACCGGCCTATCAACGCCGGCCAACCGAAAAACCTTGCCGCTGCGCGGAGACTCAGCGGCCCAGGCACGCTATCTGGAGCACTTCCGTGCTGACTCGATCGTGCGTGATGCAGAGGCCTTCCGTGAATATCTGGGCATCGATCAGTGGAGCACCCTGGGGCAAAGCTACGGCGGGTTCTGCACCCTGACCTATCTCTCGCTCTTCCCGCAGTCCCTCACCCGCTGCCTGGTCACCGGAGGTCTGGCATCGCTGGATCAAGATGCGAAGACCGTATACCGGGCCACCTACCAGCGCATGACCGAACGCAACCGCGAATACTTTTCCTGGTATCCGCAGGACTTCGAAACCCTGCACCGGATCTACGAGCATGTGCGCGAGAACCGCGACGAGCGATTGCCCAACGGCCAGCAGGTCACCGTCCCGCTGGTGCAGATGCTCGGCATGTACTTGGGCGGCAATACCCGGGTGCACCTGCTGCACCACATTTTCGAGGAAGCCTTCAACCAAACGCCAGGCGGGCCGCGGCTTTCCGATGCCTTCCTCGATGCGTTGCAGGCTCAATCCTCATTCGCTTCAAACCCGCTCTACGCGCTGATGCATGAAACGATCTATGCCCAGGGCGAGGCAACAAACTTCGCCGCCGAACAGGTACTCCCGGAATACCCCGACTTCACCGTGCATGCGGCAACGCCGCTGTTGACCGGTGAAATGATCTTCCGATGGCATTTTGCCGAGGATCCGGCCTTGCGCCCGTTGGAAGATGTGGCCCGAATTCTGGCCGAGCACGAGCATTTTGCTCCGCTCTACGATCTGGACGTGCTCGCAAAGAACACCGTGCCGGTGGCCGCAGCTGTGTACCACGATGATGTCTATGTCGATCGTGAGCTGTCGCTGCGCACCGCATCCCAGGTCGCCGGGCTTCAGGCCTGGGTTACGGACGAATATCATCACGATGGCATCGGTGACGAAGGACCGGCGATCTTCCGCCGGCTTTTGGCCATGGCCAACGGCGAGGATCCCGAGGCCGCTGCCAAGGATCAGTAGGGTTCAAAAGCAAAGTCGCGCTGCTCCTCTGAAGGAGCGGCGCGACTTTTCAATATCCAGAACCTAGCCGTCCAAGTCGGCGGCGATCCGATCGTTGATTCGCAGCATCAGTGGAACCACGCGGGCCAGGGCCTGCTGTTCGGTGTCGCTGAAATCGTCCATGCCGCCGAGCAGCACGTTGATGGCCCGCTGGCGGTAGCCATGGATTTCTTCGCGGCCTGCCCCGGTCAAGCTGACCAGGCTTGCCCGTCCGTCCTTTGGATCAGGCTCGCGCTGCACCATATGATCGTTTTCGAGACGGATAATCAGTCCGGTCATCGTCGGCTGGGCGACACGCTGTTCAATTGCCAGGTCGCCCACGCGCTGGGCGCCCAGCCGGTCCAGCGACGAAAGCACCCGCCAAGCGGTGACAGAGCGCCCCTGCCCGGCGGCCTGCCCCAACAAGCGGGACATGGTTCCTGAAGCCAGGGCCAGATCGGTGGCTACGGCTCCTGCATCAAGCGGTGCATCACTCATTTGCTATCCCCCACGAGAAGTTCCATGAAATAGAAGCTGGCCAGAGAAAACCCGCCGTCCGGCCCCAAAGGGGCCAAGCGGCGGGCTTGCATCAGCTAGCTACTTTTCGGTTGGGTTGCTTGCTTTTTCCGACGCCTTGGTGACTTCTTCAGCCTCGGCGTTGGCTGCCGCGCGCTTGCCCCATGGGGTCCACAGCGACATGACGGTGGCAACAACGATGGCACCCAGGATCACCAGCAGGGACAGCCCCACGGAGATGTCCAGCCATGCGTAGTGCAGCGGCTCGCCGCCGTTGATGAACGGGAGGTTGTTTTCATGCAGTGCGTGGAAGACCAGCTTGACGCCGATGAAGGCCAGGATGAAGCTCAGTGCGTGCTTCAGGAAAACCAGTCGGTTCATCAGGCCGCCGAGCAGGAAGTACAGCTGGCGCAGGCCCATCAAGGCGAAGATGTTCGCGGTGAAGACGATGAAGGCTGATTTGGTCAGGCCGAAGATTGCAGGAATCGAGTCGAATGCGAACAGCAAGTCGGTCATGCCGATGGTCACGAAGACCAGGACCATCGGGGTGAACAGCTTCTTGCCGTCGATCACGGTGCGCAGCTTGGCGCCATCGAAGTCCTTGGAGATCGGCAGCTTGCTGGTCAGCTTCTTGACCAGGCCGCTCTCTTCGTCCTCGTCTTCGTCCTTGAGCTGGTTCCAAGCGGTCCACAGCAGGAAGGCGCCGAAGATGTAGAAGACCCACGACCACTGCTCGATGATGGCAGCGCCGAGCACGATGAAGATCGCGCGCAGGATCAGCGCGATGATGATGCCGAACATCAGCACTTCCTGCTGATATTTCCGTGGTACCGAGAAGCGCGCCATGATGATGATGAAGACGAACAGGTTGTCGACGGACAACGCGTATTCGGTGATCCAGCCGGCGTAGAACTCCTGGCCGAGCTGCGGGCCGGACTGGGTCCAGATGACCGCGCCGAAAATCAGTGCCAGTGCGATGTAAATGCCGACAAAGATGCCAGCTTCCTTCATGGAAGGGATGTGCGGACGCTTGGTGACGTACAACAAGTCTGCAATGAGAACTGCGCACAGTACGATCAGCGCGATGATCTCGAATTGAATGGTTAACCCATGAGTGCCCACGGACGAGCGACCTTTCGTTGGAGGGTATGGAAAATCGCCGCAAGTCTCTCCGCCGTCGCCCCGGCCTTCGAATCGCTTCAAAGGCTGGCCTGGTGATCGGCTGCTGCGCCCGGCGAATCGCCATTGATTCGCGTGTTGACGTTCACAGCATTGGGATACTCCCCTACGTCCAAGCATTAAGTGTAGCGCACAGCATCTCCACAGGCTTCCCCCAAAGCAGGCCTCCGGCCCTCTGCCCCGCCGCTAAGCGTGCCCGGCGGCCTTCATCTGGCGTAATTCCTTCTTCAACTCGGACACCTCATCACGGATGCGGGCGGCCAATTCAAACTGCAATTCGGCGGCCGCAGCGTGCATCTGCTCGGTCATCTCCTCGATCTGCGAGAGCAGGTCCTCGGCAGGTGCCGCCGCCAGCCCGTCCTTGCGCACGCTCGACGAGGCCTTGGTCCGCTTCGCGTCCTTGGCCAGCCGGTTGTTGTTCAGCAATTCCTGCGTGTCGGCATCCTCGCGCGCCAGCTGGTCGGTGATATCGGCGATCTTCTTGCGCAACGGCATCGGGTCAATGCCGTGCTCCTTGTTGTGCGCCTCCTGGATCGCCCGTCGGCGATTGGTTTCCTCGATGGCCTGGTCCATGGCGTCGGTGATCTTGTCCGCGTACATGATCACCTGGCCGGACACGTTGCGGGCGGCACGGCCGATGGTCTGGATCAGCGAGGTTGCCGAACGCAGGAAGCCCTGCTTGTCGGCGTCGAGGATCGCCACCAGCGACACCTCCGGCAGGTCCAGCCCCTCGCGCAGCAGGTTGATGCCCACCAGCACATCAAAGGAGCCCATGCGCAGTTCGCGCAGCAGCTCCACGCGCCGGATGGTGTCCACATCCGAGTGCAGGTATTGCACCCGCACCTGGTGCTCGGTCAGGTAATCGGTCAGGTCTTCGGCCATGCGCTTGGTCAGCGTGGTGACCAGCACGCGCTCATCGCGGTCCACGCGGGTGCGGATCTCATCGAGCAGGTCGTCGATCTGCCCCTTGGTCGGCTTGACGATGATCTCCGGGTCGATCAGGCCTGTCGGGCGGATGATCTGCTCGACGAACCCGTCGGATTTGCCCAGCTCGTACTTGCCCGGGGTAGCCGAAAGGTAGACGGTCTGCCCGATGCGCTCCAGGAACTCGTCCCACTTCAGCGGTCGGTTGTCCATCGCGGAGGGCAGGCGGAAGCCGTGCTCCACCAGGGTGCGCTTGCGCGACATGTCGCCCTCGTACATGGCGCCGATCTGCGGCACGGTCACGTGCGACTCGTCGATGACCAGCAGGAAGTCATCGGGGAAGTAGTCGATCAGGCAGTGCGGGGCGCTGCCTGCCTCGCGGCCGTCGATATGCCGCGAGTAGTTCTCGATGCCGTTGCAGAAGCCCATCTGCTCCATCATTTCCAGGTCATAGGTGGTGCGCATGCGCAGCCGCTGGGCCTCGACCAGCTTGTTCTGCGATTCGAGCTCCTTCAGGCGCACCGCCAGCTCGTCCTCGATCCGCTTGATTGCCTTGCCCATGCGCTCGGCGCCGGCCACATAGTGGCTGGCCGGGAAAATGTACATTTCGGTTTCCTCGCGGATCGCCTCTCCGGTGACCGGGTGCAGGGTGTAGATCGCTTCGACTTCGTCGCCGAAGAACTCGATGCGCACCGCCTGCTCCTCGTACATCGGGATGATTTCCACGGTATCCCCGCGCACCCGGAAGGTGCCGCGGTGGAAGTCCATGTCATTGCGGGTGTACTGCATGGCGACGAACTGGCGCAGCATGGCGTCGCGATTCAGCTCCTCGCCGGTGCGCACGGTGACCATGCCGGCCACGTACTCCTCGGGGGTGCCCAAGCCGTAGATGCAGGACACAGTGGCGACCACGATGGTATCGCGCCGGGTCAGCAGCGAGTTGGTCGCCGAGTGGCGCAGCCGCTCGACCTCCTCGTTGATCGAAGAGTCCTTCTCGATAAAGGTATCGGTCTGCGGGACGTAGGCCTCGGGCTGGTAGTAGTCGTAGTAGGAGACGAAGTACTCCACCGCGTTATTGGGCATCAGCTCGCGGAATTCATTGGCCAGCTGGGCGGCCAGGGTCTTGTTCTGCACCAGCACCAAGGTCGGGCGCTGCACCTGCTCCACCAGCCAGGCGGTGGTCGCGGACTTGCCGGTACCGGTGGCACCGAGCAGCACGATGTCCTTTTCGCCGTTGTTGATGCGCTCGGTCAGCTCCTTAATGGCCTGCGGCTGGTCGCCGGCGGGCTCATATTCGCTGATGACTTCAAAGGGGGCAACAACGCGCTTAATCGGCTGGGCAAGACTCATGCATCCAGCATATCCACTTGGCCCGACCGTTTGGGCCTTGCCGTGGCCAGCTTTCAGCTTAAAGCGGCGCGCTGCTACTTGCGCATGCCATAGCGGATCGCATTGCGCTTCACGGTGCGCCCGATGACGTTGCCGAAAAAGCCCACGGTCATGATGGTCGCGGCGATCAGCCCGAGCAGGGCCAGCCACCCGGAAATGTAGACCACCGGTGAATACGGCCCGGAATCCCGGGCAACGAATTCAGCGCGTCCGCCAAATCCCAGCCATAACACCAGCGCGAGGGCGAAAGCGATCAGGGTGGTCCACTTGCAGATCCTGTACATTCCTACTCCTGTGCTGGCGCCAGTTGGCGGTAAAGGGCAGTAACCTGCGCCTCGAGTTCTTCCAGGGTCCCCGAATTCTCCAGCAGGTAATCGGCCACGGCCGCCCGCTGCTCATCGGTGGCCTGCGCGGCCATCCGGGATTCGGCATCCTGGCTGGTCCACCCGCGGTTCTGGACCATGCGGCGGATGCGTTCTGCCTGCGGGGCCTGCACGACGATCACCGCATCGAATTTTCCTGCCTGCCCGGACTCGACCAGCAGCGGGATGTCCTCCACCACCAGGGCGCCGTGCGGGGCTTGCTCGCGTGCCACGGCGGCCGCCTGGCGCACCAAGGGGTGGACGATCGCGTTCAGCTTCTGGCGGGCCTGTTCATCGGCGAAGACGATCGCACCCAGGGCCTTGCGATCCAGGGAGCCGTCGGGCTGCAAAATTTCCGGCCCGAAACAGTCCTTGATTGCAGCCAGTCCGTCGGTGCCGGGGGCAACCACCTCGCGCGCCAAGGCGTCGGCGTCGATCACCACCGCTCCGAGCTCAGCCAATTTAGCTGCAACCGCAGATTTTCCGGAGGCTACTCCCCCGGTCAGTCCCACATGCTTCATGCTTCCACCCTATAAACTATTAGCGATGAACACCAACGAATCGGCCGCGACCAGCTACACCACGCTGCGCGGCGACAGCGTGCACGAGCTGGAAATCAAGCGCTCGCGCTTCATCACCTATCTCTACCGGGTAGAAACCGAAGCCGAGGCCCGCAACCGCATCGCCGGCCTGCGCAAAACCCACTTTGATGCGCGGCACCATTGCACCGCCTTCATCCTTGGCCCCGATCGGATGACCCAGCGCTCCAACGACGACGGGGAACCCGCGGGCACCGCCGGCATCCCGATGCTTGATGCCCTGGCCAAACGTGATCTGCCCGATCAAAGCCATCTCTCGGACACGCTGGCGGTAGTTGTCCGCTACTTTGGCGGGATCAAGCTGGGGGCCGGCGGGCTGGTGCGCGCCTATTCGGAAGCGGTCTCCTCGGGCCTTGACCACGCAGGCCTGCTGCGCCGCCAGCGCCTGCGGATTTTCACCCTGCCGGCATCCCACGCTTCAGCTGCACGCTATGAGAACGAACTGCGCGCCGCCGGCTACCAGATCGAGCCCACGCACTGGGAAGCAGAAGCCGCACTGGTGCACATCGGCATTCCCGACACCCCCGAAGCCGCCGAAGAATTGCGCATCCACGTCGCCGCACTGACCGCCGGGGCCGGAGAACTGGCCACCGCAACTACCCGATGGGTTGATCTGATTTGACTACCTCTCCCGGCCCTGCCGCCGATCTTGAAGCCCTGCTCAGCCAGCTGGGCCGCTGGCCAGATGTCCAGGCGCCGAACCTTTTCGCCGCCGATGCCGCCGACAGGCTCATCTTGGACACCGCAGCCCGCGACTTGGCGAACACCGGCTGGCCCTCCACCATGGCCATCGTCGGCGACCACTACGGCGCGCTTGCCGCGGGGGCGCTGGCCCTGGGCAGCACGTCGGTGCGCGTGCACACCGACTCGCTGACCGCCCGCCGCGCCATCGAGGCCAATGTCCGCCAGCTGCTTCCCGACGCCGCCGATCTGCTCCGCTTCTACCCGCTGGCCCAGGTCGCCGAACAGGCCGGCACCATTCTCCTCGCCCTGCCTCGCGGCCTGGATGTCCTGGACGAACAGGCCGCAGCCCTCGCCGCCGTCGCCGCGCCCGAGGCCCGGTTATTTGCCGGTGGCCGCATCAAGCACATGAGCCGGTCGATGAACCAGGTGCTCGCCGCCCGATTCGCCCGGGTGGATGTCTCCCTGGCACGGCAAAAGTCCCGTGTCCTGATCGCCAGCGATCCCCTGCCCAGGCAACCAGCCTGCAGTTTCCCCGCCACCGCCACCCACCATGTGAACGGAACCGATTTCACCTTGCATGCCGGGGCGGGCACCTTCGGCGCGGCCCGCTTGGATCCAGGCACCCGACTGCTTTTGGAGCACCTGCCCGATCTTTCGGCGCATGCCGCCCTCGTGGATCTCGCCTGCGGAAATGGCTCCATCGGCGTCTATGCGGCGCTCACCCATCCCCGCTTGCAGGTTATCGCTTCCGACCATTCGGCCTCCGCGGTTGCCTCAACCTTGGCCGCCGCTGCCCGCAACGGGCTATCAGACCGCATGACCGCGACCCAGGATGACGCGCTCAGCCGCCTGCCGGCGAACTCGGCCACGCTCATCACGCTCAATCCGCCCTTCCATATCGGCAACACGGTGACCGCCGACATCGCCTTCAAGCTCATCGACGATGCGGCCCGCGTCCTGGCACCCGGCGGCGTCTTGCTTTGCGTATTCAATTCGCATTTGCGCTACCGCAGCGAATTAGCCCGCCGCATCGGTCCCACGGCGCAATTGGCACGCGACAAGACCTTCACGGTTACTTCCTCCATCAAGGGGTCCTGAAGCTTTTCCACAGCTCGCGCTTTTTGCGTTGCGCCGCGGCACCTGCAGCGCATTCTTGGCCCATGAGCGAAACCGTTGGCCAGGCAATTGCCAGCCTCACCCGAGCGATCAAGGACTCCTCGTGCCTCACCGCCGAAGATGCCCTGGGCATCGCCACGCTCATCCCGGCCCTGCACCAGCGCCTCGCCCCGGATTCTGAGGCAGGGCCGGAACCCCAATCCGCCTACCAGCAGGATCCGCGCTTTGCGCTGGCGCTGGCCACCTCGGCCGAATTTGCCGCCCACCAGGCGCTGCGCACCCAGATTTACGCGGCTCATCTCATCGAATCCACGGCGGCCAACACCCTCGCCGAAGGCGAACTGGACGCCGTGCGGGCAGGAACTGTCGATTTCACCCGCCCCGCGCAGCGCACCGGCCAGCGCCCGCCCTTCCCCAACTGCACCGACTTGCTCGCCTCGTGGGTGGACCTGGGGCATTTCGAGGCACGGCGGCGCATGGCCAGCGCCCATCATGTTCTTGCCCAGTTCGATTACCAGCATCAGCGCTATCCTGCACAGTTCCCCCTGCTGGCCCAGCGTTTTCGCGATAGCTCCCGTCCTCCAGCGGAGGCACTATCTGTGGCCCGCCGGCTGCGCACCCTGGAACCGGAACGAGACGAGTTCGCCCCTCCGACAACCTCCACCGTGCGCGATGACCATGGCCGGCTGCTGGAATCCGTGCTGGATGCGGAAATGGATGAACCGGATGCTGGAACCCGTCGCAAGGCGATCAATCTGGTCCTCAAAACGGCACGCGATCAACAGTCGGAAGACCAACCCGAAGCCCAGGAAGGAATCTTCCGCAAGGGCTTGCGCCGTGGCTTGATCTGGTACGAGCTGGGGCTGCGCCCAATCCGGGCCGATCTCTTCGAATCCGGGCTCGCCCAAGCCGATAACCCGCGCTCCGGTGCTGGCCAGACAGCTCGTGAAGCGTTCACCGACGAGCAGGGCGATGCCGAAAAGGCCTCTGGCGACCATCCGGATTTTGTCACCGATGAGGAAGCCGCAACCGCCGAAGCACCGGAAGCACCGCCGATCGCTCCGGCCGCTCGCCGGCTCAATGCCATGATGCTGTTGCTTGAACTCAACGCCAAGCGTCTAAAGCGCCTGCTCGATGCAACCCTGAATCGGGCCGCGGATCCGGGCTCTTCCCCACCGGATGCTGCGAATCTGGATTTGCCCGTGATCAACCCCCGGGTGGTGGTCATGTTGACGCTTGCAGAGCTGGAAGGCCGAGCAGAAACCCATGGAATGACGGCCCATGGCTTTAAGCTCAGCGCCACGGACCTGCGGCAAACTCTGGCCAATGCAAGAATCATTCCCATGGTTTTGGGCGGCAAGGGTGAAATATTGGATATCGGCCGCAGCCAGCGCAAGCATCCAGGCTATATGCGGCTTGGCGTAGCGGTGCGCGATCGAGGCTGTATCGTCCCGGGATGCACCATGGATCCTGAGCGGTGCAATATCCACCACATCTGGTTCTGGTCCGAGGGTGGTGTCACCTCGGTCTATTGGAGTGCCATGCTCTGCGATGGGCATCACCACGACGTGCATGCCGGATTGATCAAAGTCATCCCCGATGATGGAGTCCCCAAAGTCATTCTGCCAAGTTTTATGGATCCGACGCAGGCTCCTGTGCGCAATCGCTACCACTTGATAGGGACTGCCTAGCCGGGCCGGGGCTGCCTTGAACCCGCAATGCGGTCGAGGCACCTCGATGGCTTTCTCGCTCAGGCAAGGAAGGGGCGCGCCCCCTGAACGCGCACTGCTTCCGCTTCAATACCCACCGATCGCAGACTTATCCGGTCCATTTCTTCTCGGGTATTCTCCTGGAGGGACTCGGCGGCAAGCGTGTTGTCGGCCGGATCGATGACTTTCAGAACGCGCTTTGAGCGGTTCAGCGGTTCACGCGCAGCAAGCGGTGCATAGTAGTCGCTGGCCTGTTCTCCGCCGCCGTACAACCATGGCGATCGCACCGACACCGGGCGCGAACCCCAGCCGGTGAGTCCCACAATGTTCATGCGTTGCCGGGTCCCGTCGAGAATCTTGCCGGTGAGGTTCCTGCCATAGACCCATGGCTGCTGGGCTATTTGCAAGAATTCGGAATGGCTGAGCTTATTGACAGCCTCAATGCCGTGCACCTGGCAGAAGTCGGAGACAAAAATGAACCGGGGGTCCACAAATGGTTTTTTGCTCTCGTTTTTCTCAGAGTCGCGGCAGCTGCATTTCCAAGTTTCTTGTTCGATCAGGATCGCCTGTCCCAGCACGCGCAACGGGGTGGGACCGATTTGCGCATCGACAGGTATTTCTAGCGCGAAGATCCCAACGGACCGGCTGCCAATCCAGCGCAGAATGCTGAGCAGGAAGCAGACGGCTAGAAGAGTCATTGCGGCCAGCAGGTCAAAACGGAACCCGGCGTCGAGGTCGGATAGCGACCTGGTCTCGGTGCTGAAATATTCCCACGCAAGTCGCACCGCCGGATACGCAAGTGCCCCCAAGGCCAGATTCCAAGCAACAGGCGACATGTATTTGGTGACGCCAAAGCATCGGCGCTCGGCCGAAGCCAAGGTGAGGCTGCCGGTCGCCTCCCTTCGCCAGCTTCTCAGCAGGCTCTTGAATCGCGCGTCGCTGGCAGCCACGAGGATCGACAGCAACCCGTAATATCCCAGCGCAACCATCATGAAGGTTTGAATTGCGCTGTGGTGCGGCTGGAAGCAATAGATGATGCCCGTGATCCCGACCCCCAACCATGGTGCCTGTCTGCCGCTGCCGAAAATCAGCGCAATTGCAAAGGCGATCGTGGACAGGGACACCAGGCCCCACAGCCCGTCGGCCACCAGGGCGAGCGCACTGAGCTGATCGTGGAGGACAAACAAGATAATCCCCATGGGGAGCCATGCGCCGGCTGCGACCCAGAAATTGGGAATGGTCCGGGGCACGGACGCCCACTCTTCGCGTGTTACCTGCTTCAGGACAATCTGCTTGCCTGCCTTCGGACTCAGCGCAGTACTGCCGTGTCCGCTCTTTTCGGTCTCCATGTGTACCTGACCACCGTCTGCTAATGGACCTCATTGGTGCCGGTTTAGTCTATCGTTGGCAGGTTATAGCCCGAGTCCTCCTTGTGGGCTATTCCTGAACCGGTGGCATCAGCAGAATTGGTGACGACCCGATCGCAGCAAATTCCATGGCCGCGGGGTTAAAGTACGAAGGCCCAACCCTTTCGGGTTGGACCTTCGCGCATCAGCTCAAGCTAATGACGTTTCCTGCACAAGGCAGAAGCCGAAATTAGTTGCCGGTCAGCTTCTCGCGCAGTGCAGCAAGAGCTTCGTCGGAAGCCAGGGTACCTGCATCGGTGGCTGGAGCCTCCGAGGAGTACGAAGCTGGAGCTGGCTCGGAGCTGCCTGCAGCAGCAGGCTCTGCTTCTGCGTCAGCTACGATTGCGGCTGCAACCTGCTTCTTGTGTGCTTCCCAACGCTCCTGGGCAGCAGCGTACTGTGCTTCCCATGCAGCGCGCTGGGTGTCGAAGCCCTCGAGCCATTCGTTCGACTCTGGGTCGAAGCCCTCTGGGTACTTGTAGTTGCCGGCCTCGTCGTACTCTGCAGCCATGCCGTAGAGTGCTGGGTCGAACTCGGTGCCCTCTGGGTCAACACCTTCGTTAGCCTGCTTGAGCGACAGCGAGATGCGGCGGCGCTCCAGGTCGATGTCGATGACCTTGACGAACAGCTCGTCGCCAACGGAGACAACCTGCTCGGCCAGCTCAACGTGGCGCACTGCCAGCTCGGAGATGTGAACCAGGCCTTCGATGCCGTCTTCGACGCGTACGAACGCACCGAATGGAACCAGCTTGGTAACCTTGCCCGGTACAACCTGACCCAGTGCGTGGGTGCGGGCGAAGGTCTGCCAAGGATCTTCCTGGGTAGCCTTCAGCGACAGGGAAACGCGCTCGCGGTCCAGATCGACTTCGAGAACCTCGACGGTGACTTCCTGGCCAACTTCGACAACCTCGGATGGGTGGTCGATGTGCTTCCAAGACAGCTCGGAAACGTGTACCAGGCCGTCTACGCCGCCCAGGTCCACGAATGCACCGAAGTTGACGATGGAGGAAACAACGCCCGGACGAACCTGGCCCTTTTCCAGCTTGTTGAGGAAGGTCGAGCGAACCTCGGACTGGGTCTGCTCGAGCCATGCACGGCGGGAAAGCACAACGTTGTTGCGGTTCTTGTCCAGCTCGATGATCTTGGCTTCGATTTCCTGGCCGATGTATGGAGCCAGATCGCGCACACGGCGCATCTCGACCAGCGATGCTGGTAGGAAACCACGCAGGCCGATGTCCAGGATGAGGCCACCCTTGACAACCTCGATGACGGTACCGGTAACGACGCCGTCCTCTTCCTTGATCTTTTCGATGTCGCCCCAAGCACGCTCGTACTGAGCACGCTTCTTGGACAGGATCAGGCGGCCTTCCTTGTCTTCCTTGGTCAGAACCAAGGCTTCAACGCTGTCGCCAACGGTGACAACTTCACCTGGGTCAACGTCGTGCTTGATGGAAAGCTCGCGGGAAGGAATGACACCTTCGGTCTTGTAACCGATGTCGAGCAGAACTTCGTCGTGGTCAACCTTGACGACGGTGCCTTCGACGAGGTCACCATCGTTGAAGTACTTGATGGTGGCGTCGACTGCGGCCAAGAAGTCCTCAGCAGATCCAATGTCGTTGATTGCGACGACTGGTGCGCTGTTGTTCTCGTTCGAGGTGATGGTCATGTAGTAGGGACTCCGATGTGGATAGATTTGATCAGTCGAAACCCCGGAAGTCCCGGAATTTCGAGCGGGTAGAACTTGCTTGCAGCCACAACTAGCGCCATGGCACGCTGTACAAGTCTACGCGTATACCAGAGTGCGGGTCAAAGCGTAACCCACTAACATCCACGTCAGCATTTTGTGAACTTCGTCATAACGGGCGGTTGATGCGGCCCCTGCCGCTAGAAGCCGTGCGGCGTGAATCCCTCGTGGGGCGCGTTGAATAAGTGCATCCAGTTCCCCGGCTGTCCCCCGTTTTCCAGAACGGCGCGGCCCGAATCCAGCAATTGCCCCAATTGCACGGACCCCAGGTACAGCCCCGCAAGTTCGCGCGCCGACAGAGACACCCGGGGCAGGCCGGCTGGAGCATGCCCTTCTTCGATTCGGCTGACCGCGACATGGGAATCGGACACGTCGAAGAGGTAGCTTCCGGAAATCATCTCCAGCCGATCGCTCACGCTCAACACCAACTGCGCCTCATGCTGGTAGCCGCGCGCTTCGAAGGCGGCAACAACGTCGAGAACGCGCAGCCACAAGACATCGTCTATGGAACGCACGTGGTAGTCGCGAACGTTTTCCAGCACATGGCGCAGCGGATCCGCCACCGGGCCTTGGCCGTGTACTTCCTCCACCAGGTCATGGTTGCCCAGGTACTCGAAGAGCTTGATGCGGGCTGCCTCGCTCGTAGCTACCAGCTTTTGCACGACCAGTTTTGCCTTGGGCTCATCCCATCCGCCGAACTTGTACGTGGCGAAGCCGCCGAGCTGGCCGTCGCCGTCGTAGTAGGCGGCAAAGCGCAGGTTCTTCGGCTTGCCCAGGCTCTCCCAGGTGTCCCAGCGTCCCAAGGCGAAGCCGTCATCGTACTCGGTGCTGTCCACGGAGCCGAAGGTCTGCTGCAGCGCATTCACTGACAGGGCCGCGTACTGCGCCCCGAACTGCTTCGGATCGACATCGATCACCTGGCCGGGCACCTGCACGCGCAGCTTGACCCCCTGGGCGCACTTGAGCGTGAACCGGGTTTGGTAAGTGGCCGGCTCGAAGCCGAACCGCCCGTAAATGGTCGCCTCCGACGCGGACAACGCCGCCATCGGGAATCCTGCCTGCTGGGCGTAGGCGAGGTCGGCGGTGATCTGCTTCGACAGAATGCCGCGCCGCCGATAGCTCGGCGCGACCGTGACGGCAGAAATCTTGTGCGTTGGAACGGGCGCCTTGCCCCCGGCGTTGATCAGCCCCGGGAACGCCCCATAGGTGTGCACCGGGTCGGCGGCATGGCGCGAGTGCGGTTCCGCGGCGGTGTCGAACACCAGTGAAAAGCGCATCTTTTGGGCATAGGTCAAGTCCAAGTAGTTCGACCACTGCTTCTCTTCCGGCAGCGGCTCATAGAAGCCGATCCCGGTGGCCTGGTGGAAGACCTTGATCGCTTCGTCGATTTCGGGGCGGCGTTCGGTGGCCTGGTACGTCCGGGTTTCCAGTTTCGGCTCGCGCTCTGGTCTCATCATGCTCCTTGACAGGGGAATCGGCTGCTCACAGTCTATGTGCAGCTTCGCGCTGCGCAAGGGGCGCAATCACCAGGCTTCGGAGAGGGTGATGAACCGGAGTCCGGACTCCAGGGCCGGCCCCAGCCCGAGCGCCATGCCTTTGGCTGTGCCGGAAGCCGGCTGGTTGAAGTGCCCGATGCCTACGTCCCCGGCACCCAGCTGGCGGACCTGAGCGGCCACAGTCTGCGCACCGAAGGTCGCTCCGGCATCCAGATTGACGGTGAAATTCATTGGAACCACGCCCAGCTCCCGGCACATCACCGCACCGGCTTCGTCCATGTGCGCGGTACCGGAACGGAAGAATTTCGCGACGATTCCGAACTGGTCGGCCAGGTACCGCTGGTTTCCCATCACCTCGTCGTAGGCCTGGCCAATCGAACCCGTGCCGCCGATACCGTAGGCTGACTGCCCCAAGGTGGCCAGCGGGGCATGGCTGGTTCCGTGGTTGGCGATCTCGAACAACTTCTCGTCGACCAGCTCAGCCAGCAGACGCGCATTGGCGCGAGCCCAGCGTTGGTTGACGAACAATGTCGCGGGCACCTTCCTGGCACGCAATACGTCCAGCAGCGCTTCATCCACCCCGGAGCCCTTCGGTCCCCCACAGGCATCGAAGGTCAACGCCGCGGCGCCATCGGCCCGAGGCAATCGAAGCTCGATGCCTGGGATGTCCAGACCGAACTGGCCCGCCGGAACGCCTTCGAACTTCGCCACGGCCTGGCTCCGGCTCAGGTACACCGCTTGGGGGCTGGCCGAAGCCAGAGGCGACGCAGCCGCATCGGGCACGGGGCCGGCCGGCGCCGACGCTGCCGCTGAACCGGCTCGGCCCACCGGATCGCCTGCGCTGCAACCGGCGATCAGCCCGGTCGCTAGCGCCCCCAGGCCCAGGCTGCCGGCTTTCAGCACCCGACGGCGCGTGTAGTGCTCCATGTTCTTTTCTTTCGTCGAACCCGCGTGATCATGCGGCAAGGGCAGGATCACCTCTCGATGCTCCTGCCCTTGCCGATTGCTGTGCCTAGTGCGCTGCGTCGTGCCAGGTCCGGCCGATGCCCGGCTGGACATCCAGTGGAACCAGCAGGTCCGCGGCTTGGCCCATTTCGCGGGTTACCAATTCCTGCACCTGCTCCAGTTCACCGGCGGCAACTTCCAGAATCAATTCGTCATGGACCTGCAACAGCATCCGCGACTTGAATTGTCCTGCAGCCAGCCCCTCGGCAATCTTGAGCATGGCCACTTTGACCAGATCCGCCGCAGAGCCCTGGATCGGGGCGTTCAATGCGGCACGCTCGGCAATATCGCGAAGCCGGCGATCCGAGCTGTTCAGCTCCGGCAGGTAGCGGCGGCGTCCGAAGATCGTCTCGGTGTAGCCGTCCTTGCGGGCCTGGTCCACCACCGAGCGCAGGTAGGTGCGCACGGCGCCGAAGCGGTCGAAGTAGTCCTTCATCAGCTTGCGGGCTTCGTCAACACCGATCTTCAGCTGCTTTGACAGGCCAAAGCTGCTCAGGCCATAGGCCAAGCCATAGCTCATCGCCTTCACCTTGGAACGCATTTCCGAGGTGACTTCTTCCGGCGCCACGTTGAACACGCGTGAACCGACATAGCGGTGCAGGTCCTCGCCGTTCTGGTAGGCCTCGATCAGGCCCTCGTCCTCGGACAGGTGCGCCATGATGCGCATTTCAATCTGCGAATAGTCAACGGTCAGCAGGCTCTCGTAGCCCTCTCCCACCATGAACACGTCGCGGATCCGCCGGCCCTCTTCCGAACGCACCGGGATGTTCTGCAGGTTCGGGTTCAGGCTCGAAAGCCGGCCGGTGGCCGCCACGGTCTGCGCATAGGTCGTGTGGATGCGGCCGTCGCTGTGGGTTGCCTTGAGCAAGCCGTCGACGGTTTGGCGCAGCTTGATCGCGTCGCGGTATGCCATCAGCGCCACCAGGAAGGGGTGCCCGGTTTTGACCAGGAGATCTTGCAGCGACTCGGCGTCAGTGGTGAAGCCGGTCTTGATCTTCTTGGTGCGAGGCAGATCCAGTTCCTCGAACAATACGACCTGCAGCTGCTTGGGGCTTGAAAGATTCACCTCATGGCCGATCGCGGCGAACGCATCGTTGGTCGCCTGATCCACCTGGGTGGTGAAATGCGCGCGCAACTCATTCAGCCGGTCCACGTCCACTGCCACGCCGGCGCGTTCCATCTCGAAGAGCACCGGAATCAGCGGCAGCTCCATTTGCGCCGCCAGCACATCCGCGTGCTTTTCGGCCAGCTTGGTGGCCAGATAGGCGGAGAGGTCATGAATAGCCTGCGCCTGGGCCAGGGCCGGTTCGGCAAGATCCGAGGTGAGCCCCAGGTCCAGTTCGCCCTTTTTCGCTTCATGCACCGGCACCGCGTACTTCAGGTGGTACTGCACCACATCAACCAGGTCGTGGCTTCGGCGATCAGGCTGGATCAGGTAGGCGCTAATCAGCGTGTCGTCCCGGATGCCCGCAACTTCCAAACCGCGTTCGATCAGCAGGTGCATGGCCGCTTTGGCATCGTGGAAGATCTTTGGAGCGTTCTCATCGGCCAGGAACTGCGCCAGCACGCCCTCTGCGGCTTCATCCAGCTGAGCCAAGTCCAGCCAGGCGGCCTGGTCACCGCGGTAGAGCGCAAGACCCACTGCTTCCCCATCAACCACCGCCGGCTGCAGGGCGATTGGTGCACCCTTGCCGGCGTCGATGAAGCCACGCAGGCCCTCGGCATTGTCGGTGACCACCCTGGTGAAGGCCGCAACCTCCGGAGCGACCTCTTCTTCCTGGGCAGCAAAGAGGTCAAAAAGCCGCTTGCGCAGGGTATTGAATTCCAGCGCGTCGAACAGGTTCTCGATCTCTTCGCGGTTCGGCGCCACCAGTTCCATCTCTTCGAGGGTCACTGGAAGATCAAGATCGTGCTTGAGCTGGTTCAGGCGGCGGTTGCGCGTCACGTTGTCCACGTGCTCGCGCAGCGACTCGCCCACCTTGCCCTTGATCGCATCAATGTTCTCCAGGATGCCGGCCAGATCACCATACTGGTTGATCCATTTAGCTGCCGTCTTCGGGCCAACCCCCGGCACGCCGGGCAGGTTGTCTGCGGTTTCGCCAACCAGCGCGGCAAGGTCCGAGTAGCGTTCGGGGCGAACGAAATATTTCGCTTCCACGGCCGCAGCGTCCATCGGCGGAATGTCGCTGATGCCCTTCTTCGGGTAGAGCACCAGGGTCTTTTCGGTGATCAGCTGGAAGGCGTCTCGGTCTCCGGACACCACCAGCACATCGAATCCGGCATTTTCGCCCTTGGTAGCCAGCGTGGCAAGGATGTCGTCAGCTTCGAAGCTTTCCAGGGTGATCGACGGAATATTCATCGCCTTCATCACTTCCTGGATGAGGTCTATCTGCCCGTAGAACTCTTCGGGGGTTTTATTCCGGCCACCCTTGTATTCGGTGTACTCCAACGAGCGGAAAGTCGGGGTATCCAAGTCGAAGGCCACGGCAACGTGCGTAGGCTTCTGCTGCCGGATCATCGTCAGCAGCATCGACACGAATCCGTGCACCGCGTTGGTGTGCTGTCCGGTGCTTGTTGCGAAATTCTCCGCGGGCAACGCATAAAACGCGCGGAACGCCATGGAATGTCCGTCAATAATCAGCAGTCTGTTGTCCGACGAGGGTGTCAGTTTGGTAGTTTCGCTCACACCTGAAAGCCTAGTGGCCATGAACGAGAATTTCACTCCTCAACCCACGCAATCTTCGGCACATCCCTTCGCCGACCAGCTGGCCCGGCACGGCGTTCCGGAATCCATCTGGCCCTATCTCGCCCACAATGGCGTCGGCGAACTCGTTGAGAAGCTGCAGATTGTCTTCACCGAATTCAGCCCTCAAAGGCTGAGCGCCACCATGCCGGTGGCTGGAAACACCCAGGTGTACGGGATCCTGCACGGAGGGGCTTCGGCCGCACTGGCGGAAACGCTCGGTTCGATGGCCGCGGCGCTGCATGGGGCCGGAACCTCGCAGCCAGTGGGCGTTGATCTGAACATCACGCATCACAAGGCGGGGCACTCCGGGATGGTCACGGCCCAGTGCATGCCGGTGCATTTGGGCGCGCGCAGCACATGCCATGAAATTATCATCAGCAACGATGCGGGCCAGCGGATCGCCACGGCGCGCATCACCAACATGCTCTTGCCGCTCGACCGCTAATTGCCGAGCCAGCGAGGCCGCTAGTCGACCGAGTAGCGGGACAGGAAGATGTCGCCACCCAGATCGGTGACGCTCAGCGACGAGAGCTGGGTGCTTATGCCGCGCCCGAAAATGCTGGTCCCTTCCCCGAGCACCACCGGCACGGTCACCACGATCAGTTCATCGAGAATTTTCGCTTCGACGAAACCGCCGGCCACATCCGCCCCGCCGACGATCCACACGTCACCGGCGCCAGCGCTGCGCGCAATATCCCGGCTCCAGAAGCCGAATTCGCCGCGAATGAAGGTCAGATCGGTATCGGGAAGTGTCGGCAGTTCGTGGTGGGTGAAGACCCAGACAGGCTTATTCCCGAACTTCCACTCCATCCGGCCTTCGGCGACTTCGCGGGCGATATCGGCGTAGGTTTTCCCGCCAATCACGACCGCGCCGACGCTTTCGAAGAACTGGTCAAAATGCTTTTTCACACCCGGTTGCTGGGCGAACGTGGTGAACCAATGCGCATCTTTGCTGCCATCTGCGATAAAACCATCAACGGAGGCACCCACGTAGTACTTGAAGCTTGTCATGGCTCCAGTCTAGGGGTGCCTCCGTTGAAGGCAATATCAAGTTGTTTTTACCAGCCAAACGCCCAAAGGCGGACGACCGGTTTCTGCGCTAGTGGCTTGAGGAGAAACCCAGAATGGCTTCGCTCAGCTGCGGCACGATCAGCACGACGCCGAAGGCGACGATCAGGCCGGCAACAGTGAAGCAGGCGTACGCTGCGCTCTTGCTCAGGCTCGTGCTGCGCCCTTCGTCCTTGGCCACGGCCAAAAGGCGCACCCCGAACGAATATGCGGCGACGATCAGCATTGCCGAAATCCACGTGACAATGGCAACGATCCCAAAGGAGGCCCAATCGATCATGAGTTATCAGCTTCCTTCTGCACTGCAGCAAGCTTGGCCTGCTGCGCTTCCGCTTTGGCCTTGGCACGGCGCTGCTTCTTGGTCAAGATGTTCACCGCTGCGCCGGAGTTGTCAATGTCGGACATGGTCGTCTCGGCACCGTGAGGCTGCTTGCGGGACACGAACCAGATGGTCAGCATTGCCGCCAAGCCCAGGATCGCGACGATCACCACGCCCGGGGTGCCCAGATGGGTTATCCATGCGGCCAGACCGCCGACGATCGCTGCAGCCGGCAAGGTGAAGAGCCAGCCAAGGGCAATGCGCCCGGCAGTCCCCCAGCGAACCTCGCCGCCCTTGCGGCCCAATCCGGAACCGATGACAGAGCCGGAAGCCACCTGGGTGGTCGACAATGCGAAGCCCAGGTGCGAGGAAGCCAAGATGGCTGAAGCGGTGGAAACCTCCGCGGCGAAACCCTGTGCCGGTTTTACATCGGTCAGGCCCGAACCCATGGTCTGGATGATGCGCCAGCCACCGGTGTAGGTACCCAGGGCGATCGCAAAAGCACAAGCGGCCACTACCCACAGGTGCACGCCGGAGTCGGATTCCTGCAGCCCCGAGGCTACAAGGGTCAGGGTGATGATGCCCATGGTCTTCTGCGCATCGTTGGTACCGTGCGAGAGCGCCACCAGCGAAGAGGAGAAAATCTGTCCGTAGCGGAAGCCGCCGCGCTTAGGCGAGGCGCCGCTTTGCCGCTTGGTGATGGCGTAGGCCAGCTTGGTGCATAGGTAGGCGGAGACGCCAGCGATAATCGGCGCGCAAATGGCCGGGAGCAAGACCTTGGAGAGCAGCACGCCATAGTTCACTGAGGCGAGACCGGCACCGACAATAGCTGCACCGACCAGGCCTCCGAACAGTGCGTGGGAGGAGCTCGATGGCAGGCCCAGCAGCCAGGTCAGAAGATTCCAGATCACCGCCCCCATCAGGCCCGCGAAGATCATGGCCGGGCCGATGGCCACGCCGGTGGTGGGGTCTTCGTTGATGATGCCGCCAGAGATGGTCTTTGCTACCTCGGTGGAGAGGAAAGCGCCGACGAGGTTCAAAATTGCGGCGAGGGCAACTGCCTTCTTGGGGGAAATTGCACCGGTTGCGATCGGGGTGGCCATCGCATTGGCCGTGTCATGAAAACCGTTGGTGAAGTCGAAAAACAACGCCAAGGCGATGACCAGGACGACGATTAGCGTCAAATCCATTTAGTACCAGCCTGAAGGGTCGAACGGCAAGGGAAAGTGTGCGGGCTTCGAATTAAGATCCCCTGCGAAAATCAGTGTCGTGCAGGACTTGGTTCCAAGCGCAGTTTCAATCTTAGGCGTACTGGGCTGTTCGTCAATCCAGGCCGTCAACCAGCATCTGGCAAAATTTGGATTAACTTTGAACATCACAGCAGGGCCTGCAGCCTTGTGACCGCTGCGCCACACTGGGGTGACATGGAAAATGTGCGTCAAAACATAGGGTGTCATGACGCACATCTTCAGCAGCGGAACGAGCCGTTGTTGCTTACTTGACCTGATCGACCACGGTTTCGGCTACCTGTCGCATGCTCAGACGGCGGTCCATGGAGGTCTTCTGGATCCAGCGGAACGCTTCTGGCTCGGTCAGCCCCATCTTCGTGATCAACAGGCTCTTGGCACGATCAACCAGCTTGCGGGTTTCGAACTGCTCAGCCAGGTTGCTGACTTCTTCTTCCAGGGCACGCAGCTCATCATTTCGCGAGATGGCGATCTCGATGGCCGGAGTCAAATCGCCCGGGGTGAAAGGCTTCACCACGTAGGCCATGGCGCCGGCTTCGCGGGCCCGCTCTACCAGTTCCTTCTGGCTGAACGCGGTCAGCAGCACCACCGGGGCAATGCGCTCCTTGACGATCGCCTCGGCGGCGGTAATGCCATCCATCACCGGCATCTTCACGTCCATGAGCACCAGATCCGGCTTGAGCTCGCGGGCCTTGTCCAAAGCAGCTTGCCCGTTATCGGCCTCGGCGACCACTTCATAGCCTTCCGATCGCAGGATTTCGACAATATCCAGGCGGATCAGGGTTTCATCCTCGGCAACGAGAACACGACGCGGGGTGGACTGCACCTCGGATGGAATTCGGGTGATTTCGGGTAGTTCGCTCATTGGCGTCTTCCTCCATGGTCAAAAATCCTGTCCGTGCAAGGGACAGCAAATAGATGGTTTCCGATAGCGAAGCCACGTTGCCTCGGTTTCACATACAAGCCTACTTGCATGTACTCTGGTTCAGGCGAAGACGCGAGGATCCTGATTAGGAATTCTGGAAAACCTCTAGTAAAGTAGTCAAAGTGCCAGCCCAAGTGGCGGAATCGGTAGACGCGCCGCACTCAAAATGCGGTATCGAAAGATGTGTGGGTTCGAGTCCCACCTTGGGCACAGCGAAGCAGCCGTTGGACCGGAGATTTTCTCTGGTCCAACGGTTTTTTTGTGCCCAAAATCGATGCCGCTGTGACCGAGTCCACACCAATGGATTTTTACCCCAGCCAAGCAAAAAGTTCCGCTGCCCGAAGCCATATGGCGTCGGGCAGCGGAACTTTTAAGGTCTCAGCGCAAAAAGCCGCTGCTACAGGGACTCAGGAGTCGAAACATTCTCCGCTGCCCATGGGCCGACCTTCTCGCGGGCTGGCATTGGCTTGCCGTCAACCAGCTGGCCTGCATCGGCCAGATCGCCGATCTTGTGCACGCGTAGCGAGTTGGTGGAGCCCGCCTGGCCTGGAGGGGAACCGGCAGCAATGCAGACCAGGTCGTTGATCTCAGCCAAGCCTTCGGAGAGCAACGCCTCGTCCACCTGGGCGGTCATCTTGTCGGTATGGTCCGCGTATGCCACCAGGCGAGCCTGGATGCCCCACATCAGGGTCATGATGTTGTAGGTCTGCTGCAGCGGGGTGAACGCCAGCACAGGCTTCTTCGGGCGCAAGCGCGAGAGGCGGCGTGCCGAGTCGCCGGACTGGGTGAAGGCCACAATGTACTTCGCGTCGAGCTGATCCGAGATCTCCACAGCGGCACGGGTGATGGCGCCGCCGCGGGTCTTGGGCTTGGAGCCCAGGCGCGGGATGCGATCCAGCCCGTGCTCTTCGGTGGAAGAGATGATGCGGGACATGGTTTCGACGGTTTCGACCGGGTAGGCGCCAACCGAGGTCTCCCCCGACAGCATCACTGCGTCCGCGCCATCGAGTACTGCGTTGGCGCAGTCCGAAGCCTCGGCGCGGGTCGGAGTTGGCGACTCGATCATCGATTCGAGCACCTGGGTGGCGACGATGACCGGCTTGGCCCAGCGGCGTGCGAGCTCAACAGCGCGCTTCTGCACCACGGGAACTTCTTCCAGCGGCAATTCCACGCCGAGGTCGCCACGGGCCACCATGATGGCGTCGAACGCGTTGATGATCTCTTCCAGCGCTGCTACGGCCTGCGGCTTCTCGATCTTGGCGATCACCGGTACGCGGCGGCCTTCTTCGTCCATGATTTCGTGCACGCGCGAAATGTCTTCGGCGTTGCGCACGAAGGACAGAGCGACCATGTCGACGCCGGCACGCAGTGCCCAGCGCAGGTCGTCCTCGTCCTTTTCGCTCAATGCAGGTACGTTCACTGCGACGCCTGGCAGGTTGATGCCCTTGTTATTGGACACTTCGCCGCCGACGACGACCTCGGAGCGCACCGAGGTCGCGTCGACCTCAACAGCCTTGAGCTTGACCTTGCCGTCGTTGACCAGCAGGAAGTCCCCTGGCTTCACATCGTGCGGAAGACCCTTGAAGGTGGTCGAGCACAGGTTTCGGGTGCCTTCCACATCGTCAATGGTGATGGTGAATTCCTCGCCAGCTTCGAGGATGTACTTCGCGTTGTCCTTGAAGCGGCCCAAACGGATCTTCGGGCCCTGCAGGTCGGCGAAGATGCCGACCGCACGGCCGATTTCCGATGCCGCGTTGCGCACATTCGCCAGCGATTGCGCGTGCATGGAGTGGTCTCCATGGCTCATGTTCAAGCGTGCTACATCCACGCCTGCTTTTAGTACCGCTACAGTGTTTTCATAGCTCGCCAGGGCTGGACCCCAGGTTGCCACAATCTTTGCGCGTCTCATTCCGTCAGCCAAATGCCTTTCATGTTCACATAGGCAAAATGCGGCCCACCCGGATATCGGGTGCGCCGCATTCAAGCCTATGACACTCAAATGATGCTGATGGCCCTATCGGTTGGAGCTACCGGTGCAGGAAGGGTGGTCGAGCCCATGAGGAACTGATCGACCGAAGCTGCGCAAGCGCGGCCTTCGGCGATAGCCCACACGATCAGCGACTGTCCCCGACCGGCGTCTCCGGCGACGAAGACCGATTCGGTGTTCGTCTTGTAGTAGCCATCTCGGGCGACGTTGCCCCGGTTGTCGAATTCGATACTGACCTGTTCGTCCAGCCCTGAAACTTCAGGCCCGGTGAACCCGAGGGCAAGCAAAACCAAATCCGCAGTGATGACGCGTTCGGTTCCAGGCTTCGGGAGGCGCTTGCCAGCAACAAATTCTGTCTCTGCAACTGTAACACCGATCACCTTGTTCTGCTCAGTTCCCTCGCCGGCGACGAAGTTCACAGTCGACGCAAGGTAGCTGCGTTCGCCGCCTTCTTCGTGCGAGGACTGCACCTCGAAGAGCACTGGCATCATTGGCCACGGCTGGTTTTCGCTGCGTTCGGTGCCCGGCTGCTTGCCGATGGCCAGCGTCGTAACACTGGCCGCGCCCTGGCGCAAAGCGGTGCCGATGCAGTCCGAGCCGGTGTCGCCGCCGCCGAGGATGATCACGTGCTTGCCCTTGGCATCGATTTTGCGCTCGCTGCTGGTACCGGCAACAACGCGGTTGTTGTCGGTGAGGAACTCCATGGCGTGGTGCACGCCATCGAGCTTGTTGCCGGGTACCGGAAGCTCGCGTGGCACGGTGGCACCAGTGGCAACAATCACCGCGTCGTAGTCGCGCTGCAGCTGCTTCCAGGTGATGTCCTTGCCGATTTCGATGCCGGTGCGGAAGATCGTGCCTTCCTCGCGCATCTGGTCCAGGCGGCGATCGATGATCTGCTTTTCCAGCTTGAAGTCAGGAATGCCGAAGCGCAGCAGCCCGCCGATGGCCTCATCGCGTTCGTACACAGCCACGGTGTGCCCGGCACGGGTCAGCTGCTGGGCGGCGGCCAGTCCGGCGGGGCCCGAACCCACAATGGCGACACGGTGCTCGGTGTGGCGCGCTGGCGGCTGCGGGACGAAGTCCCCGGCATCCATCAGGTGCTCGGCCAGTTCGGCCTCCACCTGCTTGATGGTCACCGCAGGCTGGTTGATCCCGAGCACGCAGGAGGACTCGCACGGTGCTGGGCAGAGCTTGCCGGTCAGTTCCGGGAAGTTGTTGGTGGACAGCAGCCGGGCTGCCGCATCATCCAAGCGGCCCTTGTAGGTCAGATCGTTGAACTCCGGAATCAGGTTGCCCAGCGGGCAGCCCTGGTGGCAGAACGGAATGCCGCAGTCCATGCAGCGCGACGCCTGCTGCTGCAGGGTGCCGTCCTTCTGCCGTTCGACAACTTCCTTGTAGTCCATCAGGCGCACCGGTACGGGGCGCTTAGGTTGGGTGACGCGCTCGGTCACCTTCAGGAATCCGCGTGGATCAGCCACGGGTCACCTCCAAAATCTTGTTCCATACCTGTGGCGAATCAGGGTTCTGCCCGTTGGCTTCGGCATCGCTGCGCACCTGCTGCACGGCTGCGAAGTCGCGCGGGGTGATGCTGGTGATGCGGTTGCGCGTTTCTTCCCAATTCAGCACCAGGCGCTGTGCCAATGGCGATGCGGTCTGGGCGATGTGCTCGGTGAGCAGCTCGTGGATGCGCTCGGCTTCCTGGTCGGTGATCGGGGTGATCAGCAGGTCGCCCTGGCTGGCTGCCAGCGGGTTGAGCTTGGCTTCATCGAAGTCGACGACCCAGGCGACACCGCCGGAGAAGCCCGCGCCGAAGTTGCGGCCGGTCTCCCCCAGGATCAGCACCTCGCCACCGGTCATGTACTCGCAACCGTGTTCGCCGATGCCCTCGGTTATGATGCTCGCCCCGGAGTTTCGGACAGCGAAGCGTTCGCCGACCATGCCGTTGATGAACATCGAGCCGCTGGTGGCTCCGTAGCCCACCACATTGCCGGCGATCACCTGTTCTTCCGCTGCGGAAGTGGTGCTCTTTGGCGGGTGGATGACGATCTTGCCGCCGGACAGGCCCTTGCCGACGTAGTCATTGGCGTCGCCGTCCAGGGACAGGGTGACACCTGCGGGCAGGAAGGCACCGAGCGACTGGCCGGCGCGCCCGGCAAGGTTCACCGTGATGGTGTCATCGTCCAGGGTCTCCAGACCGAAGGTCTTGGTGACATAGTGGCCCAGCAGCGTGCCCACCGAACGGTCGGTGTTCACGATCGGCGACTCGATGGTCACCGGAATGCGATCGGACAAAGCCGGGGTCGCGGCAGCCAGCAAGCGCTGGTCCAGGTGGTTGTCCAACCCGTGGTCCTGGCCAATGCGGCGCCGGCGGGCGGCAAGCTCAACGGCGGGCTGGTGGGTGATTGCCTCCAGCGCCAGGCCGGTGACCTTGCGGTGCGCGCCCAGCTGCTCGGCGTCGGTTTCCAGCAATTCCACGCGGCCGATCACTTCGTCCAGGGTGCGCGCACCCAGGGAAGCGAGCAGTTCGCGGACTTCCTGGGCAATGAACTCGAAGAAGTTCACCACGAATTCGGCCTTGCCGTTGAAGCGCTCGCGCAGCACAGGGTTCTGTGTCGCCACGCCCACCGGGCAGGTGTCCAGGTGGCAGACGCGCATCATGATGCAGCCCGAAACCACCAGCGGCGCGGTGGCGAAACCGAACTCCTCGGCACCCAGCAGGGCACCGATCAGCACGTCGCGGCCGGTCTTGAGCTGTCCGTCGACCTGTACGGTTACGCGATCGCGCAAGCCGTTGAGGATCAGCGTCTGCTGGGCTTCGGCCAGGCCGAGTTCCCATGGGGTGCCCGCATGCTTCAGCGAGTTCATCGGCGAAGCGCCGGTGCCACCGTCATGCCCGGAAATCAATACCACGTCGGCCTTGGCCTTGGCCACGCCGGCGGCCACGGTGCCGATGCCGGACTCGGAGACCAGCTTCACGTGCACGCGCGCCGAAGGGTTGGAGCACTTGGCGTCGTGGATCAGCTGGGCCAGATCCTCGATCGAGTAGATGTCGTGGTGCGGTGGCGGGGAGATCAGCCCGACACCCGGGGTGGAGTGGCGGGTTTTGGCGATCCAGGGGTAGAGCTTCTGGCTCATCAGCTGGCCGCCCTCGCCCGGCTTGGCGCCCTGGGCCATCTTGATCTGGATGTCATCCGCGTTGGTCAGGTACAAGCTGGTCACGCCGAAACGGCCCGAGGCGATCTGCTTGACCGCGCTGCGCCGCTCGGGGTCGAGCAGGCGCTCCGGATCCTCGCCGCCTTCGCCGGTGTTGGACTTGCCGCCCAAGCGGTTCATGGCGATGGCAAGGGTTTCGTGGGCTTCGGCAGAGATCGAGCCGTAGCTCATCGCACCGGTGGCGAAGCGCTTCACGATTTCGGAGACCGGCTCCACCTCGTCGATGTCGATCGGGGTGATGCCCTCGGTCTTCAGCTTCAGCAGCCCGCGCAGGGTCTTGAGCTGCGCGGCCTGGTCGTCCACTGCCTTGGTGTACTCCTTGAACACGTCATAGCGGCGGGTTCGGGTGGAGTGCTGCAGGCGGAAGACCGTCTGCGGGTCGAACAGGTGCGGCGGGCCCTCGCGGCGCCACTGGTATTCGCCACCGACCTCAAGCTCGTTGGCCTGGGACGCGCCGTCGATTTCCGGGTAGGCGCGGGCATGGCGGGCAGCGGCCTCGGCGGCCACCACATCGAGTTCGATGCCCGAGAGCTTGGTGGTGGTGCCGGTGAAGTACTGGTCGACCACGCGCTGGGACAGGCCCACGGCTTCGAAGGTCTGCGCGCCGCAGTAGCTGGAGACCGTGGAAATGCCCATTTTGGACATGATCTTCAGCACGCCCTTGCCCAGGGCCTTGATCAGGTTCGAGTTGGCGGTTGGACCGTCAACGCCTGGCAGCTCGCCCTCTTCTGCCATCTGCTCCACCGATTCCAGCGCCAGGTACGGGTTGATCGCGGCAGCGCCGTAGCCGATCAGCACCGCAATGTGGTGCACTTCGCGGGCGTCGCCGGATTCGATGATCAGCGAGGCACGGGTGCGGTTCGAGCTCTTGAGCAGGTGGTGGTGGACCGCCGAAGTCAGCAGCAAGGAAGGGATCGGAGCCCAGGCCGCGGAAGAATCGCGGTCGGAGAGCACGATGTAGCGCACGCCGCGGTTCACCGCAGCGGAGACCTTTTCGCAGATTTCCTGCAGGCGCGCGCGCAGCTCTGATTCGCCGCCGGCCGGGCGGTAGAGCCCGCGGACCTTGAGCGAGAGCTTGGATCCGGACTCGTCGCGCAAGTTCACGATCTTGGCCAGCTGGTCGTTGGTCAACACCGGGTAGTCCAAGGCGATCTGGGTCTGCGGAACCTTATCCAGGCTCAGCAGGTTGCCGTCGGGCCCGATGGTAGTGCGCATCGAGGTGACCAGCTCTTCTCGGATGGCATCCAGCGGCGGGTTGGTGACCTGGGCGAAGGACTGGGTGAAGTAGTCGAAGAGCAGGCGCTGGCGGTCGGCCAGGGCTGCGATCGGCGTATCGGTGCCCATGGCGGCCAGCGGCTCGGCGCCGGCGGTGGCCATCGGGGCGAGCAGCACCCGCAGTTCTTCGGTGGTGTAGCCGAAAGTCAGCTGGCGCAGCAGCACGGAAGCCGAGTTGTGGCGCACGTGCTCCAGGTCCGGGAAGTCGGCCAGGGTCTTCATATTGTGCGAGACCCATTCGCGCCATGGCTTGGCCGCGGCAACCTCGGCCTTGATTTCTGAGTCTTCAACGATGCGGCCGGCACTCAGGTCGACGGCGAACATCTTGCCCGGGGCGACACGGCCCTTGGAGACAATGTGCTCTTCTGCCACGTCGATCACGCCGACCTCGCTGGCCAGCACGACCAGGTCGTCATCGGTGACCCACCAGCGGGCCGGGCGCAGGCCATTGCGGTCCAGCACGGCGCCGGCCATCTGGCCGTCGGTGAAGCACACTGCTGCCGGGCCATCCCATGGCTCGATCAGCATCGAGTGGTACTGGTAGAAGGCGCGCAGGTCCTCATCCATCTGGGTGTCGTTTTCCCATGGCTGAGGGATCATCATCATGATCGCTTCGGTCACGTTGCGGCCCGAGAGCATGAGCATTTCGGCCACTTCATCGAAGCTGGCCGAGTCCGAGGCACCCGGGGTGCAGATCGGGAACAGCTCTTCAGGCACTTCGCCCAGCAGCGTGGAGTCCAGGGTGGACTGGCGGGCGCGCATCCAGTTGCGGTTGCCCTTGACCGTGTTGATCTCGCCGTTGTGCGCGATGGTGCGGAACGGCTGGGCCAGCGGCCACGAAGGGAACGTGTTGGTGGAGAAGCGCGAGTGCACGATCGCGCAGCGGCTGGTGAAGCTCGCCTCGGACAGGTCCGGGTAGAACGGCTCGAGCTGCGCGGTGGAGACCATGCCCTTGTAGACGATGGACTGCGCGGAGAAGGAGGCGAAGTAGACGCCCATCTTGTTGTGCGCGCGGCGGCGGATGCGCCAGGCCGCTGCATCGAGTTCACGGCTGCTCAAGGCCGGTGCTCCGGCAGGCGAGGCGACAAAGAACTGGGTGATATAGGGCATGACCTTGCGGGCCGAAGCTCCCAGGACCGAGGCGTCGACCGGCACTTCGCGCCAGCCCAGTACCGACAGGTTCTCTTCGGCGGCGAGGCTTTCAAGTTCGGACTGCGCGTATTCGCGCTCCTTGGTTTCCGCTGGCAAAAAGCCCATGCCCACGGCGTACGATCCGGCCTGGGGGAGCGGGAAGCTCGTGGCGCTGCGCAAGAACGCGTCGGGCATGTGCAGCAGGATGCCTGCACCGTCACCGGTGCCTTCGTCAGCGCCGATGGCGCCGCGGTGTTCCAGGCGGCGCAAAGCGGTCAGCGCGTGCACGACGATGTCGTGGCTGGATTCGTTTTTCAGGGACGCAATCATTGCCAGACCGCAGGCGTCCTTTTCAGCCGCTGGATCATACAGCCCCTGCGCGCCGGGCAGCGCCGCGAAGCGGGTGTATGGCGAGGCAACGCCCTCGCCAGAGCCTGGCGAGGCGTTCATTTGGACTCCGGTCATGCTCATGAGCGTGCCTTTCTGTGGTTCATGCAGGATAGGCGCGCCGACCCCTTAGGCAAAGAGTATATTTCTTGCAAGGGCGACCGGCCGCCTGAATGTCTCATCGAACTGAAACGTATCGACAGTGCCAAGCGGGGTATGCCTGCGTATCGAGGTTTCGGGGACGAACATTTCCCACCTCGTTGTGGTACTGCATCGCAGGTCCGCTCCAGGGGTTGAGGGCCCATCTCGATGCCAACATCACACGTTACGCAATTTTTGTTTCTCCAGTGCGACCGTTTGTGTTTCAGAAATGTTAAAAACAGGGTCCGCGCACTGCTGCTTCAGCATGGCCCCGTGAGGTCAAAACCCTGAAAAACGGTTTTGTCTACCTGTTTCTGAGGCTTTTTCATGTTTCAGGAATGTTGCGGAGACTTATCGTGGGCCGCGAGAAATTATTTCCGATTTTTTCGACAGGTTTCGCCATACTTGGCCGGTCGCGCGTCATGTAAGCGGCATTGGGCCGCTGGCGAGGGTGGTAAGACAGCTGCGGCCGACAAGTTGGCATACTTGTCGGCCGATCAGCACTTGTCCGGAGCCAGGGTCGAAAACCTGGCACCTTCGCTATTCGATATTTTTTTCCTGCGGCCCTTCGCCTGCGGCTTCGGCCGATGCGTCGGTTCCGGCCGGGTTTGCGCCCTCGGCCGCCGCTTCCGGCTTGCGCCCTGGCAGGAAGAACGGATCGGCATCCTGGCTGCGGGTGCGCTTCAGGACCAGGAACAAGGCGATGGCTCCGGCGATCACCAGCGCGATGGCCAGCCACTGGTGCACCCTAAGGCCCAGCGGCCCGATGGTGATGATTTCCGCCGGGTCCAGGCGCAGGGACTCGGTGAAGGTGCGGCCGATGCCGTACCAGATCATGTAGCAGCAGAACATCGCTCCGCGGCGCAGCTTGAACTTGCGGTCCAGCCCGATCAGCACCAGCGCGCCGAGCACGTTCCACAGCGACTCGTAGAGAAAGGTCGGGTGGAAGAGCGTATCGGCAGGCAGGCCCACCGGGAAATTGTAGCTGTTCGGGTCGATTTCCAGGCCCCAGGGCAGGGTGGTCGGTGCGCCGAAGAGCTCCTGGTTGAACCAGTTGCCCCATCGTCCGATGGCCTGGGCCAGCAGCAGCCCCGGAACAGCCGCGTCGGCAAATGCCGAGAGCCGGATGCCCGCCTTGCGGCAGCCGATCCAGGCACCAAGGGCACCGAGGGATACCGCGCCCATGATACCCAGCCCGCCCAGCCACAGCTGGGGTATTTCAGCCCAGTGCGCCTGCTGCCCGCCCAGCCCGAAGTAGTACATCGGGTCGGTGATCAGCACGTGGTAGAGCCGGCCACCGACTATGCCAAAGGGGATCGCCCAAATCGCGATGTCCCAGAGCATGTCGGAATTGCCGCCGCGGGCCTGCATCCGCTTATTGGTCAGCCACAGCGCCAGCAGGATGCCGGCCAGGATGCACAGCGCGTAGGCATGGATGGTCAGCGGCCCGATGCTGAATTTGGACAGCTCCGATGGCGGGGAGGGAATGGAGGCTGGCAGGGCCAGGGCCAGCTGGGCGCTGATGCCCATCAGGCTCGTCCGCTCAGTTCTGCCGCGAGGCGGCCAACCGCTGGCACTCCCCCGTCGCGCAAGGCGGCCACCAGGGCGGTACCGACAATCACGCCGTCAGCGTAGGCACCGATTTCTTCCACGTGCTCGCGGCGCGAGACGCCAAGGCCCACGCAGGCGTTGGCTGCGCCGGCCCGGTGCGCGGCGGCAACTACGGCTTCGGCGGCCGAGGAGACTTCGCTGCGCGCGCCGGTGACGCCCATCAGCGATACGCAGTAGATGAATCCGCTGGAGGCATCCACGGTGCGCTGCACGCGCTCTTCGGTGGAGGACGGGGCGATCAAAAAGACGCGCTCCAGATCGTGCTTGGTGCTCGCCTCGATCCACTCGTCGGCTTCGTCGGGCACCAGATCCGGGGTGATCAGGCCGGCGCCGCCAGCTTCGGCGAAGCGGCGGGAGAACTCGTCCACGCCCAGGCGGAGCACCGGATTCCAGTAGGTCATGACCATCACGGCCACGTCGGTGCGTTCGGTGATGCCGCGCACGATATCGAAAATCTGCTGCACCTTGAAGCCGTTGGCCAGCGACTGGACCGTGGCTTCCTGGATGACCTGTCCATCCATGACCGGGTCGGAATAGGGGATGCCGATTTCAATGATGTCCACGCCGTTTTCGGCCAGCGCCACGGCGGCTTCAATGCTCGTCGGGACATCCGGGAAACCAGCTGGCAGGTAGCCGATCAATGCGGGGCGGCCCTCGGCACGGGCGGCAGCGATCTTTTCAGCACTAGTCACGCGGGTCATCTACTTCTCCTCGGAGTTCTGCGAGTTGGCCGCGTTGATTTCGGCTTCGGCATCTTTTTCGTCGATCATGTTGAACCAGGCGGCGGCGGTGCCCACGTCCTTGTCCCCGCGGCCCGAGAGGTTCGCGATGATGATGGTCTCCTGCGGCACGACGCCCTCGGCGACCTTGCGCTGGGCCAGGCGGATGGTGCCGGCCAGGGCGTGCGCGGACTCGATCGCCGGCAGGATGCCCTCGGTGCGGCACAGCGCCTTGAACGCATCCATGGCCTCGGTGTCGGTGACCGGTTCGTAGCTGACGCGGCCGATGTCGGCCAGGTAGGCGTGCTCCGGGCCGACGCCCGGGTAGTCCAGCCCGGCGGAAATGGAGTGCGACTCGATGGTCTGGCCGTCGTCGTCCTGCATCAGGTAGGACTTCGCGCCGTGCAGCACGCCCGGGCGGCCCAGGGTGATGGTGGCGGCGTGGCGGTCGGTGTCCACGCCGTCGCCGCCGGCTTCGAAGCCGTAGATCTCGACCTCTGGGTCATCGAGGAAACCGTGGAAGATGCCGATCGCGTTCGATCCGCCGCCGATGCAGGCGGTGACCGCATCGGGCAGGCGCCCGGCCTGGGCCAGGATCTGCTCGCGGGCCTCGTCGCCGATCACCTCGTGGAAGTAGCGCACCATGGCCGGGAAAGGAGCGCCGCCGGCGGCGGTACCCAGCAGGTAGTGGGTGTTCTCCACGTTCGCCACCCAGTCGCGCAGGGCTTCGTTGATGGCGTCCTTCAGCGTCTGGGAGCCGACGGTCACCGGGATGACGGTGGCACCGAGCAGGCGCATCCGGGCCACGTTCAGCGCCTGGCGGCGGGTATCCTCGGCACCCATGTAGACCACGCATTCCAGGCCCATCAGGGCCGCGGCGGTGGCCGAGGCCACACCGTGCTGGCCGGCACCGGTTTCAGCGATGATGCGGGTCTTGCCCATGCGCTTGGCCAGCAATGCCTGGCCGAGCACGTTGTTGATCTTGTGGCTGCCGGTGTGGTTCAAGTCTTCGCGCTTGAGGAAGATCCGCACCCCGCCGCAGTACTGCTGCGAGAAGCGCTTGGCCTCGGTGAGCAGCGAGGGGCGTCCCGAATAGTTCTTGTTCAGGTCCTTGATCTGGGCGACGAACTCGGGGTCCTTCTTGGCCGCTTCGAAGGTCTCATTCAGCTCGTCCATGGCGGCCATGAGGGACTCGGGCATCCATCGTCCGCCGTAGGCGCCAAAATAGGGGCCACTGGCGTGCCTTAGCGACTGTGCATCGATCGACTGGCCGTGCGCGGAATTCTCCGGGGTGCTCATCGATTCCCTCTTTTCTCAAACGAAGCTTGATTCATGGTATGTCTCGTGCCCCGCCGGAAGCTCCTGCGGGACACGTGAAAGTTTGTTCCTGGTTCCTTGGCTCCGCCGCGGCTAGCGCTGCGGTTTGGCTTCGGTTCCAGCGGTGATGAATTCGGCGACGGTGGCTCGCGGATTCGCGTGCTTCACCAGGGCCTCGCCCACCAGGATGGCATCGGCACCGGCAGCACCATATTGGGCGACTTGCTCGGTGGATTCAACACCGGATTCGGCGATGATCACCGCTTCTGATGGGATCAGCGGGGCAAGCTTGCCGAAGGTCGCAGGATCGACGTCGAGCGTCTTCAAATTGCGCACGTTGACCCCGATGATTTTCGCTCCGGCCTTCAGCGCACGCTGGATTTCTTCCTCGGTGTGCGTCTCGACCAGGGCGTTCATTCCCAGCTGATGCGTTAATTCTAGGAAAGATTTCAGCAATTGGTCATCCAGCGCCGCAACAATGAGCAATACGAGGTCCGCGCCGTGGGCACGTGCCTCGTAAATCTGGTACTCATCGACCGTGAAGTCCTTGCGGAGCACCGGAATCTGCACCGCCGCGCGCACAGCATCCAGATCAGCCAGCGAACCGCCAAATCGGCGGGCTTCGGTGAGCACCGAAATCACCGAGGCGCCTCCGGCCTCGTATTCGGCGGCCAGAACGGCAGGCTCGGCAATCTCCGCCAGCGCGCCCTTGGACGGGGACTTGCGCTTGACCTCCGAGATCACCCGCAGTGTGTGATCCCGGGTGCCCTGCTGGTCGCGGCCGCCCAAGGCCGCGAACGCGTCGCGGGCCGGGGCAGCTTCAGCGGCAACGGCCTTGATGGCCTCTAGGCTGGTGGTTGCGCGACGGGCGCCCAGGTCTTCCCGGACGCCCGCGATGATGTCATCAAGAACAGTCAATTTAGTGCGCTGCTCCACTGCGTGCGCCACCGACGCCAAAGCCGGCGGCCTTCAGGATGGCGCCAACGATCAGGCCAAGAACGACAATGCCGCAGCCGACCCAGACGATGGACCAAGCCAGGTTCGCGAAAGCGATGCCGCCGACGATGAAACCTACGGTCATGATCAGCACGCAGCTCCAGGCTGCGATGGAGTTACCGTGGCCAATCTCTTCGGCGTATACCGGATCGATCTCGGTGTTCTGCGACATTTCTCGCGTTCTCCTTATGTTTGTTGATGCGCCGCGGCCCAGGATGCAGGCCGGTGTCGCTGGTCTTCAGAAACCATTCTGCCATCTGTGCCCGGTCACATCCTATTTGCCCGGGCTTTCGTTTCAAATCGGTGGCGCGAATCACCACCGGTCTTGCTATTTGGCTTCGGAGGTAGGATCCTCGCCGGCCGAAAGCTGCTCCCAGTTCGCGATGCTCCGCGAGGAGGCGTCCTTGGGCACGCTGGCGCTCTTGGCTGCCTGGCGGTCGTACTTGCTGGCTTTGGTTGGCCAGTGGCGCGCGAAGGCAAAAGTCAGCACCGCCTGTAGAGCCATCAGGACGCCCGCCGCAATGGCGATCACCGGCCACGCGGTCACCGAGTAGTCGCCCGCATTTTGGGCCAGGCCGGTCGCCTCGGCCACGGCGGTGGCCGCCACGGCCTGCGGATCGCCCAGCGCGCCGGCTCCCGCGGCAATTGCCGACACGCCGGCCAGCAGGCTCAGCGCCGCGATGATATAGCGGGCGATCTTTCCGGCAATCAGCAGGGCCAGCGACGCGGCGAGCACAACCACGCACACGGCGGTGACCGATGCGGCAGCGCTCGCGCCGTCGATCACGATCTGCGGGATCTGCACCGAGCTGGCGGCGACGTCCACGGTGATCCAGGTTCGGGTTGCGGACCAGAATCCCAGCAGGGCGCCGAGCACGCCAACCATGGCCAGGTAGCGGGCACTGGTCAATTTCTTCACTTGCGTTCACCTAGTTCGGTGTTGATGGTATGGGCTGCGTGCATGGATTGCGCGGCCCAAACGGCGCGCAATGGCGCGGCCGCCTTGTTCACGGTTTCCAATGCCTCGTCGGCGAACTTGGAATCGTTCACGATGCCGCCGCCGGCCTGCACATAGGCGCGTCCGCCCTTGAGCAGCGCGGAGCGGATGGCGATCGCCATATCCATATCGCCGGCAAAGTCGAGGTAGCCCACGACTCCGCCGTAGATGCCACGGCGGTAAGGCTCATATTCGTCGAGCAGCTGCAGGGCGCGCGGCTTCGGCGCACCGGAGAGCGTGCCAGCCGGGAAGGTCGCGGCCAAAACGTCGTAGGCGTCAACATCGTCGCGGGTCTTGCCCACGACATTGGATACCAGGTGCATGATGTGGCTGAAGCGCTCGACTTCCATGAACTGGGTGACCTCCACGGTGCCGGCTTGGCAGACCCGGGACAGGTCATTGCGTGACAGGTCGACCAGCATCAGGTGCTCGGCCCGTTCCTTCTCGTCATTCACCAGCGACTTCTCGAAGAGCTGGTCATCCTCGTAGTTCGCGCCACGCGGACGGGAACCGGCGATCGGGTGGGTGACAACATGCGAGTCGTTGACCGTCACCAGCGCTTCGGGCGAGGAACCGACGATCTCAAAGGCCTCGCCATCTTCGTTTACGAAGTTGAACAGGTACATGTACGGGCTCGGGTTGGTGGCACGCAGCACCCGGTAGACATCCAGCGCGTCGGCCTGGGTCTCCAATTCGAAGCGCCGGGAGACCACGATCTGGAACACCTCGCCGTCCACGATCGCGGTCTTGGACTTGGCCAGCGCCTCAAGGTACTCGTTTTCCGCCCATGAGTGGGTGACTTCGTCCATGAGCTTTTCGCGCGGAACGTCGGTTCCGGAGAGCACCGAGGCGGTGGCTTCCACCGGCTGGGCCAATTGGTCGAGCATCGCTTGCAAGCGCGCCACTGCGTCGTCGTAGGCTTCATCGACATTCTCGTCGCTGCCGTTGAAGTTAATGGCGTTGGCGATCAGCGTCACCGTGCCCTCAACCGAATCATGGGCAGCCATATCGGCAACCAGGTTCATGCTCAGCTCTGGCAAGTTCAGGTCATCCAACGGCGGGTTTGGCAGCTTTTCCCAGTGGCGCACGCATTCCCAGCCGACGAACCCGACCATGCCGCCGGTCAGCGGAGGCATGCCCGGCACCGGCTCGGTCTTCAAAGTGCGCACGGTATCGCGCAGCACCTCAACGCCGATGCCGCCATCGGGAAGGCCTTCGGGCGCGTGCCCCTGCCAGTAGGCTTCTCCCCCGCGGGTGCTCAAGGTGGCCGGCGAATTCACGCCGACAAACGAGTAGCGGCTCCATACCCCGCCCGGGGCTGCCGATTCCATCAAGAAGGTGCCGGGGCGGCCTTGGGCCAAGGTCCGGTAGAGCCCGATGGGCGTCAGCGAGTCGGCGAGGACCGTGATCGTTACCGGGATGACGCGACGATCGGCCGCCAAGGTGGCGAAGTGCTCGCGCGATGGGGAAATCTTGCCGAGAGTTTTCATCAGTGTTCTTCTTCTACGTGTTGATCCCGCGCGGTCAATCCCGTGCAGGAAGCATCAAATTCCGGCCTGTCCATCCAGGCGGCCAGAAATTTGGAAAGTGCTATTCGGGGCGATTGCCGATTGCAGCTGGCAGCTGGCGATCGGTAAAGCAGGTCTCGGTCCCGGTGTGGCATGCTGCCCCCACCTGGTCCACCTGCACCAGCAATGCGTCGCCATCGCAGTCCAAAGCGACTGACTTGACGAACTGGAAGTGGCCAGAGGTATCGCCTTTGCGCCAATATTCCTGCCGGGAGCGCGAGTAGAAGGTCACCCGTCCCGTGGTCAAGGTGCGGTGCAGCGCCTCGTCGTCCATCCAGCCGAGCATGAGCACCTTGCCCGTGTCGTATTGCTGCGCGATCGCGGCGACCAGCCCATTGCCATCACGCTTGAGCCGATCGGCAATGGCTGGATCCAGGCCTGGGGTTTCGGGGCTCAAATTCGAGCCGTCGTTAGAAGTAGACATCCCCTTTAGCATACTGGTTTTAGCCCGGTTTCATTGACCTGTGACGTACTGCTCGCCAAAGCTCCCCAGGACATGGGCGACACTGTCCGCGCATTGCCGTAATCAGTGCGCGCGCCGTGCTACTTTCAGAAGTGATGCACTTAGTTCAGGCTTCCAGACTCGCGTTGGCCGAGACCTTGCTTGCCGCAGGTCCTACCGCTGACACTCTTTGCGACGGGTGGCAAACCCGTCATCTTGCCGCGCACCTTGTTGTGCGCGAGCGATCGATCCTTGCCGCGGGCGTGGTTTTCAAACCCCTGTCCAAGAAGCTCGAGGCTAAGGTCAATGAGCTCGCCAACGCGGCGCAGTCCCCTGAACGCTATGCCTCGCTCATCCGCACTTTCCGCTCGGGTCCGGCAAAGTACTCGCCGTTTGTCATCGACAAGTTCGATCAGGCAGCAAACCTCTCCGAGTACTTCATCCACACCGAAGATGTCCGGCGTGCCCGTGCACAGTGGGCACCGCGCGTTTTGGACAAGGAATATACTGAGCTTCTTTGGCAGTCCCTGACTCGCATGTCGCGTGTCCTCTTCCGCAAGGCTCCCGTCGGAATCATCTTGACCCGCCCGGACGGCCAGCGGCACGTAGCGAAAAAGGCACCAAACGCCGTGTCGATCACTGGTCCGGTCACTGAATTGATGCTCTACGGCTTCGGGCGCATCGATCAGAGCCTCGTGCTTTTTGAAGGCGGAGAGACTGCCCTGGAAATCGTCAAGGGCTTCAAGCCCGGGTTCTAATCAGTTCGTTACTGCGTTTTCGACAAACTGCAATTCGCCCGTCGTGATTGACAGAACTATGAAGTCCCAAGCTTCGGCCGATCCAAGTTACGGTGCGACCAACCCGACATAAATCATCTAGATAGTGCCACGCGACAATGTCAGGTTGCTTCTCCACATCTTCCGGCGAACCCCTACTCATCAAAAGTTCTAAAGCATAGTATGTGATTCACCAAAGATCATCAGAGCTGCGGGGCGATATCGAAATGGGCATCAGAAAATTATTATTCGTAGCCGTCGGAGCGGCCGTCATCCTTACCGGATGTAACAGCAATACGACCGGCGGTTCTCCGCCACAGGGCGAAACGCAAGCTCCTTCAAGTTCCGAGACCCTGACAGATAGTGATCCAGGAACTACGACTAGTGCATCTCCGGCGTACCTTAAAGGCTCATCCAAGGGTCCCGCGAAAAATGTTCCATTACCTAAAATGCCAAACGATGCCAAGAAATTTTCTCAAGAAGGTGCATCAAGCTTTGTTGAATATTACTTTGATCTGTTAAATTACACCATCGAGTCAAATGATGCGAAAGACATCAAACAACTTTCGTCTAAAGAATGCCGGCTTTGTAATAAGTCAATCATTGATGAGGCAGAAGACGCGAAAAATTCCGGTGAATGGCAGGTCGGAGGGAAACACCATCTAACCGTTCTCGATTCATACATATCAGGAAAAAATGTTGCGATTGTGACCGTGGAATATACAGCAGACACAGCGATAATTTACTCCGAACCGGGGGATGTTGAAGAAGAACTAGAAAAATTAGAGCCCAATCGTCTCGCTTTCGATCTCGAATACGATAAAGGTTGGCGTGTCTATAAGATAATCGGGGCCGATTGATGCGCGTGCCGAAAAGGTTTCTCGTCCCTTCAATTTCAGTCCTGCTTTTCATTACACCGACCTATGATGCCCTTATCAACTCAGCAGTCGTAGTCGGAGACCCCGCAGAAGTTCGCATCACTAAGGAAGATGTTGAAGAAACAGACGAAGAAGAAAGAACTCTGATTCTATCCAAGCTTCCAAAACAGAATTTGCCGGAAGAACAAAAGAATAAACGGCGTAACATAGAAAAGTTTAAAATTCGAGATTACGATGCTTGCATTCCAGGGCGTGAGAACGTTAATTCCTGTGATAGCAATCCAGATCAAGAGAAATGTGATGACGGCACCTACCCAATAGATCGACAAATCTTGGATGCAAAGGGACACGTCATATACCAATTTAGATACTGCCCTGGTGAATCATCAGAAGTTAGAGTGCCCCGAGAAAACCTACTTGAGAAAGTCCCTATAACTATCACGATTCAAAAGTTCAGATCTTTCCCAATCAAGGGGTCCACGATTCAGAGTGCGCCGAACAAGTTTTCTTTGCGCAACGGGCACACGCACTTCTGGGCCAGCGAGGATACCCAGGAATTCAGATCCAATTTGTCTGGGTCCGACGTGCGCATCAAGGCTATACCGATCCAATGGAATTGGAACTACGGAGACGGGGCCACGAGAAATTTGAGTTTCCCCGGCGAGGCTATGCCGTCGCATACTTTGCACGACGAGACCCCGACCAGTCACTCTTACTCAGAGACAGGCAAATTCGGTGTCAAGGTGACGACCTTGTACCGAGGCGAATTCAGCGTTGATGAAGGACCATGGCAAGCAATTCCCGGACAAGCAGCAGTTCCGAGCAATACCCTACCAATCGACGTCTGGCGAACTGAGAAGGAACTCATCGCGAATGACTGAATTCAAAATGGCCCGACACCGAAGTGTCGAGCCATTTCCGTTGAAGAACTAGCGAACCGGATAACCGGCGTCGCGGATCGCCTGCTTCACCTGGGCGATCATGTCCTTGGGTCCAAAGTGGAAAATGGAAGCCGCAAGAACGGCGTCCGCGCCAGCTGCAATCGCTGGAGGAAAGTCTTCTGGCTTCCCCGCACCACCGGAGGCGATCAACGGTACCGATACGGCAGCGCGAACCGCACGTATCATCTCCAGATCGAACCCGTCCTTGGTGCCATCGGCGTCAATCGAGTTGAGCAGGATTTCACCTACACCACGCTCAGCGGCTTCCTTGGCCCAGGCAACGGCGCACATGCCGGTTCCGGTCCGGCCGCCGTGAGTGGTGACTTCGTAGCCTGACGCGATCGACGGATCAGCGGTGCGACGAGCGTCAACCGAGAGCACTAGTACCTGGGAACCGAAGCGCTCGGTGATTTCGTTGATTACCTCTGGCCGGGTGACCGCAGCGGTATTGATCGACGCCTTGTCAGCACCGTTGCGCAGCAAACGATCAACGTCTTCTGCGGCTCGCACTCCCCCGCCAACGGTCAGCGGGATGAAAACTTCCTCTGCGGTTTGCCGAACAACCTCGTAGGTCGTTTCGCGGTCGGAGCTTGATGCGGTGACGTCCAGGAAGGTCAACTCGTCGGCACCGGCTTCGTTATAGCGGCGAGCCAGTTCCACCGGGTCGCCGGCATCGCGAAGGCCCTCAAAGTTGATGCCCTTGACGACACGGCCAGCATCAACATCGAGACAAGGAATAACACGAATAGCAACGCTCATCGAAGGTAGATTCCTTGTCTACTAGATACGGCAGGCGTGGATTTGGCTGACCAGAATGGCTCGCGCACCCACGTCGTAAAGTTCGTCCATGATGTTGTTGGTTTGCGACTTCTTCACCATCGCGCGGACAGCAACCCAATCCGAGTTGGCAAGATCCGAAACAGTTGGCGACTCCAGGCCTGGAGTCAAGGCGCAAGCCTCTTCGGCTTGTTCGCGACGCACATCGTAGTCGAGCATGACGTACTGTCGGGCGACCAAAACGCCGTTGAGGCGGCGGATCAACACATCGAGGCCGGCTGGCTTGTGGTCAACACGGCCAATCAATACGGCTTCGGATTGCAACAGCGGATCACCGAAGATCTCCATGCCGGCGGCCTTGATGGTGTTGCCGGTTTCCACGACATCCGCGATGGCATCCGCTACACCTAGTCGAACGGAGGATTCGATGGCGCCATCAAGACGGACGATCGAAGCTTCGATGCCGGCCTTCTGGAGGTAGTGGCGCAGCAGGATGTCGTAGCTGGTTGCAATGCGCTTGCCGTTGAGCTGCTTGGCGTCGTTGAACGCGCCGATCGGGGCAGCGAAGCGGAAGGCGGATTTGCCGATGCCCAGGGACAGCTGCTCTTCAACGTCATCGTCCACGTCGGCGTCGAGGTAGAGGTCGCGACCGGTGATTCCCACGTCGAGGATGCCTCGGCCTACATAGACGGCGATGTCGCGCGGGCGCAGATAGAAGAATTCAACCTGGTTCTCTTCGTCGACCAGGACCAGTTCGCGCGAATCGCGGCGCTGGAGGTAGCCGGCTTCCTTGAACATGGTGGAAGCAATTTCAGACAGGGCACCCTTGTTGGGTAGGGCTACGCGGAGCATTGTTGACTCATTTCGTCAGTGTGGCGCTGCGGCGTTCAGCCATAAACAAGCGCCAAGGATTATTTTCTTTGGCCGTTGTTACTGCCGTGCGATGCCTGCGCTCGGATCGTGCGTGATCCGAGCGCAGTGTCGCGACGGCTATAGATGCTTGTAAACGTCGGCCAAGGTCATGCCCTTGGCGATCATGAGAACCTGAAGGTGGTAAAGCAGCTGGGAGATTTCCTCTGCTGCGGCCTCGTCGGATTCGTACTCCGCAGCCATCCAAACCTCGGCGGCTTCCTCGACAACTTTTTTACCGATGCCATGGACACCAGAGTCGAGTTCGGTGACGGTACGAGAGCCTTCCGGGCGTTGCTGTGCCTTGAGCGACAATTCGCTGAAGAGCTCGTCAAAAGTTTTCACGGAATCAATCCTAGCGTTTTTCTTGGCAGCACCTGCATTCAGGTGGCCCTTTGTGACGGGTCGCCTGATGGGCTAGGCCAAGGCAGCAACGGTCATGACCGCCGCAGAATAGGCCTCATAGCCCTTGTCTTCGCTGGAGTTTTCCAAGCCAGCGCGGTCAAGGCCCTGCTCCTCGTTATCGCACGTGAGCACGCCGAACCCGATAGGGGTTTTGGTGTCTACACTCACACTGGTTAAGCCGTTGGTGGCCGCCAAGCAGACGTAGTCGAAGTGCGGGGTTCCACCGCGAATGACCACGCCCAAGGCGATGATCGCGTCGTAGTCGCTGGCCAGATTGGCTGCGGCTACCGGCAGTTCAAAGGTGCCCGGCACCCGGATAAGGGTGGTGTTCGCCTCCAGGCCAGCGTCCTTGGCGGCGCGTTGCGCGCCATCAATCAGGCCGGTCATGATGACCTCATGCCAGCTGGCTGCAACGATCGCAACCTTGAGTCCGTTGAACTTGCCGGTGCCGGCCAGTGATTCCAGCTGATCGGCAACATCCGTTGGCGCTCCGTGCTTGCTCATGCATTTGCTCCCTGTGTAGTGGTGGTTCTAGGCGCCGTGGTAGGCGTCGGCTTCGGAATCGGACAGCTGCTCGTCCGGAAGATCGAGGTGGTGGCCGAAGCGCGCCTGCTTGGTGTGCAGGTAGGCGGAGTTTTGCTCGCGCGGTGCAATGCGCAGTCCTACCAGTTCGTCAACCGTGATCCCCGCGTTGGTCAGCTGCTCCTGCTTATCCGGGTTGTTGCTCAGCAGGCGGATAGTGTCCAGCCCCATTGCCTTGAGGATCGCAGCCACCGCGAAATACTCCCGTGCGTCGGCCGGGAAGCCCAAGTGCAAGTTGGCGTCCAGGGTATCCATCCCGGATTCTTGCAGCGCGTAGGCGCGCAGCTTGTTGGCCAGCCCTATGCCGCGGCCTTCATGGCCGCGAATATAGATGACATGCCCGCCTTCGGCCGCGATCTGCTCCATCGACGCGTGCAATTGCTCGCCGCAGTCGCAACGGTAGGAACCGAAGATATCGCCGGTCAGGCACTCCGAGTGGATGCGCACCAGATTGCTCGGGGCGCTTCCGCCGGGGCCTTCGTGGCTGAGCACCATGTGCTCGTTGCCTTCGGCAGTGGCGGCCCGGGCGGTGAAGTCGCCAAAAGCGGTCGGCAATTTGATCGGATCCGTCAGCTCGATCTCGTCGTTGACGCGGCGCCAGCGGGCCAGATCGTCGATGGAGATCAACGGCAGATCATGTTCGGCGGCGAAAACCCGCAAATCGTCCAGGCGCATCATCTCGCCGTCGTCCTTGGTGATCTCGCCGATCACGCCGGCCGGCTCCAGGCCGGCAGCGCGGCACAGGTCCACCGCGGCCTCGGTGTGCCCCCGTCGCTGCAGCACTCCCCCCGCGGCGGCGCGCAGCGGGAAGATGTGCCCGGGGCGCGAAAGCTGGGCGGGCACTGTGGCAGGGTCGGCCAGCAGGCGGGTCGTCAGCGCGCGGTCAGCGGCGGAAATACCGGTGGTGATGCCTTCGGCGGCATCGCAGGTGATGGTAAAGGCCGTGCCCTTGGCATCCTGGTTGATGCCGACCATTGGGCTAAGCCCCAGCGCGTCGGCCCGCGCCGCCTCGAGCGGAACGCAGATGACCCCGGAGGTGTAGCGGATGGTGAAGGCCATCAGCGCACTGGTGGCATGCTGGGCGGCGAAAATGATATCGCCTTCGTTTTCGCGATCCTCGTCATCTACGACAACGACCGCGCGGCCCGCGGCCAGCGCGGCCAGCGCAACCGGGATCGGATCAAGCGTTGAGGAGCCCATTACCGCGCACCACCGAATTCATTCAGGCGGGCGACGTACTTGGCCAGCACGTCCACCTCGATATTGATCTTGTCTCCCACCTGGCGGGTGCCCATGGTGGTTTCGGCCAGGGTGATCGGGATGATGCCCACTTCTACCCAGTGCGAGCCGGTGGCGCTGGCCGGCGAGACACCGGTGATGGTCAGCGAGATGCCGTCCAGCGCAATGGAGCCCTTTTCTGCGGCCAGCGGCGCGTACTGGTCGTCGAGCGAAATGCGGAAGGTGGTCCATTGACCGTGATCGACCCGTTCGAGCACTTCGCCCACCGTATCCACATGGCCTTGCACGACGTGGCCGTCGAGCCGGGCGCCGGCTTGGGTGCAGCGCTCCAGGTTCACGCGATCGCCGGCGGCCAGCGATCCGGTGGTGGTCCGCCGCAGGGTTTCGCCCATGACGTCCACGCTGAGCTTCTCCCCCTGCAGCTCGGTGGCGGTCAGGCAGACGCCGTTCACGGCCAGCGATCCGCCCAGGCCCAGGTTCTCGGTGTGCCCTGGCGCGCTGAGGGTCAGTACGGCCAGGTCCTGATCGGGAACGGTTTCGATCCCCTCGATGATTCCCTGGCCGGTAACGATTCCGGTAAACATGGTTTCTCCTCGATAAATTCTTGGTGGGTTCGCGCTAGGCGCTGGGCAGTGGTTCAAGATGCAGCATGATGTCATCGCCGAGCCGGGCCAGCGATTCGTTGCTGGAGGAGTCCAGCCGATAGCGATGGGCCTGGCCCAGGGTCGTGGTGGGCAGATTGACCGAAGAGCTGCCGGCGCCAATCAGCAACGGGGCTTGATAGCAGTACAGCTCGTCGGCCAGGTCGGCTTCGATGAACGCCGAGGCCACCGTGGCCCCGCCTTCGATCAGCAGGTGGCCCAGCCCCAATTCGTTCGCACGGCTGATCACCGCGTGCACGTCGTGGGTGTTGATTTGCTCCCAGCCATCGCCTTCTGCCAGCGCCAGGGACTCGGGCAGTTCGCGCTGCCCCATCACCAGCCGGTAGGGCTGTTTGCCGTGCAGCTGGCCATCGCGGGTGCGGGCGCTGAGCCGGGGGTTGTCAATCACCGCGGTGTTGGTGCCGATCAGGATCCCGTCCACGCGGGCCCGCAGTCCATGGGCATGGTTGCGGGATTCCGATGAGGTGATCCACTGGCTGGTGCCATCCGGGGCGTTAATTCGCGCATCCAAGGACTGCGCCAGCTTCACCGTGATGAACGGGCGGTTCTGCTCCTTGGACAGGAACCAGCGATGGTTCAGGGCCCGGGCTGCGGCATCATCGGCAAACTGGGTCGCAGGGATTCCGCGGCTTCGCAGGTACTCCGCGCCCCCGCTGGCGGCGGTCCGGTCGCTCACCGCATAGTGCACCTGACCGATTCCAGCATCAGCGATCGCCTTGGCGCACGGACCGGTGCGGCCGGTGTGGTTGCACGGTTCAAGCGTGACGACCATGGTCAGCTTGCCGGCGGTGGCCGGACCCAATTTTCCCAGCCGGCGCAAGGCGTCGACCTCGGCATGCGGGTGGCCGGCACCAAGGTGGTATCCGGTGGCGATCAAGTTCCCGTCGTCATCCAAAATGCAGGCGCCGACCAGCGGATTCGCCCCGCGATGCCCTCGTCCGGCGGTTTCCAGCGCGGTGCCCAGCGCCGCGTCCAATTGTTGGCTTGTCACCATTGTTCGCTCACCTCCTAGCGCTGCTGCGAGATCGTGGGGTCGGGCAGTTCGATTTCGATCTGGGGTTTCGCGTCGCGTTTGGACTTGGCCCAGACGAAGAATCCGACCAGCGTGAAGGCGCCATAGAACAGGTACATGAACGCGCTGGCGTAGTAGCCGGCGGAGAAGAGCAGCGGGACGCCGACCGCGTCAACGGCCACCCAGATCAGCCAGAACTCCACCCATCCCTTGGCCATGCCATAGGTGGCCAGCAGGGAGCCGACGAAGGTCCAGGCATCGGCCCAGACCGGCTCATAGGATCCGAGCACGCGGAACAGCGGGGTGAGTGCCACGGTGCCCAGCAGCAGAACAGCGGCCAGCGCCAGGCGGGTTTTGTTCGAGGCCCACTGCGGGGTGACCGCATGACCGGTCCCGTTTTTCGCCTGCTTCCAGCGGTACCAGCCAAAGACCGATACGGCGATGAACATGATTTGGCGGCCGGCCTGGCCCCAGAGATTCGCGGTGTATCCGGTATCAAAGAGGCTGCCGAGGAATACCGTGAGCAGCAGGAGATTGCCGATGATGCCCAGCGGCCAGGCCCAGACCTTGCGGCGCATGCCGCCGACGGCACTGGCGAGGCCGAAAATATTGCCAACTACTTCGCGCACCAAAAGTGCCGACGAGCCGATCGCAATTTGCGAGTTGAAAGCTTCAATGAGCCACCGCAGGAAATCCATCATTTCACCCTTCTCGAAGCGGCGGCTCCGGGGGTGTGCATTTGATGGGCCTGTGGCTCCGCTCTAGAAGATAGCCCTGTTCAGGGCCATCGGCGGTGCCAATAGGCAAATCAAATTCGTGCTTCTCCCATCCAGACTTTAACTGTCGGTACCGGAATTTCACCAGTTCAACCGCATCCTCGGCTTGTGGCCTTGGCTGCGGGTCGCGGACTATCACCGCCGGTTCGGACTTTCACCGACCCCGGAGCACGTATTCGTGTTTACTACAAATTATTCTGGCACACTTTGGCCGGGTTTAATGACCGCCGAGTGCAAGATTGCGTAATACATCAACCTCGACAGATGGATCCGGAGCCGAGTACACTGCCGATCCGGCCACAAACACATCGGCACCGGCTTCAGCTGCGCGCAGAATGGTGTCGCGCGAGATGCCGCCGTCGACCTGCAGCGCGATCGGCTTGCCACTGCCTTCGATGGCCGCTCGGGCGCGCTGGATCTTGGGCAGCACCAGATCCAGGAACTTCTGGCCGCCGAAGCCGGGCTCGACGGTCATCAGCAACACCATGTCCAGTTCGCCGAGCATATCCAGGTAGGGTTCGATCGGGGTCGCTGGGCGCAATGCCATGGCGGCCTTGGCGCCGGCCGAACGCAGTTCGCGGGCCAAGCGGATCGGAGCAGCCGAGGCCTCTACGTGGAAAGTCACCGAGTCCACGCCAAGCTGCGCATACTCAGGAGCCCAGCGATCGGCATTTTCAATCATGAGGTGCACGTCGATGGGGAGCTTGCTGGCTTTCTGCAAGGCCTCAACCACGGGCAGCCCGAGCGTCAGGTTCGGGACAAAGTGGTTGTCCATGACGTCCACATGCACGCCATCGGCGGTGTGGATCCGCTCCAGCTCGCTGGCGAGGTTGGCAAAGTCGGCGGACAGGATCGAAGGATGGATCCGTGCATTGCGCATAGGTGCTCCTTGGAAGATACGTGCTTGACTAGGCTTTTTTGGTCAGGATCGCCATGAACATGGCATCGGTGCCATGCACATGCGGCCATAGCTGTGCGGTGCTGCCCTCGCCCAGAACGTGGCCCGCAGCTGGCGTTTGCGGGTAGACCACATTAGACACGGCGGCACCGGTGTCCAGCAACGCGGCGTTCTCGTGCCGCTTCAGGAAGTCCTCGACGACCAGGCGGGTTTCGGCCTGGTGCGGTGAACAGGTCACGAAGCCGACCACCCCGCCCACGCGCACCGCATTAAAGGCCGCGTCCAGCAATTCCCCCTGCAGTGCCGTGAGTTCCGGGATGTCACGCGGGGCCTTGCGCCAGCGCGACTCCGGACGGCGGCGCAGCGCGCCCAGGCCCGAGCAGGGAGCATCGACCATGATGCGATCGTAGTCCCCCGCGTAGTCTTCGCCACCGAATTTTCGGCCGTCTTCCTCGGTGAGCATCCAGTAATCGTGCGGGACCGCGTCCAGGGAATTGGCGACCAGGCGCGCACGGTGGGCGGTTGGCTCGTTGGCGGTGAGCCTTGCATCGCGTTGTACCGCGATAGCACCGAGCAGCGCCGCTTTGCCGCCGGGACCGGCACAGAGGTCCAGCCAGTAGCGGTCCTCGCCGGCGTCGGGCAGCGCGATGCTGGCCAAGGCGCGGGCCATGACCTGGCTGCCGGCGTCCTGGACCCGCACCGTGCCTTCCTTGACACCAGGAACACGGGCGACATCGCCATGCTTGTAGGTGGCTGAATCGGCCACAAGAGTGCCTGGCTCGGCCCCTGCTTCCAGCGCCCCGGTGAGATCGCCCAGACCGGGGAGGGCGACAAGGTTTACCAGTGGCGCCAGGTTGTCGGCTTGAAGCAGCGCTTCAATTTCCGCGCCATCGCGGCCATGGGCGATCAACGCGCCACGCAAGGCGCGAACAATCCAGTCCGGGTGCGAATGCTCGATCGAGAGGCGCTCGGATTCCGAGCTGGCTGCTTCAGCCAGCTGAGCGATCCACTGTTCGGCTTCTTGTGCGGAAACTCGGCGCAGCACCGCATTGATCAAGCCGGAGGGGCCCGCGCCGATCTGGGCACGAGCCAGGGAGACCGTCTCGTCCAGGGCCGCATGCTTCGGTACGCGCATGGCCAGCAGCTGGTGGGCGCCCAAGCGCAGGGCATCCAAAATGGCCGGGTCAAGCTCGGCCAGCGGACGATCGACCAAGGTGCTCAAGATCGCGTCGTAAAAGCCCTGGCCGCGCAGTGCCCCGTAGGCCAGTTCGGTCGCAAAACCGGCGTCGCGCCGATCGAGCTGGAACTCACGGATCATCTTGGGCAGCACCAGGTTCGCGTAGGCATCCGAAGCGGATACTTCGCGCAGAACCTTGAAGGCGACCAGTCGCGCCGGGTCCGCTTGGCGCTTGCGCTGCCCGGGAGCCGATTGCGAATATTTGCGCGGGCCGGATTGGCCGCGATTGCGGGTTCGTCCCTGCGCATCGCGTCGTGGCTCATTGTCGCGGTATCCACCGCGTGGTTCCTGCCCGCTCATGCGAAGCTCACTTTCGTTCCCTGGGTGAGCACGCCACGTGCCCAGTCGGAGGCCTTCATCATTTTTTTGCCCGGAGGCTGGATTTCTGTGGGTTCAAGCGCCCAGGTTGCGGTGCCGATCAGCACCTTGGGCTGCTTGCCCGGTTCGATGCGCACTTCCCCAGGTTCCAGATCGCTGGCCTCGCGGCACTCGCGCAGCGGGCCGAACTTGAAGCGCTGGTCCTCGACCTTCACCCAGGCCCCAGGGAACGGAGTGGTTCCATGGGCGCGACGCCTGATTTCCGTCGCAGGACGGGTGAAGTCCAATTCCGCATCGGCATCGGTAATCTTCGGGGCGTAGGTATGCGAACCGGACTGCGGGATGCCAACTGCCCGCCCGGCATCCAGTGCCTGCAGCGTTTGGACTAGCAGCGTTGAACCTGAATGGCTCAGGCGCTCCAACATGATTCCAGCAGTGTCCAGCTCGCCGATCTTCTCGGTAACCTGCCCGAAAACCGGTCCGGTGTCCAGCCCGGTTTCCAGCTGGAAGGTCACCGCGCCGGTGATGTCATCCCCGTGGATGATCGACTGCTGGACCGGAGCGGCACCACGCCAGGCCGGCAGCAACGAGAAATGCAGGTTGATCCACCCGTGGGCGGGTACCTGCAATGCAGCTTCTGGAACCAGTCCGCCGTAGGCGACGATCGCCGCGGCTTCGAGGTTCAGCGCCTGGAGTTCCGCAGTGGTTTCGGCGGTGATTTTCGCTGCCTTGATAATGGGCAGGCCCAGCTCTTCGGCCCGGGCAGCGACGGGAGAGGGCGTGAGCACGCGCTTGCGTCCCAGCGGCGCATCGGGGCGCGTGAGCACCGCCGCGATCTCAAAACCTGCTTCATGCAGATAGTCCAGGGAGGTTACGGCAACTTGGGGCGTGCCGGCAAAGAGGATCCTCATGAGCTACTTCCCCAATCCTGCGCCGAAGCTGGAGCCGAGAGCGCCCGAGCGTTTTTGCACAGTGGCGTTGGCGGTTTGCGAGTAGTTGGCTGAACGCAGTGTGCGCCAGGCGGCTTTCTTCTCTTCAGGCGCGAGGCGATCCAGGAAGAGAATTCCGTCCAGGTGATCGGTCTCGTGCTGGAAGCAGCGGGCCAGCATGCCTGCGCCTTCCAACGCAACGGGATTGCCGAACTTGTCGAAACCGGTTGCTTTGACATGGCGGCGACGCGGCACCGGTGCAGCTACCCCGGGAATGGATAGGCAGCCTTCGACCTGGTCCTCTTGGTAATCTTCGCTCAATTCGAGAACCGGGTTGACGATATGGCCACGTTCATCGCCGATTTGATAGGTGAACACCCGCAGGGAAACGCCCACCTGCGGTGCTGCCAGACCCGCGCCATGGACGTCTTCCATGGTCTGATCCATATCTTCGACGAGCTTCTGGAGCTCCGGGCCAAAGTCGGTCACCTCCTGCGCTGGGGTGCGTAGAACGGGGTCTCCGATGATCCGAATTCCCAAAATCGCCATAATCCGCTGGTACCTTCTTTGCCGTAGACAGTTGGTATTAGGTTTCGCCGTGCTGAAAGCTAACCGTTCCAGTCTACGCGGTCAGCGCTTGGCTTTATCGAGCTGGCGGCGTGATTTCGGCCAGCGTGGCTCGCGCCTGGGAGATCTTATGCGTGGCTTCCCAATTGCGGCGCAAGGCGTAGAACTTTGCCCAGTAGTGCGGCAAGGCCGGCGCCGGCGCCATGAACGTCCTTGTTCCGGTGTCGCCCAGGGCCACGGCCAGCAGCATGGTGTCCGTTCCAAATTCCCATGGCTTCCATTCGCCAGACTCGGCGTCGACAACCTGCTCCTCGGCTTTGCACGCTGCAGCCAGCTGCATGATGACCTTGTCATCCGGACGCTTGACGACACCATCCCTGTCTGAGGTCTTTGTCTTGTAATCCACGATGCATGCCCGGCCCCCGATCTTTGCAACAAGGTCGATGGTCCCGGCATATCCCACGCTGTCATTCCAAACTGTGACTTCCGCGGCCAGTGGTTCAACGTTGTAATCAGTCCACCAAGTTTCAAAGTGCTGCGCGTAGGCCAACTCGTTATTTGCTTCAAGCGCGGCCCGCGCCTCGGCGAGATCGTGTTCTTGCCCCAGCGCTTGCAATGCCCGAGCCTCGGCATAGTTATGCACACGATCCCCGCGCGCGGACGCCTGGTCCCTGTAAGCCTCAGCCGCACTGGCCGAGTCCCGCACTAGCGAACGCAGTTGCCGCGCATCTCCCAAAGCCTGCGCCAGCCGGTGGTCTTCCGAGAGCGACTTGGCAGCCATGTATCCGGCCCAGCCTGACAAATCCATATTGTCCATGCCGATAACTGTGGTGATGGATGGGACAATCGCTTCACCTCCGACCTTTCGGCTGTACATGCGGCCCGAATCGGTCTGTGTCGCTAATTTTGGAGACGTCATGCACACGATCATGGCATGCGGCTACCCCGCTTCGCTCCTAGTGGAGACGGAAATATGAATTTTCCGCGTAGATTCGCGGTTTTTAAGCCTTGTGAACCAGATCTCAGCGTTTCGATTTGTTCGGATGCGAAAACTCGTATAGAGTTTTTACTCGTTGGAAAGAACGGAAACGTTCAAATAACAACACATTTTGCGGACATAGCTCAGCTGGTAGAGCGCAACCTTGCCAAGGTTGAGGTCGCGAGTTCGAACCTCGTTGTCCGCTCGCAAAAAGATTCACCGACTAGGTAAAACTAGTCACTCTGGCTTCGGCCAGTATGGTGGGGTGGCCGAGAGGCGAGGCAGCGGCCTGCAAAGCCGTATACGCGGGTTCGAATCCCGTCCCCACCTCGCAATGAAGATTGCAGATCTTTTTAGCGCGATTGGCGCAGCGGTAGCGCGCTTCCCTGACACGGAAGAGGTCACTGGTTCGATCCCAGTATCGCGCACAGACTTATGGTTCACCAGACCATGAATCTACAATAATTGAATATTATGCGGTCATAGCTCAGCTGGTAGAGCGCAACCTTGCCAAGGTTGAGGTCGCGAGTTCGAACCTCGTTGACCGCTCTGAGAATTCAGATTCTATTTGGATTCTGTCGAGATTCATTCGTGAATCTTCGGCGCGATTGGCGCAGCGGTAGCGCGCTTCCCTGACACGGAAGAGGTCACTGGTTCGATCCCAGTATCGCGCACTGAATATCCTCGTGATATTCATGCGGTCATAGCTCAGCTGGTAGAGCGCAACCTTGCCAAGGTTGAGGTCGCGAGTTCGAACCTCGTTGACCGCTCCATAACTTCATATAATTTTTGCGGTCATAGCTCAGCTGGTAGAGCGCAACCTTGCCAAGGTTGAGGTCGCGAGTTCGAACCTCGTTGACCGCTCCAAATAAAAATGGGAATCACTCCAAGTGGTTCCCATTTTTGCCTTAAGTTTTGCGACTCGACACGCCCGAGTATTCAGATCCTCTTCCCTCATCCCGCTTTTCGTCCTAGGGTGGAGACCAGTTGTGGAGCTAAAGGGGTTCCCACAGACGAATGGAGGTGCAGCATGGCAGGATTTGATGATCTGCGTGGCAAGGCAGAGGAATTCGCAAAAGAGAACCCAGACCAGGTCTCCCAGGGCATCGATCAAGTCGGCGATTTCATCGACGACAAGACCGGTGGCAAGTTCGCTGAGCAGGTCGACGGCATCCAGGGTGGTGCCAACGATTACCTCAATGGACTCGGCGGAGGCGCTGAGGGTGGCGAAGGCGAGAACAACGAAGGCTAATTCCTTCGCTTGACTCCCCTCGGCTTGCCCGAGCATCCAGAAAAGGTACCGACTGCGGTCGGTACCTTTTCCGTTTAACTTCACAAACGGATGTGATTATCCCGTAGCCGGAGCGAGCATGTAGAAATGACTTATGGTTCAACGCTCCTCGATCGAAGATAGTTTAAGCCACGCGGTCATTGCGGGATTGATCACCACATTAGTTGGCTTTGTCGCTTCGTTCGCTGTTGTACTCGCTGGCCTATTTCAGGTCGGGGCTTCACCGGCGCAGGCCGCCTCGGGGCTGTTGGCTCTTTCGGTGTGCGTGGGCATATGCACCATGGTGCTGTCTTGGCGCCATCGGATGCCGATCAGCATCGCGTGGTCCACGCCGGGTGCGGCCATGCTCGCCTCATTGGCGCCGGGTGCGTTCACGTTTGCAGAAGCGATCGGCGCCTTCATGATCTGCGGCGTGATGATCGTGCTCACGGGATTGCTGCCCGGGCTGCACAAGTTGTTGACCCGGATCCCGGTGCAGATTGCCCAGGGCATGCTGGCCGGGGTGTTGCTCCCGCTCTGCATCAAGCCATTTACCTCGCTGGGGACCATTACTGTCCCAGCACTTGGGATCCTGCTGGTCTTCTTGATCGGGCTGCGGATAGTGCCAAAATTCGCGGTGGCCGTGAGCATGCTGGCCGCCGTGGGCTTCGGGCTCTGGCATATTGGACAGAATCAGGCGTGGGCACAGCTGCAGGTAGTGCCGCAACTCGAATTCGTGGCCCCGGATTTTTCATGGCAGGCGGTGGCCAGCATCAGCGTGCCGCTATTTATCGTGACCATGGCCTCGCAAAACATTCCGGGAGTGGCCGTGCTCAATTCATTCGGATATCAGCTGCCGTGGCGCCCTTCAATGATCCTCACCGGCATCGGTTCCGCAGCCGGTGCCCTGTTCGGCGGCCATGCGATCAACCTTGCGGCCATTACCGCAGCGCTTGCTGCCGGAGAACAGGCGGGCGAGAATCCGAAACTTCGTTGGCGGGCTGCGGCGAGCTCAGGAATTTTCTACCTGCTGTTCGGAGCGTTCAGCGCCCTGATCGTCTCGGTGGCCAACACGTCGCCTGAAGGACTCTTTCAGGCGGCTGCGGGCTTGGCATTGCTGGCCACGCTGGGAAGCTCGCTGGTGGGTGCGATGGGCGATGCCGCGTGGCGCTTGAGCGCGCTGGTCACGGTCCTGGTCGCCGCCGGAAATCTCACGCTCTTCGGCATTGGCGGTGCGTTCTGGGCGCTGGTGGCAGGGCTGTTAACGCACTTCATCGCCGAGCGCAGTGCCCGGCGATGAAGAAACGAATAGTAGGGATCTGGCCTAGATCGCTGGTTCGCCGATCTGGCCTTCGCGGGCCAAGGCTGTCAAGCGCGAGACCGCGCGGTAGTACTTCTTCTGGTAGCCGCCGGACATCATCTCCGGAGTGAACAGCTCGCTGAACGGCTTGCCCGAAGCCACGATCGGCACGTCCTTGTCATACAGGCGGTCAGCGAGGACTACGAAGCGCAGGGCGATGGCCTGGTCCGTAATGGTGTCCACATTGTGCAATACCAGGACATCGGTTTCGGACAGCAGCTGGCGGTAGCGCGAGGGGTGGACCTGGGACAGGTGGGCAACGAGCTGATCGAAATTGTCCACGGCAAGGGTCTTGTCCGGGTAGCGCTGCTGCGCGAAGCTTTCGATCTGCTCATCGTCCAGGGGCTCAGGAGCATCTGGCAGGCCACGGTGGCGGAAGTCTTCGCCTTCAACACGGTGCACGTCGAACTGCTCGGACAGGGTTTTGATCTCGCGCTGGAAGTCCACGGCAGCGAAGCGGCCTTCGCCCAAAGCACCCGGCAAGGTGTTGGAGGTGGCGGCAAGCTTCACGCCGGCGTCGGAGAGCTCGCGCATCAGGCGGGACATCAGCACGGTGTCCCCCGGGTCATCCAGCTCGAATTCGTCGATGCAGACCAGCGAGTACTGGCTGAGCACTTCAACGGTCTGGCGGAAGGAGAGGGCACCGACAAGGTTGGTGTATTCGACGAAGGTGCCAAAGGCCTTGCGGCCCGGCGCGGCGTGCCACAGCGAAGCCAGCAGGTGGGTCTTGCCAACACCGAATCCGCCATCAAGGTAGATGCCGTTCTTGGTTTCTTTTTTCTTGCCAAAAAGCTTGGAGAGGAAAGAACCCGAGTCGTTCTTGCCGACGGTTTCAGCAAAGGCCTTGAGCTTGTTGACGGCCTCGGTCTGCGAGGGCTGCGTCGGATCGGGCCGGTAGGTATTGAAGGACACTTCACCAAAGCGGTAGGACGGGTGGAAACCGGCCAGCAATTCCTCGATTGAAAGATTCGGCTTGGTCTCGCTCAGGTGGGTGATTGTCGCCATTGGCTGTGGGAGTCCTTCAGTTGATTGCTCAGATGATCCGGGCTGCCATGGCAAGCCCATCGGCCAGTTTACCTTGGATGGCGACGTTGATTGCCTAAAATGTCGTATCCCACACCGTCATCGCTGCGGTTCGGGACTAGGCTAGATGTGAAGCCCAGCGCCAGCTGATTTCAGCGTGGCCCAGTACCAAGAACTGCAAGGATCGTGATCATCAATGCCATTGCCTGTTGACTCCAACGAGAAGTACGCCTCCTATGCCCACCCGGAACGGCTCGTCTCCACCCAATGGGTTGCCGAGCATCTGGGCGAGGAGAACCTGGTCGTGCTGGAATCGGACGAGGACATCTTGCTGTATTCCACCGGCCATGTACCTGGCGCGCTGAAGATTGATTGGCATACCGAGCTGAACGACGAGGTCACCCGCGACTACGTGGATGGAGCTGGCTTTTCCGCGTTGATGGCGGCCAAGGGCATCACTCGCGAGAGCACCGTGGTCATTTACGGGGACAAGTCCAACTGGTGGGCAGCTTATGCCCTGTGGGTCTTCGCCCTCTTTGGCCACGAGGATGTGCGCCTGATGGACGGCGGCCGCGACAAGTGGATTGCCGAAGGCCGTGAACTGAGCACCGTTAAACCCGAGGTTGCCAGCACCCAGTACCCGGTCATCGAGCGTGCCGATGCTGAAATTCGCGCGTTCCTTCCGCAGGTCCTGGCGCATTTGGGCCACCCGCTGATCGACGTTCGCTCGCCTGAAGAGTACACCGGCGAACGGACGCATATGCCTAATTACCCAGAAGAAGGCGCACTGCGCGGAGGCCACATTCCCAGCGCGGCCTCGGTGCCTTGGGCCAAGGCGGCGGCCGAGGATGGCACCTTCCGCTCGCGCCAAGAGCTGGAAGCCATCTATCTCGATGGCGCCGGCCTGGAACCCGGCGATGATGTGGTCGCCTACTGCCGCATCGGTGAACGCTCCAGCCACACCTGGTTTGTGCTCAAGCACCTGCTGGGCTTCGAAAATGTGCGCAACTACGACGGTTCATGGACCGAATGGGGCAACGCCGTGGGCGTGCCGATCGTTCGCGGCGAAGCCAAGGGCGAAGTACCTGCACAGCGAGGGGTTCGCGCATGAGCCAGTTGCCTGTTGAGCTGAAGGGGATCGTCGAGGAATTCACCGAAGTTCCTGAAGCGGACCGCCTGGAGCTGCTGCTCGAATATTCACGAGAGCTTCCACAACTGCCCGCGCGGCTGGCGGACCACCCCGAGCTTTTTGAGCAAGTGGTGGAGTGCCAGTCCCCGTTGTTCCTGGTTGTGGAAGTGGCCGAGGATGCGGATCGCACAGTCAATCTGTTCTTCTCCGCACCGCCAGAAGCGCCCACCACGCGCGGCTTCGCTTCGGTGCTCGCGGCAGGGCTGGACGGCATCGATGCGCGCTCCGTTTTGGACGTGCCTGATGACATGCCGCAGCAGCTGGGGCTCACTCGGGCCCTGTCGCCGCTTCGCATGCGCGGCATGACGGCCATGCTCGGGCGGATCAAGCGCCAGGTCTCCGAGCAGCTTGCCGCCTAGCTGGCCGGTGTCTGCTGCCACTCGCATGAGCCAGGGGGATTAAGGGCATTGGGCAAGAAAAAGCAGTCCGCTTCCACGCCGGCCACCGCGGCCCTGGACGCGGCCGGCATCAGCTATGTTGCACATAGCTATGCGCACAGCGATTCGGCTGAAAGCTACGGCGCCGAGGCCGCCGAGCAATTGGGGGTCAGCGGCGATCGGGTGTTCAAGACGCTCATGGTTTCCACGGGGGCCACTGCCGCCGAGGATCTCGCGGTGGCCGTCGTTCCGGTGGCTGCGATGCTCGACCTGAAAGCGGTAGGTGCTGCGCTGGGCAAGAAGCGGGCCCAGATGGCCGACAAGGCTGCTGCGCAACGCCGCAGTGGCTATGTTCTCGGCGGCATCTCGCCCTTCGGGCAGCGCCAGCACGCCGCAACCGTGATTGACAACAGCGCACAGCAATTCCAGACGGTGTTCGTTTCCGGAGGCCGACGGGGTTTCAGCCTGGAGATCGCCCCGGAGGATGCCGCTGCGGCGACCAGTGCGCTGTGGGCGCCAATCACCAGCTAGTTTTTGCCGGCCGAACTAGGACCCTGCGCCGCATCGGCGCAGGGTCCTTTCAGCTTTGTGCCGCTGCCCGGGCCGCGATGCGCTTGCTCAAGAAGCTGGTGACCGCTTGGGCGAAGCCCTGGGGATCTACGTTGGGTTCGCGGGTGTGCCCGGCCTTGGTGAAGGTTCGCAGGGTCACCAGATCCGGGCGCAAGGCGGCAAGCTTGAGGCTCGGCCCGTTCGGGACAAATTCGTCGTCGCGGCTGTGCATGATCAACGTTGGATGCTTCAGTTCACTGGCACGGTCAACCCAATTCAGCCGCCGGAGGTTCACCGGTGCGGCTTGCCCGGTGACCCATCGGCCGGCCTTGTTGGATAGCAGCCACTGGGCAACTCGGCCGACCGATTGCGGGATCTTATTGGCCCTGGCCTGATGGGAGAGGACATCAACCCAGTTGATCACCGGCCCAACCAGCATCAGCGAATCGATGCGATCGGCCAATTCGCTGCGGTCGGCGGTTTGCAAGCTGATCGCGCCTCCCATCGACCAGCCGAGCAAGATGATTTGCTCGGCACCGTGATCCAGGGCGAACTGTATTCCCGCTTGGACATCGAGCCATTCGGTATCGCCAAGACCGTAGCGTCCGTCGGGCGCATTGGGCGCGAGCCCGTCATTGCGGTAGCTCATGAGCAGGGCCGTGACGCCCATGGATGCAAGCGCCGGGAGCGCGCGAATGGTTTCGTTGCGGCGGGCTCCGCGCCCATGAACTCCAATCACCCACACGTTGTTGTTGGTGGTGCCTCGAACCAGCCATGCCGGCCCCTCCCCGCCTTCCAAGGGCACAACCACGTCTTCGGCGGTGAATCCGAGATCCTCGGGGTGCTCGTAGACCGCACCAGAGAGGTATCCTCGCCGGACCCCTTCCAGGCTCCCCCGGTAAACATGTTCGATCTTGCGAGCGACCCGCCGCGGCTTGCCCGGAACGTCGACGGGAGCCGAGAGCCGCAGTGCGCAGGCGTCGAACTCGGTGAGGAAGATGCACGGACCAGGCTGGCTGGTATCCGCGTCCTTGACAAAGTGCAGCCACAGCTTGCCTTCGCCATCGGTGACAACTTCACGAATCATGCTGTTGCCGATGCGCCGCTCTTCGGGAGTCACCACGCGTCGGGCGAAGTATCCGGCGAGCGCTGATACGCTGGCTGCCAGCAGCGAGCCGGCGCCAACTCCCAATCCCACGCCCAGCAATGTTGCGGGGATGGTTTTTCGCGGTTGCAAGGTATCTACGATATTCCGAGCCATGTTTTCATCTTTCCATGTTGTCGCACGGGAATCATCTGCCGGGTCCGAACGTTTCCATGTGTATGAGCAATGAATCCTTGAACGATAGAACTCCATCTGGCGAGAACACTTCGGCGCGTACCGAGGTGCAGTGGCAGGAAATCCTGACTCCCGAAGAATTCCATGTGCTGCGCCAGGCTGGAACGGAACGCCCGTTTACGGGCGAGTACTGGGATACGACAGCCGAGGGCGTTTACTCGTGCCGCGCTTGTGGTGCCGAGCTGTTCGCCAGCACGACAAAATTTGATGCGGGCTGCGGTTGGCCGTCCTTCTATGCGCCGTTGGCCGAAGACCGGGTGCGCTATATCACCGACGAATCGATGGGCATGAAGCGCGTGGAAGTGCGCTGCGCAAACTGCGATTCGCACATGGGGCACGTTTTTGAAGGCGAAGGATTCGGTACGCCTACCGATCTGCGCTTTTGCATGAACTCGTTGAGTTTGTCGCTGCGCAGCGCCTCTGAATAAAGTCTTTGCCTGCAAGGCGGTAGGGATCACACTTAGGGCTAGAGTTGCTTATTCATGAGTGACTTAGCATCAACTTTTCTATTGTTTGGGCGTAGCGTTCATATCAAGCACATGAGCGCCCCCAAACATGAAAAGAAGGTGTACTGAAATGACCCAGATTTCCGCAAAGCCAATGCCGGCCAGCGATGCTGAAGTACTGCAGATCGCGAACTCCGACGCATGGCTGTCCCTGAAGGCTGCCACTGCAGAATTCCAGGGCCTGCAGGCCAAGGACGGGTCGCTCGCGGATTCGGCGACCGCGCCTCGGGCCACGGAGCTCATTGAAACCGCCATCGCCTCCATCCAGAGCCTTCAAGTCCATTTCGAACACGACGCTGAATACCTCGAACAGCTCGTTGCCGATTTGCGAAAGTGGTCGGATGCCGGGTTCGGAGTGCCTGATTTCCTGGATTCACTGGTCAAGTTCCAGCCACAGGCTCAGCGCATCGATGGCTTGATGCACCTGGTGCTCTTCCCGATGTACACGCAGAATGGTTCGACCAGCCGCCATTTGGAAGCCGTTCTGGTCCAGGTCATGTGGCCAGAGTTCATTGCGAACCTGGAGGGCACCGACTACACGAACGCACTGTTCGTTCCGCTGCGCTTTGTCGACTTCACCGAAGGCTACGACACCAATTCAGCGGTGCTGTTCCCGGAATCCGTAGCCATTCGAGAGACCCCCTCATTTACCTGGGGCGCAATCTTCCAGGATCGCGAAGCAGCCCGGTTCCGCAAGGTGCTGCAAGAGGCCGCTTCCATCACCAATTTGCAGTTGCCTGACGACGCGGCCGAGCTGCTGGCAGATCAGCACCTGACCGAAGAAACCTTCATCATGTGGGATCTGATCCACGACCGCACCCACATGCGCGGCGATCTTCCCTTCGACCCGTTCATGATCAAGCAGCGCATGCCGTTCTTCCTCTACTCGCTCGAAGAGCTGCGCTGCGATCTGACCGCCTTCCGCGAGTCCATGAAGATTGCGGGCAACCCGAAGACCGATGAGAAAACCGCCAAGATGGCCAAGCTGGTCCAGTATGCGGTGATCTTCGATCGGATCTTCCGTTTTGCCATCACCGGCTCGCGCGTTCGAAACTACGATGGACTCGGTGGCCAGCTGCTCTTCGCGTGGATGCACCAGCACCACGTACTGCACTGGACAGACACCAAGTTGAGCATCGATTGGGACCAGGTTCCCGAGGTGGTTGCCTCCTTGGGAGATGCGATCGACGAACTGTACTGGAAGTCCATCGATCGCCCGAAGCTGGCCCACTGGCTGGCCGCCTACGAGCTGGTTTCGGCAACGGTCACTCCCAACCCTGCCTCGCAGTGGGCCAAGGGCCCGGAAGCACTGCCGCTGACCGCGCCACTGCGGGAAATCACCGACCAGGTGATGGACGATGAATTCCCGCTGTCGATGTTCTACGAAGCACTGAACAAGAAGATGTCCAGCGTTATCGAATCCACCAAGGGCATGACCGGCGCCACCGAAATCTAGCACTTCTGCCTTAGGCTAGGAAGCGTGAGCAAAGAAAGTTTCTTCTTGAACCAAACACCACGATTAGTGCTCATCGCCGGTGCCACCTCGGCCTCCGGCATCGCCTGCGCCCACGCGCTGAGCGATGCCGGAGTACGGGTGCTTGCCGTCGGCAGCAATCAAGCCCGATTAGATGAACGCCTGCCCTTTGCCGAGGCCCGCTTCGCCTGCGACCTCGCGGATTTCGCGGCAGTGCGCGAACTGGCCGAAAGCATCCACGCGGCTTACGGCCCGATTGATGGGCTGATCCACCTGGTCGGCGGCTGGCGAGGTGGCAAGTCCATTGCCGGCCAAAGCGATGAGGACTGGGATTTCCTGCACCGCAGCATTTTGACCACTCTGCGCAACACCACGAGAGTGTTTGTCGACGATCTGATCCTCTCGCCGTCCGGTCGCCTGGCGATCGTCAGCGCCGAAGCGGTGCAGAACCCGACTCCCTCCAATGCCAACTACGGGGCCGCCAAGGCCGCGGCTGAGCACTGGGTCAACGCGATCGCAAGGCTGTTCAGCAAGAACGCCGAAAATGCCTCCGCAATCAGCTGGGTGGTCAAAGCGCTCAGCGACTCGGCGCCTGGAGAAGCCGCTCCGGGGCATACTCCGGTGGCGTGGCTCGCCGAGGCGGCACTCGAATTGCTTTCTGATCAATCGGTAGCGCTCAACGGCACCAGGGTTGCCCTGCCCCAAGCCTGAGCCTGCCGCGCAATGGCAGCCCGCACCCGCAGTGACCCAGTTTTTCTCTTACACCCTTTTAAGGACCACATAACGATGACCACACTTCATGACACCGCTGTGCGGGGTTTTGCTTCAGACAACTACTCTGGCGTTCATCCGCGAATCCTCGATGCGATCGCACGGGCTAATGGCGGGCACCAGATTTCCTATGGCGAAGACCAGTACACCGAAGCATTGGGCCAGGTCGCGCACGATGTCTTCGGCGAGGATGCAGCCATCTTCCCGGTCTTCAATGGCACCGGTGCGAACGTCACCGCACTGCAGTCGCTCCTGCCGCGCTGGGGCGCGGTCATCTGCGCCACCACAGCGCATATCAACGTCGATGAAAATGGCGCCCCCGAACGGGTCGGCGGATTCAAGCTGCTCCAGGTGGCAACGCCTGATGGCAAGCTCACCCCGGAACTGATCGACCAGGAAGCCTGGGGCTTCGGCGACGAGCACCGCGCCCAGCCGCTGGCGGTCTCCATCACCCAGGCCACCGAGCTCGGAACCCTGTACTCCCCCGAAGAGATCAAAGCGATCACCGAGCATGCGCACAAGCTGGGCATGAAGGTGCACCTCGATGGTTCGCGCTTGTCCAATGCGGCAGCTTCACTGGGCGTTCCGTTGCGCGCGCTGACCACCGATGCCGGCGTCGACATCGTCTCGCTGGGCGGGACCAAGAACGGCATCCTGCTGGGCGAAGGAATCTTGACCCTGCGCAAGGAACTTGCCGAGGACATGAAGTACCTGCGCAAGATGAACATGCAGCTGGGCAGCAAAATGCGCTTCATCTCAGCCCAGCTGATCGAGCTATACGGCACCGGGCTATGGCGCGAACTTGCCAGCCACTCGAATCTGATGGCGGCCAAGCTCTCTGAGGCAGTGGAGCAGATCGACGGCGTTGAGCTGGTCTACCCAACACAGGCCAACGGCGTCTTCGCGCAGCTGCCAACCGAGGTCAGCGATGAGCTGCGCAAGCATTTCCGCTTCTACGACTGGGATCGCGCGGCCGGCGAGGTGCGCTGGATGTGCTCCTTCGACACCACCGAACAGGACGTGGCGGCATTCATCGCCAAGCTGCGCGAGCTGATGAACGCGCATCTGGCCGCGTAGCTTGCAGGATGGGTCGGCGTGCCGTACCGCACCTCGGGTACGGCACGTTTAGACTCAAATTGTGACCTACGATCGCCCTGCTTCCGCCATCCCGAGCGCCTTTGCGAAGGCCCTCGATGAGTTGTCGCATGCCAAGGTGCGCAAAGAACTGAAGTTCACCGAAATTCCAGCGCCGGGCCGACTGGCTCCCTTCGCCCTGGCGCTCAGCGGAGACGTGATCGACGTTGTTCCTCCCGATCACGGTCCGCACGGGCAAGAGATTGGCCGCACGCCATTCCTGCAGCCCCAGGAGCAATTGGCCACCGGGCGATTCATCCTCCTCCATGATCCGGCTGGACAGGAACTGTGGAATGGGCAGTTCCGCATTGTCACCTATATCCGGGCGCGCTTGGACCACGACATGGGCCAAGATGCCATGCTCGCCTCGGTGGCCTGGTCGTGGCTGGAAGATTCCCTGCGCGAACGCGAGGCATTCCACCACTCGGCCGGGGGCACCGCCACGCGCGTGATCTCCGAGTCCTTTGGCGATCTCGCCGGGGAACAAGACCATATCGACATCGAGCTGCGGGCATCCTGGTCCCCCGATTCGGAGCACCTCGGCCCCCATTTGAGCGCTTGGGCGGACCTGGTGTGCACTTTCGCAGGGTTGCCACCACTGCCTGAGGGCGTGCAGCAGCTGCCGCATCGCCGGCTGAGTTAACCGCCTGTTCCCCGCGGCAGATGCCGGTTGGACCTAGAATGGAAGCATCATGCCGAATTCTGACTCCACCGCTTCCGCATCATCCGCCGCCGGCCTTGAGCCCAATCAACCGGTGCTGGCCCCGCTCACCCATCCACGTGATGGCATTCCCGAGGTCATCAATACCCAAGCAGCCCTGTCCCGCGCGGTGCGCGAACTGAGCGCTGGAACCGGCGATCTTGCTGTTGATACCGAGCGAGCCAGCGGTTTCCGCTACGGACAGCGCGCTTTCCTGCTGCAGATTCGCCGCGAAGGCGCCGGCACCTGGCTCATCGACCCCGAGGTATTGGATGACCTTGGCGAGTTGCGCAGCTTTGTGAACCAGCAACCATGGATTCTTCACGCCGCAACTCAGGATCTGCCCTGCCTCCATGAATTGGGCATGTCGCCTACCGCCTTGTTCGACACCGAATTGGCAGGCCGGCTGGCTGGTTTCCCCCGGGTCTCGCTTGGAACGATGGTCGGCGAATTGCTGGGATTGCAGCTGGCCAAGGAGCATTCGGCAGTAGATTGGTCCACCCGCCCATTGCCCGAATCGTGGTTGAATTACGCCGCGCTAGACGTTGAGGTCCTCGAAGAGCTGCGCCAGAAAATCGCCAAGGTCCTCGAAGAGCAGGGCAAGATGGACTTTGCCCTCCAGGAATTCGAATACGAGCGGAACCTGCCTGATCCGCAGCCGGCCGAAGAACCATGGCGCAAGCTCTCCGGGATCCACAAGCTCAAGGGGCGGCGCAATCTGGCCATCGCCCGCGAGCTGTGGCTCTCGCGCGAAGCCCTGGCTCGCACCCAGGATGTTGCCCCCGGGCGGCTGCTGCCCGATCGCGCCATCATGGCGGCCATTGAACAGCGGGCGGCCAGCGTCCCGGCGCTGCTGCAGATCCCTGGGTTCCACACCAGAAATGCCAAGCGCGATGCTCCGCGATGGATGGATGCGATTCAGCGTGGGCGCAATACCCGCGATTTGCCTGAACTGCGCTCAAGCAAAGCTGGCCTGCCCCATCCCCGGTCATGGGCGGAAAAGAACCCGGCGGCAGCGGCCCGGCTCGACGCCGCAAAGGCCGTGCTCGGCGAAGTGGGCGAATACTGGAACATCCCGGCGGAGAATCTGCTGACGCCCAAATACCTGCGGGAGTTGTGCTGGAACCCGCCGGTGCTGATCAGCGTCGAGACCGTGGCTGAAAAGCTGGATTCGATGGGCGCCCGCCCGTGGCAGCAAGAGCTGCTCTCGGCAGGGTTGGCCCAGGCGTTCGCCAGCAGTTAGGGCCTCTTGCCCGCTTCCAGGCGCACAGGACATGGCGTCTTGTGATGTGCTGCACTTGCACTTCAAGTTACTCCTGAGTAACCTATGGTTTAGGTCACAGTGATGCTGGCCGCTGCCCACTCCCGGGCAGCATGAATCAACCTCAAGGAGCCTTACGGTGAGTGCCAACGCTTCGACCGCGCCCCATACCGCACATCCCTCCCTGGACGATCGCGACGTCGTGTTCATTGATGGAGTGCGCACCCCTTTCGGCAAAGCAGGCGAAAAGGGAATCTACCATGGAACCCGTGCCGATGATCTGGCCGTCAAAGCGGTCCGCGGACTGCTTGAACGAAACCAAAAAGTTCCTGCCGAGAAGATCGACGAAATCTCCATCGCCGCCACCACGCAGTCCGGAGACCAGGGACTGACGCTGGGCCGCACCGTGGGACTGCTGTCCGGCATCCCGAAGTCGGTTCCCGGCTTTGCCATCGACCGCATGTGCGCCGGTGCGATGACCGCTGTCACCGCAACTGCAGGCGGCATTGCCTTTGGCGCCTATGACGTAGTTGTCGCCGGCGGCGTGGAACATATGGGAAACCACCCGATGGGCGCAGGGGCCGACCCCAACCCGCGTTTCCTCTCGGAAAGGATCGTGGACCCGCAGGCCCTGAACATGGGCAACACCGCGGAGAACCTGCACGACCGATTCCCCGCCATCACCAAGGAGCGCGCCGACCGCTACGCAGTGGCTTCGCAGTCCAAGCTTGCCAAAGCCTACGAGAACCAGCAGATCCAGCCTGACCTGATTCCCGTGGCCGCCAAGCGCCCGGGCGAAGGCTGGGCCGTGAATACCCGCGACGAGCCGCCTCGCCCGGGAACCACCATGGAATCGCTGGCCCAGCTGCGCACGCCGTTCCGCGCTCATGGACGCGTCAGCGCCGGCAACGCCGCGGGCCTCAACGACGGTGCCACCGCAGCCCTGCTCGCCAGCGGCCAAGCAGTTCGGGAATTGGGGCTGGAGCCCAAGATGCGCATGGTCTCCTTCGCCTTTGCCGGTGTTGAACCAGATGTCATGGGCTACGGGCCAGTTCCCGCCACCGAAAAGGCGCTGGCCAAGGCCGGATTGGGCATCGAGGACATAGGCCTATTCGAGATCAACGAGGCGTTCGCCGTCCAGGTGCTCTCCTTCCTGGACTACTACGGCATCGATCAGGATGACGATCGGGTCAACCGCTACGGTGGCGCCATTGCGGTCGGCCACCCGCTGGCTTCCTCGGGCGTTCGACTGATGACCCAGCTGGCCCGCCAGTTTTCCGAAGACCACTCCGTGCGATACGGCATCACCACCATGTGCATTGGCCTGGGAATGGGTGGCACCGTCATTTGGGAAAACCCCAATCATCCAGATTTCGGCAGCAAGGCGTAAGGAAAAGACCATGACTGCAACCACCACTTCCTACTCGGCTGTCGCCGAGCTCATGCAGGACGAAACCGTAACCCACTCCTACGTCAGCGATGTGGCCTTGCCCGGAGGCAAGACCCTGGCCCTGCTGACCCTGGACAACGGCCTGGACCACAAGAAGCCAACTACACTGGGTCCTAACGGACTGCTGGAGCTGCGCTCGGCCCTTGAAACCCAAGCGGCACGTGCCAAGGCCGGCGAGATTGACGCCCTGGCCATCACCGGGAAGCCATACTTCCTGATTGCCGGCGCAGACCTGTCGGCGGTCACCCGCCTCAGCGCCCCGGACCAGGCCACCGCCATGGCTTCGCTTGGCCATTACACCTATGAACTGCTTGCCGATCTCGGAGTTCCCACCTTCGCATTCATCAACGGGCTGGCGCTCGGTGGCGGGCTGGAAATCGCCCTGGCGTGCAATTACCGCACGGTGAGCACCGCGGCCGGGGCCCTCGGACTGCCTGAATCCTTCCTTGGCCTGATCCCTGGTTGGGCCGGTGTCTACCGCCTGCCACGGCTGGTAGGCCCGGAGAACGCCTTGAAGGTAATGATCGAAAACCCGCTGAACAACAACCGGACTCTGTCCGGCCCAGCTGCCTTCAAGATGGGCGTTGCCGACGCGCTGTTCGAAGCGGCAGATTTCATCGAGCACTCCACCAAATTTGTTGGCGCCGTCTTGTCCGGAGAAACTGAAGTTCAACGCCCCAACGCTGTTGATCCCAGCGATCCCGAGGTGGCTCGCCGCTGGCTCGACGCAGCTGACCAGGCTGAAAAATTTGTCGATGCCAAGCTCTCTGGCGCAGCGCCCGCCCCGTACAAGGTCTTGGAGGTCTTCCGCAAGGGAATGAGCCTGACCCAGCCTGAATCTGCGCAACTTGAAGTTGAAGCCCTGACCGGCCTGATGCGCACCAATCAATTCCAGAACACCGTGTATGCCTTTTTGGATTTGGTGCAAAAGCGTGGCAAGCGTCCAGCCGGCGCACCGGATGCAAAGCTCGCCCGCCCCGTCTCGAAGGTCGGCGTTGTCGGCGCCGGGCTGATGGCCAGCCAGCTGGCGTTGCTCTTTGTGCGCCGCTTGGGTGTGCCCGTGGTGATCACCGACCTGGATCAGTCACGCGTGGATAAGGGCCTGGCCTACATCAGCGGTGAAATCGACAAGCTGCATAGCAAGGGCCGCATGAGCCAAGACGCGGTGAACCGCGCCAAGGCCCTGGTCACCGGTTCGGTCACCAAGGATGCCTTTGCCGATGCCGATTTTGTCATCGAGGCAGTCTTCGAAGAGCTCAACGTCAAGAAGCAGGTCTTCGCCGAAGTCGAAGCCGTCGTCTCCCCCGAGTGTATTCTCGCAACCAATACCTCTTCGCTGTCGGTGACCGAGATGGGACGCGACCTCAAGCACCCGGAACGCCTCGTTGGCTTCCACTTCTTCAACCCGGTAGCCGTGATGCCGCTGCTGGAAATCGCTGCGACGCAATGGACCAATGAATCCTCGCTGTCCACCGCTTTTGTGCTTGGCAAGAAGCTGAAGAAGACAACCGTCAAAACCCAGGACGCGGCGGCATTTGTCGTGAACCGGGTCTTGCTGCGCCTGATGAGTGAAGTGCAGGCAGCCTTCGATGAGGGCACTGACGCAGCTACTGCCGATTCTGCCTTGACTCCGATGGGGCTTCCGATGAGCCCATTCACGCTGCTGTCCATGGTGGGGCTGCCGGTGGCACAGCACGTCAACGAGTCCCTGAATGCCGCTTTCGGTGACCGCTTCGTGGTTTCCGAGAACCTTCAAAAGCTGATCGATGCAAAGATCACTGCCCTGTGGGTTAAGAACGAACAAGGAGCACAAGTACTCAACCCCTTGGCCGAAGAGCTGCTGGTTCAGGGTTCGAACCCATCTACCAGCGAGGAAATTCTTCTTCGCGTGCAAGATGCGCTTGCGGAAGAAATCGGCTTGCTCCTTGCTGAAGGCGTCGTCGCCGAAGCAGCGGATGTCGATCTGTGCATGATCACTGGTGCCGGCTGGCCCATGCACTTGGGCGGGATCACCCCGTACCTCGACCAGGTCGGCGCTTCCGAGCGCGTAAACGGCAAGAAATTCAACAGCTAGCATCCGGCTGAAAATTTGGGCTCCATCCCTTGCGGGTTGGAGCCCAAAGTTTTCTGGCGCGCTCGGCCGCCCACAGCGGAAACGAGACCGGGCCGTTAGCGATAGCTGGTTCGCAAGGCTGAACTGCTAATGAAAGTTTGGCTTAGCTCTTAGCACCGCCACAGGGTGTTCTGTCAGAATAATTCCATGACTGACATCGCTCAACCAGCCCGCCGCACCGTCATGTGCGCCTCCGCCGCCCTCGGTTCCGCAGCTCTTCTGACTGCATGTGGCGACGGACATTCTGAAGCGCAAGTTCCGGAGGCCTCGCCAGTTCCGTCACCTACCGGTGAAGGCCAGGCAGTGATCGACCTCGCCGAATTGGCGGTTGGGGCGAGAGCCACTGTGCAAGCCAAGCATCCCACGGGGGCTGAAATTCCGGTGCTGCTTTTCCGGCCGGACGAGAAATCTGTCCTCGCCTACTCCAGTGTCTGCACGCACCAGGGCTGTGTGGTCACAACAAAATCCACGAAAGACGACTTTTTCTGCGCCTGCCACGGATCACGCTTTCAACCATCGGACGGCACGGTGACCGATGGACCGGCGATCGCTCCCCTGGCGCGCTACGCGACGGAGATCAAGGACGACAAGGTCATCGTCTTTATCACCGACTCCAAATAAGTCGAGAAATTTTGCAGAAAAGCGGAATGCCGCAACCCCTGTGCGTGTTGCAGCATTCCGCTTTGTGCGCAACCGGCAATTAGAAAAGTGCCACCTTCTGCGGAGCTGGGAAGATGGAATCCAGTTCGGCACGCTCGGCATCCGACGGAACCCAGCGTACTGCCTTGGCGTTCATCTGGATTTGCTCGGGGCGGGTAGCTCCAGCGATGACCGATGACACGGGTAGCTGCGCTGCCAGCCAGGAGAAAGCAAGCTCGATTGGCGCCAGATCGCGATCTGCGGCAAACTGCGCAAAACGATCAAGCTGCTCAAAATCAGAGGTTTCAACCAGCTGCTGACGAGCATGAGTAAGGCGGCTGCCTTCAGGGGCGTATCCCTTGGAATACTTTCCGGTCAGCAATCCGTTGGCTAGCGGGAAGTACGGAAGAACGCCGAGTCCAAACTCGCGCGCAGCAGGCAGCACTTCCAGCTCTGCGCGACGGTCAATGAGATTGTAATGGTTCTGTGCTGAGATGAATCGCTCGGTGCCCAGCTCACGGGCCACATACTCTGCCTGGGCGATCTGCCACCCTGCGCGGTTGGAATGGCCAATATATTGGACCTTTCCGCTGGTGACCAGATCGTCCAAGGCGCGCAGCGTCTCGTCGATCGGGGTATTGGCATCTGGCGTGTGGAATTGGTACAGATCGATATGATCCGTGCCAAGGCGCTTCAGGGAAGCTTCCACTGCCTTCATGATGTACCGGCGAGAACCGCGGGCATTGAAGTCCGGCCCGTTGGCCCCACTGACATCCATGCCGAATTTGGTGGCCAGGACAATGTTCTCGCGGTTCTTGCCCAGGGCCTTGCCCAGGCGCTGCTCGGATAATCCTGCAGTTTTTCCGTAGTTGTCCGCGACGTCGAAGAACGTGATACCGGCGTCCAAGGCGGCGTGAACTACTGCGTCCGAGCCTTCCTGGGACTCGGTAGCGGTACCGGTTCGGCCCAAATTGTTGCAGCCCAAACCCACGACGGAAACGCTCAAGCCACTGTGTCCTAGTTGACGGAATTCCATGCACACCTCGCTGTTTTTCCTTCGCCGCTTTTCTGCGCGACCTTATACCCATAGGCTATCGGGTAGGTGCTGTAACCGAAGAGTTCACGACACAATTCACTGCATTGCATATTTATCCATTAGGATGGAAACATGTCTAAAGTTCTTACCAATCTTCCTGTAGGCGAACGCGTCGGAATCGCGTTCTCCGGTGGCCTCGACACGTCGGTGGCAGTAGCTTGGATGCGCGACAAGGGCGCCATTCCTTACACCTACACTGGCGATCTCGGCCAGTACGACGAACCAGATATTGACGCCGTTCCTGGCCGTGCACTGGAGTACGGCGCCGAGAACTCCCGTCTGGTCGACTGCAAGCCGGCACTCGTCGAGGAAGGCTTTGCAGCTCTTGCCTGCGGCGCCTTCCATATCCGCACCGGTGGCAAAACCTACTTCAACACCACCCCACTGGGCCGCGCCGTCACCGGCACGCTGCTGGTACGTGCCATGCGCGAAGACGGTGTGGATGTCTGGGGCGATGGTTCGACCTACAAGGGCAACGACATCGAGCGCTTCTACCGCTACGGCCTGATGGCCAACCCGAAGCTGCGCATCTACAAGCCATGGCTTGACCCGAACTTCGTCGCTGAGCTAGGCGGTCGCCAGGAAATGTCGGAGTGGCTGCAGGAGCACGGCTTCCCATACCGTGACTCGGCCGAAAAGGCCTACTCGACCGACGCCAACATCTGGGGCGCAACCCACGAAGCCAAGACCCTGGAACTGCTCAACAGCTCGATTGAGACCGTTGAGCCGATCATGGGTGTGAAGTACTGGGACGAGAACGTTGAGATCAAGACCGAAGACGTCTCGGTTTCCTTCGTTGCCGGCCGCCCGGTAGCCATCAACGGCAAGGAATACACCGACGCTGTGGCTCTCGTGAATGAAGCCAACATCATTGGTGGACGCCACGGTCTGGGCATGAGCGACCAGATCGAGAACCGCATCATCGAGGCCAAGTCGCGCGGCATCTACGAAGCGCCTGCCATGGCTCTGCTGTACATCGCGTACGAGCGCCTGGTCAACGCCATCCACAACGAAGACACCGTGGCCAGCTACCACAACGAGGGCCGCCGCCTGGGCCGCCTGATGTACGAAGGCCGCTGGCTGGACCCACAGGCCCTGATGCTGCGCGAATCGCTGCAGCGCTGGGTCGGCTCGGCCATCACCGGTACCGTCACCATCCGCCTGCGCCGCGGCGACGACTACACGATCGTGAACACCGAGGGCGATAACCTCAGCTACCACCCGGACAAGCTGTCGATGGAACGCGTGGGCGACGCAGCCTTCGGTCCAGTTGACCGCATCGGCCAGCTGACCATGCGCAACCTGGACATCGCCGACTCGCGCGGCCGCCTGGAGCAGTACGCCAACATGGGCCTGGTCGGTGGAACCACCGCAGAACTCGTTGGTTCGCTGGAAGCCGGTGGCGCCAATGATATCATCAACGCCACAGCTGTGGACAGCGACGATCTGGCTACCGATCGCGCCATTGAATCGGCTGCTTTCGACGCTGGTACCGACTAAAGGCTAGCCGCTAGTCAAAAACGGATCAGGGCTTCTCTTGAAGAGAAGCCCTGATCCGTTTTAATTTTTACCTTGGTTCCCAGCAGAACAATCCATTGACAGCTGCGAGGAACTGCAACTCCATGATGGAACCACCCAGGGCCAATAGCCGCACAGACTCAGGAATAATTGCCGCGGCCTTAGTGCACTTCGCCATGAACATGAACGCTACATAGACCAAGCAGGTCCCGAGGGTGATTTAGGTACCGAACCAGGCCGCTTGCTGGTTAGGCAGGGCCATCGACTTGCCCGTTTCCGGCCCGATGACAAATCCAGCAACCGTTTGCACCGCGGCTGCGAAGTCCACTCGAACCTAGGCTTCCAGCAATGCCAGCAGCGGGCTGAGAGCCAGCGTGAAGCCAATGAGCGAGACCATCCGCAGGATCAAGCGCACGCGGGCACCTTGCTTGGAATTAGGTGCTGGAAGGTTGAACCCGTGCTCGATAATCCAGGCCACGATCGTCACCAAGACACCGGCCAGAGCCAATTGCGCATGAGCTACCTCGCTGAGAAGCGAAACAATTCCAATTCCAATAATGACACCGACGAATGCTTGGAATACCAGATGAAGGGGCACGCGGGTAGCGCCCATCTGCGGCGACTTACGAGGGGCACCGGGAGTCTCATCCCGATCTTCCTGAGGAATCATATCTCCTAATTTCCTATATCAATCAAGCCGAGAGGATCATGGCGTCTTCGCTGAGTTCTTTGCGAAGCAATAGACCACAGCCTCCGCTGAACGACACCGCCCCGAAGTGCGAAGCCCTCGCTATTTCTTTGAAGCCGAAAGATGCCTGCAAGGCAAGCGAGCTGGTATTCCGTGCATTGACGATGCACCATGCGGTAGTGTCCCGCTCGGCGACCCACTTCAGCCGCGCAGCGGTCAGTATCGAGGCGAATCCACGATGCTGATGCGCTCGCGAAATTTCGACACCAGAGAGGTAGTAGCCAGCCGGAGCAAGCTGATCGCTTGGATCCCACCAGCCAGCTCTCGCCCACCCGACAAGCTGGCCTTGCGGATCCTTCAGCACCAATTGGCATTCATTATCGCCAAATCGGGAGGGTTCTGAAGAACGCCCCAGGGACCGCGACAGTTTCCATATGGCTTCGTGGTCAGAAGCCTGCATGGCTTCAGGCTGAAGGGCAGGCACGGTTCTCTAGTCGAGGGTCATTGGCTTCGGCGGCATTGGGTGCACGCTCTTGAGCTTCTCGGGCGTTGCGTATTCCGCGGTGCCGATGCTCATTTTGGTGAAGTCCAGCTTCGCTTCACGGATGCACGTCTTGATCGCTGCGACTGCCAGTTTAGGCGCCGGGGTGAGAATACGGATGTTGATCTTCCGAGGTGCAAAGTCGCTGGACTCCACGGTGCCCAATCCACGCCATGCCAGGTGCCCGGTCAAAGCTTCCTTGGCCTTCTTTTCCAAGTAGTGGTCACGCTCGGTGCCGGTGGCCGACTTCAACGCGTATTGCACGATGACCCATGACTGATCTTCCTCGCTGATTTCGGCGTAGCCTTCATCGGCGCAAGTCTGCAAGAATCCAGCGAACAGCTCATCGGCACGATCGTTATCTACGTCCTGGACATTGCTGGTGGTGGACATATGGCCCACGCTGCCATGGTTAATGACGAACTGGCCTACTTCTTCGTCCTCGAATTGCTGGAACCACGCTTCGCGGAAGTGCAGTACGTTTTTCTCGTCCAAACGATAGGTGCGAATAATCGCCATTGGTTTCCCTTTACAAGGTCAGTAGATCAATGAAGTGCTTGTGGTTATAAGTTGTGAAGCTGGTCGGCCTTTTCAAGCCAGCCTTGACGGTGCGAGTGGTTGAAGGGTACTTCATCCCGTTGAACCGCATCGAGGAGTTTCGTGCTGGCTGCGCGTATCTCGTTCTTGAGTACCTCGGGGTAGTCCATTGACCGCCCATGTTCCTCGAATTCGTCTTCGTCGTCGAGGAAAGTACCGCGGCTTCGCGACCGGATGACGTCGAGGTCAAGGTCCACCGAATTCACTTCCCAGCCGCCATGCTGCAGCGGACGCCATCCGATGGCATCGGAGAGATCGATGTAGACATCAAAATCCTCGGCAGGATCCGCATACAGCGTGGCGATCCATGACCCCGCGTGAGGAATCAGGCACAGAGCATTTGTTTGAGCCAAGTGGGCGGCGCCAGGCCTTGCGACCAGTGAGCCAGCGGGTTGGAACAACCAGTGCCCGTGCGCATCTTTTCCGAGGTAGAACCCCGGAACCACCCAATGCGGCTGGCCGTTGTATTTCCAGGCGCGGGCTACCACCAAGGCGCCGAAATCGATGCTTTCAGGGTTGCGCGGCAAATCAACGGGGAAGCTGTGCAGTGCACTCATAGCTTGGGAATCTGTCCTGTGGGCAGATCCTGGCCTGGCAGTGGACGGGCAAACGGAACCTTGGTGCCAAGCACTTGGGCGAGCGTGTCCCTTGCCACCTGCTGGGCGGTCAAGCCGACCCGATCAAGAACTTCGGCTCGTGAACCGTGGGCAAGAAATTCGGTAGGCAAGCCGACTTCGTTCAGTGCAGTGTCGACACCAGCTGCACGCATTTCGGTACGCAGACGGGAGCCAACGCCGCCAGCCCGGACTCCATCTTCGATGCACACCACGATGCGGTGGCGAGCAGCCAATGAAATTACCGACTTCGGCATCGGCAGGACCCAACGAGGATCCACCACGGTAACCGAGACACCTTGGCTATTGAGCCGCTGGGCAACGTCAAGGGACAACTCGCTCATGGCGCCGACCGAAACGATCAGGACGTCTGGCGCAGCCTTGTCACCCAGGCGGGCCAATACATCTACGCCATCTGGCAAGCGGTCGATTGCATCAATGGGTTCGCCAACGGAGCCCTTGGAGAAGCGAACAACGCTCGGTGCATCGTTGATGTCCAATGCCTCACGCAGTTCTTCACGCAGCCGGGATGCGTCGCGTGGTGCTGCCAAATGCAGGTTCGGGACAATTTGGGTCAGCGCCATGTCCCACATGCCATGGTGGCTTGCACCATCCGGGCCTGTAACGCCGGCACGGTCAAGAACGATGGTGACCCCGGCCTTGTGCAAGGCGACGTCCATGAGCAATTGGTCGAAGGCACGGTTCAGGAATGTCGCATAAACGCAGACCACTGGGTGCAGTCCGCCGAAAGCCAATCCGGCTGCGGTGGTCATGGCATGCTGTTCTGCGATGCCGACATCGATCACGCGCTCGGGATGCTCCTGAGCCATTTTCTTGAGGCCCACCGGTTGCAGCATTGCGCCGGTGATCGCGACAATATCGTCGCGTTCCTTGGCCACCTTGGCGATTTCTTCGCCGAAGACGCTGGTCCAGCTTTGCGCGCTGGACTTGGATACGGGCAGGCCGGTCACCGGGTCGATGATGCCCACCGCATGGAATTGGTCAGCTTCATCGGCGCGGGCTGGCGCGTAGCCGTGCCCCTTTTCGGTCAAGGCATGGACAAGCACTGGACCGGAATATTGCTTGGCCTGCTGCAGCGCTTCTTCGACTGCGCGCTGGTTGTGCCCATCAATCGGGCCAATGTATTTCAGCCCGAGATCTTCAAAAAGCCCCTGCGGAGCCCACCAGTCCTTGATTCCCTTTTTGGTTGCGTGAAGGGACTTGTAGGTGAATCCACCTACGGGTCCTGCGCCCTTGAGCTTGTCCTTGAGCTTTTCCATCGCGGTTTCGTACGCGGGATGGGTGCGGAACTTATCCAGTTGCTGCCGAAGTCCCGAGAGCTGATTAGCCAAGCCGCCAATAGTCGGGGCGTACGAACGGCCGTTATCGTTGACCACAATCACGGCTTTGCGGTCCTTATCGGCCGCGATGTTATTTACAGCTTCCCAGGCCATGCCACCGGTCAAGGCACCGTCGCCGACGAGGGCCACGGCATAGCGCTCATTGTTGCGCATCAGCTTATTGGCACGGGAAATGCCATCAATCCACGAAAGCGAGGAGGAAGCGTGGGAGGACTCGACCACGTCATGTTCTGATTCGGCCCGGTCGGGGTAGCCGGACAAGCCGCCCTGCTGGCGCAAGGTCTCAAAGTTCTGGCGCCCGGTCACGAGCTTATGAACATACGACTGGTGTCCGGTGTCAAAGACGATGGAGTCTTGTGGCGAGTCAAAGACTCGGTGGATGCCCAGAGTCAGTTCGACGACGCCGAGGTTAGGGCCCAAGTGGCCGCCGGTGCGAGCAACGTTATCGATGAGAAAAGTACGAATTTCATCCGCGAGCTCGTGAAGTTGTTCCAGGGTCAGCGCCCGCAGATCGCTTGGTTTCTTGATGGTCTTCAGCAAAGACACGCTCGTCCCCTTTACAAATTCGCCCGTGGTGGCCGTGAGCCCATGCGAAATACTTAGTCTACCGCGTTGGAAGCTTCTCCTATTATCCGCCACTGCTCCGGATAGCGCGAATTTCCAGGCAATGACGTTCAATACCTCGTCCTGCATTGGTGAACAGCGGATGCTTATTCGAACCTCGCCAGCGCGTCCTGAATCATCCGGTGTCCTTGCGCCTCAAATTCGGCGTCGCCCACTTGATATGCCCAGATGGCCGTTCCGATGGCTTCTCGCAGGAGCATGAGCCGCCATGATGGCTCGTGGCGGGGATCCTCACCGTAGCCTTCGATGAAGGCGGACTCCAGCTCCGGGTGCCCTTTGAATTGCTGGCTGCCCAATCTGGCCAGATCGCTGGCAGCTGGTCGAAACCCGAACCTGCCAAAATCTATGGCTCGCAATTGGCCTTGATCCACCAGCCAATTGCGTGGCTGCCAGTCACCATGAGTTGGAACAAGCACCGCATCTCGGGGCTCTTGCGCGGTCAAGATCCGTTCGATCTCCTTGCATTGGCCCACGCTGATTCGATGTTCCGAGGACAATAATCGACGGAACTTTACGAGCAATCGGGATTCGTAGTCCGGGTCAAGCCGGTGAGCCTGAGAATGGAAGGCCTTTAGCGCGGCACCGGCCTGACGGTGGATAGCTGGACTAAATTCGTCGCCCGTTCCCGCGCAGAGCGTGCCTGGCAAGTAGTCCAAAACCATTAGGCGCAGTTCCTCGCTAGAAAACAGCATTTCTGCAGCGAGACCGCGTGTTTTCAGTTCCCTGGTGTAACTTTGATGCGCGATAAGCTCACGAGAAATATGGTGGTTGCCTTCTCCCCCGGTTTTGACGATGCATTCCTGCTGGCTCGTTCGAAGATGCAGCACTCTTGTGTCGGTAAGGTTCCATGAAAGGTCTCGAACGACCTCAACGTTGCCAAACCAGGCACGCAGTTGAGCTGCTTGTTCAGCGGTCAGGAACTGCGCAGGATCATTTCCAGTCATCGCAAAACCATGGGCTAGCTTCTGGCCGATGGCGCCACATAGACCAGGTGTTCAGCACTGGCGTATCCGCGGGTACGGCCGAAACGTTGTAGCCCCAAACGATCGCAAATTTTCTGTGATGCCTCGTTGCGCGGATCTACAATGGCGAAAACCTGCTGATCCGCGTTCGCCTGGTTGGCGTAGCCAAGCACTGCGCGAGCAGCTTCCGTGGCACACCCTTGGCCTTGAGCCTCAGGGTGCAAATGCCACCCTATTTCGCTGGGTTGATGATCGAAGTCGATGCCGATGGCGCGCTGCATTTCATCGCTCATGGGCTTGCACAATAGGTTTCCGACGAGCCTGCCGGTGTCGCGGCGCGCTACCGCCCAAATCCCTTGCCCGGCTCCACGCACAGCGCGTCGACGGCCAATGGAGGCCAATGCTTCCTCCATCGTCGTCATGAGCGTTGCACCGGGCCCCAAGTACCGCATGGTTTCCGTGCGTGATTCCAAATCCAGCAGGAATGAAGCATCCGACGGCTCCCACGCACGCAGGATCAATCGATGGGTGTGAAGCTCTTTCACAGGCCCTCCTTCCACGCCACGTTTACGCCTGTTCGGCAAAGTTCCACTGGGGTTGGCCGTGCAGCTCGCTAGGCTGTGAGCATGCCACAGATATATTCCGCAATTCCCACGGCCCAGCGCTACGCTTCCTTGTCCGAAGCCTATATTGAATTGTTCGGCCGAGTCGAGCAGGCGGAGCCGGAAGACCGGGAACTGATCACCCAGTGGGCCCAGGACTTGGCAGGCCCTGTACTGGATGCGGGTTGCGGCCCCGGGCAGTGGACGCAAGCCGTTGCAAGCGCTGAACGCCCGGCCATCGGTGTGGACATGGTGCCCGAGTTCATAGAACATGCCACAGCAAACTATCCAGAGTGCACTTTTCAGCAAGCGGACATGAGTGCATTGCCCTTTCCCGATGGCAGTTTTTCTGGGATTCTCGCATGGTATTCAATCATCCACACGCCGCCGGAGCAGCTGCCTGAAGTTCTGAATTCATTGGCCAGAGTGCTGGAACCGGGCGGGGCATTGCTCCTGGGTTTTTTCGCTGCCCAGAAGGTTCATCCATTCGAGCACAAGGTCGCACCGGCATGGTACTGGCCGGTTGGGGAACTATCAATGCTGGTTGAGGCTGCAGGTTTCGAGATCGTGGATCGGGGAACCAGAGACCGAAGCGGGGCCAGGTGCCATGGGCAGATCGTGGCCCAGCGCAATCACATAGATGGCTCGGGGATTAAATAGATTTGAGGCCCAAGGCAAATGCCTTGGGCCTCAAATCTTTGGGTGTTGCGTAACTACCTGAGATTCACCCCGGCGTGTGCCGGGACGGATCTGCTAGTTAGCAGCAGCGATCTGGCGCAGTACGTACTGCAGGATGCCGCCGTTGCGGTAGTAGTCAGCTTCGCCTGGGGTATCGATGCGCAGAACTGCGTCGAACTCGGTCACCTTGCCGTCAACAGCGGTGGCGGTAACCTTCAGGGTCTTCGGGGTGGTGCCGTTGTTCAGCTCGGTCACGCCGGCGACTGCGAAGGTCTCGGTACCGGTCAGGCCCAGCGAATCAGCGGACTCGCCCTCTGGGAACTGCAGTGGCAGAACGCCCATGCCGATCAGGTTCGAGCGGTGGATGCGCTCGAAGGACTCGGTGATGACGGCCTTGACGCCCAGCAATGCGGTGCCCTTGGCAGCCCAGTCACGCGAGGATCCCGAACCGTATTCCTTGCCACCCAGAACGACCAGCGGGGTGCCGGCAGCCTTGTAGTTCTCTGCAGCGTCGTAGACGTAAGCCTGCGGAGCACCTTCCTGGGTGAAGTCGCGGGTGAAGCCACCCTCGACGCCGTCCAGCAGCTGGTTCTTGATGCGGATGTTCGCGAAGGTACCGCGGATCATGACCTCGTGGTTGCCACGGCGCGAGCCGTAGGAGTTGAAGTCCTTGCGATCCACGCCATTCTCGATCAAGTAGCGGCCAGCCGGGGTCTCCGACTTGAACGAACCTGCAGGAGAGATGTGGTCGGTGGTGACCGAGTCGCCCAGCTTCAGCAGCACGCGAGCGCCGGAAATGTCCGACACAGGCTGTGGCTCAGCGGTCATGCCCTCGAAGTATGGTGCCTTGCGCGCGTAGGTCGACTTCTCGTCCCAAGCGAAGGTCGACCCCTCTGGGGTGTCCAGTGCCTTCCAGCGGTCATCGCCGTCGAAGACTCCTTCGTAGCCCTTGGCGAACATGTCCTTGTCGATCGACGAATCGATGATCTCCTGGACCTCGACAGGCGATGGCCAGATGTCCTTCAAGAAGACATCGTTGCCCTCGGCGTCCTGGCCCAGTGCGTCGGTCTCGAAGTCGAAGTCCATGGTGCCGGCCAGTGCGTAGGCGATGACCAGTGGCGGGGAAGCCAGGTAGTTCATCTTCACGTCTGGGTTGATGCGGCCTTCGAAGTTTCGGTTGCCCGAAAGAACTGCGGTGGCTGCGAGGTCGTTGGCGTTGATGGCCTCGGAGATCTCGGCATCCAATGGACCGGAGTTGCCGATGCACGTCGCGCAACCGTAGCCGACAACGAAGAAGCCGAGCTTCTCCAGGTATGGCAGCAGGCCGGACTTCTCGTAGTACTCGGTGACAACCTTCGAGCCCGGTGCGACCGAAGTCTTGACCCAAGGCTTGGAGGACAGGCCCTTTTCGGCGGCATTGCGAGCCAGAACGGCTGCGGCCAGCATGACCGAAGGGTTGGAGGTGTTGGTGCACGAGGTGATCGAAGCGATCGAAACCAGGCCGTGGTCCAGGGTGAACTGGGTGCCATCTTCCTTGGTCACGTCCACGGCTACCGATGGGCGGCCAGCGCCCTGGGTGTCCTCGGAGTCCGATACGTAGTTGTGCAGGTCCTTGCGGAACTGCTCCTTCGCAGAGGACAGCTCGATCCGGTCCTGCGGACGCTTCGGGCCAGAGATCGATGGAACAACGGTGGACAGGTCCAGCTCGAGGTATTCCGAGAAACGGATTTCGCGGCTTGCATCATGCCACATGCCTTGTTCCTTGGCGTAAGCCTCGACCAGTGCCACGTTCTCGTCGCTGCGGCCGGTCAGGCGCAGGTAGTCGAGGGTGACATCGTCGATAGGGAACATTGCGGCGGTCGAGCCGAATTCTGGGGACATGTTGCCGATAGTTGCACGGTTGGCCAGTGGCACAGCTGCCACGCCCTCGCCGTAGAACTCGACGAACTTGCCGACCACACCGTGCTTGCGCAGCATTTCGGTGATGGTCAAAACCACGTCGGTTGCGGTGGCGCCAGCTGGGATCGAGCCAGCGAGCTTGAAGCCGACAACGCGTGGGATCAGCATGGACACTGGCTGGCCGAGCATTGCTGCTTCAGCCTCGATGCCGCCAACGCCCCAGCCCAGCACGCCCAGGCCGTTGACCATGGTGGTGTGCGAGTCGGTGCCGACGCAGGTATCAGGGTAAGCGCGCAGTACGCCGCCCACTTCGCGGGTCATGACGGTGCGAGCCAGGAACTCGATGTTGACCTGGTGCACGATGCCGGTTCCTGGCGGGACGACCTTGAAGTCGTCAAATGCGGTCTGTCCCCAGCGCAGGAACTGGTAACGCTCGCCATTACGCTGGTATTCGATTTCCATGTTGCGCTCAACAGCGCCTGCGAAACCGAATGTGTCGATCTGCACGGAGTGGTCGATGACCATTTCAGCAGGTGCCAATGGGTTCACGCGGGTTGGATCGCCACCAAGGTCCTTGACGGCTTCGCGCATGGTTGCCAAGTCGACAACACAAGGGACACCGGTGAAGTCCTGCATGATGACACGAGCCGGGGTGAACTGGATTTCGGTGTTCGGCTGAGCCGAAGCATCCCACTGGCCCAGTGCATTGATGTGCTCGCTCGTTACGTTCGCGCCGTCTTCGGTACGAAGCAGGTTCTCCAGCAGAACCTTAAGGCTGTAGGGAAGGCTTTCTGAGCCTTCAACCTTGTTCAGTCGGTAAATTTCATATTCGGTTCCATTGACGTCAAGTACGCCCTTGGCACCGAAGCTGTCCACATTGCTCACGTGGGACTCCTCTCGCCAGACACTCATTCTGTTGCACACGCACACTGTAATTCCAGTTAGGAGTTCCTAACTGAGATAGTCAGGATCCTAGCGCGGCAGAGCTAAAAACAGTCTATCGCCAACTGTGAGAAAAAGACTCCTCGGAATAAACTTTCATCGAAATTCGTGTCTGAATGTACGATTTCAGCTCGTTAATGGCGTACAAAGAGCCCGATGGACTCCATATGATGGGTATGCGGGTATAAATCGTGAATCTCGACGTGCTCTAATTCATAGCCGCGTGACGTCAACCGGGCGATATCCCGGGCAAAAGACGCTGGGTCGCAGGAGACGTAACAAATGCGCGAAACACCGCTGGAACCTAGTTCTGCGGCTACATCCTTGTCGATTCCTGCACGCGGCGGATCAAGCACGACCGCGTCCAACTCGGCATCGCGGGACACCTGGCGCAAAACCCGCTCAACGCGGCCGCGAATCACGGTAGCTTGCCCGAACGCCTTCAGATTTTTCTTCGCATCGGCGTGGGTCCCCGGGGCGCCTTCGATCGAAAAAATCCGGCCCTGCTGTCCCACGGACTTAGCCAAGGGCAACGAGAACAGTCCTGCTCCGGCATAAAGATCGGCAATCTGCTCACCACGCACCGGCTCGATCAAGTCGAGAACGCGTTCGCTGAGCAAGCTGGCTGCTGAACGGTGCACCTGCCAGAAACCTTCGCCGGTAATGCGGTACTTCTCTCCCAGGACTTTTTCGCTCAGCCATGGGTTGCCGGCCAAAACCTGCAAGGACCCCTTGCCATCTGCCGCCGACCCGCCATGCTGGCTGAAGGAGGCAACATTCACCCCTTCGGGGAATTGCTTGGCTACCTTAGCGGCTGCACCCTGCATGGTTTCAGAAAGCAGAACCAGGATCGTTTGATCATCCGCGCTGGACACCGCGACTTCCACGCGGTCAATGCCCGTGTAGTCCACTGCGTAGATCCCGCTGCTCTCGATGGCGGAATGCGCCAAGGGCATCGAGTCGATGCTCGTGAGCTTGTTGCTGCGAAAAGCGCTCATCGCCAGGTGGCCCGAGCCATCCACCGAGTACGACATGCGGGTACGCCACCCCAGGCCACCGGCTGCTCCAGCGACCGCTTGAACCGGCGGGAAGTTGTAGTCTTCTGCCTTCAGCCCGGCCAGGCGGGTGAACTGTTCGGCGGCCACCCGTGCTTTGAGCTCGCGCTGATGCTCCAGCGAAATATGCCCGAATTCTGCGCCACCCACCGGGTCGCGGTGCTTCAGCGCGTCAGCTGCATCCCAGAAATGCGGTACTCGGTGCTCGCTGGCCTCGTGCACCTCAACGACGTCCGCGCGCCAGAATTTTGCATCGGGCCCCGATTCGGTCAGCCGAACCGATACCAATTCACCGGGAATGCCGTGGCGCACAAAAATCACGCGCCCCTCGTGGCGGGCCACCGTGTGCCCTCCATGGGCGATATTGCCCAAGCGAACCTGCAGCAGTGGTGATTCAGTCATGTTTTCGTCTTTCATCAGAAGCATTGTTAGCGGTGTGCCGAGTATTCTTCGGTGGCCCCGCCACCGACAGCGCGCGAAGCGCTGAGCAAGCGCCAGGGCACCGAAGCGATGAGCACCCCTGGTTCATAGTGCAGGCGATTTTTCACTCTCAGCGCGGTCTGGTTGTGGACCAGTTGCTCCCACCAATGCCCGACCACGTATTCGGGGATGTACACCACGATCAGTTCGCGTGGCGACTCGCGCTTGATGGAACGAATATGTTCGATCAGCGCACCGGGGATGTCGCGGTAGGGCGAAGCCAAGGCCGTAATCGGCACGGGAATGCCCAAACGCTCCCAGTCTTCAAGGGTCTTTTCAGTCTTCGCGCGCTCCACGTCAACGATGATTGCCTCCAGCTTCGAAGGCCGGGAAGCGCGGGCGAAGGCCAGTGCCCGAAGCACGGGCTTGCGCACCGTGGAGACCAAGACCAGGGCATGCACTCGCGAAGGCAAGGCGGTGGCCGCATAATCCTCGTCGACTGCCAATTCCGCATCGACCTTCTGATAGTGCCGTTGCAGGGAATCCATGACCAGCATCAGCACCACAATGCCCAGCAGCGCCAGCCATGCGCCGTGCACGAACCTGGTAGCCAGGACGACCACCAGCACCAAAGCCGAGAGAATCAAACCGACCAGATTCAGCATGCGCTTGCGCTGTTTTGCAGCGCGAATCCTCCGGTCCGCGACGGGGACCAGAACACGCTTCCAGTGCTTGAGCATGCCCAGCTGGCTGAGTGTAAAGGAGACGAAAACGCCGACAACGTAGAGCTGCACGAGCAAGGTCACGTCGCCTTGGAAGAGCAGCACCAGGACAATGGCGGCCACGCCCAAGGACAGGATGCCGTTGGAGAACCCCAGCCGGTCGCCGCGGGTTCGCAATTGGCGCGGCAGGAAACCGTCGGTGGCCAAGTGGCTGGCCAGCGACGGGAATGAATTAAAGGCCTGGTTTCCAGCCAAGAGCAGCACCGCGATAGTCAACACCGACACGAGGATGAGGCCCAGCGTGTAGTCGCCGAAGACCGCCTGGGCTAATTGCCCCAATACCGGCACCTGGACGAAGCCCTCAGGGATCGGTCCGCCGTGGAGCAGGAATGATTCGTGCGGATCGGCGACCACTTTAATGCCGGTGGCGCGAGCAAGCATCAGGGTGCCAAGCGTGAGTACGCCGGAGAGCAAGCCCAGTACCAGCAGGATCCGGCCGGCGTTTTTGGCCCGGGGCTTGGCCAGTGTCTGGACGTTGGAAATCGGCACTTCGATACCGGTCAAGGCTGCCGATCCGGTGCTGAAGGCACGGAGGATCAGAAGTGCGCCCACCATCCCTTGCAAACCGGTAGAAAATTCTGCTTCGGGGACGATCGTGAATTCTGCGCTGGGCGCCAAGCCGAGGTTTCCGGTGAGAGCCATTACGCCGCCAATGGCAATAAGCAACAGCATCCCGGCAACAAAGAGATACACCGGAATAGCCAGGGTCCACCGCCCCTGGCCGGTGCCACGGAGGTTTCCCACCACCAGCAAGGCCACCAGAGCGGCCGCAACCCAGGCCTTGTACTCACCCAGTAACGGGAATATTGCGCTGAGATACGCGGCCGCCGAAGAGCTGGAGACGGCAACTGTCAGCACAAAGTCAACGAGCAAGGCGGCAGCTACAGCAGTGCCCGAACGTGCGCCAAGATTCTTTTTGACGATCTCGTAATCGCCGCCGCCAGAAGGATACTCAACCACCGATTGACGGTAGGAAAGCACCAATACCACCAGTACGGCCAAGACGGCGACGCCCACGGCCGGGGAGAGCATCGTTGCAGCAATGCCGGCCATGGCCAGGGTCAGCAGAATTTCATCTGGCGCATAGGCCAATGACGACAGGGCGCTGGAGGAGAAAATCGGCAACGCAACATTCGGTGGCAACGGCTTCTTTTTCAGCTGTTCGGTGCTGAAGGGCCGTCCCACCAAAATCCTCTTGAGACCATCAAATAATGCAGGCACGTCATAACGTTATCGCAGGTGCGCAAGGCACACGGGCGGTTCGCCGCCAAGAATCTGGGACCGAACAGCGCTATTGTTGCATTCGGAGCACCGTTAGGCGGTGCTCCGGACTAATCATCGCAAGCAGCAATCCAAGGAGTTCTCGGTGGCACATTTTGTGATCATGGGGTGCGGCCGCGTCGGCGTTTCGCTAGCCCATACACTGGATTCAGCGGGACATTCGGTGGCAATCATCGATCAAGACCCTCATGCTTTCCGCCGTCTGGGCAAGGACTTCGCCGGTCTTACGGTGACCGGACGAGGATTTGACCGCGACACCTTGGAAGCGGCCAAAATCGATGGCGCCTATGCGTTTGCTGCCGTATCCAGCGGTGATAATTCCAACATTCTCGCTACTCGAGTAGCCCGCGAAACCTATAACGTTCCTCATGTGGTGGCCCGTATTTATGATCCGGGACGCGCCGAAATCTACCAGCGCCTGGGCATACCCACGGTAGCTGCAGTGCGCTGGAGCACCGATCAGGTATTGCGCCGAATTCTGCCGGACTATTCGATGCGCGGGGACTTCCGGGAGCCTTCGGGACGTTTGGTTCTCACTGAAGTAGCGCTGAACCGGGACTGGTACGGCCGCCTGGTCAAGGATCTGGAAGCCGCCGCTGGCGTGCGCGTTGCCTACCTCACCAGATTTGGTGAAGGCACAATTCCGCAGAACCGCACCCGCCTGCAGGGCGGGGATCTGGTCCATGTCATGATGCGCATAGACCAGCTCAAGGACGTTGAAAAGATCCTTGCCAGCCCTCCCGCTCCCCTGCCCAACGACTGACTGAGAGGACCCCATGAAGGTCATGATTGCCGGAGCCGGTTCGGTCGGTTCCTCCATCGCCCGCGAACTGCTGATCAACGACCACGAGGTCTTGCTCATCGATATCCAGCCCGAGATGGCGCAGCGCGATGATCTCCAAGGAGTGAAATGGCTGATCGGCGACGCCTGCGAGCTTGCGGTTCTGCAGCAAGCGCATCTAGAGGATTACGATGTGGTGGTCTCCGCCAGCGGTGATGACAAGGTCAATCTTGTTGTCTCGCTGTTGGCAAAGAGCGAATTTGGCATCCGTCGCACCGTAGGCCGGGTGAATAATCCAAAAAATGAATGGATGTTCGACGATGCCTGGGGAGTCGACGTTGCCGTCAGCACCCCGCGCTTGATGACTGCTCTGGTTGAAGAAGCCGTGGAAGTCGGCGACCTGGTGCGCCTGCTGACATTGAAAACCGGCGAGGTCTACATGGTGGAATTTACCGTACCCCACGACTCCGCGCTCATTGGACGCACCATCGGGCGAATTCCCTGGCCGCAGGACACCACGCTCATGGCAGTGGTCCGCGACAAGACGCCCTTCCCGCCAAGTGCAGATGACGTAGTTGAGGGTGGCGATGAAATCTTCTTCATCACCACCCCCCAAGCAGAACCGCTATTGCGCCGGACCTTGCGCGAAGCCACCCGCTAGTTCGCCACTGCCCCCGAGGCGTCGCCGGTTGCGGTTTCAGCTGGCTTGGACAACAGCCAAGCAAACCACAGCCCGGCGGCGTACAGCGGAACGCCCATCAGGGCCCGTGCAACGCCCAATGCCACCACATGATCGGTGTAGTACATCGGCAGCTGCACCGCCAGGCGCAAGGCAAAGACTGCGATGATGATCCACGTCGCGATCTGGTAGCGGCGCAGCCGATCGGCCTTATTCCGCCATTCCACGCCTTCGTTGCGGATGAATCCGAACAGCAGGCCAATCAATGGCCACCGGACCACTACGGAGACAATCAGGGCGAGCAGGTAGGCGCCGGAAGTATAGAACCCGGGGATGTAGTAGTCTTTCGCGTTGCCCGTATGTCGGGCGGCGAAGGCACAAATCAAGATTCCGATCAGGCCAGAAGCTGACTGAATCAACGTGGAGCGCTTGGCCAGGCGGATGACCATGAAGATCACGCCAAGGCCGATCGAGGCAATCAGTGCCCAGGTCAGGTTGCTGCTCAAGGCAAAAACCATGATGAAGATAAAACCGGGCAGCACCGTTTCAAGGATTCCGCGTACGCCGCCGACGGTCGACAGCAGATCAATCCCGCCATCCGCGTTCTGGGCGATATTGGAATTCGCTCCAATCATCGAGGCAAAAGACGGTTTGGCCTCTGGCTCAGGTTGCTGGTCGCCGTCGCGCCCTGATTCCTCGTCGTGCATGATGCCCACTTCCATATTTCAAACAGCACACAGGCTGCCCCGCCACTGCGGAAATTAGTCTCCAGCTACCCGCGGGGAACCGGGACAATTACATAGCGCGGATTAAAGATCGTTGGGATCTGCTCCACCGGAGCGACCATCCCAGAATAGGTAACTTTCACCCCGGGCTTGATACCCGGTACCGACTTCTGCCCCATGAAGATCAAACGCACATGGGCCACCGTGCCACGTCGAGCCGCAACGCTGCCAAGCTTGTCGACTACCACCGCTTTGAGCAATGGCGCCTCGTTGGGCGCGGAGTAGCTGACAGATTGGACGTACCCGGTGTGCTTGACCCTGCCTTTGACGGGCAACTGGTCCAGCGAATCCAGGCACTGATAGTTCACTGTCGGATCCGATGGGCCCAGATGCGCCGCGACCGGCTTATCCTTCAACGACATGATTAGCCGATCTGGGTAATCTCTGGTCCGCGCTCGGGACGCTTGATCTCAGGCTGAGCGTCCTCCTGAACTGGACGGGTCTGAGCATTTGCCGGCACATTCAAGGGCAGCAATTCTGCGGGAGGCAATGGCTTGTCGCCGCGGTTGACGATGACGTCGCGCAAGATCTCATCCACGGTTGCCGCTGCCTCTTCATTGGCAATGGCATTGCCACCGATGACTGCACGAAGGAACCAGCGAGGTCCGTCAATTCCCACGAAACGCAGTGCGACATGGCCAGCGCGGCCATCTGGCAACTGCTGAGGAACCTTGGCCAGCAGCTCTTCGCCATAGTCGCCATCGCGCTTGAATATCTCGCCGTTTTGCGCGGTGATATCGCTCTTGATTTTGTCCTTGATGCCCGGCCATAGCGACTCGGACTTCGAAGAGGAGAAGGCCATGAGCTGCACTCGCGACTCGGCAATTTCCAGCGAAACCGCGATCACTCGCTTATTGGACTCTTCGACGTCCATTCGAACCTTGAGCCCGCTTACCGGCTTGATCAGGATCGAACCGAAGTCGAGGTATTCATTGGTGTCCGCTACATCGTTGATGTCGTAAGGACCAGTTTTTGGTTCGTCAGAACTGGCGGAAACCTCGTTCGATTCAACCGGGGCTTCCTGCTCTTTGGTTTTCTTGCGCTTAAAAATCATGGTTTCCTTAGAAAACTTGGCTGATTGTCAATCAGTGCTTAGTTGGCGCTGAATCCACCGGTGGATCCGAAGCCACCGGCGCCACGGGCCGTCTCCTCGAGGGAATCAACTTGGCTGAACACTGCCTGTTCGACCTTCTGGATTACGAGCTGGGCAATGCGGTCGCCGCGGTTGATCGAAAAGGCTTCTGCCTTGTCGGTATTCAACAGCGTGACCATGATCTCACCGCGGTACCCCGCATCAACAGTTCCCGGGGCATTAACAACCGTTATCCCATGCTTGGTAGCCAGCCCGCTGCGCGGGTGCACAAGCCCGACATACCCATGGGGAATAGCCAGCGCGATGCCTGTGCGAACCAGTGCGCGTTCACCTGGCTGAAGCACCAGTCCTTCGCGTGCGTGCAAGTCAGCGCCAGCGTCCGAAGGATGAGCATAACCAGGCACTGGCAATTCGCTGTCTAGCATCTTGATGGCGATCGAGATTGTTGGCTCACTCATCAGTTTGGTTATCCCCCGGGAGTTTTGTGAAGTGGTCGTTCGATAGTTTCGTTGAGTTAACTCTATCGTGTGCGGCTAGGAATGGGCTGTCACATGCACCCCGTTCTTGGCTCAAAGAATTATTGCCTAGACTTGGAATCATGAGTAACACCAGCCCAGCGGCATCGAGCGTCCTGTACAGCGAAAAACTTTGGCCTTCGGCCAGCACCTGGATTTGGCCAATCATTATCGCAATGACCGCCGGTATCGCTGTTGCGCCGATCAGCGCCCCGCTCGGCTGGGGCATCGGAGCGGCAATGCTCGTTGCCCTCGTGGTCATTTTCCTCGTTCGCGTGCCGAGCATCGAAGTCACCGATTCGACAGTCACTGTCGGCCGTGCCAGCATCGAACGACAGTTTGTCGGCGAAGTAGTAGGCTACCGCGGTGGAGAAGCCTTCAAGCAGCGTGGACAGAAATTGCACGGCCTGGCTTACATGTTGTTGCGTGGATGGCTCGATGGCGTGGTCAAAATGGAAGTTACAGATGAGCGGGATACCACCCCGTACTGGCTTACTTCCACCCGCCGCCCCGAAGAATTGGCGGCTTCCCTAGGCGGAGTCATGTATGAGTTCACCGAAGAAGGCAAGGCAGAAGCCGAAGCCGGGGAAGACTCTCCGCTGACTCCTGAAGACTGATTTCGAGGCTGCCAGAGCAAGAATATCCGCATAGAAGATCCCCAATGCTGAACGATCAGTGTTGGGGATTTATCCTTCGCACTCGCTGCAGAACTTTTGGCCGCTCTCTTCGCGCACCAGCTGCGTACGGTGCCGCACCATGAAGCAAGACGCGCATGTGAATTCATCAGCTTGTTCGCTAAGAATTTCTACGCTGGCTTCCTCCTGGGCCGCTTCTCCGCCCGGCAACACATAATCTTCGGCCAACGATGCTTCAGACTCATCGATCAGGTTTGCCATTTCAGCGGTCTTGCCCGCTTTAAGCTGAGCGATCTCCTTGGCACGATCCTCTTCCGAGATAACGGCTGGTGCAGCAGATTCAATTGCCATGATCGTTTTTCGCTCTTTCCTGCAGGTATTCAATCGAGCCGGTAGGTTCACATCGTGAAAAATCCACACCGGCCTAAAAGTATAACGTTCTTCCGGGCAATCCATTCCCATGGGGCAGGACATCAGCCACCGGCTGAAGATATCGGGAAATAAGGCGTGAAGTTGATGACTATTCTTGCGCCACACCCGGGGCGGTGGTAGGAATTCAGCCTTCGAGGTGGCAGAGTTTTACTCAGGAAATAGAGCGTGTGGAGGGTATTAATGCGTCAGCTGAGACTGGTAGGAATTCATGAAAATGGTTCCAGCCTGCAGGTCAGCAGTGACGACGGGATGAGCTACGAGCTCCCCGTTGATGATGCACTGCGCAGTGCAATGGCAGAAATAGCTCGCTCGCGGGCACCGAGAAATCGCGAAGAGTCCTCGGTCCACTCGCCACGTGAAATTCAGGCCCGCGTGCGTGCCGGTGCTTCTGCCTACGATCTGTCCCTTGAATGGGACATTCCCGTTGAGGACATCGTGAAGTACGAAGGTCCGGTGCTTGCCGAGCGCGAACACATAGCCGAACTGGCTCGCCGTGTGGAGGTCTCCGGTCCTCAAACCGATGCTGAATATCGCGAAGTCTTTGGAGAAGAACCTGCCGATCTGGGCTCCATGGTCGTGCACCGCTTCAACCAGTTGCACATCGATAGCGAAACCGCTCGGTGGAACTCGTGGAAGGATCCAGAAGGCCAGTGGATCATTACCGTTGAATTCGATTCGCCGTTGCCCACTGAAAATGTTGAATCCTTGGGAGCTGACTCCTCTGAGGTATCCGGGAACGTCGCCCGCTGGGCCTTTGCCCCGGCACGCAAAACGTTGAAGAACCTGAATCGCTGGGCCCAGACGCTCAGCGAACAGGTCGCGCCGGAATACTTTCGCCCGATCTCGGCAGTAAGCCAGCCGGAGCCAGAGCAGCCTGCGACCAACACCCCTGAAGCTGACGAAACTGAAGAGCTGGTAACACTGCTCAATGCTCGTCGAGGCCAGCGGCCAAAGGATCAGGATCCAGAACGCGAATCCCGTTTCAATGACATCATTGAACGCGGCATGAGCAAGTACGACACTGATGACGAGGATTCGCTGCCTCACCTTCCGCAGGGAATCTCGCCGCGGACCTCGCAGTTGGTGGTCGTCACCGATTCTGATCAAGGTGACTCCGACGCCGAGGACAAGCAAGGCGAGCAGAACAACGATGATTCCTCGCCGCGCAAGGCGAAGCGCTCATCGGTACCGAGCTGGGACGACATCATGTTCGGCAAGCGCAAGAAGGATACGGATTCCTAATCCGGAACAAGCCGTGCTTGAATGCGATCGGGCAACACCTTCAGGTGTTGCCCGATCGCATTTTCTATTTAGTTCGATGCACCAGCAGCGGAACGTATCGCTCCCCCGCCGTGAGAGAGCCATGCTGACCAACCATTTCAAAGGCCATGGGAGCAACCCTACGACCATCGTAAAAAGCAATGGATTCCGCAGCCAGAATCATCAGGTCCCCGAGCCTGGCTTCATGTTCTGGGGTGATTGGCCCAAAATAGCCACGATCTACGGCCTCTCGACGGGTCAAGATCCACGCCTTGGAACCAAATTCCTTATGCCATGCGTGCTTGACTTTGAGCCTGCTGGCTTCGTCTGTCCCCGGTGCGAAGGTCAGCTGGACTCCACGCGGTTCCCCGCTCGTCAACTCGACGCCATCAACCAGTTCCGGATACCGGCTGTAGTCGATCCGCTGCGATTCTGGAACATCCACCATCCCGTGGTCGCCCGTAATCAGCACCGTGGTTTCTTCCGGCAACCGTGACACGAGGCTCTTGATGACGTAGTCAAGCTCTTCCAAAGTGTCACGCCACTGGCTGGAATCGACGCCGAATTTGTGGCCAGTCTTGTCCAGCTCATTAAAGTACGTGTACACCAGCGCATTGCGCTGGGATTCAAAGACGGTGTGCGTAGCTCGTGCCCGTGCCAACGCCTGATTCGCGGCCACAAATTTAGGCCCGCGCAGCGATGCCCTGGTTAATGCGGACTTCGCAAACATTGGGATAGACACCGTTGCGACATGTATGCCGTGCTCCGCCACCCTTTCGAAAACCGTAGGACGGGTTTGCCAGGCTTCCGGGTTGAGGTCGCTAGGCCAGCCGCCAAGCTGATTGACAACGCGACGCCGGGCCGGATCCACCACGTCATAGCCGAGCATTCCGTGTTCGCCCGGGGTAACGCCGGTGGCAAAACTGCTCAGAGAGGTTGCCGTGGTAGAGGGGAATCCTGTTCCAAGCTTGCGGCCTTCGGCAAATAGTGAACGCAAAAACGGTGCATGCCCAACGTGGCTCTTGAGCTGGTTCCACCCCAAGCCATCAACCATGATCACCACAACGCGCTTAGTCGGTTGGAGCCCCAGAGCGTTGCTGAATCCAGGAACCCCCAATGCAGTTGCAGCCGAGGGAAGAATTTCAGATAGCGTCGCTTGGCCATACTGCGGCGCATCCGGGATTTTTTGTGCTGGCACCGAAAGATCAGCTGCGTTCAGCGACTCGTTCATGCTCAAGCGATCGTTGCCAATCGCAGCCGCACCGCAAATTCGCGTGCTTTATTGACAGCACGCTGTCCATCAGCCTCGGCGCTGACCCGAATAACCAGGTCTTCGGGCTGGGACGTACCGTTGAGCCCGTGGTCGGCATCGCACTGGGGATCGCCGCAGGCAGCCGGAGCCAGGTCAATGCGCTTGGTGCCGCCCCAGGACATGCCGAAGGTCAATTCCTTCACTGGATCCCCGGATGAATAGTGCTGTGGCTGGTGGTACACATAGCTCGTTGCTACCGACGAGATACGTGATAGTGCAATCATTTCAACGGAAACCTGAGCCATAACGTCCTTGCCATGGTCATCAAGCTGCTGGTCATCGACGTGCAAAATGAAAAGCACCTTTTCGCTCTTCACCATGACCGTAATATGGCGGTGCACTTCGGTGTGGTCGAAATGAGTTTCCAGATGTACATAGTGGTCGCGTACTGGCTGCCCGGTCATTGCTTCAGCAAGGACATCTTGAACCATCTGCGGGTAGAAGCCCGCCCGTACCAGATCGTCGAGAAGCTCAGCGCCCGGAGCAGTCGAATATGTTGGAGAACTCATAGGCCAATTCTACTCAGTAGCTACGCCCAATTCACGTTTTGCCCAGCTACTCAGCTTCGCAATGCTCGGCGCACGCTGTCAGTCCGTTGCTCAGCGTTACTGATCTGGATATTAACCGACAAGACACTCAGCGAATTGGCCGAGACCGAGATTGGTGCGAACTTTGCGACAGTGACCTCAGGATGATTGTCCTTGAAGAGCGATACGCGGGTAACAAAATCCTTTAATGCCTCCAGATCCACCGCGGCAAGCCCTTGATATCCCAGTAGCCTGACGCTGCTTCGGGGACGACGAATCAGCTGTTCCAGATCATGTGTTGAGAGGGGTGCCACGCCGTGGGCCCAATCGTCCAAGAGGTTCACGGGATCGCCGCTGAGCCCGAAGGAGATCACGGGGCCAAGCAACGGGTCCTCGACCGCTTTCACTACACAGGCTTGCCCGGCCGGCGCCATGCTTTGAACTTCGAGAGCATCGACGCCGTAGTTCCGCATCAGCAGCTTCATATGGGTGAAGTTTGCCTCCAGGCTCTGCTTATCTGGAATGCTCAAGCGGACCCCTCCGAGGTCCAGTCTTTGGCGCAGGTCTGGATCGTTCGCTTTCAGGGCGACCGGCCAGCCAAGTTCATCCGCTGCTTCAACGGCTTCTGAAACCGTGTTGACTACCCGGGAACCGTAGATCTGAATTCCGTAGAACCCCAGCAGCTTTTGCGCTTGGGCTTCGGAAAGTTCAAGCAGGTTGGTGCCTGAAACCGAAGCCACTAGTTCTGCGAGGTATTCGCCCGCCCCTTCGGCATCGATTCCGTCAGGATCCTCGATGGGTTCGTAGGGAACATCGAGCCATTGCTGATAGCCGTACGCTTTCGCCAAGGCGCCAATGGCCGTAGTGGGCGACGTGTATAGCGGAACCCCTTGCTTCACGCCGCCGGTAATTTCAGAGCTTGACAGGCCTGGCACCAAAGCCACGATCGGCTTCGGCTGGTCAAGGAATTCGCGGGCAACTTTTAAGACCGCTGAGGTTTCCAGTCCGGAATAGGGCAGGTGCGCAAGAAGCACAGTATGCACGTCCGAGTCCTCAACGAGCTCTTTGAGCCGCCGCCGGAGCATGGGAATGGCCCGTGATTGCCCGATGCTGTAATCAAGTTCTTCGCCATGAATGGCGGCGTTGAGGTTCCGGTCTTCGGCAACATCGCAAATAACTTCGGCGATGGTCAAAGAATTCGAAATGATTGCGACATTTGGCCCCTGGGGTGGCGGGAATACCGACAGCAAGGACGTCACATCCAATAATTCTTCCGATGAGCGAACGCGAATGACACCGGATTGGCGCAAGATCGCATTCATCGCGCCTGCTGGCGCTTGCCCGACACGTACCGAGTGGCCTGGCGGGAGCCGGCGGCCCATGACATCAGTCTTGGCCACGACCACCGGCTTGCGGCGCGCTAGCCTGCGTGCAATGCGGGCAAATTTTCGTGGATTACCGAAGGATTCCAAGTACATGGCGACAACGTCCGTACGCAGATCATCCTCGAAAAACTGCATGGCGTCATTGCCCGACACGTCGGCGCGCAAGCCAGCTGAAATTGCGCTGCTGACGCCGACGCCATGTTGAATGCCCATGCCCTGGAGGATCATCCCCATGGCTGCCGATTGGCTGAAAAAACCCACATTGCCCCGGCTCGGAACTCCGGGACTACCCGAAACATGCAGATTGACCGAGGGATCGGTGTTGATGAGCCCAAGGGATGCCGGCCCCAGCACACGCATGCCGTTGGCCCGGGCCAAAGCGACCAATTCGCGTTGTGCCGAGAGCCCTTGAGCAGATTCATATCCGGCGGACATGATGACCAGTGCCTTCACCCCATGCTTGGCGCAGTCTTGGATGGCTTCCAGGACTCGCTCTCGTGGGATGCATAGGACGGCCACGTCAACGGGGCCGGGAAGTTCGGTAACCCTGCCATACGCGACCATCCCTCCAACTTCAAGAGCAGCATCGTTCACCGCATAGACGGTGCCTGTGTAACCGGATTCGACGATTCTCTCCAAAACGTCATGGCCTAATTTTCCCCAGGTGCGGCTTGCACCGATCACCGCTATCGACTGTGGTGATAATAGGCCTGCAACGCTGCTCGCTTCCGCTCGGTGCTCCCGGGACTCGGTGACTTCACGAGACTTCTCGGTGGGGCTGATGGAAAATTCCAGCATCACCACCCCGTCTTCAAAGTGCCTGGCCACCGCGTAACCTGCATCCGAAAAGACCGTCAGCATCTTGCGGTTTTCCGGAAGTACCTCGGCCGAGAATTTCTCGATGCCGTTTTCGCGGGCTGCTGCTGCCAAGTGCTCCAGCAAGATCGAGCCAATGCCAGTCCCCTGATATTCGTCGGAGACGTTGAAGGCAACTTCGGCCTCTTGCGGGTCATCGAGCCGGTCATAACGGCCGACACCAATAATCCTTGATCCGCGCACCACGGTGAAGGCGACTCGATTCACATGGTCGACGTTGGTGAACCGTTCGAGCTCTTTAGGGGTCAGGGAGGACTTGTACGTAAAATAGCGTAGGTAGACCGAGGTTTCGGATTGATGCTTGTGCATCTCTTGCAGGGCCTGCGCATCCATTGGGGTGATGGGCCGCAGATGTGCCGTTGTTCCGTCGCGAAGCACAACATCTGCTTCCCAATGCGCTGGATATGCCGCCGAAAGTTTACGATCCACCATAGGCTTAGAATAGTCGCGACCTTGGTGATGTGCCCAGACGCAACACGAAGTATCGACGGCCCCGGCCGCACCACAGCAGATGAAGGACAAATAGAGTAATGGCTCGTAAGAAGTCTGAAGAGATTCCAGAGGATTTCGTTGAAAATATCGTCGATATCGACGTCACCAATGAAATGGAATCCTCCTTCTTGGAGTACGCCTACTCCGTCATCTATTCGCGTGCCCTTCCCGACGCCCGTGACGGTCTGAAACCAGTACAGCGTCGAATTCTTTTTCAGATGTCCCAAATGGGGCTGCGCCCCGAAAAGGGCCACGTCAAGTCCGCCCGCGTGGTTGGCGAAGTCATGGGAAAGCTGCACCCGCATGGCGACGCCGCCATCTATGATGCGATGGTTCGACTGGCCCAGGATTTCTCGCTGCGCCTGCCGCTCATTGATGGGCACGGCAACTTCGGCTCGCTCGATGATGGACCTGCGGCGCCACGTTATACCGAGGCGCGACTGGCCGCATCCGCTGTGGCGATGACGGCGAACCTGGATGAAGACGTCGTGAACTTCATTCCGAACTACGACAACCAGTTCATGCAGCCCGAGGTGCTCCCGGCGGCTTTCCCCAACCTCCTGGTTAACGGAACCACCGGCATCGCGGTGGGCATGGCAACGAACATGGCACCTCATAACCTCGGCGAGGTGATCGCGGCCGCTCGGCATCTGCTCATAGAGCCCGAAGCCACGGTCGAAGAACTGATGAAGTTCATCCCGGGTCCTGACTTGCCGTCAGGCGGTAGCATCATCGGCCTCGACGGCGTTAAAGATGCGTACCGCACCGGGCGAGGCCTGTTCCGCACCCGGGCTACGGTAGCGCTGGAAAAAGTCTCGGCACGCAAGTCGGCGCTGGTGGTCACAGAGCTGCCGTACGGCGTAGGGCCTGAAAAGGTGATCGAGAAGATCAAGGACGGCGTCAACAACAAGAAGATTGTCGGCATCTCTGATGTTGTTGATCTGACTGATCGCCACCACGGGCTGAAGCTGGTCATTGAGCTGAAGAATGGCTTCAACGCCAATGCGGTGCTGGCTAGCCTGTTCAAGTACACCCCCATGGAGGATTCCTTCGGCATCAATAACGTTGCCCTGGTCAATGGGCAACCGCGAACCATGGGATTGCGTGAACTGCTCACGGTCTATGTCGACCACCGGCTTGATGTCGTGCGCCGACGCACCGTTTACCGTTTGGCCAAGCGTGAAGACCGCCTGCATCTGGTCGAGGGCTTGCTGATCGCCATCGTGGATATTGATGACGTCATCGCCATCATCCGCTCCTCGGAACAGACCAATGAAGCACGCCAAAGGCTGATGACGGTCTTTGACCTCAGCGAGCCACAAGCAAACCATATTCTGGAACTGCGCCTGCGCCAGCTGACCAAATATTCAAAGCTTGAGCTGGAAACCGAAGCAGAGCAGCTGCGCGAGGAAATCGAGAAGCTACGAGCCATCTTGGAATCCGATCAATTGCTGCGTTCTGTGGTCTCCGAGGAGTTGGAAGCCATGGCGGAGACCTTCGGCACGCCTCGTCGGACAAAACTCCTCAAGTCCGCGCAGCTCGCTCCGCTCAAGGGCACCGCCTTGCCGGAAGCGGTCGGCAGCGGCAAGCAGGTCAAGCTGACTATGGAGATTTCCGATAGCGCGTGCTGGGCGCTGCTCTCAGCCACCGGCCAGATCGCTCGCACACACGATCGGGCCCAGCTGGACTTCGCTTCAGCCAGGATTAAGCACGATGTGCTGATCTCCCAGGTGGCCTCCAGTGCCCGTGGCGAAATCGGCGCACTAACCAGCACCGGCAGGATCATGCGCATTTCCTTGATTGATGTGCCCGTGCTGCCTGAGTCCCACGGATTCCCGCAGCTGGCACAGGGTGTTCCGGTGGCCGAATTCCTGAGACTTCCCAAGAATGAAACGGTCATCGCGCTCGTTCCATTAAATGAGGTCCTGGCAATCGGTACCCGCCAGGGCGTCGTGAAGCGAGTGACCCCGGAGTACCCGTTGAACCGTGACGAGTTCGAGGCCATTACGCTCAAGGACGACGATGCGGTGGTGGCCGCTGCGGTAGCTGGAGAAGACGACGAATTGGTCTTCCTCACCCGCGGTGCGCAACTGCTGCGATTCCCCGCCGCTGCTGTGCGCCCGCAGGGGCGCACCGGTCGCGGCATGGCCGGAATCAAGCTCAGCGCCGATGACCACGTTATCTTCTTCGGTGTCGTCCCCCCGTCGGCACAGAATGCCGTAGTGGCAACCATCGCAGCGGGTTCGCAAACCTTGCCTGGAACTTCTGGCCAGTCGGTGAAACTCACCGAGTTTGCCGAATTCCCCGCCAAGGGGCGTGCCACGGCCGGTGTTCGCGCCCACCGCTTCATCAAGGGTGAAGACCACCTGCAGCTTGCCTTTGCCGGGCAGGGACCAGCGCGAGCTAGTTCAAGTGCCGGTGTGGTTCGGGCCTTGCCGACAGAGTTCGGAAAGCGTGATGGATCCGGGGCACCGCTTGCGCAGACCGTCAACATCCTCGGCGGTACTTTGAGCGCTGCCGAATCCTCCGCTGCCCAGGCACCGGACTCACCTGCCGATGCACCAGTCGGCAACGCGGTTCAAGACGAGCATCCGAAGGCAGCCCCGGCGTTCAACCCTGGCGAAGATACCTTGCCCTTTGACGACGGTGGAGTAATTCTCTAAGCAGCTGGGTTCGAGACGAAAAAGGTGCTGCAACAGATTCGAGATCTGTTGCAGCACCTTTCTAGATGGATCAAGCAGCAACCTTGGCTTCCAGCTGGATGCGTTCATGGCACTGTTCGGCCAAACGCTCATCGTGGGTAATGAGCACGACCGTGCGATCCTGCAGTGCACGGCGCAGCGTATCCATCAGTTCAGCGGCCTCGTCTACTCCCAAGTGCGCTGTGGGCTCATCGAGCAGAACCACTTGATGTCCGCCAAGCAGGGCACGGGCAACGGCCATCTTGCAGCGCTGGCCGCCCGAAAGGTGATGTCCGCCAGAACCAATCCTTGTTTCTAGCCCCTCGGCTTGCTGCTGATACCAGGAGTGCAATCCAACTTGCTGTAGCACCTCGACAAGTTGCGCATCCTCGCGTTGCTCCCCTTCGGCTACGCCGAGCATCAGGTTGCGGCGTATCGACGAATCAAACAAGTGGGCTTCCTGTGGGCACCAGGCCACCGAGTTCAGCTTGGCCCCGTGAATCGGACTGCGCATGCCGTGTTCGTCAATGAGGCTCAAGGTGCCAGCGCGCACCGGCAAGGCACCAAGCAATGCGGTCATAAGAGTGGACTTCCCGGAACCGGAAGGACCAACGATGGAGGTCCATCGGCGTTGCGGAATGGTCGCGGTCAGCGTGTCGACCACATTTGGTCCATGGCCATACCCCAGGCTGACTTCGGCCAGCTCGAATCCTGCAACCTCGGGGGTGAAACTGGCAGCGTGATCGTTTTCGCGGCTTTGCTGGTCCTGGTTGGATAGCCCGTGTTGCCCCAGAAGCCCGGTCAATTGTTTCAAGGCTTGCCCTTGCTGGACCGCCAGCAAGGCGCTGGTGGCGCTATCACCCAAGGCCAGGCTCAGCAGCACGGCCAACGCAGTCAACGATGCCGAACTTTGGGAAACCGCGGCCACCACGATCGCCATCAGCACGCTGAGCAATACGGCGAGCGCGGGAGCACTCCCCTGGCCAAGCGCGTGGCGTTGCGCGTCCTTGGTATTTTCCTGTTCAGCGCTATCGACTGAAACGAGAGCCGCGTTGAGGGAACCGTTAATACGCAATGCTGATTTATGCCGCAAGATTCCCAGAATGGATTGGTTCATAGCCATTCGATGGGTCATTTGGCGTACCAGATGCTGTCCTTCAATTCTCTGGACCAGCCATCTAACGGGGAAAGCCAGGAGAATGCCAGCGATGACTGCTGTCCATCCGAATTCCGGCTGGATGAGGAACAAGGCTACGGTTGCGACACCCCAGAGGGTAATGGCTGAGAGTGGCGGGAAAACCACTCGCGCAAGCTGGTCACGCAGTTCATCCACTTCGGCCAGGAAGAAACGCAATACGACAGACGACCGGCTAAAAAGTCCCCAGCGGGCCGGGTCGGCCACCATGGCGTTCCAAATTTTTTCGCGAAGCTTCCCGGCGTATTCGAGGACTGCATCGTGAATGGCCAGCTGTTCCAAGTAGCGGAAAGCTGCTCTGCCGATTCCCAGGGCGCGGACCATGACAAAAGCGACGCTCAAGTGGAGGATCGGTGGCTGATAGCTGGCTTCAACAATCAGCCATCCGCTCAATGCCGCCAAGGCGACGGCACACAAGACACTGATGGTCCCCCACGCCACGGCTTTGGGCGCGCTGCTATAGTCTCTGAGCAGTTCTCGTCGAGGGTTAAACCGCTGTCGGCTCTGATCCAATGCCGCGGAGGCCACTGCATCTTGAACGCCGCTAGCCCGATGATCGGATTCCTGGCCCGACCATGCCGGGTTCGGCGTGATACTGGCTCCACGTCCCTGCGAGTTGTCGATCAACGGATCATGGCTTGCAATGAGAACTGCACAGCGTGCAGGGATTTCGCTGAGCAATTGGCGTACCACCGACGCGTTATCATCATCAAGGTGAGCCGTTGGCTCATCAGCCAGGAGCAAGGTGCATTGGGGGTCGCTGTGCAGACGTGCCACGGCCCGCAGTACTTCTAATCGGCGTAGTTCGCCGGGCGAGTATTCGGCGATTTTGCGCCCAAGCATGTGACCCATCGACAGGCGTTCTGCCAGCTCACTGACAAGTTCGGGCCTAGGTATGTGAATGTCTTGAGCTAGTTGCTCTTCCCCGGTCTCCGCATCAAAACGCGGATGCTGATTGATCAAAGCTATGGAACCCGAAGTTCGAATGGTGCCCTGAACCAGTTCTGGATCAAAAGCATTGTCGCTGCAGCTTGCTTCCACGATCAGCGTGATCAGAGTTGTCTTTCCTGTACCGCTCGACGTAGCGAGGATCTTCCGCTCCCCCGCGCCCAGGCTGAGGTTCAGGTTTTTGCATATTGGTTCGTTGCCTTCGTATCGCACACTGAGATTCTCAATTTCCAGAACCTTCGATGCCCGCGCTGGCGAGGCACCGATAGTGGCAGTGCTTGGAGCAGCTGCAGTCATATTCTGGTACCGCTGATAGGCTGCCAGGCCGTCGTCGGCCGCGTGATAGGAAGACCCGACTTCACGAAGGGCCGAGAAGAGCTCCGGCGCCAGAATCAGGATGGTCAATCCTGCGGACAGTTCCATCGAGCCGTTGACGAGTCTCACTCCGATGAAAACCGCTAGCACTGCTACCGAGAGCGTTGAAATAAGTTCCAGCCAGAAGCTGGACATGAACACGGTCCGGAGGTTGGCCATGGTGGCAATACGGTTCTTCTCGCCGACCTGCGCGATGGCGTTGCCTTGTTGACGTGCCCGGCCCAGGCCTAGGAGCGCAGGTAGCCCTTGGGCTAGTTCATAGAGCTGGCTCGCCAACCTGTCGAGGGATGATTGCGATTCTTTGAGCGTGTCTTGCGTATGCATTCCAATGAGTGCCATGAACAACGGAATCAAGGGAATCGTCAGTAGCAGGATCACCGCGCTGATCCAGTCGAGTCGCAGAATGTAGATGCCGAGCAAAAGCGGAACAGCAGCAGCACCAATGAGAGCTGGAATGAACTTTGTGAAGTAATCGTCCAGCTTCTCAATTCCATGGCTGGCCAGTGTGGCTACCACAGGGATTGAGTTTTGCGTTGCCGGAACAATCACAGGGTGCGAGGCCTCGGTCCTCAGCAGCTGCATCCGCATCCGTTCCTTGGCTCCCATCCCCATACGCCTCGCGCCCGCGTTTAATCCCCACGCGGCGAGTGCACGCAGTATGGCACCAGCACTTGCAACGATCAATAACCGGGGATCGCTCTCTGCGCCGGAGGCCATGGTGGCAATCCACGTTCCCAACGAGTACGCGACAAGCACCAGCCCCAATACTTTGAACACTGAAAAACACGTCAACACGGCGAATTGGCGTGGCGAAATCAGTTCTTTTGGAAGGAATCTTGGGGCTGGCATAGCTCGACTTTCAGGTCCGGTTCAATTATTTAACGATTGAAATCACGTGGTGAGTTTCAGGAATATGTTCCTCACGTAGCCGTTTGCGAAATACCCAGTAACTCCACGCCTGATAGGCCAAAACCAATGGCACGCCAAAAGCTGCCACGATGCTCATCAGCTTGAGCGTGTAGGGAGTGCTGGATGCGTTGTCAACGGTTAGATCAAACGCCGAGTCCAGCGTTGAAGGCAGTACCACTGGATAGGCCGCGACAAATATCGCTGCAACTGCTGCCAGGAGCATGACTCCGAGCGCGATGAAGGACTTTCCTTCTTTTCCAGACCGGCCCATGACACCTGCGGCGATCAGCGCCACAACTGACAGCGCTAGGCACACCCAGGCGAGTGTTGAATTGTTGTTGGAGAGCACCCAGACAGCCCAAAGCAGCATTGGAAGTGCAGCTACCGGCAGCCAGCGTCCCACGAGCTTTCCGGCTTCCTCCCGTACTGGTCCATCGGTTTTCAACCGCAGGAAAGCCAGTGCATGAATCCAGCAGAACGCCACCACGGCGACTCCACCGAGCACTGCATGCCACGTGAGCCAGCCGAAAGCGCCGCCGATGCGGTCCCCATTTTCGTTCAGCGGCAGGCCCAACGTGGTGGACGCGAGCATAGCGCCGACGCCAAATGCTGCAACTAGGGAGCCCAGGCCCAATGCGAAATCCCATGCCTTGCGGGTCAGCGCAGTGATTGCCTTGCCTCGATATTCGATTGCAACCGCACGGAAGATCAAGGCGATCAGCACTATGGTGAGCGGAATATAGAGCGCAGAGAAGAGCGAAGCGTACCAATGCGGGAAGGCGGCGAAGGTGGCACCGCCGGCAGTAAGCAGCCATACTTCGTTGCCGTCCCATACCGGGCCGATGGTATTGAGCAGCAAACGCTTTCTTTTTTCGGTGCTCTTCCCGAGGCCGATAAGCATGCCTACGCCGAGGTCGAAGCCCTCAAGAAAGAGGTAGCCACACCAAAGTACCGCAATGACAATGAACCAGAGTGTTGGTAGCCATTCCATGGTTTTCTCCTTCGTCCGTGAGGCTAGTAGGCGAATGCCAAGACGTCATCGTCGTCATTGTCATCGTGTGGTTTTGCGCCGGTATCATCGTGCTTTTCTGCTGATGAGAGTTCCGTCATGGCAGAAGCTACTCCACCGCGGATATAACGGGTCAAAAGCACCATTTCCACAACGAGCAGGACTGCGTAGATCGAAGTCAGGGAGATCAGCGAGAACAAAAGTTCTCCAGCGCTTACCGTGGGCGAGACAGAGGCCGCCGTGTACATGAAGACCTGGTCAACCCCTCCCATTTGAGGGTTGGGTGCCACGGTGAATGGCTGACGGCCCATTTCGGTGAAGATCCACCCAGTGGCGTTGGCTCCGAAGGGAGCCGCAATTCCCAATACCGCGAGTCGGGAGATCCATTTATTATCTGGAACGGTTCCCTTGCGCGTGATCCATAATGCGAAAGCGGCAGCAACTGCGGAGAGCCCGCCGAAGGTGATCATCAAGCGGAAACCCCAGTAGGTAACTTCCATGACTGGCAAGTAGTCGATTTCTTGCCCTGCGTACTGGCCGAAGGATTCGTCCTCGGGGTAGTACTTTCCGTATTTTTCCTGGTATTCCGGAATCAGTGAATTGACGCCTTTAATTTCGGTGGTGAAATCTCCGTTGGCAAGGAAGGAAAGAATCCCCGGGATTTCAAATACTGCCACGACATCGTCGCAGTCGGTTGAGCCATGAGCAGTGATATCGCCCAGTGACAGGACCGAGAAACCCGTCCCGTCGTGGCATGCGGCTTCGGCAGAGGCCATTTTCATCGGTTGCTGCTCGAACATGAGCTTGGCCTGTTCATGCCCGGTCAACGCGACGCCGAGGAATGCGACCACAGCAACGCTTGCACCGATGCGCAGGGATTTGATCCACACATGGTAGTCGGTCTTGTCGCGGTTCTTCCCTCGACTCAGATCCTCGCCAATGATCACCCGGCCGTTTGCATCAACTGTGTCGATTCCAGCTTTGCGACGACGGTAAAGGTGGAACCAGGAGATACCGAGCAGGAATCCGCCTGCGACGGCGAAGGCCCCGAAAAGTGTGTGCGGGAAGGTGACCAGGGCTGTGTTGTTGGTGAATACTGCCCAGGCATCGGTCATTACGGCGCGACCATCGACAATCTGGGTGCCGACCGGATGTTGCATCCACGAATTCGCGACGAGAATGAAATACGCCGAGAGCATGGTAGCCAGCGACGCGCACCAGATAGTCGCCAGATGCAGGCGCTTCGGCAATTTTTTCCAGCCAAAAATCCAGAGTCCGAGGAAGGTGGATTCTACGAAGAATGCGAGGAGCGCCTCCATGGCCAGTGGCGCACCGAATACGTCGCCGACGTAGCGGCTGTATTCGCTCCATGCCATCCCGAACTGGAATTCCTGCACGATTCCGGTAGCCACGCCCATGATGAAGTTGATCAGAAACAACTTGCCCCAGAATTTTGTCATCCGCAGCCAGTGTTCGTTACCGGTGCGATGCCAAATGGTTTGCAAGACGGCGACTGTTAGTCCCAGCCCAATGGTCAGCGGAACCATCAGGAAGTGGTAAACCGTGGTTATGCCAAACTGCCAGCGGGCAATTTCTAGTGCATCCATTGAATCCTCAATTTATTGCGTGTTGGGATCTTCCAAGACTTTTCTACGTTCCGTAGAAATGCCCTCAAGTATCACCATAGACCATTTCGACAGCCTGTAGAAGTCGCAGGACGTTGATCCCAGCCACATCGCTAAGACCCGGCCCCACCGGAAGAAAGCGAGCACCAATCCGAAGGGCCCTTGCGGGTTCGGCATCCGTTCGCACCGTGGGAAGAAGCCGGCCATTGGCCAGGCGACGGCAAGCTGAAACCCGAATCCGCCACTCTTTTACGTGTCGTAGAAATCTCGGACAAAAATCGCTACAATAGGTGTTTCAAGCAGTGCGCCCAGGACAAGTCCCCGGGCGTGCGGCGAAAGTACTAATGCAAGTGAGGTAAGACCTAGTGGCCAGCCTTGGCGATCTAGAACGTTCCGTCATGGATTTGCTGTGGGATTCCACAGAACCGCTCACCGCGAACGACCTTCGCGATGAGCTCGCGGCGCTTGGCACCGATGCGAAAGAACTCGCAGTTACAACGGTGCTCACTGTGCTTGCGCGTCTTGAAAAGAAGGGCTTGGTTGAGCGCGAGCGCTCCAGCCGCCCACACCGCTACGCTGCTTCATCCTCTCGAGAAGACCACACCGTTGGCCTTCTTAACGAAGCACTGGGCACAGCCCAGGATCGCGAAGCAGTTCTTGCCCGATTCATCGGTGGAATCTCCGCAGATGAAGCAGCTTCATTGCGTGCTATCTTGGACTCAGTAAAGTCCGCATAATTTATTCACACTTCGGGGACTGAGTGCTTCTCACCTCATATTTCCTAGCGGCGTTGGCCATCGCATTAGCCTGGCCGACGCCGTTGGCCTTATCAAAGGCTAAATGGACCACTCGCGCGCCTGTCCAGGCCGTACTCCTATGGCAAGCCATCGCTTTGGGCGGTGGCCTGTCCATGATCGGCTCGATGCTGGTCTGGGGGCTGACGCCATTGGGCGATGATCTCATCTCGGCTATACACGGCAGCTGGCGGCTTCTCACAGGTGATCCGACCGTACGCTACCCCGGTGTCGTCCATCTTTTTGCGCTGAGCACGGCGCTTCTATTCGGGTTTCATTTGGTGTTGACCCTGATTCGCGCTGCCTGGAGAACTTCTAGGCAGCGGGCTAAACACCGGCACCTCCTGCGATTGCTCAGCAACCCGTCGGAAACTCGCCCCAATACTCTGGTCATTGATCACGATATGCCAGTAGCCTACTGTGTTCCGGGCATCTCGCAATCAGTGACTGTTCTCTCCCGTGGACTGATCACACAACTCACTGCCGAAGAACAACAAGCAGTCATCTCCCACGAGCGCTCGCATCTGGATCAACGGCATGACTTGCTGATTCTGGCGTTCACAGCGTGGAACGAAGCCTTGCCGTGGTTGCCAACGTCTAAGCTCTCGCTGGAGGCCGTGCGCCAGCTAATTGAAATGCTGGCCGATGATAAAGCCCTGGAAAGGGTAAACCGCCAAACCCTCTTGAAAGCCATCATTGCGGTGGCCGCTGCCGCAGCAGACGCTGATGGAGTATCCGCCCAACGGAACGCATCGAACGCAGAATTGGTGGGCATGCCCGGCGGGGAAGTTTCGTCACGACGCTTGCAACGCCTGCTGACTCCGGTTGCTCCGCTAGGTCGGGCATCACGCTATCTCGTATTGGCCTGCACGATTCTCTTGCTGGTTTGCCCGACCGTCCTGCTCGTGGCGCCGCGGCTGCTTGCGTGATGAAGCAGCCTTGTCGTTTTCGCGTTAATGCATGTAGTCGCTGGCTTAAGCAGAATTGCCCAAGCCAGCGACTTCACCTTGTAATGCCTAGACGTCGATTCGTTCGCGTTCCAGATCGTCCGCACCGTCAATAATAAATTTCTTGCGCGGCGCAACGTCAGATCCCATAAGCAAATCGAAGACTTCTTCAGCAGCTTGAGCGTGTTCGATACCCACTCGGCGCAGCATTCGATGACGCTGGTCCATGGTGGTCTCTGCCAGCTGATCGGCATCCATTTCGCCAAGGCCCTTGTAGCGCTGAATCGGCTCCTTGTATCGCTTGCCGTCCTTCTCCAACTGAGCAAGCAGCTTGTTCATCTCTGCTTCTGAATAGGTGTAAACCACTTCATTTTGTTTCGATCCGGGATTGACCACTTCGATGCGATGCAAAGGCGGCACAGCAGCATAGACTCGCCCGTGCTCGATCATCGGTCGCATGTAGCGGTAGAAGAGCGTGAGCAACAGCGTGCGGATGTGTGCACCGTCCACATCGGCATCGGTCATGAGAATAATTTTTCCATACCGGGCCTGCTCGATATCGAAGCTTCGGCCCGAGCCGGCACCGATGACCTGAATCATCGCGGCGCATTCCGCGTTGGAAAGCATATCCGAGATGGAAGCCTTCTGAACATTCAGGATCTTGCCTCGAATGGGCAACAACGCCTGGTACTCGCTGGAACGAGCTAGGCGTGCCGTGCCCAGGGCGCTGTCGCCTTCGACGATGAACAGTTCAGACTTGCCGACTTCCTTGCTTCGGCAGTCCAACAATTTTGTGGGAAGCGTTGAGGATTCCAAAGCGGTTTTCCGTCGCTGAGTTTCCTTGTGCATCCGGGCGGAGACACGAGATTTCATCTCGTTAACCACCTTTTCCAACAAAGTGGATGCCTCAGCCTTTTCCGCACGCTTGCTGGAGCCCAGCCGATCGTTAAGCGCCTTCTCGACTACTTTGGAGACGATCTGGCGTACCTGCGGGGTGCCCAGAATTTCTTTCGTCTGCCCCTCGAACTGCGGCTCGGCGAGGCGGACCGTAAGAACTGCAGTCAACCCGGCTAGAACATCGTCCTTTTCTAGCTTGTCTTTCTGCCCGAACTTTAGCTTTCGGGCATTTGCCTCGACGTTTTTGCGGAATGACTTGAGCAGCGCCTGCTCGAATCCGGCGCTATGCGTACCGCCCTTGGGTGTGGCGATAATGTTGACAAAACTGCGGAGCGAAGTGTCATAGCCGATCCCCCACCGTAGCGCGACGTCGACCTCGCACACGCGCTGTACGTCTTCGATGTGGCTGCGACCCTTGTCGTCAATGACAGGAACCTTCTCATGGAAAGAGCCGCTTCCCTGAAAGCGCCAAATATCAGTTACTGGCGAGTCGCTGCTGAGATATTCCGCAAACTCGCTGATGCCGCCGTCGTGCTGGAAAATCTCTTCATGCGGCCCATCAGCACCGGGTGTATCCGGTAGGCCCCGTTCGTCTCGAAGCGTGATGCGCAGGCCGGGAACCAAGAACGAGGTCTGTCGCGCCCGGTCTTGCAAATCCTTGTACGAGAACTTCGCATCGGGGGTGAAGATATGATTATCCGCCCAGTACCGAATGCGTGTACCGGTTACTCCGCGCTTAGCTTTACCAATGACTTCTGGGGACGTTGCCGCCTCGTAGGGAGTGAATGCTGCTTCAGCCTTCTTCCGTCCCTTGTCGGCAAATTTTCCTGGCTCGCCACGACGGAACTGCATGCCGTACGTTTTACCACCGCGGTCCACTTCCACATCTAGACGTGCAGAAAGTGCGTTAACGACCGAAGCACCGACGCCGTGAAGACCTCCGGAGGCGCTATACGATCCGCCACCAAATTTTCCACCAGCGTGAAGCTTGGTGAATACGACTTCCAGGCCGCTCAGTCCAGTTTTAGGTTCGATATCCACGGGGATACCGCGGCCATCATCTCGGACTTCAACGGAGCCATCGGCATGCAGGACTACGCCAATCGCCTGGCCGAAACCGCCCAATGCTTCGTCAACCGAGTTATCGATGATTTCCCAGAGGCAATGCATCAAGCCTCGCGAGTCCGTGGATCCGATGTACATGCCGGGACGTTTGCGGACCGCTTCCAATCCTTCAAGGACTGAAAGGTGTCGAGCGTTGTAATTGTCGGATGAAGCCACTGGGCCTTTGTCTCCTACCTACATAAGAAAGGACGTCGTGAGTCCTATTCTAATCGTTGATGTGTTCGAATATCCGCCATTTTCCGCTGTCTTCGCGTGCTTTCGATAGCTATGACCTTATCCACATCTACTACGCGGTGAGCGAAAGACACCAGTTTTCGGGATAAAGTCAGGGCTCGAACTGGTTCTATTGAGTAACCATCAACTTTAGGAGGCTGGCAATGACTACTACGACCGCTAGTCGTGAATTGAACGCACTCGACCGGTGCGACCGTTGCGGCGCACAGGCCTATGTGCGAGCCGTGCTGGCTTCAACCGGCGGTGAACTGCTGTTTTGCGCTCACCACGCCCGCGATGTGGAACCAAAGCTGCGCCCGCAGTCCTCAGTTTGGCAGGACGAATCTTCGCGACTCTACGAAAAGCCGAAGGTCGAAGCTAACGACTGATTCCGTTCGAGACTAATTGCAAACTGGTGGCCCAACAAGCGTTGAGCCACCAGTTCTTTTTAAACGGCGAATAAAAAATATGGCCAGCGGAACAGTCTGTTCCGCTGGCCATATGATCATGTTGGCTTAGTCGAGGTAGTCGCGCAGCACCTGGGAGCGCGACGGATGGCGAAGCTTGGACATGGTCTTGGATTCGATCTGGCGGATACGCTCACGCGTAACGCCATAGACCTTGCCAATTTCGTCTAAAGTCTTAGGCTGGCCATCGGTCAAGCCGAAGCGCATTGCAACAACGCCCGCCTCACGCTCTGAGAGCGTATCCAGAACGGAGTGAAGCTGCTCCTGCAACAGCGTGAACGAGACTGCGTCAGCGGGAACGACAGCTTCGGAGTCTTCAATGAGGTCACCGAATTCAGAGTCGCCATCTTCACCCAGTGGAGTGTGCAGGGAAATAGGCTCGCGACCGTACTTCTGAACTTCAACAACCTTTTCAGGGGTCATGTCCAGTTCTTTGGCCAGCTCTTCAGGAGTTGGTTCACGACCAAGATCCTGCAACATCTGGCGCTGTACGCGAGCCAGCTTGTTAATGACTTCCACCATGTGAACCGGAATACGGATGGTGCGAGCCTGGTCAGCCATTGCACGGGTAATTGCCTGGCGGATCCACCAAGTTGCGTACGTCGAGAACTTGAAGCCCTTGGTGTAATCGAATTTTTCAACCGCGCGGATTAGGCCCAGGTTGCCTTCCTGGATCAGGTCCAGGAAGAGCATGCCGCGGCCGGTATAGCGCTTTGCCAGCGATACAACCAAGCGGAGGTTGGCTTCGAGCAAGTGGTTCTTGGCGATCTTGCCGTCGTGAATGATCTGCTCGTAGTCCCAGCGCAAACGCTGATCCATGGAGCCGTCGTCTTTTTCCAGCTTATCTGCTGCAAACAGGCCAGCTTCGATGCGCAGTGCCAAGTCGACTTCCTGCTCTGCATTCAGCAGGGCGACCTTACCGATCTGCTTCAGGTAGTCCTTGACGGGGTCAGCGGTTGCGCCGGCAACCATGACCTGCTGCTGCGGGGCATCGTCATCTCCGGTGGAAAGCGTGAAGCCCTTGGAATCGTCTTCAGGCTTGGAATCGGCTCCAGCCTCGGCTTCCTCGTCGCCTTCTGCCACCGCTGCGGTTGATTCGTCCTGTGCTGCAGTGTCTGCAGCTACCTTTTTGGTCCGAGGCTTGGCCTTGGTAGCACGCTTCTTCGCCGCAGGAGTTTCTGCCGATGCTTCAGCCTCGTTGACCTCGGCTTCAGTTGCTTGACGATTAGCGTTCGTCTCAGAAGATGACACGAATAACCTTTCTAACGATGCGTTCCGGATGCACCTGCCGGTAACACCACTATGACCCTGTCAAGTCCGATGACGTTTAATCACTGACTAAACGCCGCAGGGCTGGCACATTGTTATCAACGCTTCAAGCCCGCCTTATGTTCCCAAAATCCATAGATTTCAGGCGAAGGCAATTCGAACCTAACCGGGTCTGTTATCTCATTATCCATGAATTACCACCCAGACACCACTTGAGACACCCCAAGGGCTGAGTTTCAGGAAAAGTTCGCGCGCCACGCCCGCAGTTGATCCGTTGCCCATGAGGGCATCACTCCGTGTTCCATAAGCTTTTGGAGAAGCATGGCTAGTTCATACTTTTCGTTTTCCAGCACTGCTTGTTCCAATAGCACCAGCGCCATCGAACCGCGACCTCGCGCCCATTCAATCCAGGCCAATATGCACAGCAGCGCCTGTCGTGGTTCATCTTGGGCTACACCCAATAGATCACGCGACAGTTCCCACAACCGGTCAACTCGTTCCCAATCTGGCGCGTACCATCCGCGGCCCAATAGGTAATCGGCCAACGGGGCGACCGCGCCTTCTCGCTCGTCGACTGAAATCCCGAAAATAATGTCCAGCGCGCTTTCCAAACCCTCACCCGCCAAAAACGGCAACAGGTCCCTGACTAATTTTGTTTGCAACGATCCCACGTGGATGGCCGCCCGCTGCGGATCTGAATGAAGCTCGGCTGTTGATATGGCGGCGGGCTGTGACAATGATTCGTGCCACGCATCGAGAGACACCATGATGTTGGCGTCTTGGTTACCCACCAATTGGAGCACGTCGTCAGCGTTCGACCATTCCGGTACGCCACTGCCATCCCATGGCTGCTCCAATGGCGCCGAGCCCGCCAGGACCATGGACAGATTAGTTTCATTTGTATCGAGCGCCGGCACATCTTGCACATCTGGCCCGTCCTCGGTGCCATAGGTCCAAATTCTGGAATCCTGCCGACACCAAGCATGTCGCAAACGAATCGATTGATGCGTCAGAGCGGTCTCAAGTTTGGTAACTAGGCTCGAAAACGGCACAACCTGCGAGCCACCGGCATTGCCTGAAACATAGAAGACTACAGCGATATCATCGATGTTCGGAATACGGTGCAGCAAACGGCATACCTGGCCGATCCAGATTTCAAGATCGGGCGCATGTTCCGTAGGCGGTAGATCGACCCGGAGAGTCGCTTCGAGACGATCGTCGTCGATTAGCAGTAATACCGCTGAATTGCGTGGATGAAATCCCAAAGCATGCGGCACATAGGCCAAGATGTCCTTGTAGCTGGACAGTGAAATTGGCTGGCGTTCTGGAGTAGTTGTCATGCATCCACGGTGCACGAGCATGAATCATCAGGTGCTGCTCTCACCACTACTTGTGGAGAACTTCGAAGCCCTGAAACAGGTTCTACTGCTCCGCCAGGTAGCGCCGCGCCTTCCGGCGTTCGATCAGCATGAAGGTTATGCCCAGCGCTGCCATGACGAACTGGAACGACAGCGCAATTCTGAACGACCCCAGGTTGTACAGCTCACCAGAAGAACCATTGGCTTTGTTCAGCATGTCGAGGATGAATCCAATGACATAAATAGTGATGAATGCGCCAACGAAACCGCCGGTGTTCACTAGTCCAGTTGCCGTTCCCAATACACGTGGGGGATTAAAAGTTCGGGCGAAATCGAATCCGATAACCGATGCGGGACCGCCTGCTGCCACGCTGATCATCAATACGATGAGCACCCAGAGCGGAGCCTGCCCTGGCCAGAACAGGACCACTGCCCACATTGCGAGCATCAATCCAATGATGCCCAGAGCATAGTTCGAACGGTGTTCGGCACGTCGCGCGGTAAGGGCGCCAAGTACAGGCCCTAGCACAACAGCTACGACAACGAAGATCGACATCATTCCCGACGCTAGCGTGCTATCCAGGCCTTGGCCCTCAACAAGGAAGGGGTATCCCCAAGTCATCATGAACGTGTTAATCATGAACGCGGTGGTGAAGTGCGTCCAGAAACCAAGCCGGGTGCCAGGCTGCTTGAGCGCTTGCGCAATGCGCGACCTGGACGAGTGTGTTCCGTGTGAAGGACCAGCCCAGCCGTTGCCGTTGCGCACGAAGGCGATCGTGGTAATAAATGTGGCGAAAGCAAAACCCGACATGACCGAGAAAGAGGTAGACCATCCGGCGTTCAGCAATATCATGTGGAACGGGAAAATGCTGATCAGCTGGCCGAGCTGGCCAAATGTACCGGTGAGCTGGGTGAGGACCGGAATTTTCGATCCAGAGAACCATAGCGGCAGGAGCTTGAGGACTGAAACGAAGACCATCGCGTCGCCCATGCCTACCATCACGCGGCCGATCAATCCCATAGGGACGTTCACTGAGATGGCAAGGAAAGCTTGCCCGGCAGCCATCAGCAACGCACCGCAGGTGATCAGGATCCTTGGGCCGAATTTGTCCAGAAGCAATCCGACTGGCACTTGCGCGCCCGCATAAACGACTAGCTGGACGACGGAGAAGGTCGCGAGAATTTGAGCACTGGCGTGAAAGCGTTCTGTTGCTTCAATGCCTGCCACGCCGAAACTAGTGCGCTGGGATATTGCAGATATGTAGGCAACGACGGCAAAGCCATAAACCAACCATGCTTTGGTCGAATTCAAATGTGATTGGCTCACTGGTCTTGATCACCTGACGACGAATCGTCTTGTCCGTTTCTTAACCAATCATCGGTATTTTCGATGGCCGCCAGGAAGTGCTCGGCGCTGGCTCCCAGTTCTTCTGCGTCCGGCATTTGTTTGTCTTCGTCAAGCAACAGTGAACGGGGCTCATGTTCCTGAACATGCGCATCAAAGCGTTCTTCAAATCCGTCGACCATCTGGCGCACGTCATTATTTGCCTCGAGCTGCTCAGCCAGCTGCTGATCGACCAGGCGGCCAGCTTCACGAAGCTTGTCCGTTGGAAGTGCGAGCTTCAGTGCTGCTCCAACATATTCCAGAGTTGCCACGGCAACTGCCGGATATTCGGATTCAGCAAGGTAGTGAGGCGTATGAAGTGAGTAGCCTATGATATCTCTGCCAATTTCAGTCATCCGGATCTCCAACAGGGATGTGATCCCGGCTGGCGACTCCACCGTGGGGCTCCAAGTGGAAATGTTCTCAATCAGATCCTTGCGGTTTCCGTGCGCGGTCACGCCCACAGGCCGAGTGTGCGGAACTGGCATTGGAAGCGATGCTGATCCAACAACGAGAGAGACATTGAACGCTTCGATGAAGCCCAGGAGTTCGGCGATAACCCGCTCCCATTTGAGGTCAGGTTCCACTCCGGTTAAGAACCAGAAGTTGCGGTCCATCTCATCGGTCATCAAGTAGATTTCGATGCGAGGTGCTTGGTATCCGGCAAAGTGGTCGCCGAGGAAAGTCAGCCGAGGTCGCTGAGAGGTGTAGGCAACCAATTCATCGGCGTCAAAGGTGGCAAAAAGCTTGGAGTCGAGGCGTCCGAAAAGTTCATTTGTCACTTGGGAATGCGTCTGCCCGGCGTCGCTCATGCTCTTGAGCAGGACGTACATGCCAAGTCCTTGGAGGCGTGAATCATCCAAGTCGTTTGCGACCATCGTCATCAACGATTCCTTGGACATTTTCTCCTCGATTCGATGCCGAACTCCCTAAAACCCGAGTTCAGCACCACTAGACACTGCTTGGCACCCCATATTCAGAGCGATATTACATACTATCGCTTCTGCGCTTACGCTCGCTGTGAAGTGACGCACGATGAACTGATTCCTCGGATAACATCGGAGATAGCAGATGCGTTGCCCGCGAGCATGCACTACCTTCCGGATTACCATTCCGGAATTCTTGACCTTAGACCCTACAAAGGCACAGAAGGAATGATTTTGTGATCAACTCAAGTGACCTCACTTTGAGCGCCATTGGCACTGACATTAAACGCAAGAGCGCCGACACCTTGGTATTGGGCGTGCTGAAGAACGATGGAAAAGCAACCATCGCAGCTTCACCGTTCACCTCGGAAACCACATCGTCGCTAGAGCAGTCGCTGACTGCCTTGGGGATGTCAGGGAAAGCCGATGAAGTTACCCTGCTTCCAGGAGTAGAAGGTTCTAAGGCAAAGGTCCTGTTGTTCATTGGCCTGGGCATCGCGAAATTGTCCGACCTGACCGACGAACAGCTTCGCCGTGCGGCCGGATCAGCTGCACGTCAGCTCAGCAATGCCAAAACAGCCATCTTCGCGCTGCCTTCCGAAAGCGTCGAGCGCGTGGCGGCTATTGCCGAAGGCATTGCCCTGGGCAGCTACCGCTACGAGAACCAGCGCTCGAAGAAGAGCGACAAGCCGGTGCTGGCCGAGGCGCAGATCGCCACCGCCGTCGCGACTTCCAAAGACGTCCCCGCAGCGCTCAAGCGCGCTGCCATTCTCGGCCGCGCCGTCCGCGGCACGCGCGACCTGATCAATGCCCCGGCAAACTTGCTGTACCCAGAATCCTTCGCAACTGCAGTCAAGGACTACTCAAAGCCACTGCCGTTGAAGGTCACGGTCTTCGATGAGAAGCGCTTGGCCAAGGACGGCTTTGGCGGTTTGCTTGGCGTCGGCGGCGGTTCGGTGCGCCAGCCTCGCATGGTCAAGGTCGAGTACTCCCCTGCCAAGGCCGCTAAGCATATTGCGCTGATCGGCAAGGGCATCACTTTTGATACCGGCGGCACCTCGCTGAAGCCAGCTGCCGGCATGCACGCCATGAAGTCGGACATGTCCGGCGCCGCTGCGGCTTTCCAGGCCGTCGCTGCCATCTCGGAGTTGGGCTTGAACGTCAAGGTCACTGCATGGCTGTGCCTGGCTGAGAATATGCCCGGTGGCGCGTCGACCCGTCCGGGAGACGTGCTGACCATGTTCGGCGGCAAGACTGTTGAGGTATTGAATACGGATGCAGAAGGCCGCCTGGTCATGGCCGATGGGTTGGCTGCCGCCAGCTTGGAAAAGCCAGATGTCATAATCGACATCGCTACCCTGACCGGCGCCCAGATGCTTGCTTTGGGTCTGCGCACCGCGGGAATCATGGGCAATGAGCAGGTGCGGGACGATCTCGTGTCCGTTTCGGACAAGGTTGGCGAATTGGCCTGGGGCATGCCGCTGCCCGAGGAACTGCGTCCAAGCATTGAGTCCCAGGTAGCCGACTTGGCAAATATTGGTGAGCGCATGGGTGGCATGATGACCGCCGCCGTATTCCTGGAAGAATTTGTTGGCGAGGTCGACGGCAAGAAGATTCCGTGGGCTCACATTGACTTCGCTGGTCCAGCATTCAATGAAGGCAGTGCCTGGGGCTACACGCCGAAGAACGGCACCGGCTCGCAGGTGCGCACGCTCGTAGCCTACGCAGAGCAGCTCGCCTCGAATTAATGACCGCCTGACAGCTCACTGATTGGCCTGCGCTGAAACAAAAGTGTTCCCGGCATCAACGCACACCTGCGATTGCTGCCGGGAACAGATTAAAAATAAGAGACATGCCTGACTTTTACGCCCGCGAAGGTGACTCTTTCCGGTTGGCGGTACTAAGGTAAGTTTTGAAACATCACCGTGGATCAATGGTGCGCGCTAACAGGCGTCATGCTCCCAATGATCTGCGACCGATCCCCTGGTCGGCCAAAGCCGGCCACACTTAGCGAATACGAGGGAGCGTTCACGTGGCCGATTCGGCAGCAACGCAAGAATTTGATGTCCTCATCCTCGGCGGTGGATCCGCTGGATACTCGGCAGCATTGCGTGCCATCCAGCTGGGCTACACCGTTGGATTGATTGAAAAAGAAAAGCTGGGCGGCACCTGCCTGCACACCGGCTGCATCCCAACCAAGGCCTACCTGCACGCTGCAGAGCTGGCCGAAAACGCTCGCGAGGGTGCCAAGTACGGCATCAACACCTCGCTGGAGTCGATCGACTTGGCTGGCGTGCGCAAGTACAAGGAAGGCATTGTTGCTGGAAAGCACAAGGGCCTGCAGGGTTTGCTCAAGATGAAGAAGGTCAACGTTATCACTGGTAACGGCCGTCTTGTCTCCCAGGATTCCATCGATGTTGATGGCACCGTTTACAAGGGCAAGTACATCATCCTGGCTACCGGCTCCACCTCCAAGACCTTCGGTCTGGAAATCGGCGGTCGCGTGCTGACCAGCACCGAAGCGCTGAACATGGAAGACCTGCCAAAGAGCGCCATCGTGCTCGGTGGCGGTGTCATCGGCGTTGAATTCGCATCGGTATGGAACTCCTTCGGTGTCGATGTCACCATCGTTGAAGGCCTGCCTTCGCTCGTGCCGAACGAAGACCCAGCCATCATCAAGACCTTGGAGCGCGCTTTCAAGAAGCGCGGCATCAAGTTCAACACCGGCGTCTTCTTCGAAAAGGTCGAGCAGGATGCCAACGGCGTCAAGGTCTCGCTGGCTGACGGCAACGTACTGGAAGCAGACATCGTTCTGGTTGCAGTCGGCCGTGGCCCAGTCACCGAAGGCTTGGGCTTCGAGGAGCAGGGCGTCACTATCGATCGCGGCTTCGTGATCACCGACGAGCGCCTGCACACCGGCGTCGGCAACATCTACGCAATTGGCGACATCGTCCCAGGCGTACAGCTGGCACACCGCGGCTACCAGCATGGCCGCTTCGTTGCCGAGGAAATCCACGGCATGAAGCCAACCATCATCGAGGACATCAACATCCCGAAGGTGACCTTCTGCGAGCCGGAGATCGCTTCGGTCGGCTACTCCGAGCCAAAGGCCAAGGAGAAGTTCGGCGCCGACCAGATCGAAACCACCGAATACAACCTGGCTGGCAACGGCAAGTCTTCGATCCTGGGCACCAGCGGCCTGATCAAGATGGTGCGCGTCAAGAACGGCCCAATCGTGGGCGTTCACGGCATCGGCGGCCGTATCGGCGAGCAGATCGGCGAAGCCCAGCTGATCGTCAACTGGGAAGCTTACCCAGAGGATGTTTCGCAGCTGATTCACGCACACCCAACTCAGAACGAGTCCCTTGGCGAAGCCGCAATGGCTCTCGCCGGTGCTCCACTGCACGGCTAATAGCTTTTGGCTCACCTAGGCAGCGCGTTTTTGCAACGCGCTGCCTAGTCCGCAAAGCTCGGAGGCTCCGCCTCCACCCACAATTCAAGTTTTAAAAACCAAGGAGATACGGGACGATGTCTGAAACCGTAAACCTACCCGCACTGGGTGAAAGCGTTACCGAAGGTACGGTAACCCGCTGGCTGAAGCAAGTTGGCGACCGTGTAGAGGTAGACGAGCCGTTGGTGGAAGTTTCCACCGACAAGGTAGACACTGAAGTTCCTTCGCCAGTAGCTGGCGTCATCGAGGAAATTTTTGTCGCAGAGGACGAGGACGCTGAAGTTGGCGCGCCTCTGGTCCGCATTGGCGATGGTTCCGGTTCGGGCGAATCTGCTCCAGCTGCACCCGCTGCACAGGAAGCACCAGCCAAGGAAGAAGCACCTGCTGCACCAGCTGCACAGGAAGCACCAACCAAGGAAGAAGCACCTGCTGCACCAGCTGCAGCCGGCTCCGCTTCCGGCACCGAGGTCACTTTGCCTGCACTGGGCGAATCGGTGACCGAAGGTACCGTTACCCGCTGGTTGAAGGAAGTTGGCGAGGAAGTCGCCGTTGACGAGCCGCTGCTCGAAGTTTCCACCGACAAGGTTGACACCGAAGTTCCTTCGCCAGTAGCCGGGACTCTGCTGGAAATTCGCGTTCCAGAAGACGAGACCGCTGAAGTTGGCGCCGTGCTCGCAGTGATCGGTGCCGCTGGCGCTGCACCTGCCGCTGCCCCAGCCAAGGAAGAAGCACCAGCTGCTGCTCCAGCGCCTGCAAAGGAAGAGGCCCCGGCCGCTCCTGCAGCACCGGCACCAGCGGCTCCGGCCGCTCCAGCTGCTCCAGCTGCTCCAGCTGCTCCAGCTGCCGAGTCGAACAACGAGTCGGGTTATGTAACCCCGCTGGTTCGCCGCCTTGCCAACCAGCACGACATCGACATCGCTTCGGTCAAGGGCACCGGCGTTGGCGGTCGCATCCGCAAGCAGGACGTGCTTGACGCAGTTGCCGCCAAGGAAGCTGCTGCACCGGCCGCTCCTGTTGCCGCCGCACCAGCTGCTGCAAAGCCAGCTGCACCAGCGGTTGAGGTTTCCTCGCTGCGCGGTACCACCGAGAAGGCTCCACGCATCCGTCAGGTCATCGCCCGTCGCATGCGCGAGTCCCTGGACGTATCGACTCAGCTGACCCAGGTCCACGAGATCGACATGACCCGCATCGTCAAGCTGCGCGGTTCGGCCAAGGCCAGCTTCAAGGCCACCAACGGCGTGAACCTGACCTACCTGCCATTCATCGCCAAGGCTGTTGCCGAAGGCCTGAAGGCTCACCCGAAGCTGAACGCTGAGTACAACGAAGAGACCCAGCAGATCACCTACCACAATGCCGAGCACCTGGCATTCGCAGTCGATACCGACAAGGGCCTGTTGGTTCCAGTGGTTTCGAACGCTGGTGACCTGAACCTGGCTGGCCTGGCTTCGCGCATCGCCGACGTTGCTGCACGTACCCGCAGCAACAAGATCGGTCCAGATGAGCTGTCCGGCGGCACCTTCTCGATCACCAACATCGGCTCGGTTGGCGCACTGTTCGACACCCCGATCATCAACCAGCCTCAGGTAGCTATCCTGGGCACCGGTGCGATCGTCAAGCGTCCAATGGTCATCACCGATGCAGATGGCAACGATTCGATTGCCATCCGCCACATGATGTACCTGTGCCTGACCTACGATCACCGCCTGGTTGACGGCGCTGACGCAGGCCGCTTCCTGCAGACCGTCAAGGCTCGCCTTGAGGGTGGCGCTTTCGAGGGAGACTTGGGACTCTAAGCTCCTAATAGGGCTTCTAGCCATAGCGACGATCGCCCCTGCTGACGAATCAGCAGGGGCGATCGTCGCTTTTCTACGTTCAGTCGAATTTAGATTAGGCTAGGACTATGGAATTCCTGAAACTCATTTTGGTATTTGTGCATGTGCTTGGTGCAGCCGCGATTTTCGGTGGCTGGCTAGCTAACTTCAAGACCCCCACCGTCAGTGTCTGGCAGTGGTACGGTGCCCTCGTTCAGCTGGTGACCGGATTGGCACTCGTGGGTATTGCTGAAGCCGGCACTGACCCGGTCAACCACGCAAAGATTGGCGTGAAGCTGGTCATCGCCATCGTGATCGCTGTAGCTGCGTTTATCGGCCGCAAGAAGATCAAGGCTGGCGAAGAAGTATCGACGGGCATTGCTCATGCTGTTGGAGGCATGGCCTTCATCAATATCGCAGTGGCGACCCTCTGGTCCTAATCCTTATTAGGATCCGCTGCAGGAACCGCAATCCGATGCGCTGAGCATGCATGGGATTGCGGTTCCTGCATCTAATGGCGAAGAACCTTGCCGATTTTCCAGCCGTGCTCTGAAAGCACCAGTTCAATTTCGATCCGCTGAGTCTGGGCAGCCTTGACCGTGTGAATTTGTTTTCCCTTGCGATCGACATAGTTGTATTCGCCTTGGGTTGAATCCGCAGCCAGAATCACGGCATCCCCTTGGCCACGAGCAACAACGGAAACATTTCGAAGCTGCGTCGCCAAACCCTTAAAACTCAGATCCATTTCCCGCAGCGTTTTGATCGTTTCCAGATCCCGCTCCAGCTGCTCAGAGTCAGGTGCGTAAATGGCTTTCAAGTCCCCAGCCGCCAATTTGCTCATGGCCTGATCACGCCGTTGCGTCAGGCTCAGGAAGGCCGAGACAATGGTGTCCTGGTTCAAAGCGCACGCTGGAACTTGGGCGACATCATTGATGCGGCACGAGGATTCAACCGGTGCCGACGGTTCAGATCCCGTATCAGATGCTGTCGCCGCGCGAAGATGGTTGACGCCTACAAGGCTTCCGGCCAATACCGCAATACCCATCACACCGGCACCAACAATTTTCATGGCTCCAGGGGTCCGCCGAAGCGGATGAACAGCCCAATTTTCAGGCTGCCCCTGGTCTTGTGGTGTCAATGATGCTTGTTTCCTCCCCCGCCGTCCTCTGGCCCTATGCTGGGACAGGATATCTGGATGTATGGTTTCCATCAGATGGGTAGCTTCCGGCGAAACGTGGCCTTCCCACCTGATAGGTTCAGCCTGGGCGCTAGAGAACAGCGTCCTCGCAAATTGTTCGGCGCTTGGTCGTTCATGTGGATCCGGGTTGAGGCAATCAATCAATAGGTCTTGGATGATCTGCGGAATACTTGGAAACTTGACCTGCACCGGTGGCCGAATGTTTTGCGCATCCGGTGGCTTGCCTGCCAAGAGGAACCATAAGCAGGCGCCCAGGGAGTAGACGTCCTGCTCCCCCACCGATAGTTCTCGTCCGCCAGGAACTATTTCTGGAGCCATATATCCTGGCGTGCCAGCGCCCGACAACGATTGGGCATCTGAGGCGGACTCCTGAAAGTCAATAATCTTTGGCATGCCGCTTGCAGTCAGCAAAACGTTTGCCGGTGATATGTCCCCATGGCGGATACCCTCTGCGTGCATCATCGATAGCGTTTGCGCCACGGGAGCCAACGCAGTGATGCATTCGCCCAGGCTGAAAACACCTCGACTGTTCACGAGGTCGCCGATGCTTCCGCCCGGGCAATATTCCATGATCAAACCATCGCCCAGTTGGGTCGAGTGCGTGCCGTAAAAATCGACGACATATTTCCGCGACCGAGTGACCGAATTCTGCCTCAAGGACGAGACATCTTCCATAGTCAAACTAAGTTTTAGCACCATGTAAGTTTGGTCACTCTCCCTGCGGATTAGCCAAACTTTACATGGTGACTTGGTACTTAATGGTCTAACGGTGACATGTCCAGAGCTCAAAGGCCACGCAAGAACATTTGTTGATTCATTCATAGCTCCGTTGTAGTTCAAAAACGGAAAACACAAGTTCGTTATCCACAAGTTTGCTGTCATCTATCGAATTAGCGACCAGCGGGACAACGGCGTAGGGTAACCTTCATGGCGATCGAATTCGAACGAGTCGGACTTGGCTCAAAATTTGTGCCCTACATGGAAGCCTGGGACTACCAAATCCAGTTACATGATGCGGTAGCCGCGGACGAACAGTCCCCGAGAGTCCTGTTCCTGGAGCATGAAGCGGTATACACCGCAGGCAAAAGAACTGAACCCGAAGATCTCCCGTTAGACGGAACCCCTGTCGTAGACGTGGATCGAGGCGGCAAGCTCACCTGGCACGGGCCAGGACAACTTATTGGCTACCCCATCGTCAAACTTCGCAAAATGAGCGCGATACGACTTTATGTGGAAACCATCGAAGAAGCGCTGATCAATGTCGTGAGCGACATGGGCATTGCCACGGCGCAGATCAAAGGCCGCTCAGGTGTCTGGGTTCCCGGCAAAAACGGCGAACAAGACCGAAAAATCGCAGCCATCGGACTTCGTATCAGCCACGGAGTAACCATGCACGGTTTTGCATTGAACTGCTCCAACGAGCTAGCGGCCTACGAACAAATCATTCCTTGCGGTATCACCGATGCAGGAGTCACTTCCATCTCGGAAGAGCTCGGCCGAACCGTAACCCCGGAAGACGTTGTCGACCGAGTCCAGACCGAACTCGAACGTCTCCTCACCCCACAAGTCGTCTAGACAATCATTCCCTCCGAAAGAAAGAGCCGATAATGAGCGTCGCACCTGAAGGCCGCCGCATGCTTCGCGTTGAAAAGCGCAACGCTGCCGTACCAGTGGAGCGTAAGCCCGAGTGGATCAAAGCCAAACTAAACATTGGTCCCGAATACGTAGGCCTAAAGAATCTCGTACAGTCCGAAGGACTGCACACCGTCTGCGAAGAAGCAGGCTGCCCAAACATCTTTGAATGCTGGGAAGACCGTGAAGCATCTTTCCTCATCGGTGGTTCCGAGTGCACCCGCCGCTGCGATTTCTGCCAGATCGCTACCGGTAAACCATCACCAATCGATCGCTCCGAACCATTCAAGGTTGCGATGAGCGTGAAGAAGATGGATCTTCGCTACGCAACCGTCACTGGCGTGGCCCGCGATGACCTCGAAGATGAGGGCGTGTGGCTGTATGCGGAGACGGTTCGCCAGATCCACAAGATGAACCCAACCACCGGTGTCGAATTGCTGATCCCGGACTTCAGCGGAAAACCAGAGAACCTGGACGCCATCTGCGATTCGGCCCCGGAAGTCTACGCCCACAACGTCGAGACCGTTCCTCGAATTTTCAAGCGCATCCGTCCCGCTTTCCGCTACGACCGTTCCATGGACGTCATTTCGCACGGACGCAAGCGTGGACTGATCACCAAGTCGAACCTGATCCTCGGTATGGGCGAAACCCGCGAAGAAATTTCCGAGGCCATGCGCGACCTGCACGAAGCCGGTTGCGACCTGTTGACCCTGACGCAGTACCTTCGCCCCACCGATCTCCACCTTCCAGTGGACCGCTGGGTCACCCCACAAGAATTCGTTGAACTGCAGCAAGAGGCAGAAGAAATCGGATTTGCCGGTGTCATGTCTGGTCCGCTGGTCCGCTCTTCCTACCGTGCAGGACGGTTGTGGGCCGGAGCGATGCGCAAGAAGGGTCGCGAAATTCCAGAGGCTCTCTCCCACATCGAGTCTTCCGGGAACACGCGTCAGGAAGCAGCATCCCTGATCAAATAATGATCGATTGAACGTTCCGCAGACCACGACCCCGCAGCCCCCTGGCATCTCACACGCCATGGCTGCGGGGTTGTCTGCCATCTTGCTAGCGACATATGCACCAAAAAAATTTCGCTCCTGATCCAGCGCGACTTAGAACTATCGTCAACATCGCGTAGAATTGAGGCACTATGGCCAAAAACTCCGACAACGACGCTGCTGCGCAACCAAAGCGCGGTTTGTTTTCGCGTAAACCAAAAGCTGAGAAAAAGAACAAAGAACCAGGCCGGCTGAAGCAAATCGGCCAAGTCTTCCAGATGACGCGCCGCAACGACCCTATGGTCGTTTGGTGGATGGCATTGGCTGCCTTGGCTGTAATCGCAGTCTGCTTGGTTATCGGTATCTTGATCAACAACTGGATCACCATGTTGATCATTTCCATTCCTTTGGCTCTTCTTGCGGCGATGTTCATCATGTCCCGCCGGGCTGAAAAAGCTGCCTTCTCCCAGCTAGAAGGACGCCCAGGTGCTGCAGGTGCAGCCATGAGCGTGCTGCGTCGCGGATGGATCCTCAAGCAGGAACCAGTCGCCTATAACCGTCACCAGGATTTGGTCTTCCTCGCCATTGGCCGCCCAGGCATCGTCCTGGTCACCGAAGGGCCTAAGTCGCGAGTTCGCGAACTCGTCGCCTCGGAACGCAAGCGCATTGCCCGTGTTCTGCCGAACGTTCCAGTTCACGTGATCCATGCAGGACAGGACGCGGACCAGACCAGCTTGGTTGATGTCAGCAAGGAAATGAAGAAGCTTCCCAAGTCCATCACCAAGCTCGAGGTCAGTGCCATCGACAAGCGACTGAGCACCCTGACTGCAAATCGCCTGCCGATCCCCAAGGGCGTAGACCCCACCCGCGTTCGGCCTAACCGCCGCGCAACCCGCGGTCGCTAAAAACCTCAATACATAAGAAGCCGCAACAGGATTCCCTGTTGCGGCTTCTTCGTTGTTCTGGCGCATTTGAATTATTTGATGTTAACCAAGATGGTCTTCGGTAGCCGATCGTGCAATCCCCGCTGATCCTGATCGGTAACAAAGACCGGGATGGCCAGGCAAAGTAGCAGCGAGCGAATCAACCCCTGCAAGGGCTTCACCGCACTTCCGTCCATTGACTGCACTTGAAGGCCAAAGGTCCGATGGCCAATAGTATGACCGGTGAATCCGACGCCAATAATCTGCCCGACGCAAAACAGCAACAGGGTTGCAAGGTCATTGAAGTTGAAGAGCCACCAGCTCAGCAGCATGGACAGTCCCCAGTCGATGCACAATGCTCCAATCCTGCGAGGGAATCTTCCAATTGACCCGGGGCCCTTGTCCGGTCGGCCTAGATCCTGTCCAGGCCACTCCTGCGAGTTATGTTGTGGCGGGCCTTCAAGCCACGAACTGAAGTCTTTTCTTTCCACCGCTACAGTCTATCGAGGGATTCTGTGCATCAGTGCGGGCTCAATTTGCCCTGTCTGAGCCCGCCAAGACTCCAAGTCAGTTTGTTACGAACTGCATCGTCCCAAATCAGCGCAATACGATACGCCCGAGCCTCACCCTTGTAACAGGCTGGAAACAATAGAGACACCATTCAGAAATGGATTGTGGGTAAGCTCTATACGTAAGCAAGGGAACCAGCCAGCTCATTCTGTCTGATCGTTCTGTTTACCAATTCTCATATCTCACCAGGGAGTCACCTGCACATGTTTACCAGTCCAGAAGAAGTCTTGGCATATATTGCCGATGAGGACATCAAGTTCGTCGATATCCGTTTCACCGATCTTCCAGGCGTACAGCAGCACTTCAACGTGCCAGCAAAGTCTGTAGATGCCGACTTCTTCGTCAACGGCCAGCTCTTCGATGGTTCGTCCATCCGCGGCTTCGCTGGCATCTCTGAATCAGACATGCAGTTGATCCCAGATGTCACCACCGGTTTCATCGATCCATTCCGCATCGAAAAGACCTTGGCATTCAACTTCTCGATCATCAACCCACGTACCGGTGAGCCTTACCACCGCGATCCACGTGGCGTTGCAGAGCGTGCCGAAGCTTACCTCGAATCCACCGGAATCGCCGATACCGCATTCTTCGCTCCAGAAGCAGAATTCTTCATCTTCGAAGACGTTCGCTACGAGTCGAAGCCAGAAGGCGCTTTCTACTCGATCGATTCCGATGAAGCTCCATGGAACACCGGCCGCAAGGAAGAAGGCGGCAACCAGGGTTACAAGACCGCTTTCAAGGGCGGCTACTTCCCAGTTGCACCAACTGACAAGCAGGCTGACCTGCGTGACGCTATCTGCGTTGAGCTGGACAAGGCTGGCCTTGAGGTCGAGCGCAGCCACCACGAAGTTGGCGCTGCTGGCCAGGCTGAAATCAACTACAAGTTCAACACCATGGTTCACGCCGCTGACGAGCTGATGCTCTTCAAGTACGTAGTCAAGAACGTGGCAGACGCCTGGGGCAAGTCCGCAACCTTCATGCCAAAGCCAGTCTTCGGCGACAACGGTTCGGGCATGCACGTGCACCAGTCGCTGTGGTCCAACGGCGACCCGCTGTTCTACGACGAAAAGGGCTACGCTGGCCTGTCCGACGTCGCTCGCTGGTACATCGGTGGCCTGCTGAAGCACGCTGATGCAGTGCTTGCCTTCACCAACCCAACTGTGAACTCCTACCGTCGACTGGTCAAGGGCTTCGAGGCTCCAGTGAACATGGTTTACTCGCAGGGTAACCGTTCGGCAGGTATCCGTATCCCGATCACCGGTTCGAACCCCAAGGCGAAGCGCATCGAATTCCGCGCACCGGATGCTTCTTCCAACCCTTACCTGGCTTTCGCAGCCCAGCTGATGGCTGGCCTGGACGGCATCAAGAACCGCATCGAACCAGCAGAGCCAATCGACAAGGACCTCTACGAGCTTCCTGCCGAGGAAGCCAAGGACATCCAGCGCGCTCCGGAGAGCCTTGAAGATGCACTGAAGGCACTGGAAGCCGACCACGACTTCCTGCTCGAAGGCGGCGTCTTCACCGAGGACCTGGTCCAGACTTGGATCGAGTACAAGCGTGAAAACGAAATCAAGCCACTGAGCCTGCGCCCGAACCCATACGAGTTCGAGCTGTACTACGGTTGCTAATTCCGATCCTGCGGTAGTCGCGGATTAGTTAGTCAAAAGCTGGGCCCCACCATTGGTGGGACCCAGCTTTTTTGCTTTGCTAGCCTGTAGGCCATGGACATTTCCCAGTGGATCAGCGGACAACGCGACGACGGAGAAATAGTCGGCTATCTTGAACCAATCGCTGAAGACTAGAGCAGGGTCCTGCCCCGCCATGTCCCAGGCCACGCCATTTCCAATGCCTGCGAATATGCGGACGGTGACGGGCTCTTGCAAGAACGTGGAATCAAGGAGCTAATGCAGCCGTGGCGTGGACGCTCGACGGGAACTTCGGCGACGCAACCAGCGAGCTGGCAATCTTAGAACCCTCCGCCCAAGGGATCGTTGTGGCCAATGCGCTGCGCACTAAAGCGCTGAAACCTGCCGAGCGGATCCACGTGGACGGACCCGATGGGCAGCAACGGCTGAAACCCTCTGCGGCACGCGCCAGAATTTGAAATTCAAGCAACGGATGACTGGGCGGACCCTTGTCATCTCTTAATGGTGAGCGCCCTGCCATACCGCCACCGCGTGAATTTTTGCGCCACCAATAGCAATGGAAATACAACCCGCCACCCAAGAAGATCAGAAGGCGCGGTCAACGAACGGATCTCCAGGAAGACGTGCGCAGCGCTACGCGTGAGAATAAAAGCTTCCTCGCCACTGACGGGATGCCCAGGGCGGGTCTTATAGGCGAATCCCACGCGATCAGCGCTGTGGACTGTATCCACCACTTCAATGGGCTCGTCGATGGCTATGGGCCCGAGCACGGCACTGAGCTGGGGACGTGCGCCCATTCGCACCGGTTCTTGCGGTTGCACGACGAACCCGCTGCGGGTTTTTATTTCCCAGCGCATGAGCGACTCGGCAGCTTCGCTCCACACTAAGTCACCAGAGCCCAGGTAGTGCCGCCGTTGCCAAACCCGGTGGGAGGTGGTTATCGGGGCCCAATGCTCTTGCTGGATGCGGGTCAGCGACATGCTGAGTCAGTCTTCGAAGCCATAAAAGAGCTGTTCAAAAACGCTTCGGGCATGACGAGTGGCGCGCAGGTAATCTTCCTCTAGCTCAACGCCGAAGTGCGGCTCATAGCCGCACCATCGTGCTACGGCCTCCATATCCCTCGATGAACTTGGCAGGACATCGCTGGAGCGTCCCGAGGTGATGATTTCAGCGCTTCGGATACGCGTCGCCAACCGCCAGGCGACGGCGAGCTGTTCGCTGTCGTCCTCAGTGATGAAATCCAGCTTCGCCAGCTCTTCCAGGGCTTTCAGGGTCGAGGTGGTTTGCAGCGTCTCATGCTTCCATGCGTGCTGGAGCTGGTAGAACTGAACTAGCCATTCAATGTCGGACAGCGAACCGCGCCCTAGCTTCAAATGGCGATTGGGATCGGCGCCGCGGGGAAGCCTTTCAGATTCAACACGGGCCTTGATCTTGCGAATGTCCCGGATTTCGTTGTCGTCCAGGCCTTTGCCGTAGCGCACGGGCTTGATCAGGTCGATGAAGTCCTGCGCCAGAGCGGCATCACCGGCGAAGGGACGCGCCCGCTGCAGTGCCTGCCGCTCCCAGACTTCGACCCAACGCTCGTAATAGCTTGCATAGGCATCGATGGATCGAACCAGAATTCCCTGGCGTCCTTCGGGACGCAGGTCCGAATCGACCTTGAGTTTCACTTCAGCAGGAATTGCCGGCTTCAAAGGCTTGGAAGTCCACGAAACGAGCTCGGTCACCACGCGCAAGGCTTGTTCCTGTGCCGCTTGGGCCTTGGCTCCGGGAAGCGGACGCTGAATGAACAATACGTCGGCATCGGAGCCGTAGCCGATTTCCTTGCCTCCTTGGCGCCCCATCGCGATCACTGAAATTACGGCGTGTTCGCCATGCTTTTGACGGTCTGCAGCGAGCAGCACCTGAAGCACGCCGTCGACCATTGCTCCATCAATATTCGACAGGGCCTTGCCCACTTCATCGACCGATAGCAGACCCGCGCCATCGGCCAGGGCCACGCGCAAGAACTCACGCCGGCGCACCATGCGGATCATCCGAATGGCGCTTTCGGGCTGCTTGGTGCGGTGAATGATCGACTGGTTCTGCTGCAACAGGCTTTCAAGGTTCTGTGGCATCAAGGATGAATCCGAGCCCAGCCACGCGGCGGCGGCCGGTTCATTAGCCAGCAGGTCGGTCAGGAAACGGGTGTTGGAAAGCAAGTGGCTCAGCCGCTCCGCCGCCGCATTGGTATCGCGCAGCATGCCAAGGAACCAATGGGACTTGCCCAGCGACTCGCTCAACCGCCGGAAGCCCAGCAGCCCGGCGTCGGGATCGACTCCACGGGCGAACCAGTCCAGCAGAACGGGCAACAGCTGGCGTTGCAACGAGGACCTGCGGGATACTCCCCCGGTCAACGCTTCAATATGGCGCATGGCCGCCTTGGGATCCAAATAGCCCAGAGCGCGAAGGCGCGCTTGTGCAGATTCGGCGGTGAGCTTGACGTCGTCTGCCGAGAGATTGGAGCTGCTGACCAGCAAGGGGCGGTAGAAAATCCGTTCGTGGAGGGAACGCACCATGCGCTTGGTCTCGTTCCAGCGGCGCATGAGCTTCTCTGGGCTTGTCGGCTGCAGATCCCCGGCACCGCGAATCGAGCGTGCCAGAACTCGCTGTGCGCTTTCCACGCGTGGCATCAGGTGGGTCCGCCGGAGCTGGTTCAGCTGAATTCGGTGTTCCAGCAGCCGCAAGAAGCGGTACGAATCATCAAAATTCGTTGCGTCTTCGCGCCCGATATAGCCAATCTCGCTCATGGCCTGGATTGCCAAGGTGGTCGTGGGAATCTGGATATCCGGATCTACACGGCCGTGAACCAGCTGGAGAAGCTGGACGGTGAATTCAACATCCCTCAGGCCGCCTGGGCCGAGTTTGATTTGCCACGCAACGTCGTCCTTGTCGATGTTGTTGCTGACCCGTCGACGCATGGCTTGGACAGATTCAACGAAGCCATCCCGTTCGGAACTGGACCAGACCATGGGCGAGACCATGCGCTCGTAGGAACGACCGAGTTCTGTGTCGCCGGCGATACAGCGGGCCTTGAGCAACGCCTGGAACTCCCACGAATGTGCCCACCTGCGGTAGTAGGCCTCATGGGAGGATAAAGTTCGGGTGAGCGCCCCGTCTTTGCCTTCTGGGCGCAGATTCGCATCCACTTCCCAGAGCATCGGCTCGGGGCCCGGGACCATCAGGGCGCGGGCAGTATTCCCGCAAATCACGGTGGCAATGGCCGCTGCCAGGTCCTCTTCAATGCCCGGCGCAGAACCGTGGACGTAAATGACATCCACATCTGAAATGTAGTTGAGCTCTCGGGCGCCGCATTTGCCCATGCCGATAATGGCGATGTTAACGCGGTCTACGTCAAACGGGTCGTACTGTTCAGCTACCTCAGCGCGGGCAATCGCCAGTGCGCCTTCCAGCGCCGCTCCGGCCATATCGGCCAGCTCGGCCGCGACGTTCGGCAGGATTCGTTGCGGGTTGCCCGAGCCCAGATCACGGTGCGCCAAGGAGAGCAGTGCCATCCGGTAGCTTGTGCGTAAACGTTGTCTGGCTTCGGCACCGGTAACCGAGGAGACCCAATGGCCTCGGCTGGTGCGCTGGGCATCGATGGATGTGAGCATGCTTTGCACCAGGTGCTCGCTGGTGGCCTGCACGAACTCTGCCGATGGCGCAGTGCGGACTGTGTCGAGCGCCTGGGGGCAACGTATCAGGAATTCACCGAGCGCCGACGAACTGCCCAGTATTCGGACCAGCCCTTGGCAGCTCTCCGGGTCCATGAAGATATCGATGGCTTCAGGATGGCGGTCAACTAGACGCAGGGCCAAAAGCAGGGCCTGGTCAGGATCGGGCGCATGAGCCATCTTGCTCACGATCAATTTCGGATCAATCGGTGCCAGTTCCTTGGCTTGAAGGAATTTCTTGGCCCGCTCTATATCGCTGAAACCAGCGTTGATCAATGATCGCGAGGATACGTCCGGCATGGTGATTCTTGTTTCTCCCACAAGTCGCCGTGTGCGGGCACACGGCGACATTTCTAGAGGATACTTAGATTTTTATTGAGCTCGTAGGGAGTCACGACCTGGCGGTATTCTTCCCATTCGGCCTTCTTGTTCGAGATGAAGGAGTTGAATACCTGTTCACCGAGGATCTCGGCCATGAATTCGGACTCTTCCATCACACGCAGCGCTTCATGCAGGCTTCCTGGCAACGGCACGTGGCCCGAAGCTCGACGCTCAGCGGTGGACAGGTTCCAGACGTCATCCTCGGTTGGCTCTTCGAGCTCGTAGCCTTCACGGATGCCCTTCAGGCCAGCGCCCAATAGGCAGGCATAGGCGAGGTAAGGGTTGGCCGCAGAGTCGATGCCGCGGTACTCAACTCGAGCGCTTTGCCCCTTGCCGGGCTTGTACAGCGGAACACGCAGCAGCGCCGATCGGTTGTTGTGGCCCCACGAACGGTGGCTTGGGGCCTCTCCCCCGCCCCACAAGCGCTTGTACGAGTTCACGTACTGATTGGTGATTGCGGTCATTTCCGGAGCATGGTGCAATATGCCTGCAATGAAGGAGCGGGCAACATCAGAGAGCTGGTATTCGCGCCCAGCCTCAAAGAAGGCGTTGCTGTCTCCCTCGAAGAGCGAGAAGTGCGTGTGCATGCCGCTGCCCGGGTGCTCAGAGAAGGGCTTGGGCATGAAGGTGGCATGAATCCCCTTCTGCATTGCCATCTCCTTGATAACAGTGCGGAAGGTCATGATGTTATCGGCAGTTTGCAGGGCATCCGCGTAGCGCAGGTCGATTTCATTCTGGCCTGGGCCGGTTTCATGGTGGGAGAACTCCACTGAAATGCCCAGCGCCTCCAAAGTCGTCACGGATGCGCGGCGGAAATCTTGTCCTACGCCGTCGGGCACATGGTCGAAGTAGCCACCGGTGTCGATGGGACGCGGGCGCCCGTTGGCATCCAGCTCCGAGGATTCCAGAAGGTAGAACTCGATTTCTGGATGGGTGTAGCACGTGAAGCCCATATCGGAGGCTTCGCCCAACTGGCGCTTGAGAACCTGGCGCGGGTCAGCACTGGATGGCTGGCCCTCTGGTGTCAGGATGTCGCAGAACATGCGAGAGGTCGGCTCGACCTCACCTCGCCATGGCAAAATCTGGAAAGTGGACGGATCCGGCTGAAGCAGCATGTCAGATTCTGAGATCCGGGAAAGCCCGTCAATGGACGAACCGTCGAAGCCCAGACCCTCTTCAAAGGCATCTTCAACTTCAGCAGGAGCCAACGCCACGGATTTCAGTGATCCAACGACGTCGGTAAACCACATTCGCACAAATCGAACATCACGTTCTTCAATGGTGCGCAGCACAAATTCCTGCTGACGATCCATTTTCCACCACCTTTGAATTTCTAATACCGGCACTGATTACGGCCGGTAAGAAAATTGACCTGTGGCAACACTATATCGGTTCCCACCGGGGCATCCAGTAAGCATCGCCCAGTTCAAGTACGATAAAGTCATTTTATGCCTCAACCTTACCTAGGGAATCCTGAGAAAGGCCCATCCCGCATCCGAATTCATCATTTGCAGCAGGCAAAAAATCGCGGTGAAAAATTCGCGATGTTAACTGCCTACGACGTAATGATGGCCGAAATTTTCGATTCTGCCGGCATCGAGATCCTGCTGGTTGGCGATTCAGCAGCCAATACGGTCATTGGCTATGACTCAACGCTGCCCATCACCCTCGACGAAATGGTGGTCTTCACCAAGGCCGTGGCAAATGGCGCCCAACGAGCCATGGTGGTTGCAGATCTGCCTTTCGGAAGTTATGAGCAATCTCCTGCACAAGCGGTTGAGACTGCGGTTCGCCTCATGAAAGAGGGCGGCGCCCAAGCCGTCAAGATGGAGGGTACCGCCCAGTATGCGGAACATGTTCGCGCCATGGTGCTCGCCGGCGTCCCGGTCATTGGCCACATCGGGTTCACTCCGCAGTCAGAGCACGCTCTTGGAGGATTCCGAGTTCAGGGCCGCGGCGATGCCATGGCTCAAATGAAGGCTGATGCACTGGCGTTGCAGGACGCGGGAGCCTTCTGCATCTTGATGGAGATGGTGCCAAGCACGGCTGCAGCCGAAATTGACGCCGCCTTGAGGGTTCCGACCATCGGCATTGGCGCAGGCGCTTCCACTACGGGCCAGGTGCTGGTTTGGCAGGACATGCTGGGCCTCGGCGCGCGCCGCACGCCTCGATTCGTCAAAAAGTACGCCGATCTTCGCAGCGTCATAGGACAGGCCGTCAGCGAATACCACCAGGACGTCATTTCCGGTTCGTTCCCCTCGGAAGAGTACGAATTCAAGGAATAGCCCCTTCGCGCCGCACGCCAAAGGCGGTGCCCCGAACCAAGTTTTGATCTGGTTCCGGGTACCGCCTTTGCCGTTGCCTACAGGGCGATGGGCCTTTTGGACTACTCGTCGTTTTCCTCGGCCTCATCCCACGCCTCATTGCGCGCCTGGACTTTGCTCATTGCGGCTTCTGCTTCCGCAGCGGACTCATATGGACCTAATAATTGCGACCAATCCGACTGGGGTCCCTTTTCCACGCTCTTGGTGGAAACGTTATACCAGTACTGGCCTTCACCAGGGGTGCCAGCTGAGCTCATTGGAAACTCCTCAATTCTAGGTTGGTACTTCCATCTCCACGTTAGACCACCACGAGAAAATTAGGTGGAACACCACCCTATGCCACGGCCAATCCTGAGCAAGCCAAAACCCGTGTGAAGCTAGAATAAGTTCTATGGCTACAGCTTCAATCGCACCCATTGGAAACCTCACCGCCGGCACCATCTCCCCCGAGCTTCCGGTCCCGAAACATATCGAGCGACCTGAGTACGTGGGCAAAAAAGAACCGTCGGAGAATACTGCGTCGGAAGTCAAGAGCCCCGAAGTCATTGAACGCATACGCGTGGCTTCCAGAATCGCGGCACAGGCCCTCCAAGAGGTTGGCAAAGCGTGCCAGCCCGGAACCACCACGGACGAATTGGATCGTCTTGGCCACGAGTTCCTCATGGACCACAACGCCTACCCTTCGACGCTCGGCTACCGCGGCTTCCCGAAGTCCCTGTGCTCCTCGCTCAATGAGGTGATCTGCCACGGCATCCCTGATAGCACTGTGCTCCAGGATGGCGACATCATCAACATTGATATCACTGCCTACATTGGTGGCGTTCATGGCGATAATAACGCTACGTTCCTGGTCGGTGACGTCGACGAAGAATCGCGCTTGTTGGTTGAACGCACGGAGAACTCGCTGAAGCGTGCCATCAAGGCCGTCATGCCTGGACGTGAAATCAACGTAATTGGCCGCAGCATTGAAACTTATGCCAAGCGTTTTGGCTATGGCGTAGTCAAGGACTTCACCGGCCACGGCGTCGGCGAATCCTTCCATTCGGGTTTGATCATCCCGCATTACGATGCGGCCCCTGCCTACAACACGCTGATTGAGCCGGGCATGGTCTTCACCATTGAGCCGATGCTCACCCTTGGAACTATTGAATGGGACATGTGGGCGGATGACTGGACCGTAACGACCAAGGACAAGAAGCGCACCGCGCAGTTCGAGCACACCCTGCTGGTGACCGACAACGGCGCGGAAATTCTGACTCTCCCATAGCCCCCGCAGGAAAGAGCAAGGCCGGCATTTATCTCCCAGTGGGGATTGAACGCCGGCCTTGCTCATTCTTTATTACGTTGTCACTCCGCGGTCAGCGGCCGCTGGTTGCCCTGCGGAGTGTTGCTTCGGCGGTCGCGCAGTCGTCCGATCGCGTTTTCAAAATCAGTCAACGACTGGAAATTGTGATAAACGCTGGCAAATCGCAGATAAGCCACTTCGTCCAAACGCGACAGCGGTTCAAGGATGGCCAAGCCCACCTGGTGCGCCGGAATTTCGGCCGCTCCCGACGTACGCACAGCTTCTTCCACTTCTTGAGCAAGAATCGCCAGATCGTGGTCGGTAACCGGGCGGCCCTGGCAGGCTTTGCGCACGCCGTTGATGACCTTATTGCGCGAGAATGGCTCCACGGCACCGGACTGCTTGAGCACGCTGAGGCTCGCTGTCTCAGTGGTAGTGAAGCGTCGAGAACACGCGGTGCACTGGCGACGCCTGCGGATGGACACGCCGTCATCAGCAACTCGGCTGTCGACCACGCGGGAATCAGCATTACGGCAATACGGGCAATTCACGGCACCTCCATCTGTAGCTATCGAAGCATTCTCGGTTATTCACGGGTGACGAGAATCCACTCATGTCACCTACCAGTTTAGCGTCTATTGCGCGTTTCGCACTGCGACAGCGTCGCCGTGCGCTGGCAGGTCCTCAGCGTTGGCCAGATTGATCACGTGCGCAGCCACATCGCCAAGCGCGGCCTTGCTGTAATTGATCACCTGGATTGCCTTCAAGAAGGTATTCACGTTCAGGCCCGAGGCGTGCAGGGCAGTGCCGTTGGTGGGAAGTACGTGATTTGATCCGGCGCAGTAGTCCCCTAGTGACACCGGGGCATACGGTCCTACGAAAATTGCTCCGGCAGCGGTAATGCGTGCCGCCGTAGATTCTGGATCGCTGACCATGATTTCAAGGTGCTCGGCCGCATAGGCATTGCAGACCTCGATGCCCTGTTCCAAGTCCTTGACCAGGATGATGGCTGACTGGGTTCCTGACAAGGCCTGGCGAACACGCTCGGTGTGCTTCGTGGCCGCAACCTGCTTGAGCAGTTCGCCTCGTACCGAGCTTGCTAGTTGTGCAGAGTCGGTAATGAGCACCGCAGCGGCATTGGCGTCGTGTTCCGCCTGGGAGATCATGTCGGCAGCGACAAATCTGGGATCCGCGCCCTGGTCGGCAAGGATCGCAATTTCTGTAGGGCCGGCTTCAGCATCAATGCCGACGACGCCCTTAACCAGGCGCTTGGCAGTGGCCACAAATACGTTGCCCGGCCCGGAGATCACGTCAACCGGCTCGATCCCGCCACGCTCGTCATTTTCGACCTCAACACCGTAGGCGAAGGCGGCCACGGCCTGCGCCCCGCCCATGGCGTGGACTTCATCAATGCCCAGCAACTTGGCAGCAGCCAAGATGGTTGGGTGTGGCAGTCCCCCGAATTCTTGCTGCGGCGGGCTTGCCAGCGCAAGGGAAGCAACACCGGCGGCCTGGGCCGGCACGGTGTTCATGATGACCGAGGATGGATACACGGCCAGGCCACCCGGCACGTACAACCCAACGCGACGTACGGCGACCCAACGCTGGGTTACCGTTGCGCCATTGGCGTAGTTCACTTCCGTGTCCTGTGGGCGCTGGGCTGCGGCAAATACCCGGGCACGGTCAATGGACTCTTCCAGGGCCAGGCGGACTTGCGGATCGAGTTCTTCAAGGGCCCGATCCAGCTCATGCTGCGGGACGCGCGTGTGGTCCAGATCCACAAGGTCAAATCTCTTGGCAAGATCCTTGAGAGTTTGCATGCCACGACTGCGGACATCATCGATAATCGCCTGCACGGTCTCGGTAGCGGTTTGCGTGTTCATCTCGGGACGCGGCAAATGAGCTTTGAGCTGTGCATAGCTCAGGGATTCGTTGCGCCAGTCGATGGTGGCGAGGTCTGAAAATTCGGTCTCTGGAATTGTGCTCACCTACCTAGTTTAACGCCGATGACCGGGTGAGGTTTTATTGATTACCTCACCCGGTCATGCAAGCCACCATTATGGGAACTGACAGGTCAACAAACTGGCTGATTTCCGGCGCTACACATCCAAGCAGTGCGGGCCAAGCAGGACCTTCAAGTCGCCAAAGAGCGCTGGATTCGGGTTGACTCGGAAGTTCATCCCCAGGCGCATCAGCGACGTCCCTCGGCTGCCGGTGAGCTTAACGCGCACTTCGGTGTTCCCGCTGTGGGTCCTGAGCACGTCGCCAAGGCGTTGAACCAACGATTCGGTGGCCTTGTGCGTCGGGATGCCGATCACCACAGGGCCGCCATTGGCGTCCTCTGAAATTTCGGGAATCATCATTTCTTGGGCGTTCAACGTAATCGAGCCGTCGTCGCGCCGCTGGACGCGTCCCTTGATCACCACGATCAGGTCATCGGCCAGGATCTCCGCAATCGGCTGGTAGGCCTGTCCGAAGAACATCACTTCCATCGAACCGGAGAGGTCTTCGATTTCACAGCGCGCATAGGGATTGCCGCTCTTCTTGGCGATGCGGCGCTGCAAACCTGAAATCATGCCCGCAATGGAGATGATGTGCCCGTCTTGCGGGCCGTCATCCGAGAGAACATGGGTCACCGGCATGTCCGCGTACTGGTCCAGGGCGGACCCCAGTCCCTGCAATGGGTGATCCGATACGTACAGGCCCAGCATGTCGCGTTCGTACGCGAGCTTTTCCTTTTTGTCCCAGTCGGGCAAGTCCGGAATGGCCACGCTCATGGATTCCGAGGCCTCTTCGGAGCCGAGCGCGCTGAACAAATCAAACTGGTTGGCAGCCTCGTTGCGCTTGACCTGGATAACTGAATCAACAGCTTCTTCGTGAATGGCTACCAGCGCGCGGCGCGGGTGCTTCAACGAGTCGAAGGCACCGGCCTTGATCAGCGATTCAACGGTTCGCTTATTGCATACAACTGCAGGGACTTTGCCCAGGAAATCGCTGAAATCGTTGTAGTGCCCCTTTTCCTTGCGGGCTTCTACGATGCCGGCCACGGCGTTGGTGCCCACGTTGCGAATAGCACCCATGCCGAAGCGGATGTCCTTGCCCACAGGAGTGAAGTTCAAGGCGGATTCGTTCACATCAGGTGGCAACACGGTAATACCGATATGCCGGCATTCATTCAGGTACAGGGCCAGCTTGTCCTTGTCGTCACCGACCGAAGTCAGCAGCGCGGCCATGTATTCGGCAGGGTAATGCGCCTTCAAATAGGCGGTCCAATACGACACCACGCCATAGGCGGCCGAGTGGGCCTTGTTGAACGCGTAGTCGGAGAACGGCAGCAAAATATCCCACAGCGTCTGCACGGCAGCATCGGAATATCCGTTGTCGTTCATGCCCTGCTTGAAGCCAGCGAACTGCTTGTCCAGCTCGGACTTCTTCTTCTTGCCCATGGCTCGGCGCAAGATATCTGCCTGGCCCAAGGAGTATCCAGCCAGCTTCTGGGCAATAGCCATAACCTGCTCTTGGTACACAATCAAGCCATAGGTACCACCGAGGATTTCAGCCAACGGCTCTGCGAGCTCGGGGTGGATCGGGGTAACTTCCTGCAGCCCGGTCTTGCGCAAAGCGTAGTTGGTGTGCGAGTTGGCGCCCATGGGACCCGGGCGGTACAGCGCGATCACTGCGGAGATGTCTTCGAAGTTATCCGGGCGCATCATTTTCAGCAGTGAGCGCATCGGGCCGCCATCGAGCTGGAACACGCCGAGGGTATCGCCTCGGGCCAGCAAGTTATAGGCTTCCGGATCCTCGATGCCCAGGGTTTCCAGGTCAATCTCATCGCCGGTGTTATACCGGATGTTCTCTAGCGCATCGGAGATGATGGTGAGATTTCGCAATCCCAGGAAGTCCATCTTGATCAAGCCCAAGCCTTCGCAGGTTGGGTAGTCGAATTGGGTAATAACCTGGCCGTCCTGGATGCGGCGCATGATTGGCACCACATCAATAATCGGATCGGAGCTCATGATGACACCTGCCGCGTGCACGCCCCATTGGCGCTTCAGGCCTTCAAGTCCCTTGGCGGTTTCGAAGACTCGTGCGGCTTCGGGGTCGGTGGCGACCAAATTGCGGAAGTCCCCTGCTTCCGCGTAGCGCTTGGAGTTCTGGTTCTCGATGTCGTTGAGCGGAATGTCCTTGGCCATCACGGCCGGTGGCAACGCCTTGGTCAGGGTCTCGCCCATGCTAAATGGATATCCGAGCACGCGCGAGGAGTCCTTCAGGGCCTGCTTGGTCTTGATGGAACCGTAGGTCACGATCATTGATACACGTTCATCGCCATACTTCTCGGTCACATACTTGATGACCTCAGAACGACGGCGATCATCGAAGTCGACGTCGAAGTCGGGCATGGAAACACGTTCCGGGTTCAAGAAGCGCTCGAAGATCAAACCGTGCTTGAGCGGGTCCAGGTCGGTAATTCGCATCGCGTAGGCAACCATGGAACCTGCACCGGAGCCACGGCCGGGACCTACACGGATCCCGTGGTCCTTGGACCAGTTGATAAAGTCGGCCACCACGAGGAAGTAGCCCGGGAAGCCCATCTTGATGATGACGTCGAGCTCGTAGTCAGCCTGCTTGCGCGAGGCTTCGGGCACGCCATCGGGGTAACGGTAGTGAAGCCCCTTGTCGACTTCCTTGATCAGCCAGCTGGTTTCATCCTCGCCCGGTGGGCATGGGAACTTTGGCATGTAGTTCGCGCTGGTGTCGAATGAAACCTCGACGCGGTCTGCGATCTCCAGGGTGTTGTCACACGCGTCAGGAAATTCTTTAAAGAGTTCGCGCATTTCGCGCGCGCTCTTCAGATAGTAGCCGGTGCCGGAGAAGGCGAAGCGGCTTCCGCCTTGATCATAGGTCGGCTCATCAAGCGTGGAGCCCGAGTTGATCGCGAGCAAGGCTTCGTGCGCCTTGGCGTCTGCTTCGTGCGTGTAATGCAGGTCATTGGTGGCGACCAGCGGAATGTTCAGTTCCTTGGCGAGGCGCAGCAGGTCCTTGGTGATCCGTCGCTCGATCTCCAGGCCATGGTCCATGATCTCGCAGAAGTAATTCTCCTTGCCAAAGAGGTCCTGCAGTTCAGCCGCCGCTGCCTTGGCCGCGTCATACTGTCCCAAGCGAAGTTTCGTTTGCACTTCGCCAGAAGGGCAACCGGTGGTCGCAATAATGCCTTCGTGGTGTTCGTTGAGCAGCTCGCGGTCCCAGCGAGGGTACTTTCCGAAGACGGAGTCCAGCGATGCGCGGGAGGAACCTTTGAAGAGGTTGTTCATGCCCACGTTGTTGTAGGACAACAGCGTCATGTGGTTGTACAAGCCACCGCCGGAAACGTCGTCGCCTTTTTGCGATTCGTCGGTGCGCCATTTGACGCGCGTCTTGTCATCACGTGCAGTGCCCGGAGTGACGTAGGCTTCAACGCCGATGATGGGTTTCACCCCAGCACCAGTTGCCTGCCGCCAGAAGTCGAAGGCACCGAAGAGATAACCGTGGTCAGTGATCGCCAAAGCCTCCATGCCCTGGCGATTGGCCTCGGCAAAAAGCTCGCCGAGACGCGCAGCACCGTCCAGCATGGAGTATTCGGTATGGGTATGAAGATGAACGAATCCGTCGCGTGTTGCACTCACCCAACCAGTCTAGCGATGAAAACCCTTGGCGGGGTTCAGCAAAGCCCGAGCGGTAGATGTGGTTATTGCGACAGCATGGATTCCTCTGCCTTTGACCTAGTAGTCGCCGCTACGCAGAAGTTCGACGGCACCTTCAAGGTCGGCCGGGTAATCACTTTCATATTCCACCCACTGGCCCGAGACCGGGTGGCTGAAACCGAGCCTTTTGGCATGCAGCCACTGGCGGGTGAGCCCGAGTGCTGCGCCAAGTTTTGGATCAGCGCCATAGGTCTGGTCGCCTGCACAAGGATGGCCAAAGGCTGAGAAGTGGACTCGAATCTGGTGGGTACGCCCGGTTTCCAGATGCACTTCCACCAGTGATGCACGGCCGAAGGCTTCGATGACCTTGTAGTGCGTGACCGATTGGCGTCCACCTTCCAGGACTGCGAACTTCCAATCGTGCCCTGGGTGACGCCCAATAGGAGCATCGATGGTGCCCTCCAATGGATCAGGCAATCCTTGAACCACTGCGTGATAAATCTTCTTGGGGGTGCGCTCTTTGAAAGCCCGTTTCAACGCGGTGTACGCGCGTTCGGACTTGGCTACGACCATCAGGCCGCTGGTACCGACATCCAGGCGATGAACAATGCCCTGGCGTTCCGCGGCACCGGAAGTCGAGATGTTATATCCCTCTGCCATCAAAGCTCCGACAACCGTGGGTCCTACCCAGCCCGGAGAAGGGTGAGCGGCAACTCCAACCGGCTTGTCAATGACTACATAGTCATCGTCATCCGCGATGATCTTCAGCTCTTCCACTTTCTCAACCTTAATTTCCAATGGGTCTCGTTGCGGAGGAATCGTCACGTTCACACGATCGCCAGCCTTGAGCTTCAATGATTTTGCAATGATGCGCCCATTTACTTGAACGTGTGAGTCCTTGCACAGGCTTGAGGCCAAAGTACGAGGGATGTCCAGATGTCGCGCGAGGTAGGCGTCGAGGCGGGCTCCAGCATCTGCTGGTTCGACAAGGAAATCCTGGATAACGGTTTCGTCAGAAATCATTCTTTGGATTCCGTTTCGCCCTGGTCTGATTTCTGCTTAGCCGGGGCATCCCCGATGGTTCCGTCGAGGTTGCGTCCGCGAATCAGCATGTAAGCGACAACGATCATCGAACAAACGATGAATGAGTCCGCAACATTGAAAATCGCAAAATGGGTTACGGAGAACATGTCCACGACGTGGCCGAATCCAAAAGCCGGCTGGCGGAAAATTCGGTCTCCCAGATTTCCGAGAACACCACCGAGCAAGCAGCCCAATACGACTGCCCAACTGAGAACCAATACTCTGCGTGACAGCAGGTAGATCACGAAAATGGCCACTGCTGCTTGGAGCAGCGCGAAGATGATCGTAAAGTCTTCACCGATGGAGAATGCGGCGCCTGGATTCAAGATGTAATGAATATTGAAGATCCCGGGGATGACTTCAATCGACTCGCCGAGCCGCATGTTCCGCTCCACCAAAATCTTCACGACCTGGTCAATGACCAAAGCGATCAGCGCAATTACTAGGCCCGTGCCCAAGAATTTCTTCGGTGACGGGGACTTACCCCCAGTTTGAACTGCGTCCACAGTGATACCTATTAGTTCCTCTTAAACGTCAACGGTGGTACCCGGATAAAATCCGTGCACCACCGTTGATCTTACTAGAAAGCCAGATCAGGTTCTTACCTGTCAGCGACTAGTTCGACTTGCTTGCGTCTGCATCAATCGAGCCCTGGGACTCGAGGTCGCGCAGCTGACCTTCGATGTAGGTCTTCAGGCGAGCACGGTAGTCGCGCTCGAATCCGCGCAGCTGCTCAAGCTTGCGCTCAAGAACAGACTTCTGCTGTTCAAGGGCGGACAAGGTCTTGCGGCTCTTTTCTTCAGCAGAGGTAACCAGCGAATTCGCCTCGGTCTTTGCTTCCGAAATGATCTTGTCACGCTGTTCTACACCGGCAGCAACGTACTCGTCGTGCAAACGCTGAGCCATCGACAGCACGTTGGCTGCGGACTCGGCGGATTCGGTACGTGGTGCTGCGGCAGGAGCGGCTGGTGCAGCCTGAGCTGCTGGAGCAGTTGCAGCAGGAGCTGCGGCTGGCTTCTCCGCGGCAGCAGGCTTGGCTTCGGCCTTCTTCTCTTCGGCCGGCTTCGGAGCTGGAGTTGCAGCCTTAGCTGGCTCAGCTGGCTTGGCCTCAGCCTTCTTCTCCTCAGCTGGCTTTGCAGCAGGAGCAGCCGAAACAGGTGCAGGCACTGCCTGCTCCTTCGATACCGAACCGGCATCCTCACCAAGTTCGGCAAGTCGACTACGAAGAGCCTCGTTCTCACCGGTTAGGCGACGCAGCTCCACTACGATTTCGTCGAGGAAGTCATCTACCTCGTCTTGGTCGTAGCCTTCACGGAACTTGGTCGGCTGAAACCGCTTATTGACTACGTCTTCTGGCGTCAAAGCCATTGGGTCACCTCAATACTGGGATCATTTCCGCACGACCATGTCTTGCCTTGCGAAACACTTACCGTTGTTGTCAGTGTCGCGACCGGTGAAGTCGGAGCACCATTTCCTAAAGGATATAACGATTTGGACACTAAATACGAAATCGAGCTTACGCCCGTGTCTCATATTCTTTGAATCTACAGGGTTTGAACTCTTAGAACAATCCCCGGTTTAGACGAAAATCGCCTAATCAGATCCCTGTAGTACTGCCTAAACTACTTACCACAGCTTTGAGAAGCATTACAACGATAAACAGCAGCAGAAACGACAGGTCAAGACGGATTCCGCCGAGATCTAGGGGTTTAATTCTTCTGCGCAACCACCGCAGAGGAGGGTCGGTTATCGACACAATCGCCGTTGCTGCGATCAAAGCGATACCCGTGGGACGCCAGTGGCGAGCAAAGCTTTCAGTTATATCCAACACAATTCGCATCAAGAGCAGAATTTGCAGGATTGCTAAAGCGAGATAGATGATCCCGAACACCATTTTGCGCTTGTGCTCCTGGTAACTTAGCTCTGATTGAAGAAAGTAGCCTGGGCTTCAGACTGCTTACGGTCTTCTCCAAGCACCTCAACGGTCGCTGGAGAGAGCAGGAACACCTTGTTGGTAACCCGCTCGATGGAGCCGTGCAGGGCGAAAACCAGCCCTGCGGAGAAATCTACGAGGCGCTTGGCATCGGTCTCTCCCATATCAGTGACATTCATAATCACTGGGATTCCGTCACGGAAGTTCTCACCGATGATCTTGGCATCGTTGTAAGAACGCGGGTGAACGGTTGTAATCTGACGCAATTCGGAATCCTCATCCCGTACTGAAGGGGCACGCTTGATTGGGGTGACCGGAGCGCGGTATTCCGACTCTGGTTCTCTAGCTTGTGTTTGCGGTGCAGCCGGCCGTGCGACAGCCTGCGGGCGTGGGGCTTCAGCAGTGCGCTTGGGGGCTGCATCTTCAACAACACGTACCTGGCTCCTAGGCTCGGCTTGTGCTGTTTGGGTTTCTTCTTGCTCGACGGCATCCGCCAAGCCGAGATATACCATTGCTTTGCGCAGTCCGTCAGCCACGATGTTTCTCCTTGTTTATCCCTTGCACGCAACCCCAGTGCATGCTTCCGCTACTTCGACGCTACCGCACAAATTTCGGCAGATAACGTTCATTCGCTCAATTTTGCGCGGTGTGTCGCGCACGCCTAGGCTGCGGGCCAGATCAGACCAGCGAGCCGTCCGGCGTCGCTTGAACGGCGATAGGAAAAGTAGTTTTCGTCTTCCAGAGTGCACACGCCACTTTGTCGCACTGCGACTCCAAGCTGGGCTAGTTCTTGACCGGCTGAGGCTGGAAGGTCCAATCCTGCCGTGCCCCAACGAGTCTCTGAGCGAATCCCGGTTCTGATGCGTTCAGATTCTTCTGCCATCTCAGGGGAAACTTCATAACAAGACCCGCAAATCGATGGACCGATAACTGCTTCGATCTCTGTGGCGCCCAGCATGCTCAGCTGCTCCACGGTGCGGGTAAGGATGCCGTCCAGCAATCCACGGCGTCCTGCATGCGTCGCGGCAGTCAACGTTTCTTGGCCGTTTTTGCTTCGTCCGACAAAAAGAACCGGGAGGCAATCTGCAACCATGACCGCCAGGGCTTGGGTCCCGGTCGGATCAACAAGTCCGTCGCAGGTTGGAGCGGGAGGCTCTGACCATGAAGTGCGCGCCGCAGGTTGCACCGTCAGGACATCTGCTGAATGCACCTGGTTCATGAAGTTAAGCGAGAAACGCCGGACCCCGATCAAGTCCTCCAGCCGGCTTCGATTCTCTGCCACACAGCGAGGATCATCGTTCACATGCAGGGCGAGGTTTCCCTCATCCTGCGAAGTGAACGCCAGTTGAATACTCGGATCAAGGTCCGACGTGAAATGTAGCACTGCTCAGCTTCTCGCTGTTATTTACTTCAGGAAGTCAGGGACATCCAGGTCGTCATTGGAACCGTTGAGGTCCGAATCGACAACATCAGGAAGTTCCTGGAACGAGCCCGCGCTTTCAGCTGCAGGCTTTTCCTCAGCTACAGGTGCTGGCTTTGCAGCTTCAGGCGCTGGGTGCGACTGCGCTTCTGGAACCGAAGCAGGTACCGGCTCAACTGGACGCGATGATACAGCTGGCTTTGCTGCGACCGGGGCCATTGGCTTGCTGGTGACATCTGGCTCGTCGAAGCCGGCAGCAATCACGGTAACGCGTGCTTCATCGCCCAGGGCGTCGTCAATGACGGCACCGAAGATGATGTTGGCTTCCGGGTGGGCAACTTCCTGCACCAGGCGTGCAGCTTCGTTGATTTCAAACAGGCCGAGGTCCGAGCCGCCCTGGATGGACAGCAGGACGCCGTGGGCGCCATCGATGGAAGCTTCGAGCAGTGGCGAGGCAATAGCCAGTTCGGCTGCCTTGACTGCGCGGTCTTCGCCCCGTGCCGAACCAATGCCCATGAGTGCCGAGCCTGCCCCCTGCATCACGGACTTCACGTCGGCGAAGTCGAGGTTGATCAGGCCCGAGGTAGTGATCAGGTCGGTAATGCCCTGCACACCGGAAAGCAGGACCTGGTCTGCTTGGCGGAATGCATCGAGCACCGATACGTTGCGATCCGAGATCGACAGCAGTCGATCGTTCGGGATCACGATGAGGGTATCTACTTCGTCGCGCAGGGCTTCAATGCCCGACTCGGCGGAGTTCGCACGGCGGCGACCCTCGAAGGTGAATGGACGGGTGACGACACCGATGGTCAGTGCGCCGAGCGAACGGGCAATGCGTGCCACGACTGGTGCGCCACCGGTACCGGTACCGCCGCCTTCGCCTGCGGTCACGAAGACCATATCGGCGCCGCGCAGGACGTCTTCGATTTCTTCTACATGATCTTCAGCTGCCTGGCGTCCCACATCAGGGTTGGCGCCAGCGCCCAGGCCACGAGTAAGTTCGCGTCCCACGTCGAGCTTGACGTCGGCATCACTCATAAGCAGAGCCTGGGCATCGGTATTAATGGCGATGAACTCAACGCCCTTGAGACCGACTTCGATCATTCGATTGACTGCGTTTACACCGCCACCGCCGATTCCGACGACTTTAATGACCGCGAGGTAATTCTGTGGAGCTGCCACGTCCCGCTTCCCTTGTTAGATGTGCTACATGTTTACGACTTCAGCCAAAAACCTTCACCTTTAGCCTTAAGGTTTAGGATCTGTCAAGCTATCGCTATTAGAAACGCTATGAGCCGTATGGTCTTTCTGCAACGACCACTTAGGCGTGTCGCTTATTCAAAACTATCTTTCCAGAATTTGTCGGCTTATTGGTCTTCCCGCGCCCAGAGGAACGCGACTTAATAAACCACCGGATTCTCTGGATTGGTCACGTCGATAGTCGTCTTTGAGGCGTACTTGTCGCTCAAGCCCTTGACAAAGATTTTCGCGACCTCGTTTTTCAGTGCCGGTTTAGAAGCGTCTCCCCAAATCAAGGTCCGTTTCTTAGGCAACAACAATTCGGCGAACCCTGCTTTGGACAGCGACGCAGTGGAAACCTGTTTCAGCACCGACCCGTCAACTGTGCTCAAGATCCCGGTCAGCAGCTTGAACTTCTCCGGGTCCTTGGTTTCATCGCTGGCTTTCACTCTGGGCAGCTTCGTCTTGTCGTTCTTGCCCAAGGTTCGCAGCTTCTTGCCGGTATCCGCCACCAAATATTGTTTGTCGCCTTCCACCAGGATGGCCACGGGGACTGCTTCGATGACTTCGACTACCAGGGTGTCTGGCATTTGCGCCTTCACCACGATTTGGTCAATGGCCGGCTGGTTGCCCATCAGCTCTTGAACCTTGGATTCAGAAATTCTCGGCAACGGGGTGCCTTTGAGCGGCTCCAGCGATTCGGCCAGCTTGCCGGCATTGACCAATTTCGTTCCAGTGACCTCAATTTTCTTTGCCGCAAGAACAGGTGAAAAACTCAAGATCAACACCGCTGCCAGACTCAAGACCACGATGCAGGCAGCGATAATAATCAAGAGCTTGCGCCGTCTCTTCTCTGGACTTTCTGGAAGTTCTACGACTTTTGCTTCTTCACCCATGGAACACCTTGTTTGGTTGAAACGACCAACGTCAGTGGCCTATGACAATTTCAAGTTGACGCTAGCTCAGCGACTCAATGATCTGCGAACCCAGCGCCGTAACATCTCCGGCACCGATGGTCATCACTACATCTCCTGGCTCGGCTTGCTCCACCACGTGCGCGACCGCCGCGGCAGGATTCAGCACGTGAGCTGGAACCTCAACACGCGAGGCAATTAATTCACTGGTAACGCCCGGAATTGGTTCTTCACGCGCAGGGTAGATTTCAAGTACTGCCACTGAGTCGGCAAGCGAAAGAGCTTTCGCGAACTCGCGGTAGAACTCCTTTGTGCGGCTGAACAGGTGGGGCTGGAATACCACATGGAGGTGCCCTTCCCCCGCCATCGTACGTCCTGCGGAGAGCGCAGCGAGCACCTCGGTCGGGTGGTGCGCGTAGTCGTCGTAAACCCTCACATCGCCGACGCTGCCTTTGAGCTCGAATCGACGGGCGGCGCCCGAGAAGCTCGCCAGAGCTGCCAGTGCTTCCTCGACGTCGAGACCGGCATCCATGCCAACCGACAGTGCCGCAGTGGCATTGAGCAAGTTGTGCTGGCCGGGGACAGCCAGGTCCAAGGTATAGCTCTGGCCGCTGCCCCACTCGACGCGGGCGGTGAACCGGCCGTTGTCGGTTGCTTGTGCCTGTGAGAGTCGGCGGTCCGCATGGTCGCTGAATCCATAGGTCTGAACTCGAAGGTCACTGCGTTCATGGCGCATCTTGCGAGCAAGGTTATTGGCACCCGGATCATCGGCGCAGCAAATCAGCAGCCCATCTTCCGGAAGCAACCGGGCAAAATCGACAAAGGCCTGATGAACTGCCTCTTCGGTGCCGTAGTGGTCCAGGTGGTCCGCTTCCACATTGGTCACGATGATGACGTCAGGACGGTAGTTCAGGAACGAGGCATCGGATTCATCGGCTTCGGCCACAAAGTAGCCACCCTCCCCCAGCTCGGCGTTGGTACCCAGGCTCGCTATGTTGGCTCCTACGGCGAAGCTGGGACGAGCGCCAACAGCCTTGAGCATGTGGGCGGTGAGCGAAGTTGTGGTGGTCTTTCCGTGGGTGCCCGCGATAGTCACGATCTTATCGTGGCCGCGCATGGTGGCTTCCAGGCCTTCAGAGCGGTGCAGGATCTTCAGGCCTCGGCGAACTGCCTCGTCATATTCCGGGTTGCCCGGTTTGATGATCGAAGAAATCACCACGGTTTGCGCATCGCCCAAATTGGCAGGATCGTATCCGACCTCTATTCGGGCTCCGCGCTGGCGCAAATCCTCCAGCACCGGCAGGTCCTTGGCATCTGTTCCAGAAACTTCCAGGCCATAATCCAGCAGCAATCGAGCAACCGCTGAAACGCCTACACCGCCAACGCCCATGAGGTGTACCTTGCCAAGTTCAGCGTGCAGTTCGTTGGCGCGCAATGCCATGGTCCTACCCTTCCTGCCCCGCACGACGACGGGTTGAAACTTCTTCAATAATTCGACGCGCCATGATTTGTGCGGCGTCGCGTTGCCCTAGCGAGCTGGCTGCCTGAGACATCTGTTCAAGTTTATGCTGATCGCCAAGCAGCTTAATGACATTTTCGGTGATGTAGGACTTGGTGAAATCATCGTCCGAGACCAGAACTGCTCCACCGGCTGCTACAAGTTCGCGGGCATTGAGCTTCTGTTCCCCATTGCCAATAGGCAGCGGAACCAGAACGGCAGCGGTTCCGGCGACGGCGAGCTCGCACACCGTTCCGGCCCCCGAGCGGCACACCATCAGATCCGCGACGGCGTACGCGTAGTCCATGCGGTCCACGTACTCGATCTGGGTGTATCCCTCGTGGGCCAAGACCTGTCCATCCGCATCGAGAATCTGTTTCCCTCGACCGGTGATGTGCACCGTGTGCACGCCGGCCTCATTCAGTTCCGCCAGCGAGGCAGCGATGGAGGTATTGATGCTTTGAGCGCCGGAGGATCCGCCAGTCACCAGCAGAACGATCTTCTCACCGGTAACACCGAAATACTCGCGAGCCTCATCTCGAAGAGATTCGCGGTTCATCTGGGCCACGTTCGAACGCATTGGCATGCCCACCTTCACTTCACCGGGCAAGCCGGTATTGGCGAAAGTCGTCCCGACAAAGGCAGCGGACTTTGCGCCCAGCTTGTTGGCCATGCCTGCCACAGAATTGGCTTCGTGGACAAAAATCGGAATCCTGAGTTGCTTGGCTGCCAGGTAGGCGGGGGTGCACACATATCCGCCAACGCCCAGAACTGCCTCAGCGCCCGTCTGCTTCAAGACACGCTTGGCTTGATTCAAGGCAGCGATAAATCGGAACGGGAACTTCAGCAAATCAAGGTTGAGGCTGCGCGGCATCGGCGCCTTGGGAATCAATTCAAGCGGGTAGCCGGCGTCCGGAACCAATTTTGTTTCCAGGCCGCCAGGTGAACCAAGTGCGGTGATCTGAGCATCTGCTTGCTCATCCTTGACGGCGTCAGCAATTGCCAGCATGGGCGAGATATGACCGGCGGTTCCGCCGCCGGCAACAACAAGACGCATCGCTTCAGTCATCTGGTCTTATGCTCCTTCGTCCCGATCATGCGGGATCAGCGCCCGACGTCATCGATTCGAAGGGCTACAACTTCACTTAGCATGTGAAAATCACAGGCTACTTTGCGTTATTCGGCTTAGCGGTTTTCTTCTCTTCCGAGGAATCAAAGGCAAGTTTTTGGGCCCTGGCCGAAGACAGTACAAACCCCATGGCCAGCATGATTGCCAACATGGCCGAACCACCAGAAGAGATGAACGGCAGCGGCACGCCGATTACCGGCAGGACGCCGGTCACGGTGCCAAGGTTCACGAAAGTCTGCCCGATAACCCACGACATCAAGCAGCCCATCAGGACCTTGGTGTAGAGGTCGCTGGCACGTAAAGCGATGCGGTACATGGCCAGCGCCAGCAGGATGAACATCACCAGCACGAACAGGACGCCGATCAGGCCGAACTCTTCGCCCAAGATGGAGAAGATGAAGTCATTTTGCGCTTCGGGCACGTAGGACCACTTCATGCGCGACTGGCCGGCGCCAACACCGAACCATCCGCCGGAGGCGAAGGCGTGAAGGCCCATGCTCGCCTGGTAGCATAGCTGATCGCTTGGACCGCAGTCGGTATCAAGCCATGCCAAAACGCGCTGTCGGCGGTTGGAAGATCCCATCACTGCAACCGCCAGGCCCACCATGCCGATAAAGCCGAACCCCGCGAGCCACTTCATCTTGATGCCACCGAGGAACATCGCCGACGCAATGATCATCAGCAGCACCAGCGCGGTACCAACGTCCTTGCCGACAACCACGAGGCCAACGATGGCAATACCTGCCGGTGCCACCACCGGAACCACCAGGTGCTTGATGTCATGGAGCATGTGCTGTTTCCGTTCAAGCATGAACGCTGCAAAAACTGCCAGGGCAAGCTTGGCGAACTCACTGGGCTGCAGGCCGACGGGGCCGATCTTGATCCAGTTTCGGTTGCCGAGGACAGTATGCCCAAGGGGCGTAAAGGCGACGAGGAACAGCAGGAGGAAGGCCGCGATTACCGACAACCACGCGAGCTTCTTCAGATTCTCGGGTTTTATGAACTGCATCCCGAGCATGCAGATTATTCCGATGCCAGCAAACATCGCTTGCGACAAGGCGACAGTGAATCCGTCCTTGCCTTTGGCAATTGCCTCAACCGATGCGGAGGACTGCACCATCAGCACGCCGAAGATCGCGAGCACGATGGAGACCACGACGACTAGCCAGTAGTCCATCGAAGCCATGCGACCGCTGGCGTTTTCGACACCGCCGATCAGCTTGGCGAACCAGGGCGTTTTCTGTTTGGCGCCCGTGGACGGTCGTTGCTGCTTCATCGCCATCGGTGCCTCCTGCCTCGGTGTCATCTGTTCGGTAAACGGTTGCCTAGTTGCCTTCGCCAGCTCTATCCATCAGATCACTGACGGCGCTGATAAATGCGTTGCCACGCTGGGCATAGGAGCTGAATTGATCCATGGAAGCTGCTGCCGGCGCCATCAGGACGGTGTCACCTGGCTGGGCCACCTCGGCTGCCTTGTGGACAGCCCGGGTCATCACCTGCGTACCGGATGGCGCGATCCCATCAGCGGCTAGCGCCTGGGCGGTGATGTTGATGACTTCCACCTGGGGCGCCTTGGCAGCCAGGGCCTCAACCAGGCCTGCGGTATCGGTGCCGATCAGCAGCACCTTCGCCAGCCGGTGGGCGTGCTTGGCGATCAGCTCGTCGTATTCCACGCCCTTGGACAGGCCGCCAGCGATCCATACGACGCGCGTAAATGCTGCCAGCGAGGCATCGGCTGCGTGGGGGTTGGTGGCCTTGGAATCATTGATCCACAGAATGTCGTTCTTGCGGGCAACTGCCTGGATGCGGTGATCCCCGGCATCGAATCCGCTCAGGCCCTGGGCGATTGCCTCGGGTTCCACACCATAGGCGCGGGTCAGGGCGGCTGCGGCAGCGGCGTTGGCGGCAGTGTGCCGCGGGACGATCTCGCCGATCTGGTCCAGCGGAATCAGTTCAACCGCATTAGTCCTGCGGTCCTCGATATAGGCGCGATCCACCAGGAGGTTTTCGACAACGCCGATCATGGACACCGCTGGCGAATCGGTGGTGAAGCCAATGGCTCGGCAGCCATCGATCACGTCGGCATTTTCAACCATGCGGATGGTGGTTTCTTCTTCGGCGTTGAAGATCGCAGCGACCTGGGTGCGCTCGTAGATCTTGGCCTTGGCAGCCTTGTAGTTCTCGAATCCGCCATGCCAATCCACATGGTCCTCGGCGATGTTCAGCACCACGGAGGCCAGCGGGGAAATGCTGTGGGTGTAGTGCAGCTGGAAGCTGGAGAGCTCCACCGCGAAGACATCGTAGTCCACCGGTTCGCGGACCGCATCCAAGATCGGGGTGCCAACGTTTCCCACGGCGATGGCCTTGAGGCCTGCAGCCTGCAGAATCGACTCGGTCATGCCCACGGTGGTGGTTTTGCCATTGGTGCCGGTGATCGCCAGCCACTTCGGAGCCGAGTGCCCGGCACGGTTCTGCACGCGCCATGCCAACTCGATATCGCTCCAGATCTCGATCCCTGCTTCATCGGCCTCTGCGATAACCGGGTGGCGCGGGTTCCAGCCTGGCGACACCATCACCAGCTGTGCCCGCTGGCCATCCACCAGGGGCAGGCTCTGGACATTCTGGGCGCCAAGCAGCACATCGTGTGCGCCGACGATCTTCAGTGTTTCTGCCCGCTGCTGGTTCAGCTCGCCGTCTTTGCCGTCAATGACGGTGACGATCGCGCCCAGCTCAATCAGCGTGTCGGCCGCGGAGAATCCGGAGAGCCCGAGGCCCGCAACGACAACCCGCAGCCCTTTCCAGTCGGCATCCCAGCTGGTTAGCGAATCCAGCAATTTCTTGGCATCTGCGCTCACAGTGCGACAACCCATTCAGAGTAGAAGAGTCCCAGTCCGGCGGCGACAAAGAGGCCAGCCAGGATCCAGAAGCGGATAACGACATTTTCTTCGGACCAGCCTGAGAGCTCGAAGTGGTGCTGCAGCGGCGCCATCTTGAACACGCGCTTGCCACCGGAGAGCTTGAAGTAGCCCACCTGGATGATCACCGACAGCGAGATGATCACGAACAGGCCAGCGATCACCACCAGCAGCAGCTGGGTGCGCGAGAGGATCGCGAAGGCGGCAACAGCGCCACCGATGGCCAGCGAACCGGTATCGCCCATGAAGATCTTTGCCGGCTTGGCATTGAACCAGAGGAAGGCGATGAGCGCTCCCGAAAGGGTGGCGCCCAGCAGGGCGAGGTCCTGGGGGTCGCGCACCGAGTAGCAAACATCCAGCGAGTTCATATTGGAGCAGGCCTGGTTCTGCTGCCAGATGCCCATCAGGGTGTAGGCACCGAAGACCATGATCGAGGCACCGGTGGCCAGGCCATCGAGTCCGTCGGTGAGGTTGACAGCGTTGGTGGTGCCGGTAACGATGAAGTTCGCCCAGATGACAAACAGGATCAATCCCAGCATCGGGCCGGCGAAGGCCAAATCGATATTGCTATCGCGCAGGAAGGAAATCGCGGTAGAGCCTGGCGTCAGGCCCTGCTCGTTCGGGAACTGAAGGGCCAGCACGGCGAAGCTGATGCCGATGACGGCCTGCAGCACGATCTTCTGCCAGGCGCGAAGGCCCAGCGAGCGCTTCTTGAAGATCTTGATGAAGTCATCGAGGAAGCCGACCAGGCCCATGCCGCCGAAGAGCAGGAGGACAAGAAGTCCAGAGGCCGTAATTCCGGAGGAGGAGCGTCCCATGAGGGCCAGGATGCCATGGGTGGCGAAGTAGGCAACGAAGACGGCCAGGACAAAGACGACACCGCCCATGGTGGGGGTACCGGACTTGACCGCGTGGGAGTTCGGCCCATCATCGCGAACCACCTGGCCATACTGCTTTTTGGTCAGAAGCTGGATGTACAGCGGCATGGCCACCATGGTTAGTACAAGGGCAATACCTGCGCCCAGGATCAATGCGATCACGCGTCTTCGCCTTCCTTCACGAACGCTGCAATGTCGTCGCCGAGGAAGCGCAGACCGGCCCCATTTGAGGACTTGAACAAGGCGATATCGCCTGGCTGGAGTTCCTTTTGCAGCAGGTCACGAGCCTCGTCCACGCTCTCCACGTAGAAGGCTTCGTCACCCCAGCTGCCTTCAAGCACGGCAGAGTTATATGCTGGCTTGGCTCCCCGGCCAACCACAACAAGTTTCTTGATGTTCATTCGGACTGCCATTCGTCCGAGCAAATCATGTTCGTGGATGCTCTCGTCGCCAAGCTCCAGCATTTCGCCCAGGACAGCCCAGGTGCGGCGGCCAGGAGCACCGTCCTCCCCCAGGCCCAGCTCGGCCAGTGTCACCAGGGCCGCACGCATGGATTCCGGATTGGCGTTGTAGGCATCGTTGATGATGCTCACGCCGTCGGCACGCTCGCTGCGTTCCATGCGCCAACGGCTGTTGGCTCTTTGGCCCTCCAGGCTTTCGGCGATGATCTGCGGGCTGATATCCAGCGCATAGGCGGCATTGGCGGCAGCCAAGATATTGCCCACGTGGTGGCGGCCCAGCAAACCAGAAGTAATCCGCTGGCTGTAGCCGTCGGGGAACTGCAAGGTCAGCTGCGGCTGGCCGGAGCCATTGACGACCACGTCGGCGGCCCAGACCCCTGCGCGTTCGGGCTTCTGCTCGCTGGTGCCGAAGAATCGAACCTGCGCGCGGGCTCGCGATTCCATGCGGGCAACGCGGGGATCCTCTGCATTCAAAATGGCAATGCCGTCGGCGTCCAGGGCTTCTACGAGTTCGCCCTTGGCCTTCTCGATATTCTCGACCCCGCCAAATTCTCCGGCGTGCGCGGTGCCAACACAGAGCACCACGCCAACGTGCGGGTGCACCATATCGGTCAGGTAGGTCAGGTGGCCTACCCCGGTAGCGCCCATTTCGATGACAAAAAACTTGGTATCTTCGGTCGCGCTAAAGACGGTCAGCGGCACGCCAACTTCGCCGTTATAGGAGCCGATAGGTGAAACGGTCGGCGCTACCCGGGACAGAATTCCGGCCAGCAGGTCCTTGGTCGTGGTCTTGCCGGCTGAACCGGTTATGCCGATGACCTTGGCATCGTTATTGGCTTTAAGGTATTCGACGATGTGAGCGGCAATCTTGCCCATGGCTTCAACAGCGTCGTCGACGATGATCGAGGGGTGCACCGCGCGGGCATCGTCGTAGGTCTGGCGCTCGGCCAATGCCAATACGGCGCCGGAGGCCAGAGCTTTATCAATGAAAGCGTGCCCGTCGGAAAATTCCCCGGGCTTGGCTACAAATAAGCAACCAGCGGTGACTTCGCGTGAATCCGTGGTCACAGAAGTAACCACCGTGTCGGAAGCGGCTGAAGCAGTCGCTTCTCCCCCGGTGATCTTCAAAAGGTCGGTTAAAGACAGTTCAATCATGGCATTAAGGACTTTACACTTGAGCGGTGGTGATCGTGGTCTTGTGCCGACTAGGAATTGGTCACAAATCCATGAAGTTTCAGGGCATTTGCCAGTTCAACTCGGTCGTCGAGTTCTACATCGATTCCCGCGACGTCTTGGCTGACTTCGTGTCCGCGACCAGCGACCAGGATCGCGTCATTGGCCTGCGCTAAACTCACAGCGAATTCCACGGCTTTAGCGCGTGGCGCGATGTTGAAAAGCTGGGTTTCTGCCCGTTCGGCGTCAATGGCGCCTTGCGCACCGGCAGCTAGCTGCTCGCGGATCGGCTCTGGCGCTTCGCCATGCGGGTCGTCATCGGTGACAATTACGATGTCTGCGTGGCGTGCGGCCACCGCTCCCATATCCGGGCGCTTGGTCTTGTCGCGCTCACCGGTGGCACCGAAGACCACGATCCTGCGCCCGTTGGCGCCCGGACGGATGGAATCCAGGGCCTTGGCCAGTGCGTCGGAGTTATGCGCGAAGTCGACTACGGCCACTGGGGATTCGGCAACCACCTGCATGCGTCCCGGTACTGCTACCGACAGCGGGTCCTTGGCGTCAAGGGCCTTCTGCAGTGCATCAAGCTCTGCCCCGCTGGCCAGCACCATGACGGTGGCCAAAGCGGCGTTGGCGACGTTGAACATGCCGGGCAGTGCGGTGCGCGTGCGCAGCAGTCGTCCGTCACGGTTCAGCAGCGTGAAGCTATGTCCGAGCCCGGAGTGCGCCAGGTCGGTGACACGCCAGTCGGCTAGTTCATTGTTCTCGTCCAGGCTCAGCGACTGGGTGGGGATCTGAGCATGCTCGGCGAGGCGAGCGCCATAGGGGTCATCAACCATGACGACCGCCGAGGCGCTGTGTTCGGAGGTGAACAGCTGGGCCTTGGTCTGGAAGTAGTCTTCCATCGTGCCGTGCAGGTCCAGATGATCCTGGGTCAGGTTGGTATAGCCGGCGACGGCAAAATTCAACGCATCAACGCGGCCATAGCTCAGCGAGTGGCTGGAAACCTCCATCGCCACAGAACTCACGTCTTGTTGTGCCATGCGAGCCAATACGCCATGGAGCTGCGTGGATTCCGGGGTGGTCAGCACGCTCGGGATGATCTGTCCGCGTGCGGACATCTCGATGGTTCCAATCAGGCCGGTTTCTTCACCGAGGGCCTCGAGGATCGCGCGAATCATGAACGTCGTGGTGGTCTTGCCGTTGGTTCCGGTCACCGCAAATAGCTGGGGGCTGCGTTGATCGGTGCCGTAGACCGCCTGGGCAACCTGGGCGGCGGCCTTGCGCACATCGGCGACAACAGCCACAGGAATCGATAGTTCTTCTGGCAGGAAGTCCAAGCCAGCGGTATCGGTGATGATGGCGCGGGCACCGTTGGAAATGGCAGTGTCAACGAATTCGGCCCCGTGGCGCTTGGCCCCCGAGATGCCCAGGAAGACGTCGCCAGGCTGGACGATCTGCGGGTTCAGGCTGACACCGAGAATCTGCGGAGCGGCGTTGAATTGCGCTCCGGTCCGCACGGCGCCGGCAGCGCCGCACACCTGGTCAAAGCCCACGCCGGCCATATTCTCTGGACGAAGGTACCGTTCCAACTCACGCGGAGTACCGGGATTCTGGACTACCAAGATTTCTTTTGTTCCTTGCCTACAAAGACGTCGTACGCCTCTGACTTAGTCGTGCTCGGTGGCACATTGAATGTGTTGAGCGTATGGCTCATCACGTCGGTAAACGTGTCCGCTACCGAGAAGTCCTTCCAGTTGCCCTTGGGGCGGTACATGGTCGCAACAACAACGAACTGCGGATCTTCCAGCGGGGCCACACCTGCAAATGAATAAGTATAGCCGTCGTAGCCCTTGGCGCTGGCGGCCTGGCCGGTACCGGTCTTGCCTCCGACGCGGTATCCGGGGATCGCTTCCTTGTAGCCGGTTCCGAAGTCGACCACGGATTCCATGATCTTCAGCATTTCCTTGGAGGTGGATTCCTTGACGACACGCTTCTCTTCGGGGTCTGGAATCTTCGTGACCGAGCCGTCATCGTTCCGGTAGCCTTCGATCAGGCTCGGCGACAAGCGGACGCCGCCATTAGCCAGGGTCTGGAAGATCGATGCCGTGTGCAGCACGGTCTGCGAGTAGCCCTGGCCGAACATGGTGGTGTACTGCTGGCGGCGATCCCAATTTTCTGGAGCCGCAAGCTGGCCAGCGCTGGCACCGTTCAGTCCAACTTGGATTGGAGTGCCAAGGCCGAAGGCCTTCATGTAGTCATAGCGAGTCTGCTTGCTCATCTTGTTGCCGACCATCACGGTACCGGTGTTGTACGAGCGGGCGAAGATGCCCGCCGCGGTCATGTCGTAGGTGGCGTGTTCCAAGGAGTCGTTGATCGTTTCCTTGGTAAAGGTCTTTTTGTTCGGGACGGTGAATTCGTCGGTGGGCTTGACTACCCCTTGGTCGAGGGCAGCAGCGAAGATCGGTGCCTTGCCTGTCGAGCCTGGTTCGAAGGCACGGGTGATCGACGTTGAGCGCCGGAACTCCGGAGCGGTGGCACCGGGGTCGTTGGGATCCAGTTCTGCAGAATCGCCAATGGCCAGGATCTTGCCCGTCTTGACCTCGATGGCGATCACGGACACCCACTCGGCGTTGAACTGCGCCTGCTTCTTTTCAGCTGCGCGCTGGGCCACGTAGTTGATGTCCGAGTCGATGGTCAGGATGACGTCTTGTCCATTGACCGCTGGAGTTTCTTCAACCTCGGTGACCGGAATACGCACACCGTCGGCGCTGATTTCGTATTTGCGGCTGCCCGCGGTGCCAGCGAGGTGGTCTTCCTGGCTCAGTTCGAGCCCCTCGGCACCGACCACGGATGTCTGGTCCTCCGAGTTGCGCACAAAGCCGAGCAGCGGGCCGGCGATAACGCCCTGCGGGTACTGGCGTTCGCTGCGCAACAACGATGAGAGGCGAGGGATTCCGATTTCACGGACTTCGTTGCGAACTTCCGGGGTGACGCTCTTGGCGAGCACCACGTACCCCTTGGGCTTGGCGTCCCCTTGCGGGCGAACTTTCTTTGCCAGTTCCTCAGGATCCTGATCGAGCGCCTTGGCCAATTCCTGGATGGCCTGGTCCCAGCTGATGCGTTCGTGCCCGTTGGAGCCGTCGCGTTTGGCGCGGCGAATATCCTCATTCTGTTCGCGCTGATCGATGACGAGGTCATAGCGGTCGACGGAAACGGCGAGGGTGGTTCCATTGCGGTCTTCGATGGAACCGCGCATGGGCGCAATGACCTCTTCGCGTTCGCGGTTCTGCTGGGCCGCGTTGGCAACCGTGGCGGCGTTGATTCCCTGGACCCAGACGAGCCGGGCGAGAATGATCACCAGCAGGGTCACCGAGAGGATCAGTACGAAGCGCATCCGCTTTTTCGCAGTATCGATTGCCGTCGAACTCACAATGAACCTAACTTTCCCTCAGCGTGGATTCCAGCAGTATCAGCTAGCTCTGTTCCAGCTTAGAAAGATCTCGCTACTTTGCTGGGGATTTGATGCTTGGCGCCGGGATCGTGCCGCCATTGAGTTCTGCATCCTGGAAGACCGGGCGACCATCCTCAGCGACCTCCCGATCGCGCTTTTCGGTCTTCACTTCGGCTTCCTTGGAGTCTTGTGCAGACTCGGTCTTCTTCTCTGCTTCTGTTGAGGTCTTGCCCACAGTGGTCTTTGGCGTCGAGGATTTTTTGGATTCAGCCTCCGCCTGGGTCCCCTCGCCTTCGCTGACACTGGCGCCAGGCAATGGCAGGGTTCCATATTCCTGCTTATTGCCCTTGGCCTTGACGGCATCTTCGGCTTCCTGGGTTACCTTGCCTTCTGAGAGGCTGATCAGACCGGGAGCCCCTGGCGAAACCAGTCCAAGGTCCTTGGCCTTTGCCGCCAAAGCCTGCGGTGCAGCCAGTGACTGGGCTTCCTTGAGCAGGGCCTGGTTCTCTTGGGACAGCGCGCGCTCCTGGTTGCGCAGCGAAACAATGTCGTACTGTCGCTGGGCAACGGAGGTGTTGAGCAGCACCAGGGTGACAATGACGCTGAAGGCCAGCAGTACGAGAATCGCGGACATCGTAACCATAGAGCGACGGTTCGATTCCTTGATTCGAGGCACCAAGGAAAGGGTCACTCGCTGACGAGACTCGCCTTTAGGCAATTGGCTGGCAAGCACGGGCTCTGGGCGCAAGGCTCGTGCAGCGCTGCCTTCGACAACTGGCTGGTTGTTCACGGCTGCAATTTTCTGCACGCGACGCGGGGCTCGTTGGCTCATCCTAGCTCCTCTTCAACACTCGCTCCACAGCTCGCAAACGAGCTGAGGCTGCACGGGAATTTTCCGCAATTTCCTGGTCGCTTGGCTTTTCGGTGCCCTTGGTCAGGACCTTGTATTCGGCCTTATGTTCTTCCAGCTCCACCGGGAACCCTGGAGGAGCAGAAGAGGTTGCACCCTGCACAAAGTGCCTCTTGGTGATCTTGTCTTCAAGGGAGTGGTAGCTCATCACGACGACTCGGCCGCCGACATTCAAAGCGCCCATCGCCGCAGGAATTGCGCGCTCCAGCACGTCGAGTTCCTCATTAACTGCGATGCGCAGGGCCTGGAAGGTCCGCTTGGCTGGATGTCCGCCATTTCTGGCGGCGGCGGCAGGAACCACATTCCGAATAATCTCGACAAGTTCCGCCGTCGTCGTAATCCGCGATTTTGCGCGTGCTTCAACGATGGCTGTTGAGATCCGACCCGCGAATTTCTCTTCACCCCACTGGCGAATGATTCGCAGCAACTCGTCGCGCTCCAAGTCATTAACCAGATCCTCGGCGGTTGGCCCTACCGAGGTGTCCATGCGCATATCCAGCGGAGCGTCATAGGAGTAGGCGAAACCACGTTCGCGCTCATCAAGCTGGAGCGATGAAACGCCGAGGTCAAAAAGCACCCCGTCGACACCGGGAAAACCCAGATCGTCGACGACGTCGGCAATTTCGTCATATACGGCGTGGACGAGATCGATGCGATCCTCAAAGGGCTTCAGCCGAGCGCCGGCCAGCTCGTGAGCTTGCTCGTCACGGTCGAGACCAACGAGGTGGAGGTTGTCGAATCGTTTCAGAATTGCTTCCGAGTGTCCGCCCATTCCAAGGGTGCAGTCCACAACGATTGCCCTACGGCCTTCAGCATTTGCACGCTGAATACCTGGTGCGAGGAGATTGACGCAACGGTCCAGAAGTACTGGAACATGGCGTTCGGATGCTGGTCGCTGGGAATCCTGATTTGGCACTGCGCCCCCTTTCGCTGTTCGATCTGTTGTTGAGATCAGATCCCCCTCCAACCAAGTGGTGGTCCACCTTCTGGCTCCGGGGAAGTGAAGCCAGATGATTTGCCCCGCTAGGTGGCTGGAGATCTCATCCCAACATCAACTGTTGCTGGATTGAACCTTGGCCTGGCGGCCTCAGTCCTCATCAGTATCGGAGAAAACATCTTCCTGTTCGTCCAAATACTGCTGCCAAGCCTGCGTGTCCCAGATTTCAATGCGGTTGCCCGCACCAATAACTGTCACTTCACGGTCAAGGCCGCCGTAAGTGCGAAGCACTTGCGGAATCGTGACGCGTCCCTGCTTGTCCGGAACTTCATCAGAGGCCCCAGAGAGGAACACACGTGCGTAGTCGCGTGCTCGTCGTGAGGTCAAAGATGCCTGCGCTAGTTGTTCGTGCTGCTTCTCGAACTCCCGCTGGCTAAAAACGTATATGCAACGTTCCTGACCACGAGTAAGCACCAGCCCGTAGGACAACTCATCACGATATTTAGCAGGAAGAATCAGTCGGCCCTTCTCGTCAAGTTTCGGCGTGTACGTTCCCAGGAACATGCACACCGCCTTTCCGCGAAGTGGCCGGAACCCCCACTCTTCTCTACTTGCCTCCACTTTACTCCACAACCCCCCACTGTCAATGCGATTTTGCTGTTTTCGCGAGAGTCTGGAGTTAAAAATTGGCTAAATTTAGCGGTTTCTTGCACCAACTTCCGGTGGAGCGAAAATGGAGATCACACTCCGATACGGTCTTCGCTTCATAGATTTTTCCTGCAAACCCTGCGGAATCTAGGCAAATCTACGGCCCGTGGTGGGAAGTGGAGGGCCTCGGGGAGGAAAGTGGGGCACGGTTCGCAACGCCGCTGAAAACTGAATCTTGGAATCTCCAGAGAATCCGAATTCCCGGATTGAGGCGTGTCGCGGTCCGTGGCCGCCACTGGCGAGAACACCTGGCCCAGGGGCACGGCGAGACCAATCCTGCGCCTGTTTCAATGCCGTCGGCTCTCAGAGGCGAGATAGGTGGCCATTGCGACTGGAGGTTCTAATCAAAGACAGGCTTTAAAGTAAAAAGAGGTGTAACCCTTGGGCTACACCTCAATGTCTATATGTACGCGTATCAGCTGTCGGACTGATCCCGTTTACGCTGATTCCATCGTTCTTCAAGGCTAGACATGAACTGTGAATTGCTCTTCGCAGCAGACTTCGCTCCATTACCGCCTGCGCGACCGACTTTTCCTGAGGCTGATTTGGTCAGCGCCAACAGCACGCCGCCAAACATAACAGCGAAACCAACAACCCCGAGGATGATGATGTGCTGCGAGATACCAAAAATCAGACCGGCCAGGCCAATGATGACCAGAAGAATGCCCAGCGCAATGTTTCGCGTAGAAAGGCGCCCTACGTTTGCAGGCCCCTTCATACTAGAGGCGAAGCGACGGTCTTCATGCAACTGCTTTTCAAGCTGCTCCAACAAACGCTGCTCGTGTTCCGATAGCGGCATCGTCTTCTCCTTCCAAAGGCAAACTCAACGGTCGTTTACCGTCCTTAGGTTCAACGCCGAGTCAAGGGAAAAAGTTCCCCGATTCTTATGAGCCTTACTACTAGGATAGTCTCTTTTACGGCCAACTTGCCAGTTGATCTTCACCACTGGTCTCATATACTCACCTGGCTCACAGAATACCTTTACTCCCTCGGTCGCAAAAAACGTGCCGGAGTCACCAACGATTGCGGGAACTTCTGTCCAATGAGGTCAGCCACCCGTTCAGCATCCCTCACCTTCTCATCCTTTGGATCAAGACTCAGCTGCAGTCCAGCGGCGGAATCCTCGAGCCGCTCAGCGCGAACACCAATCAATCGCACGGGCTGGGATAGCGGCAACAACTTCGTCAAGAGCAGCATGGCTGCCTCGCCCACGGTTGCCGAGGAGTCCGTCGCGGCTCCGAGCGCCCTTGAACGCGTCAGACCAGTGAAATCACGATATTTTATTTTCAGCCCGACGCCACCAGCCGCCTTGCCATGATCCCTCAAACGCTTGGCCACACGGTGGCTCTGGCGCATCAGTTCATCTTCCAGCAACCGCACTTCAGAGATGTCAACGGCGAACGTGTGTTCAGCTGAGATGCTCTTTTCGTCACGGGTTACCTCCACTGGACGTTCATCGATCCCGTTGGCAAGTCGATGCAAGGATCGACCATGCTCCCCCATCCGGTCAATCAATCGTTCTTCGGGCTCGCGTGACAGCTGCCCGACGGTCTCGATACCCAGTGCGTGCAATTGCTGCCCGGTGCGCTTTCCTACACCCCACATTTTGGACACCGGAAGATCCTCGAGGAACTCCTCTGTGCGTTCTGGTGCGATTACGGCCATGCCATCAGGTTTGGCATAAGTGGATGCAAGCTTTGCGATGAATTTGTTCTTGGCGATGCCCACGCTCGCTGGCAAACCCATGTTTTTCCGTATGTGCTCTCGAATGGTCCGACCTATTTCCATGGGGCCGCCGAGCATGCGCATGCTTCCAGTGACATCCAAAAATGCTTCATCAACGCTGACTTGCTCGACCAAGGGCGTCAGCGTGCGGAAGTAGGCCATGATTTCCCCAGAAGCCTGAGCATACAAGTGGTGACTCGGTTCAATTATTGTCGCCTCTGGCATAAGTGGAATAGCCTGGCTCATTGGCATCGCAGAGTGGATTCCCCTGGCACGGCAGTCATACGAGGCGGAGAGCACAACGCTTCGCCCTTCGGGGAATCCGACGATGACTGGCTTGCCGACCAATTCGGGACGATTGCGCAGTTCCACCGAAACGAAAAAGGCATCCATATCGACATGCAATACCGCGCGATGCACCATCTATGCCTCCCTGTCCCTAATACAACGAACAACTCCACCATACTCGAATATATGTTCGGATTACACCCTAGTTGCATTTGAGGACCTGCGAAGCGCGATCCCAATCAATCACCGGTAGAGTTGTGTCTAACCAGTCGCACTTACCCGAAGAAATGATTTTGCATGTCGCTGCCTGATTCTTTGCCATCCGTCGAGGCCAAAGCCTTGGAGCTGAGCCAAACGTACACCGTTGAAGTTGCACGGTTGCTAGAAGAATTCTTGGCCACGAAAAGTGTTGAAGTTAGCCACATTACTTCCAGTGCAGTCGAAATCGTCAACGCCATCAGCTCGCTCACCAAGGGCGGAAAGCGTTTGCGTCCGCTCTTTGCTTTCTGGGGATATCTAGGAGCTGGCGGGAACAAGGATTCAACCGACATTGTCCGCCTCGGTGTTGCTTTGGAACTATTCCAGGCGGCTGCGCTGATACACGATGACATCATCGACAATTCGGATACGCGCCGCGGGCAACCTAGCGTGCACAAGCGATTCGAAGCGCAACATCAAAAATTGGGATTAGCGGGAAGCGCTGCGGCATACGGCAGTGCGAGCGCCATTCTGACCGGGGATCTTTGCCTGTCGTTGAGCGAAGAAGCATTCTCCGAAATCGACCATCTCCCTAAAGAGGCGCGCGTCATCTTCAACCAGATGCGAACTCAAGTAATGGCCGGTCAATATCTGGACGTTCTCGAGGAATCAGCAGGCCCAGCCTATGATCCTCGTGAAGCGGTGAAGCGCGCGCGCACCATCGTAAGGTTCAAGTCAGCAAAGTACTCCACGGAAAATCCGTTTTTGCTAGGAGGCGCATTAGCCGGAGCTGACGCCGAGCTCATGAACAGCTATTCAGCCTTCGCTTTGCCCCTCGGTGAAGCCTTCCAGCTTCGCGACGATGTTCTAGGGGTATTTGGTGACGCAGACGTTACCGGCAAGCCAACCGGTGGAGACCTATTGGAAGGTAAGCGAACCGAGCTCATCGCCCATGCCCTGCTGCTTTCCACCCTGGAAGAGCGCAGCTTCATTCAGTCGCGTCTCGGTGCTGCAGATATGTCAGTACAGGAAGTAGAACAGCTCAGCAGCATACTTCGCGATAGCGGGGCCCTCGAAGCAACTGAGAACAGCATTAGCGAACTAACTGAACAATCGCGTCAAGCACTCGAAAAATTGCCAATCGACTCGCAGGCTCGTGCCGGGCTCCAACAACTAAGCGACGCCGTCACCAAGCGCATAAAATAGACGCAATAATCACCGGCATATAACAACGGGTCTCAACCCCCCTGATCACTCGGGGCTAGGTTGAGACCCATTCGTTGTTTTTCAAGCAAAACTCCGCGAAGAAAAGAGCTACCAGGCCAGCGCCTGCGCCCTCCTTCTAATTTCAGTTTTACGTCCGGAGCGCAGGGCATTCATCGGCGTACCCGGCAGCGAGTCATCGTCCGTGAACAGCCACGAAATTGACTCTTCGTCGGAATAACCAGCGTCCAATAGAACCGAAAGAGTTCCCTTTAGGCTCTCTACCACCGAGCCGTCCTGGAGAAAATCAGCTGGGATGGAACGGATGTTCCGTTCACCGATTCGCACCGAGATAATTGCACGCTCGTCCAGCAAGCGGTGCACGCGGCGAATGTCTACATCTAATTCTTCTGCCAAATCTGGCAGGGTCAGCCACTGGCCGACTAGTTCTACGATTTCCTTCACCCATCAAGGTTCCCACAAATTCGGAAACTCCGCAGAAACTTTGGGAAAACTCACCTCAGCAGTTTCCATGCGCCACATGAGTAGTGTAAATTTCCTTGTATCACTTTGATAACAATTGCATCACAGACAACATTAGGAACGTAAGCCTCTGGTGTTACCTGTGACGCAATGCCCGTTATTTTCACCGTATATATGAGGATCGACTCCATGCCCCACGAATCCAAACATGTCTCGAAGCATGCGTTAGGCGTAGTAGCAGGCGCGGCCATCCCAGCCGCGGTCATTGGTAGCCTCGCGTTGGCACCTGCCGCGCAGGCAGCCCCCGTATCCCTCCCCAAGACCTCAGGCAGCCTGGCTAAGGCGGTCACCCCAGAATCAATCAAGGTCGCCGAAGACCAGATCAAAGCTCATTTGATCGCATCACGGGTCTCAACCCTCGGCTTGCCCGCCAAGCGCGATGTCAAGGAATTCAGGATTCCTGCTGGCGCGACTTTGTCGAGCATCGCTGTCGAATACCACACTTCTGTCTCCGAGCTGAAGAAGCTCAACGGGCTCAAGAGCGACGTGATCATTGCGGGCAAGACCCTCAAGGTCTCCGGCAATTCGTCGAGCTCCAAGACGACCAAGGGCGGCTCCTCAGGAACGACGACCTATACGGTGAAGAACGGCGATACGCTCAGTGCAATCGCCAGCAAGCACAATATGAGCTTGTCTTCGCTGCTGAGCAAGAACGACATCTCGGCAAGAAAGGTCATCTACCCTGGCAACAAGCTCAAGGTCAACGGCTCCAGCTCAGATACCAAGTCGCCAAGCTCACATACCAAGAGCAAGGGCTCCTCGTCGGGGTCCGCGACCTATACTGTCAAGTCAGGCGACACGCTAGGTAGCATCGCGGTCAAGCACAATATGAGCCTGTCCTCCTTGCTGAGCAAGAACAACATCTCGGCAAGCAAGGTCATTTACCCTGGTGACAAGCTCAAGATCAACGGGTCAGCTTCGAAGAACGAGTCCAATGCTTCTGACAAGAAGTCCTCGTCGAACACTTCTAGCTACACCGTCAAGTCGGGCGATACGCTCAGTGGGATTGCGGCCAAGCACCAAATGGGCCTCTCGGAGTTGCTCAAGATCAACAACATCTCCTCGAGCAAGCGTATTTACCCTGGAGACAAGATCAAGGTGTCAGGCGGATCTTCGACGTCTAAGCCGCAGGCCCCAAGCAAGCCCAAGACTACGACCTCGACTTACACTGTCAAGTCAGGCGATACGCTCGGTGGCATCGCAGTAAAGCACGGCATGTCCTTGAAGTCCCTGTTGGATCTGAACCCTGAGTTCAGCGCTAGCACGCCTTTGAAGATTGGTGCCAAGCTCAAGGTTTCAGGTTCCTCAGTAGCTCCGACTGGTGAGACCAAGAAGGAAAAAATCGGTAACACCTTCGAAGGCCGCACCTACGCTGATCATGTTGTTCGCGATGCCAATGCGAACAAGGATTACCTGGACTCGGTTGATGTCCCAAGCCGTTCCGAAATGCAGGCCCTTATCCGTTCCACCGCCCGGAGCATGGGTGTAGATCCTGCTTTGGCCATGGCACACGCATACCAGGAATCCGGATTCAACATGCGTGCAGTATCACCTGCCAATGCTGTGGGTGTCATGCAGGTACTTCCTAGCACAAGCGACTGGATTGCTTCCCGAATCGGCCAGGACCTCAACGTCTTGAACCCTCGGGACAACGTCACCGCTGGTGTCGCAGTTATTGCCTACAACTTGGACAACACCGATGACCTGGATACCGCCATTGCGGCGTACTACCAGGGTCTTGCTGGCGTCAACAAGAACGGCATGTACGAAGATACCAAGCGATATGTTGCCAGCATCAAGGCACACATGAAGAACTTCCGCTAAGACAACGCAGTGAAGGCGGGGTTAGCACCTAGGTGCTGACCCCGCCTTTAGTCATTTTAAGTACGTTGTGAACAAGTCACGAGTTTCGACGTTCAAGGTCCAATGGCATGTCGATGACAACCCTGGTGCCACCGCTCTCCCCCGCGTCCCAACGGATTTCGCCAGAGAGCTCGCTCGTGACGAGCGTACGGACAATCTGCAGGCCCAGCCCTTCGCGGCGCGGCTCTGCAGGCAAGCCGTGCCCATCATCTTCGATGACCACTCGCAACCAATCAGTCCGATCCGCACCGAGATAGCGTTCGGCCAGCAACGATACCTCACCGTCACGTTGCGCCAGCCCATGCTCAACCGCATTGGTCACCAGCTCATTAATGACCAGCGACAATGGCGTAGCCAAATCGGCATCGAGCATGCCGAATTCGCCTTCGCGTCGTGTTGATACACGCTGTTCTGGCGAAGCGATTTCCACGATGAGCCGGAATTGGCGATCCATCAGGTCGTCAAACTTCACTGTCTCGTTCAATCCCTTGGACAGGAAATCGTGGACCGAGGCGATGGTCGAGACGCGGCGCATCGCCTGTTCAAGGCCCTGCTTGCCATCTTCGGACTTCATACGGCGCGACTGCATGCGCAGCAATGCCGCGACAGTCTGCAAGTTGTTCTTGACCCGATGGTGGATCTCTCGAATCGTGGCATCCTTGGTGACGAGTTCTTTTTCTCGCCGACGGAGTTCGGTCACATCGCGGCAGAGCACCAAGGCACCCCAGCGTTTGGATTTGTTGCGCAAAGGGATCGCTCGCAGCGACAAGGTCACACCGCGGTGTTCCACTTCGGTACGCCACGGCATCTTGCCCTGAAGCACCAGGGGAAGCGTCTCATCCACCACACGCCGGTCGCTAACAAGGGCCATGGTGAGGTCGGCCAAGGGCTGGCCTTGGAGCACATCAGCTGCTCCAAGCCGGCGGAATCCTGAAACCGCGTTGGGACTGGCGAATTCCACGGCACCGTCGACGTTCAAGCGTATGAATCCATCCCCCACACGTGGAGCTCCTCGACGGGAACCTGTTGGGCTGGAGAACTCTGGCCATAGACCCTGAGTTCCCATTTGCAGCAGATCGTCCGCGCTCTGCCGGTAGACCAATTCCAAATTGGACGGGGTGCGAGACTGATTTGGGTCGAAATGCGAGGTGATCACGGCAACCGGGCGGTTTTTACGGACCAGCGGGATCGCCTGGACAGTGGTGAGGCCCATGATGATGTCGTTGCCCGCTTGCTCGGCGGAACGCTGGACCTGCAAGCTTTCCCACGCCCGGTCAACCATGATGCGAAGATCCTTGCGGATTCGCTCTCCCACGAAATCGCTATGGAACGCGGTATGGGATGTGGAAGGGCGAACATGGGCCAAGGCGATATATGAACCATCTCCAGTGGGGAACCACAGTACGAGGTCTGAGAACGCAAGGTCCGAGACCAACTGCCAGTCCCCCACCAGGAGATGGAGCCAGTCCTCATCACCGGGTGCTAGTGCGGCACGTTGACGTAATTCTTCGGTGATGAGGGCCATTGGCGGTGTTTACCTTCTTACGATGGAACGCAACAGGCGAAGTGCCACGGACAGTGAAGCCATGTCGTCGCGTTCGAGGCTGTTTACTTCCTCGAACATAGTCTTCGCACGATCAAGGTTAGCCGCGTTTGCCTCTTCCCACGCAGCAACACGCTCTGCAGGATCCGCAATGTCGCCATGAGCATCCAAGATGTTACCGGTCAGATCCATGATGGTGGTGTACAGGTCATCGCGCATTGCCGCGCGAGCCAGTGCCTGCCAGCGGTCCGAACGCGGCAACATGGTGATCCGGTTCAGAAGGCTGTCGACGCCGAACAGATCGTAGAGCACGAAGTACGTCTCGGCGACCTGGACCGGGGCAACCGAAGCACGGTGCACATACTCTGCAATATCCAGCAACGCATAGGACTCGAACTGAGTAGCCCACATGCTGGCACGCAACTCCGGAATGCCGAAGCCCAGGGCTTCGTCGCGCCATTCGTTGAAGCGCACCAGGTCGTTGCCTCGAAGGATCGATGGCAATGCCTTGCGCAGCTCGGTCACGGTGTTCTGGAACCGGGTTACGGCCTCGGTGACCAGCAGGGTCTCATCAACACGGTTAATGAACCAGCGCGTGGCCCGATCCAGCAGTCGACGCATGTCGTGGTGCTGGCGACCCCAGTGCTTCAGGCTCGTTCCGGCTGGCTGGGCGTTGATTGCATCGAACTGTCGATCGAAGCCGTACACCTCACGCAACGCGCAGAAGACCTTGGCAATCTGGACCTCGCTGGCGCCGGTCTCTTCCATTGCGCGGAAGACATAGGTAATGCCTCCGACGTTCACAATGTCGTTGGCGATCACCGTTGCGATGATTTCCTTGCGCAGCGGGTGGCTCTCCAACTGATCGCCAAAGCGTTCCACGAGCTTCTCAGGGAAGTAGCGGCGCAGGGTTTCAGCAAAGTACGGATCGTCGGCCAAATCTGATTCTGCCAGGGCATTGGCTAATTGGATCTTGGAGTAGGCAGCCAACACCGACAGTTCCGGCGTTGTCATCGATCCACCTGAGGAGCGGCGTTCCTCCAGCGCCGCGGTGCTTGGCAGGAATTCGAGCTCGCGGTTCAGATCCGCTGCGCTTTCCAGCCATTGCATCAGACGCTCGTAGGCAGGAGCCCACGTCAGCGCGGCATGCTTTTCATTGAGCAAGAGTATGTTCTGCTCAAAGTTGGTTTTCAGAACCAGATCTCCCACATTGTCGGTCATCGACAGCAGGAAATCAGTGCGCTCATCGGCGGTGAGATTGCCAGCGGCAATCTGGCGGTCCACGAAGATCTTGATGTTGACCTCGCGGTCCGAGGTGTCCACACCGGCCGAGTTGTCGATGGCGTCGGTGTTCAACAGGACGCCACGGCGCGCAGCTTCGATACGGCCCAGCTGGGTCATGCCGAGGTTACCGCCCTCGCCAACCACCTTGGCGCGCAAATCCTGCCCGTCGATGCGGATCGCATCGTTCGCGCGGTCGCCTACCTGGCCATGAGTTTCGCTGGAGGCCTTGACGTACGTTCCGATGCCGCCGTTGTACAGGAGGTCAACCGGAGCCGACAAGATCGCCTTCAGCAATTCATTGGGGCTCATCTTGGCGGTGTTCTCCGCCAATCCCAGCACGGCACGAATCTCGGCGCTGATTGGAATCGACTTCAGGCTGCGTGAGTACACGCCACCGCCGGCCGAGATCAGGTCCTTGTTGTAGTCGGCCCAGCTGGAGCGAGGCAGGTCATAGAGGCGTTGGCGCTCGTCAAACCCGACTTGGGCATCAGGATTCGGATCAAGGAAGATATCGCGGTGATCGAAGGCAGCCACGAGCTTGACCGTTGGAGTACGACGCAAGCCGTTGCCAAACACGTCGCCAGACATGTCGCCAACGCCTACCGCGGTGAACTCGTCGCGCTGGGTGTCGATACCCAGCTGGAAGAAGTGGCGCTTCACGGACTCCCAGGCACCGCGGGCTGTAATGCCCATGCCCTTATGGTCATAGCCCACGGAGCCGCCAGAGGCAAAGGCGTCGCCCAGCCAATGGCCCTTTTCCGCAGAGAGCGAGTTGGCGATATCGGAGAAGCTGGCGGTGCCCTTATCGGCGGCAACAACTAGGTACGAGTCATCACCGTCACGGCGAACGATGTTTTCAGGGGGAACAATGTGCTCGCCGGTTCCGTCCGTGACCATATTGTCCGTGAGCTGCAAGAGCGTGCGGATGAAGACCTTGTAGGCTCCCTTGCCTTCTTCCATCCAGGCAGCGCGATCTTGTGCCGGGTTCGGAAGCTGCTTGGCGTAGAAGCCGCCCTTGGCACCGGTAGGAACGATCACGGAGTTCTTGACCATCTGGGCTTTCACCAGGCCCAGGACTTCGGTGCGGAAATCTTCTCGGCGGTCCGACCAACGCAGCCCGCCTCGGGCCACGGCGCCGAAACGGAAGTGGGTTCCTTCAACACGAGGCGAATAGACCCAAAGCTCGTGCTTGGGGCGCGGGAACGGCGCGAAGTCGATCTCCTCGGGCGCAAGCTTGAAGGCCAAAGCCTGGTGGCCGGTGAAGTAATTGGTGCGCTTGGTGGCTTCGATGACCTTCACGAAACGGCGAAGCAGCGTATCTGCGTCCAGAGTTGGAACAGCTTCCAAGGCCTCGGTGATCTTCGTTTTTGCCTGTTCACGGGCAGCCTCAGATGCTTCAGCGCTGAGTGCAGGATCGAAGGTCGCTTGGAACAGCTCGACGATGCTGTGGGTGACCGAGGCGTTGCCGACCAAGGTGTTGGCGATGAAGCCGGTCGAGTTCGGCACCCCGAGCTGCAGTAGATAGTGGGCGTAGGCACGAAGCATGGCTACCTGCTGCCAGGAAAGGCCTTCGCGCAGCACCAAGGCGTTGAGGCTATCGGATTCCGCCTCATTGCGTACGACGGCGCAGTAGGCTTCAGCCAGCTTGCTTTCGATGTGGCTGAATTCGATCTCCTGGTCGAATTTCAGGCCCATGTCATAAATGTAGCGCTGTCCGACGCCCTCCGGGTTCAGCTGGTAGGGACGCTCGTCGACGACCTGAAGACCGAGATCCTGCAAGACCGGCAAAATACGTGACAGAAGCAGCGGCTGAGTCACGAAGATCTTCATGCGCTTGGACACCGGCGAATCTGCGTCAACCGGGGTTGGGTCGTAGAAGGATACGATCGGGCCGCTGTCAGCAGAGTCATTCAGGCTGGAGAGCAGGTTGATGTCTTTGAGCGCATCTTCAATTTCGAACTGAACTTTGTACGAGGCCGGGAAAGCTTCGGACCACGCGTTCGAAAGGGTGTTGGCGTCGCCTAGTTCCAGGCTTGCTCGCGCGGTATCGACGATGGCGTCCGACCACGAGCGAACTGCCTTGGCAATGCGCTCTTCCAGCGCGGCGTGATCCACTGCAGGAAGCTGTCCATCGCGCTGCAGGCGCAGGCGGTAGAACAAGCGCACCAGTGCGCCGGCACCAAGCTGAGCTTCATACTCAATGGATTCCGCGACGAAGCTGTCCTTGAGTTCCTTTTCGACGCGCAGTCGGACATCCGTCGAGAAACGATCTCGCGGCAAGAACACCATCGCCGTCACGAAGCGGCCGTAGTCGTCGATGCGCAGGAACACGGAGGTTCGCCGGCGTTCCTGCAGGCGCAGGATGCCCAAGGCGGCCTGGGTCAGATCGTCGACGGAAATCTGGAACATCTCATCACGAGGGTAGGTTTCCAGAATCGTCGTGATGTCTTTGCCCGAGTGGGAGTTCGCGGCAAATCCGGTGTTTTTCAACACGGCTTGGACCTTTTCGCGGACCACAGGTACGGTCTTGACGCTCGAGGTGTAGACGCTTGACGAGAACAGGCCGATGAAACGACGCTCGCCGTTTACCTCGCCATTAGCGTCAAAGCTCTTCACGCCGACGTAGTCCAAGTACACGCCACGGTGCACCGTTGAGCGGGCGTTGGCCTTGGTGATGATCAGTGCGCTCTTGTCGCGAGCGGTAATGCGACCGCGCTTGGTCAGGTGCTGTGGCCCCTGCGTTTCCAAGTCGCGCATGAGTCCCAGGCCGCTGCCGGCGCGTGCTACCAGGACATCTTCGCCATTGACGGATTCCAGATCATATTCTCGGTAGCCAAGGAAGGTGAATTGTCCGTCCGCCATCCAGTCCAGCAATTCCGCAGCTTGGGGAAGCTCGGCAATCTGCTCTGCATGCGCGGTCTGTGGCAAGGTGCGTGCGATGTCCTTGGCGCGGTCGAGCATTGACGGCCAGTCCTTGACGGCAATGCGCACATCGCCCAGGACACTGTACAGGCGCTCTACGAATTCCTCCGCCTGTTCGTCGCTTAGCTCGCGTGCAAGCTCAACGGAAATCCACGATTCAACGTGAGTTTCGGTTCCTGCGGAAATGAGCGTGCTCAGATCCGACAGGGCCGCGGTGTCGCCGCTTGCCACGTGCTGCAGACCGGCGTGGTTGATCTTCACGATCTCGCCCGTCTCGGCTTTGCGTGAAACCACGAACGTTGGGTGCACTACCAGCTGGATCGGTGAATTAAGCCGCACCAATGCAGCGGTGACTGAGTCAACCAAAAACGGCATGTCATCGGTGACAATGTGCACCACCGAGATTCCGTTGTTTCGCGTAATCGCGACGTTGGGGCTTTCCGCTTCGCGTTCGTAGCCGATTTCTAGGTGTGCAGCCACGCGGGACTCGAGTTCGTCTGGCCGGTAGGCCGCCACGTCCTCAGTCGCAATTTGGCTATAGTACTCGCTCACCAATTTTGGGGTGAGAGTCGCATCCATGAATGATTCTGACATGCTGGATTCCGACGAGTTCAACTGAACGCCTCCAAGAACAAAGTTCGATGGACCCGCGCCGTTGCGGGTCACTAGTCTAGTCAACCCTACCCGTTTTTTACGCCTTCAGTTCATGCCGACTTGCTAAAACGACGACTAACCCGTTTCTTGGGTAGATTCGAAGATTTTATGCCGGCCAAGGAACGTATTTCCATACGCAATGAACTTCTGGGAGCTATCTCGAGTAAAGGGCTCCCTGCTAACACTGACGCACTGCATACCGCGCTGTCATTAGGCAGAAAGCCAACGACGTCGTGCATCGGACCAAAGCGATCCCAAGCTTCGATAAGTCTGCGCTTCGGGCTTCTTCCGCTACGGGAAACGCTGACTCTGTTGAAGATGATTTTCGGTTGTAGATCAGCATGGGATTCTTCAAGTTCATCGATAGCTCGAAGGGCTCGTGGAATGCCGACGCTATCTGATTGCACCACCATGAAAATATCATCCGAGCAGCGCAGCATCTCAACCGTCACGGCATTGCGTTGCGGTGCTTGGGTGTCAAAGCTTAACTGCTCATCCAATGCGATATGCGGTGCGACGTCCAAGACAACCAAATCGTAATGGTCCTTGAACGCCAGAGTCGCTCGACGCAGTGCGGACGGCCTGACTTCTGGCCAACGGCTCGATCGGGGAATCCCGGTGCCCACCCGGATGGTTGTGTCCCCTACTTGGACTAGCGAGCACGCTGCGTTAAGGCGGCTAATGTCGGCGCTTCCGGAATCCATGATGCGACAAATTTGCGCTACGGACGCTGACTCATCCATCAGGCCAAGTTGAATAGAGATCGACGCAGCGTACGTGTCGGCATCCAGCAAGACAACGGATCTGCCTGCGGCCGCCGCCTCGACGGCAAAGTTCAGAGCAACTGTGCTGCGTCCTGGAGACCCCGGAGCACTCCAGAAGGAAACTATCCTCCCCTTGTCCCTTGATTCGAGATCTGCCGTCTCACGATCAGCCTTTTCCGGGTTCCCTTCTGGCAGTTTCAGGGATCGAACGGTTGCCGTGATTCGTTGTTCCAAGTCAGACATGGCGATATCGGCCGGAAGCTGCAGCACCTCGGGCATCGGACTGATAGCAGCCGAGCCATCGAGCAAATATACAACTGCAGTGCCCTGACTCAACAGTTCATCAACCTGTTCCATGAGTGGAACTTGTTGAGCATCGGCGATCAGAAGCACTTCCGCGCCAGCCGTTAGACAGGCTGCAACCGCTTCTGCGATTTCGGAACAGACTCTGGTGACGATCAGTTCGCCTTGATAGCTCTCAATTTGGCGAACCATGGATTCCTGTTCATCCAACAGGACTACGGAGATACTCATTATTCAGCTCCAGCAGGGTTGTAAATCACGATAATCCGGGAATCATTTGCCAGTGCTTGCAACAGTGGTTCCAGCTGGTTCGGCTCCACTAGCAGTTCAAGATTGGTGCCTTGCCGGTTGACTAGTCCGCCTCCACTTTCTACACGCGCTGCGACCTCGACCATCGAAGAGAGCTTTTCCGGAACACCGTATGCGTTTCCGCCTGATTCACGTTTAGCGATCCATACGTCAACGAAGCTTCCCGGTCCGATGGATGAAGTTAGGTCCGCTGGCAGTTCGATATTGATGGGTCGACGCGATCCAAGTTCGCTATGCGTCACCGAGGTTACCGGGATCAATTCTCCTGCGCTGATGAAGGTGTTGGCTCGTGCCAGCTCATCCAAGCCTGATTCCGGGTGGAGGTATCGACTGGCCGTCTCGCCGAGCTGAACCTCTTGAGTTTTCATGTTCTCCGACGTGAGCTGCTCGCCGAGGGTGATGTTGGAGCGGGCCACATAAACGGTGGTTGTTTCATGCATTTCGCCGACGAGGTACATGGTTCCGGCCACTGATGCGACAACGAGGACCGTGCCCAGCGCCAAACGTGGATCCTTCCATCCTGGACGCCTGATTCTCGCAGCTTTTGCCGTTGCTGCCCCTTGGACGCCTTGCTCACTCATCGAGGCCCATCCTTCCACCGGGAAATGTGCTTATGGGTGGTGAGCCTACGACAAGTTACTCCGGTAGAAAAGACCCGTTTACTAGGTGTGGATTAATTTAGCGTCGTCGCGACGACCCAGCCTATGGATCCCAGCGGAATCATCCGCTGCGCCGACGGCTCGCTGGAACGCACATACTCATCACGCTGGTGCGTTGAAATGACCAAAAAATCCTTGGCAGCTTGGTCCAGAGTTCCTTCCGCAATCGGTAGTCCATTAATTCCGTAGATTTGGCAGAGGGACCTGTCCCTCAGCATTCCGCGGATAACCGCCGAAAATCGAATTGCCCTACCTTGTGTACTTCTTGCAGCAGCTGGTCTAGTGGCGGCAGGCAAGGCAATGGATTCGACGGCTTGATATCGAATAACCCATTGGGAGAGGTCTGTTTCCAGGCAAAAGTAATCTTCAGCGCTGGGTCCCAGCCGCGCGCGGATCTCTGTGCTGCCGGCCAGCTTGACTGAAAGTTCACACCCGTGAAAACGCGACAAACTTTCACTCAGTTCAGCAGCTGCCCGCTCAATCCGAGTATTCTCAGCGATTTCATCTCGAAGTTGAGCGCGGCTTTGTTCGGCAAGTTGAGCCTCAAGATCATCAAAGAGTGAATCCCAGCGCATGTGCCAACTGTACGAGACAAACTCTTGTTCCAACAGGTCTTCACAAAAACACTTCTAAGTGTCATTATCTTTATCAAATAGCATCAAATGCTATGAAACTACACCTAAGGAAGTGTTAGCGATAATGAAGATGCGCACACAGATCACGCTCGTCCTCTTCACGAGCGCGTGCTTCGTCATCATTTATGTGGGAATAAGTTCAATCCTCGATTTCGTCTCCACGGCAAAGTCCGGCGTGGAACCGGCAGAGTACATCAAATTCCTGGCCAGCATTTCGGCCTTTTTCCTCGCTGCCTTGCTAGTGGTACGCGTGGCAGCTGCAAAAACGCTAGCCTGGGCGGCACAGCATGAGCACCGACAGGTCCTCGGGTTTTTCCATAGGATTGCGCCGCGGTTCACCCGGCGGATCCTCAGCTCCATCGTTGGCACTTCGATTGCGCTCTCTGCCACCGTGGCGGCAAACGCCGGTGGAACAATTCCGGAGGCCGGCCTTCAGAACGCATATGCCGCTGAGCGCGGGAGCTTGCCAGGGGCAACAGAGGCAACTCAGCGAACTGTCCCCAACGCCCAATGGTTTCCTGAGCAGGTCTCCGTGCCGCTAGGCCGGCTGGTCTCTTCAAGTGCACAGCCGAAGCAGGAACATCTAAGAACCACCACTGAGGTGGTTGTGGCCCAAGGCGAGAACTTATGGAGCATCTCCGCAAGGCTTCTCGGCGCGCAGGCAACAGCAGAGGAGATTTCCGTTTATTGGCCACAGATCTACCAAGCCAATCGCCAAGCCATTGGTCCGGATCCCAACCATTTGGAGGTCGGAACGGTTCTCGTCCTTCCCCCAGCCGAATAACTGGCACCCCATCTCACGCGTCACCGAATCAAGGAGTCATCATCATGAGTACCATCACCATCAGCGCACGTTCCACGGCAGCTCTCCCTGTCCCCCGTTCAACGGAATGGACTTCCCGCGAATCATCCGGGGCTGGGGCACCCTGCGAAGCTCCAGCACACCTGCGAAGGGCGTTGGACCACATATTTCATCGTTCGGAGGTTTGCCGTTCCGAGCACCGGGCTGTCGTGGAAATTACCCATTCCGTGGCGCGCGCAGTTTTCGAAATAGTTGCCGGGTATCGAAGCGTGAGCCAGCTGGCCTTTGTTATGGAACCAAATTGCATCGCCAAGCTACAGCGCCGAGCTCTGCTGGAGACGGCGCAATATACCCTGGAACCGGTGCCCGGCACCGCACATGGCCAAATACTATCGTTGCATTTGGACCGCTGCCTATCCGGCAGTTGGGAGTGCACCGCCATCCTCGGCTTTAAAAGCCGCGTCCGTGCCGTGGCTCTCAAGATTGAGCCATGGCACGGACGTTGGCAAGTCACCGACGTGGAACTTATCTAGTTCCGCTTGGCCTTCTTTTTCTTCTTGGTGTTGGTTGCCTGTGCACGCGTGGTGCTGGCTTCCCCATCTTCGTCTGGCCCGGTGAACTGGAGGTTCTTCGGCTTCGCGGATTCATCGATCACTGGAGCGTCAGCGGCAGCCGCCGAACCCGATGGAATGTCCAGATTGAACAGCGCGCCGATGCTTTCCTCGCGGATGCCTTCCATCATGGTCTGGAACATTGTGAAGCCCTCGCGCTGGTATTCCACCAGCGGGTCACGCTGCGCCATGGCACGCAAGCCAATGCCTTCCTTGAGGTAGTCCATCTCGTACAGGTGCTCTTGCCACTTGCGCCCGATCGTGGACAGTACAACGCGCCGTTCGAGATCACGCATGGTGGATGAACCAACCAGCTTCTCGCGCTCCTCGTACTGGTACTTAGCATCAGAATGGATCTCACGCTCCAGGAACTGCGCCGAGAGGTGGCCCACGCCGCCAGCTTCCTCTACAACTTCATCGAGCGTGATGCCAATCGGGTACAGCTGCTTGAGGTTGGCCCAAAGCTGCTTGAGCTCCCACTCGTCCGGGTTGCCCACCTGAGTCGCTTCCAGGACCATGGCCTTGACGACGTCTTCCAGGAAGTGTCCGACCTTCTCTTCCAGATCGCCGCCTTCCAGGATGGCACGGCGGTCCGCGTAGATCGCCTCGCGCTGGCGGTTCATCACGTCATCGTATTTCAGCACGTTTTTGCGCTGTTCCGCGTTGACGCCTTCCACCTGGGCCTGGGCCGACTCGATGGCTCGGGAAACCATCTTGGACTCCAATGCCACGTCTTCTGGCATCGAAGGATTGTTCATGATGCGCTCGGCCATGCCGGAATTAAAGCGGCGCATCAGGTCATCGGTCATCGACAGGTAGAAGCGGGACTCGCCCGGGTCGCCCTGGCGGCCAGCACGACCACGCAGCTGGTTATCGATTCGGCGTGATTCGTGACGCTCAGTGCCAAGGACATACAGGCCGCCAAGCTCGGCGACCTCCTTGGCTTCCTTGGCTACGGTTTCCTTGGCCTTGGCAAAGACTTCGTCCCAGACCTTGTTGTACTCTTCCGGGTTATTCTCCGCGTTCAGCCCGCGGCGTTCCATCTCGGCTACTGCCAGGAATTCGGCGTTGCCACCGAGCATGATGTCAGTACCGCGACCAGCCATGTTGGTCGAAACGGTCACGCCGTTCTTGCGACCGGCCATGGCGACAACGGCAGCTTCGCGGGCGTGCTGCTTGGCGTTCAGCACTTCGTGGCGGATGCCCTTCTTCGAGAGCAGCCGCGAGAGGTATTCGCTCTTCTCCACGCTGGTGGTACCCACCAGGATGGGCTGGCCGGTAGCGTGGCGTTCAGCGATGTCTTCGACGACTGCGTTGAACTTGGCGACTTCGTTCTTGTAGATGTAGTCGGACTGGTCCTTGCGGATTGCCGGCTTGTTGGTCGGGATTTCCACAACGCCCAATTTGTAGGTGCCCATGAACTCGGCGGCCTCAGTCTGCGCGGTACCGGTCATGCCAGAGATCTTCTCGTACATGCGGAAGTAGTTCTGCAAGGTGATCGTGGCCAACGTCTGGTTTTCGGCCTTGATGGTCACGCTTTCCTTGGCTTCAATAGCCTGGTGCATGCCTTCGGAGTAGCGGCGTCCCTGCAGGGCACGGCCGGTGTGCTCATCAACGATCATGACTTCGCCGTTGACTACAACGTAGTCCTTGTCCTTCTTGAACAGTTCCTTGGCCTTGATGGCATTGTTCAGGAAACCGATCAGTGGGGTGTTATTGGCTTCGTAGAGGTTATCGATGCCCAGGTAATCCTCGACCTTTTCGATACCGGCTTCGAGCACGCCAATGGTGCGCTTCTTTTCGTCGACCTCGTAGTCGTCCTCGCGCTTGAGGCGGGAGACAATCTTGGAGAATTCGGTGTACCAGCGGTTGACATCGCCGGAGGCCTGGCCCGAGATGATCAACGGGGTACGGGCTTCATCGATCAGAATAGAGTCGACCTCATCGACAATGACAAAGTTGTGGCCGCGCTGAACCAGTTCATCCTTGCTCCACGCCATGTTGTCGCGCAGGTAGTCGAAACCGAACTCGTTGTTCGTGCCGTAAGTAATATCAGCTTCGTACTGCTTGCGGCGCTCATCCGGCTTCATATTTGCCAGGATGCAACCGCAGCTCAGGCCTAGGAAACGGAACACTCGGCCCATCAGGTCGGACTGGTACTGGGCCAGGAAATCGTTGGTGGTAACCACGTGCACGCCCTTGCCGGTGAGGGCGTTGAGGTAGGCCGGTGCGGTGGCAACCAGGGTTTTACCTTCACCGGTGCGCATTTCAGCGATATTGCCCAGGTGCAGCGCTGCACCACCCATGAGCTGGACGTCGAAGTGGCGCATGCCCAAAACACGGTCGGAAGCCTCGCGAACCACGGCAAACGCTTCGGGGAGCAGATCATCGAGCGTCTCGCCGTTAGCCAAACGTTCGCGGAACTTGTCGGTTTCGCCCTTGAGCTCTTCGTCTGAAAGTTCGCGAATTTCGACTTCCAACGTATTGATCGTGTCGGCGTACTTACGAAGAGTTTTTAGAGTCTTCTTGTCGCCGGTACGCAAAATACGTTCTAGCAATGATGCCACGTGGTAGCTCCCAATATCTCAAGCACAGTATTTTCTGGCGTCTTTAGTCTACGTGAGGATTTCAGCGCATCTGGCAAATCCTCGCCGTTGAGCACTGCTCTTCTAGCGAACAACAATTTGATGGACAGCCTGTTCACAGCCCAACTTGCACTGCATCAAGCCCCAGCCAGCCGGCCATGCGTTCCAACTCGGCCAGCAGTGGCGGGTGGGCCTCAGTTTCCCAGCCACGTTCAAAATGCACGCTTTTGGCGTGCAGCACCCCTCGGGCTCGATCGGCTTTCAAATCCACACGACCCACAAATTCATCGCCGTAGAGGACTGGAAAGACATAATAACCGTAGCGCCGCTTGTGCTCAGGGACATAAATTTCAATCCGGTACTCGAAGTTGAAGAAGCGTTCCAAGCGTCGTCGATTAAAAACCATGGAATCAAACGGCGATAGCAGCCGCAGGTCAGGTTCGATCTTGCGCGGAATCTTGGTTCCCGGCACCATGTAACAAGGTTCGGCTAGTCCAGATACCTGCACCTGTTCAATGCTCCCGGCCGCTGCCTGATGCGCAAGCGCCGATTTGACGTCTCTAATGGGCAAGCGGAAATATTCAGCGACGCAGTGTGCTGTCGCAATTCCCTGAGCCGCCAGCGAGCGGTGGATCAATCGTTCAAGCGCTGCTTGGCGATGCAGTCCGTCGATCTCCAGAGGCTTTCCAAGAACGTCGTGGGCCAGGGCATACCGGCGTTCGAATTGCGAGTTCCTGCCGAGCGTGAGGATCTTGGCCCGCGCGAAGAGTGATTCCGTGACGTATTTGGTGTCGTTCCAGTTCCAGCCCCAATGCTCCTTGGAGGAGGCCGGCGCAACGTCCAATGCCGAGCTAATTTCTCGGGCGCTGGACCCGGGATTTGTCGCAAGGTAGTCCATTACCCGATGGGATAAATCCTGCTGTTCATCGGTGAACCCATCGGACTTGTCAATCCACGTGCGTCGCTGCCACAGGAGCAGATCCGGGACGAGTTCAGAACTCACCACCGAAGCCTCATGAGCCCAATATTCGGTCAAGGGGCCGCCAGGAGTCGATAGGACTTTGTCCAGGCTGCCAATGTCGTAGGCGCCCAGCCTTGCGAAGACCGGCATGTAATGCGCTCGGCGTACTACGTTGACTGAGTCTATTTGCAGTTGCGATATCGCGTGGACGGTGCTGACCATTTTCCGGGCAGTAACTGCTTGTTCGGTTCTGCTTCGAGACAGGCCTTGGGCGGCCAACGCGATTCGCCGGGCCTGCTTTTGGCTCACGACGCGCTGACCGCCCAATGTGGATTGTGCGCTGATGCTTAACCCTCGGTAACTAGTGACTTGTCGCGGTACCCGCGAGTTTCAATTGTCGATTCTTCATTGGAACTCAGCGATGGGTCCAACGAGATGACACCGTACTGGTATTGGGTGCGGCCGTATACAACCGCGTGCTCGCCCGTGGCTTCATCGATGAACAGGTAGAACGGATGCCCGACCAGCTCCATTCGATCTACTGCATCGTCAACGCTCATCACTTCAGCTGGGAAAGACTTGCGGCGAATGACCACTGGCGAATATTCGGCCACTTCTTCGGCCTGAACGGCCTCTGCCGCCTTTTGGGCTTCGAGTGTCGATTCCACCAGGGACTTCTCGCTTGAGACGGTTGGCAGGGCGCTAGTTGCCTCATGCACCGCGACCGGAGTGTGGTTGCCGCGGTGGACCTTGCGCTTGTCGCGAGCCTTGCGCAGTCGTTCCAGAAGCTTTGCGAAGGCGATGTCGAAGGCCGCAAACTTGTCTGCTCCACGAGCTTCGGCTCGAATTGCTGGCCCGCGGCTAACAACGGTCAATTCAACGGACAGCGCCGTGCTCTGGTCACGGGCATGTGATTCTTTGAGGACCTTGACGTCGATGCGTTGAACCTTGGTGGCCAGCTGGTCGACCTTGGTTATTTTTTCATCCACGTACTCACGGAAACGATCCGAAATGGTGATATTGCGTCCGCTGTAGTTCAGCTCCATGGTGTCCTCCAATAGGGAGTCGGGTGACACAACAGTCCGAAAATTCCATCCTTTCGGACTGAAGATGGGCTTTTCGCTGCATCTGTGATGCAACCCATACTTCACCTTAGGCCACCACAGCGAAGATTCAAGTCTCTAAGCGTAGTTTTCCTATCGCGTTCAGCGTAATCACTGTTCAGGCTCATGATTAGGGGGCTTGGTCAAGGCCAATACAATGCCCAAAGTGACGCTGTAACCCGCTTTATGACAGGCCATTGCAGCCTGCCTCAGGGTCGCCCCGGTGGTGAGGACATCGTCAACCAATATGACGGGGCGTCCAGGAGCATCGGCGCGCTCGGCGATGAAATGTTCTTGCCCGCCGCGTCGGGCTGTTCCGCTCTTGAGTTTCTGCGCGCCCGCAAGAACCGAGCGTGCACGGTAGTGAAGCAGGGGCCTGATGACCAGTTCGCTGGGGTACAGCCCCCTGGCCATGCCATGCTCCAGCATCGAAGCCACCGGTGAATAGCCACGCTTGCCCACGGCCTTGAGTGAACTGGGAACGGCAACAATATAGGTGGCCACCGTCCCCGGCTGCGGAATACAGCTGGAATTGATCGCTGCGGCCACGTACGGGGCAAAGACTGCGGCAAGAAAGTAGCGCTGCTTGTTCTTGAACGCCAGCATGGCACGGGCCAATTCCCTGCCATAGATACCGCATGAACTGACCGGCAGCTGATGGGCTAGCAGCGGCAATTCGACGTAGTGGTGATGTCCATCTGGCAGCGGCGGGAGGAAAAGCTGATGCTGGATCTCGGTTCGGCATTCGGGACAGAGCCGAAAGTCAGCTCTGGAGCACACTGCGCAGCTTGTCGGTACCAGAAAATTGGCCAGCTCCCGAAGGCCGAAACTCATCCACCTCATCGGACGCCACTGGCTAAGAGTGTCCAAGGCGCGCAACCATGCTGTCGGTATTTCCATCTTTTGAGGATGGCTTGCAAGATCGTGACTGAGGCCAAGCGGCCGACCGGATGTGGAAAGTGCGGGGGTCTATCCAGGGTAGGCAACGTCCTGTGCAAAATCGTCGAGCTCGTGCCATGAATTGCCCACACGCGTGTAGAGCTTCTCGTTGGTTTCAGCGTAGACCTCGCGCCGTTCGCCAACGCCGGTGGCGATACCGACCATGCCCAGAAGCAGCTGCAGGTGCTCGCTGCCGCCTTCAAAGGTCATCTGCGCCGCCTCTACAGCTTCAGAGTCGTCCAGTGCTGCCACGATAATCGAGCTGTCTGAATCCCATAGCGCGGTATTCACCGGAACCTCCGGATACAGGCGCATCGGAGAATCGGTCAGGCCGCGCGGCACTCCTTCGGCATCGCGGATGATGCCAGCGACATAAACGGTGGTTGAATTGCCATCGGTGGCCACGATCAGGGCCCGGGCGCCATCACGGGAAATCCGCAAGGAATCAATGTTGGCACCTTCCAGCCATGCCACATCGATCGGTCGCGCTTCGCCTTTGGTTTCGGTGTCAGCAGGAATGGCCATGATCGGGGTTTTTGCCCCGTTATCGGCCGTCCAGGTCCAGCCGGCCACGTCCATCGATGGCTGGATCAAATCCTTGCCTGAAAGCGCCAGCCGAAGCTTGCCCGAGTCGTCGATTCTCAAAAGCTGCGTGCGCCGGCCGTTGAGGAACGCGTAGCTGTTGCCCACCGGCGACATCGCAGGATCCCTTGGATCATAGGCCGACACATCTGGCAGTCCGCCCACCGGGATGATCGACCGGCCCTTGACATAAACCAGATCCTGGTCGGAGATACCCACCAGCGTGTCTTGGGTGCTCGGATTGATTTCCGCCGGCTCAATCGCCGATTCATTCGAAGCCAAGTTAACGTCGTTTTCTTCGCGCAGCATCTTGACCGAGTCCACCGAAGACAAGCTGGTCAACGAGGCCTCAAGCTGCTGCATCATCAACAGCAAGGTCTGGTCGGTGGTATCGGCAAAGGAATCAGAATTCAGGTCAATGGTTGCCTCGCGATCGCGCACTGGCACCGCGGAGCGAACCAATTGGCTGGCCGAGGAGAAGGCCGAAACCACCGCGTTCTGCAGGTATGGGGCCGGCCCCTTGAGCAATGCTTCGACCATGGAGGTGGCAGTCCCGGATCCGGAGGTAAACCAGCGGACATCTGGAACGAGGTAGGCGTAGCTGGCGTCATAGAAGTACAGGGTCTGCGCGGCGAAGATCTTGGTGAAAGTCGAGGCTTCGAGCATGGTGCCATCGGGGGCATCAATAATGCGCCACTGGTCATCGACCTTGGCTACCTTGATATCCACGGCCCGGGTTGAATGGCTCGCGTAATTGGTCCGCACCCCTTGAGCGTCCACTTCCCCAGTGATTTCCAATTGGATGGTGTACTGGTTGGCGTCGGCCCCGTTAACCACGTTGAAGGCCTCATAGATCAGCGTTTGGGTGTCTCCGCGCCATGAGTTTTTCAGCTCGGCTGTCATATATTCGCGGGCCACCGCATAGTCCTCGGCGACCGATCGTCCAGCCTCGACAAAACCCTCGACGATGGCCCGGGCATCGGCGCCATCGGACGGCCCTTCAGCTGCGTAGCTGTAGCTTTCGCCGCCGCCGTCTTCTGTTGCTGCCTCGATCTGCTGGACACTGGAGGAACGCGGAATCGAAGCACAACCGGAGAGGACCAGCAGCCCCGCCAAGAGCGAGCAGAGCAATACCCGCAGTTTGTGAGCCACTAGTTCTCCTCCTTTTTCGTTTCGCTGCTCGGCGCGCCCGGATCAGTCACGTCGTCGTCGGCCAGGGCATCATCGAGGCCGAGGATCAATGGCGTGTAGCCGATCTTGGGCACCTCGCCGGTCAGCGGGAAGCTGTCACCCACCGGAGGCAGGATGTTTTCCGGGACGGCCGGTTCCAGGGGCAGTGGCGAAGAATCAATTTCATGGTCTTCGGACTTGGGCAGTGTCAGGCGGAATACCGAGCCAACCTTCGGCTTGCCCCACGCCTCCAAACGCCCCTCATGCAGGCGGGTGTCTTCCATGGAGATCGACAGGCCGAGCCCGGAGCCGCCAGTGGTTCTCGCACGGGCCGGATCGGCACGCCAGAACCTGTCGAAGACGTGCTGGCAAGCATCCTGGGACATGCCAATGCCGTAGTCGCGAACGGAAACTGCCACGGCACCCTGGTTCGCGGCGATAGTGATGTCAATCGGGTTGCTTTCGCCGTGTTCCACCGCGTTTAGAACAAGGTTGCGAATGATTCGCTCGACGCGGCGCGGATCGACTTCCGCCACGCAGCCTTCGCTTGGCGCGTTTAGCCGAATGATCGACCCGTATTCATCGGCGACCGGCGTGGCAGTCTCGATCACCTTGCGGGCGATCGCATTCAAGTCGGTGGACTCCCGGTCCAAGACCGCCACACCGGCGTCAAAGCGGGAGACTTCGAGCAGGTCATTGAGCAGGTGCTGGAAGCGCTCGATCTGGTTGTACATCAGCTCGGCAGAGCGTGCGGTGAGCGGATCGAAACCCTCGCGCGCGTCGTGGATGACTTCCGCGGCCATGCGCACCGTGGTCAGCGGAGTACGCAGCTCATGCGAGACATCGGAGACGAAGCGCTGCTGCATCGCGGAGAGATTGTTCAGCTGGGTGATCTGCTCCTGCAAGGAATGTGCCATGTGGTTGAATGCAGTACCCAAACGGGCCACCTCGTCCTTGCCTGCAACCTTCATGCGCCGGTCGAGATCGCCGGAGGCAATCCGCTCGGAAACATAGGCCGCATCGGCTACGGGTCGGACCACGGTACGCGCCACCGACCAGGCCACAAAACCGACTACGGCAAGAAGGATCAAGCCGGTGAATGCCAGGGCGCGGTTGATGAATTCCAAGGTGGACTGGACGCTGGACAGGTCGTAGACAAGGTACAGCCCGTACTCGCGGCCCGGCGGAATCAGGACCTTGGTGCCAACAACGAGGCCTGGCTGGGCTTGGTCGTCATTGCCCAGTTCAACAGAACGCCAATAGATGCCCTGCTCGCCGGCGATCCTTTCGGCAAGATCCGCCGGGATCACCCGCGTGGTCAGCGATCCCGAAGCCATCGGGCCGACATAGAGGCTCTGGTCTCCGGCGATGGGCATGAGAACAAAGTCGCGCACCACGGTGGCGCCATCGCCCTCGAGGGAGGCGAGCGTCGAGTTGACCAGCGCCTGGGTCGAGGCGCGGTCGGTGGTTGACGCCGATTCGAGGATAGACCGGGCCTGGGTCAGGCCCCGCTCGGACTCCTTGGAGATCTGGTTAACACGCTCCTCGTAGAGCGTGGAAGCAATCTGGTTCGAGAGAAAAGCGCCGGCCGCCAACAGGGCCAACGTGGTGAACAGCAGGGTGGAGATCACCGTGCGATAGATCAAATGCCGTTGCCAGCGCTGCCTGAGCGCCAGCAATGGGCGCCTGAGCCAGGGCTGCAGCTTGGCTGGGGAGAACCGCTTCGATCGAGTTTGGGCAGACACGTCGAGCGGAATCAGCTCCTTGCCGGTCGACGCGGGTGAGCTCAACTCGCCGTACCAGCTTTGTATCCCACCCCGCGTACGGTTTGGATGATCTGTGGCTTCTCGGGGTCGATTTCGATCTTGGAACGCAGGCGCTGGACGTGGACGTTAACCAGCCGGGTATCTGCCGCGTGGCGGTAGCCCCAGACGGCTTCGAGCAGCTGTTCGCGGCTGAAGACCTGCCACGGCTTGCGGGCCATGGTCACCAGCAAATCAAATTCCAGCGGGGTCAGCGAAACGGAATCCTTGCCACGGGTGACCTGATGGCCGGCAACATCGATGGAGACTTCGCCAACCTGCAGGGTTTCGGCCGCGTGGGTCTCGCTCGGGCGCAAGCGGGCGCGCACACGAGCCACAAGTTCGGCGGGCTTGAACGGCTTGGGCACGTAGTCGTCGGCGCCGGATTCCAAGCCACGAACCACGTCGGCGGTATCCGATTTGGCGGTCAGCATGACCACTGGAACATCGGATTCGGCACGGATCTGCTTGCAGACTTCAATGCCGTCGATGCCCGGGAGCATCAGGTCCAGAAGTACCAGGTCGGGGTTGAACTCACGGAATGCTGCTAGTGCACCGGATCCTTCATAGCAAAATGATGCTTCAAAGCCGTCATTTTGCAGAACGATGCCAATCATTTCCGACAATGCCTCATCGTCGTCAACGACTAAAATCCGTGCTTTCATTCCATGTCCCCTATAACCGTAGGCCTGAGGTTCCAACCGTCTGGTCAAACCGGGCAGATCAGCTACCCCACTACTCCTAAGATACATGAACAGCTGCCGTATTCCGGCTGTGACCGGCACGAATAAACCAAACCGTTATGCGTCGACGCGCGTTTGCTCCAACGCCTGGGCATAGGAGGAAAGATGCTGCAAGGTGCTGACCGCCTCAGCGCTGGTGCATCGGGTGAAATCCCCACGGGGCATCAGCGTCATCGAGCCTAGCTGGCTATCTGCCAAGCCAAGTTGCCGCCACGGGCGCAAGATCGAATTAACTGCTTCGACCACCCCCGGAGCCCGCAGCCCGGGAGCGAGCACCTGCAGGAAGACCCTGCCGCCGCCCTCGACAAATCCGGCCACCCGTTCCCATTGGCGATGGCCCATTCCCTGCGGGTCGATGGCCACCGCAGTGGTGCCGGCTTGGGTGAGCAGGTCCATCCGATCGATCCAGCGCTCGTCGCCCGTGGGCAGGTTCAGCAAGGGCTGGATCTGGTGCTGCGGCGCATCGGCGCGGAGCACCTTGAAGAACTCCTCATAGCTGTTGCGCACTTCGGATCGCGGAATCGAGCGCAGCGAGCGGTAGCCGCTGGAGGTTTTGATGGTGCCATCGAGCACGTCAGCGAACTGCGGCTCATCAAGCTGCACGGTGAATGAACGCACGCTGGTGATGCGCGCGAGCCGGTCGAGGTGCTCCTTGAGCCCATGGGCGTAGGCGGCAATGATGTCCCGGCGAGCGCCGTGATCGCTGATCGTCCGCTCGCCACTGGAGAGGTAGAGGCGTGCCGCGAGGCTCCATGGCCCGAGCACCGTGAGCTTGAGCCGCTGGGCAGGCTTCTGCTCGGCACCGAGCACGTCGGCCAGCAGATTTTCGTCGCTGCGCAGGATGCTGCGTGCCCTGCGGGCATCAACACCGTCGTTCACGCCGACGCGCCAGCCGTGCGGCTGCAGGTCGAATCCGATCTCGGCGAGCAGCGTGGCGCTGCGGCCGACCGGGTCGGCCCCTACTCCCCGGTCGGCAAGCTGCGGGAAGACCGCAAGGTTCGGCTCTCCCAGCTCTCCGCGAATGATCTCGTGGATTTGCAGCGGGTCGGTTCCGGGAAACTGGCAGAACGCGGTGGCATGCACGTCGTTGCGCTCTGGCTGATGGGGCTGCTCAGGCATCGTTGTGCGAGTCGGAAATATTCTGGTGGTGGCGGATCACTTCGGAAATCACGAAATTCAGGAACTTCTCGGCAAATTCCGGATCGAGGTGCGCCTCGTGCGCCAGGGCCCGCAGGCGCTCGATCTGTGACTTTTCGCGGTTGGGATCGCTCGGTGGAAGCTTGTGTTGGGCTTTGAGGTGTCCTACCCGCTGGGTCGCCTTGAAGCGCTCGGCCAACAGGTAGACCAATTGTGCATCGAAATTGTCGATGCTGCCGCGGATGGCGTATAGCTCCTGAAGCACTTCATTCTGGACCTCACCGTGCAACGAGCTGGCGTGCGGGTCGAATGACTCATTCAGTGCAGTGTTTTTCGGCTCGTTCATGGTGTTAAGTTTACGGGTTCACCTGCCAGATCTCCCACAAAGTGACATGCCCCCGCTGCGCGGGTCGCGCTGCGGGGGCATGCCAGCCGGTGGTCGAATCAGGGTTAGGCCTGGTTCAGTTCTTCGATCAGTTTTCGGCGCTGGGCCTGCTCGCGCGGGTCCGGGACCGGCAGCGAGGCGATCAGCCGCTGGGTGTAGCTGTGCTGCGGGTTCGCCAGGACCTTGGACCCCAGGCCTTCTTCGATCAGGCTTCCCCGGTAGAGCACGCCCACCCAGGTGGCCAGCTGGTCAACCACGGCCAAATCGTGGGACACGAAGAGCGCGGCGAAACCGAGCTCGTTTTGCAATTCCCGGAACAGCTCAAGGACCTTGGCCTGCACTGACACGTCCAGGGCGCTGGTCGGCTCGTCGGCGATCAGCAGTTTCGGATCCAGGGCCAGAGCACGGGCCAGGGAAGCGCGCTGACGCTGGCCGCCGGAAAGTTCGTGCGGGTAGCGCTGGGCAAATCCTGCCGGCAGCTGGACAGCCTCTAGCAACTGCGCGACCTTGGCCCGGCTTTGCGCCGGGTTGAGGTCGCGATGAACGGCCAGCGGCTCCGCAACGCATTCGCCCACGGTCAGGTGCGGGTTGAAACTTGCAGCCGGGTCCTGGAAGACAAAACCGATCTGTTCGCGCAAGGGCTTGAAGCTGCGCTCCTTGAATTGCGCCATCTCGTAGCCCAGGACCTTGAGGGATCCCGAGGTGATGCGGTTCAACCCCGCAATGCTGCGCCCAATGGTGGTCTTGCCCGATCCCGACTCGCCCACCAGGCCGTAGACCTCGCCGGCATGGATTTTCAGGTCTACGTCCTTGACCGCGGTGAATCCTGGGGCACCCAGGCGCCCGGGGAAATGAACCCCCAGCCCGGCGGCTTCCACCAGGACCTGTGCATCCTCATGGGGGCGCTGGTCCAGATGCTCGGAGGCGCTGTCCCGGCCGAGGTGCGGCACAGCGGCCAGCAAGGACTTGGTGTAGTCCTCCTGGGGCCGTTCGAACAGTTCCAGTGCCGGCGCCTGCTCGACGATCTGCCCCTGGTTCATTACGACCACGCGATCGGCGATGTCGGCGACCACGCCCATATTGTGGGTGATGATCACGATGGCGGTGCCCAGTTCCTCGCGCAGCCCACGCAGCAGCGAGAGGATTTCTGCCTGCACGGTGACGTCCAGGGCGGTGGTCGGCTCGTCGGCAACGATGAGCTTCGGTTTCAGGGCCAGGGCGGCGGCGATGACCACGCGCTGCTTCTGCCCGCCGGAGAATTGGTGCGGGTAGTAGTTCACCCGTTGCTCCGGGTCGGGGATGCCGACCTGGCGCATGGCTTCAATGGCGCGGGCCTTGGCTTCCTTCTTGGAGATCTTGTTGTGGGTGCGAATCCCTTCCATGATCTGCCAGCCCACGGTGAACACCGGGTTCAGCGCCGTGGAAGGCTCCTGGAACACCATGGCCACATCGCGGCCGCGCACGGCGCGCAATTGGGAGCCGTGCAGGGTGAGCATGTTCTTGCCGTTGAGGTAGACCCCGCCATGGGCGGCACCGTTTTCCGCGAGAATGCCCAGGGCGGTGCGGGCCGTGACCGACTTGCCCGAGCCTGATTCGCCAACAATCGCCAGGATCTCTCCGGCCTTGACTTTGAGGTCCACTCCCCGCACCGCTGGCACTGCCCCGGCGTCGGTGACAAAGTCGATATTCAGCCCGTCAATGCGAAGGACATCGGCCCCCGCGTCCTGAGCGCGACGGGTATCAGTTGAACTCTGCTTCACTGGGCTGCTCCTGCCTGTGCGGACTGCGTGATTCGCTTGGCTTTCTTCCGGCTGAAGCGCCGCAGCCGTGGATCATTCAGGTCATTCATGGATTCCCCGACCAGGGTCAGGCCCATGACGGTCAGCACGATGGCCAAGCCCGGGAACAGGCCCGTCCACCAGATGCCGCTGGTGGCATCGGACATCGCGCGGTTCAGGTCATAGCCCCATTCGGAGGCCGCGGTTGGTTCGATGCCAAAGCCCAGGAAGCCCAGGCCCGCCAAGGTCAGCAGCGCCTCGGTGGCGTTCAGGGTGAAGATCAGCGGCAGGGTGCGAGTGGAATTGCGCAACAGGTGGGTGAACATCACTCGCCACGGGCTGGCGCCGATCACCTGTGCCGACTCGACAAACGGTTCGGCTTTCAGGCGCATGACTTCGGCGCGGACCACTCGGAAATACTGCGGTATGAACACCACGGTGATGGAAATGGCCGCGGCCATGATGCCGCCAAAGAGCGAGGACTGCCCCTGCGAGATCACGATGGACATGACAATGGCCAGCAGCAGCGAGGGGAAAGCGTAGATCGCGTCGGCGAGGACAACCATGATCCGGTCGAACCAGCCGCCGAGGTAGCCAGAGACCAAGCCCAGCAGCACGCCGACGAACAGGGACATGATCACGGCGGTCACGATGACCCAGATGGCGGTTTGCGCGCCATACAGGGTGCGGGTGAACACGTCATAGCCAGTGGAGGTGGTACCCCAGATGAACTTTCCATCCGGTGCGGCCTGCCGCGGGAAATCCCCGGAGGCATCCGAGGACTGGGCGAAGTCGAAGGGCACGATCAGCGGCGCCAGGAGCGCGCACAGGAGGAATAGTGCCGAGAGCACGAGCCCGGCAATCAGCATGCCGCGCTGCAGCCCTGAGGACATCCGCAGGTGCGAAATTACCGGGAGTTGTTTCAGCCGGGAACCGGCGGAGGTTGGCAAGGTGGGCGTAGCCATGTTTAGTACCTGACTCTCGGATCGATCAATGCGGCCAGCACGTCAACGATGAAGTTGGTGACGGCAACGATTATGGCCAGCAGCACCACGATGCCCTGCACTGCGACAAAGTCGCGGGCCGTGAGGTATTCGGCGAGCTTGAAGCCCAGGCCGGACCATTCGAAGGTGGTTTCGGTCAGCACGGCCCCGCCGAGCAGCATGGCGATTTGCAGTCCCATGACGGTGATGATGGGAATCAGCGCCGGACGATAGGCGTGCTTGGTGGTCAGGCGGAATTCGCTCACGCCACGTGAACGTCCCGCTTCGACATATTCGCGTCCCAGGGTTCCGATGGCGTTGGTGCGCACCAGGCGCAGGAACACGCCGCCGGTGAGCAGGCCGAGAGCCAGTGCGGGAAGCAGGGCGTGCTCGGCGACATTCCAGAAGGCTCCCATGTTGCCGCTGCGAAGCGCATCGAGCCAATAAATGCCCGAGGGGCTCTGCAGGCCGGTGAGCTCCAGTTCGGTCTGCCAGTCGGCACGGCCGCTGATCGGAAGCCAGCCCAGCCAGACGCCGAAAATCAGCTTCAGGACAAGCCCGGCAAAGAAGACCGGGGTGGCGTAGCCCAGGATGGCCAGGATGCGCAGAATAGCGTCCGGGTAGCGGTCGCGGAATTTCGCGGCGACCAGGCCCAGCGGGATGCCCACCAGCAGGGCAACGATCACCGAGTTGATGGCCAGTTCCAAGGTGGCGGCGCCATAGGTGGTCAGCACCTCGGTCACCGCACGGTTGTCGCTCAGGGTCCGGCCCAGATCGCCGCTGAAGACCTGCCCCAGGTATTCGAAGTACTGGATCAGGATTGGCCGGTCATATCCGGCCTCGTGGATTCGCGCGGCGAGCTGGTCGGGGGTCAGCCGTCCGCCCATGGCTGCGGTGATCGGATCTCCGGTCACTCGCATCAGGAAGAACACCACTGTGATGAGGATGAAGACAGTGGGAATGATCAGCAAAAAACGCGTGATCAAGTAGCGCAGGAACCCGCCGCCTTGATTCTTGGCTTTGGGTGCTGCTATCGGGCTGGTTTCTTGGCCCGGTGGTGACGTGGTGGTCATCGTCAGTCCTTATAGTTCAGGATGCTTGGCACTGTGCCACCGCAAGGTGCTGCGATGGCACATGCCAAGGGGATCCAGCATGCGCGTGGTGTACGGCGCACGCCGGATCCCCTTCGATTTGATGTTTGCAGGCAGGCGGATTACTTGCTCAGCACGCCCAGGCGGAACTTGAATGAAGCATCCAAGGTCTTGTCGACGTCCTTGACGTCCTTGCCTGCGACGGCTACCTGTGAACCCTGCAGCAGCGGCAGCGTGGAGAGGTCCTCAGCTACCATGGTCTGCAGTTTCCCGATCGCCGCGGTTCGCTCGCCAGCGTCGGTCATGCCGCGCTGGTCAGCGATCAGCTTGTCGACTTCTGGATTGTCGTAGTTGTTCGACAGGAAGTTGTCCTTGGCGAAGAACGGCGAGAGGTAGTTGTCGGCATCCGAGTAGTCCGGGAACCAGCCCAGCTGGTAGGCCGGGTAGTCGGTGACGCGCTGCTTCTGGTAGGTCACCCATTCGGTGGACTTCAGATCGACGTCGAACAGGCCATCGGCCTCCAGCTGCTTTTCAACCAGTGCGTATTCGTCACCGGAATTCGGACCGTAGTGATCCGGGTTGTACTGCAGGGCCAGCTTGACCGGAGTGTCCACACCGGCATCTTCCAGCACCTTCTTGGCTTTGGCGGCATCTGGCTTGCCGTCGGTGCCGTACAGGTCCTTGAGTGGTTCGGCTGCCCCGGTGAAGCCCTGCGGAACATAGGAGTATGCCGGGGTGTAGGTGTCCTTGTAGACGTTCTTCGCGATTGCTTCGCGGTCGACCAGATGGGCCGCTGCCTGGCGGACCGCCAGGGACTTTGCCTCATCGGCATCGGCAGTCTTGGCGCCGAATGGCATGGTGTCGAAGTTGAAGACGATGTAGCGCAATTCTCCGCCTGGACCCTTGTGCACGGCCAGGTTCTCGTCCTTGCCAAGGTCCTCGATATCGGTTGGCGTCAGCGAACGCCAGGCGACATCGATCTTGCCTTCCTGGACCTCAAGCTTGAGGTTGTTGGCATCCGCGTAGTACTTGATCGCGGCTTTGCTGTTGGCTGGCTTTCCAAGCACGCCCGCGTAGGAGTCGTTGGCGCTGAACGAGATCAGGTTGTTCTTGCTGTAGGAATCAATAACGTACTGTCCGCCAAAGGCCTTGCCCTCAACGATCTTCTGGTCCTCCAGGAGCTTGTCCGCCGGGAAGACTTCATCATCAACGATCGGGCCAACTGGCGAGGTGAGCACCTGCGGGAAGGTCTGGTCGTTGCCGACCTTCAGCTTGAATACGACGGTGGTGGCGTCGGGCGCTTCTATGGATTCCACGTTGCCGAGCAGCGATGATGGTCCGTTCGGGTCGGCGATCTTCAGCTGGCGGTCAAAGGTGAACTTCACGTCCTTGGAGTCGAGGTCGTGTCCGTTGGCCCACTTCAAACCGCTCTTGAGCTTCACAGTGTATTCGGTAGGCGTAGTGAATTCCGCCGATTCTGCCAAGCTCATCGAAGGCTCGGGGCTGCCCGGCTCGGAGTTCAGCAAGAACGGGAAAATCTGGTTCATGACCATGAATGAGCCGTTGTCGTAGGAACCGGCTGGGTCAAGGGAGGTCACTTTGTCGGTGGTGCCCAAGGTGATAGGGGCACTGGATTCGCCCGAGCCACCGGAGTTGCTGTCTTCTGAGGCTGAGGTGCAACCAGTCAGAGCCAGGGCAGAAATACCCACAACGGCTGCTGCGAGTCGCAGTCCGTTCTTTGTGCGAGTCATGAATCATCCTTTTCTAGATACACGCATATGTTGTGATGATCAACACATGTTTCACATATCCTATGTGATGCACGGCACTATTGACGAACGGTCATCGCGATTATCGGCAAAAAGTGTGCCCTCGGCCGTATCTCGTTGTGCTTGGGGCCACGGGGATTTTCGGCGATGCCGGCATCGCCAAAAAAGTTCTTACCGAGCGTATTCCCCGGTGGCATAAGCTAGATGACAATGATGACTCGTAGAGACGCGGCAATCGCGTTAGATATCCCTGTAGAGATGGCCAAGCGCCATGGCGTACCTTCGCGCATGTCTGAAGCAGAATTCCGGGAGCTGAACACCAACCCGCCTGCGTGGCTGGTTCAGTCAAGGGCCAACCGAACTGGCAAACGCCCGGTATGGGTTCACCTGGTATGCGAAGTCTGCGGGTTCAGCGAATATGAGCGCCCGAAGAAGTGGTGGCCGACCTTCGACTTTGTGCACTGCCACAGCCACTCCCCGGCCCAGCTTCCAAAGCTAGAGGCCGGCAAGACTCGCGTTGAGTACCAAGATATTTCAGCACATATGTTTGGCATCGTTGACGAGGACTACCAAGAGCAAGATACATGCCTTCGAAAATGAAAAGGGCATAAAAATGCCTCCGGGATCAGATGCCAACGCATCCGGTCCCGGAGGTATTTTGCTGTATTAGCGGACCTTTTCGGAGTCCCAAGCGCTCGAACGAGCCGAATCGATGGTTGCCTGTCCAAGCACTCGGCTGCCTTGGTAAACCACCATGGTCTGGCCGGGCGCTACTCCGCGCATGCCTTCTGGCAGGTTGACGACCAGTTCGTCGTGCCCTTCTTCAGAACGCTCCATGTGCGCCACGGCTTCTACAGGATCGCCGTGGGCACGGACCTGGACCATGCAGTTGAACTTCTCGCCGGTGAATACCTCGGCGATAGGCAAACCGGCCCATGAGATGCGGATTCCGCGTAGCTGGTCTACGGCCAGCAACGCCTCTGGTCCGACGATCACCTTGTTTTCCTTCGGACGGATTTCCAGCACAAAGCGCGGCTTTCCGTCGGAAGCTGGGCGGCCCAGGCGCAATCCCTTGCGCTGGCCCACGGTGAAGGCCTGGGCGCCTTCGTGCTCGCCAAGTGGATTGCCCTCATGGTCTACGATCTCGCCTGGCTTCATTTCGATGCGCTCTGCGAGCCACCCTCGGGTGTCGCCGTCCGGGATGAAGCAGATGTCGTAGCTATCCGGCTTATTTGCAACGGTCAGGCCACGGGCAGCAGCTTCGGCGCGGACTTCGGCTTTGGATGGGGTCTCGGCCAGCGGGAACATGCAGTGCTCCAGTTGTTCGTGGGTCAGCACACCCAGAACATAGGACTGGTCCTTGGCCCAGTCAGCTGCTCGATGCAGCTGGGGCGCACCGTTCTCGTCACGCAGGACCTTGGCGTAGTGGCCGGTGCACACCGCGTCAAAGCCCAAGGCCAACGCCTTCTCCAGCAGCGCAGCGAACTTGATCTTCTCGTTGCAACGCATGCAAGGGTTCGGGGTGCGTCCTGCTTCGTATTCATCCACGAAGTCCTGTACGACGTCTTCAGCGAAGCGGTCGGAGAAGTCCCACACGTAGAACGGGATACCCAATTTATCGCAGGCGCGCCACGCATCATTGGAGTCTTCGACGGTGCAGCAACCACGCGAACCAGTGCGCAAAGTTCCTGGCATGCGCGAAAGCGCCAAGTGCACGCCGACAACGTCGTGGCCGGCTTCAACTGCGCGGGCCGCGGCTACTGCCGAGTCCACGCCTCCGGACATCGCTGCTAGTACCTTCATCGTGTAAAACCTGTTCCTGCCGTGTGGATGCTGCTTTCATCGGCTGCCATGCCAGCCTTTTTTGCCCGTGCATATGCTTCGGGCAAAGCGTCTATTAATGCGTCAACGTCGGAGCGCGTCGATGTATGCCCCAATGTGAAGCGTTGCACACTTCGTGCGCTGCGCGCATCGCGTCCCATCGCCAATAGAACATGTGAGGGTTGCGGAACGCCAGCGGTGCACGCCGAGCCAGTGGATGATGCGATTCCGAACATGTCCAAGAGGAAGAGCAACGAGTCGCCCTCGCATTCGGGGAACGTGAAATGAAGGTTCCCGGGAAGCCTCTTGCCTTCGTTGGCGGCATCGCGGGGGCCGTTGAGGACCGCTTCTGGAATCATTTGGGTGATTCGCTGTACTGCGTATTCCCTCAATTCGCTCAGCCGTGAAGCCTCATCATCCAGCTGCGCCTGTACCGCCGTCGCTGCTGCGGCAAAACCCGCCGCGCTAGCTGCGTTGAGCGTTCCGGACCGCAGCTTCCGTTCATGTCCGCCGCCATGCTGCACCGGGGTGAGCACGATATCCCGGCGCACCAGCAAACCGCCAATGCCCACTGGCCCGCCAATCTTATGCGCGCTGATAGCCATGGTGGCGAGGTGGGATTCTGCAAAATTCACGTCCACGGCGCCGAAAGCCTGCACCGCGTCAGAATGCACCGGAATTCCATACTGGGATGCCAACGCGGCAAATTCGGCTACCGGTTGCACGGTGCCCACCTCGTTATTGGCCCACATCAATGTGGCCAGGGCAATCTGTTCGTGATGCTGTTCAAAAAGCGACGCCGCGGTTGAAAGATCCACGACCCCATCCTGATCCACTGGAAGCCACAGCAGGGTCGCGTTTTCGTGTTCTTCAAGCCACATGGCGGTATCCAATACCGCATGGTGCTCTATTCCGGTTAGCGCGATAGTACGCGCCTGGTCGTTTGCGGCGACGCGGTTCCAGAACAAGCCCTTGATGGCCAAATTGTCAGACTCCGTACCACCGGAAGTGAAAATCAGCTCGCTCAGGTGCGCGCCGGCTGCCTGGGCAACAGCGAGGCGGGCGTCATCCACTGCCCTGTTCGCACTGCGTCCGGCGCCATGCAGGGACGAGGGGTTGCCGGTGCGCGAGTACTGCTCAGTGATGGCAGCCAAGGCAGCAGGATTCAGATCGGTGGTTGCCGCGTGATCCAGGTATACGGCGGAAGTATTCATAACCCTTTAATGGTACGGCTTTACCGGCCCTCGTTTGAATGGCCAATACGTGTGAATTGGCCGACCTCAATGGTTTCAAGGCCAGGATTCTCTAGCACCGCCTCGATCAGCGCCGCAGGCCCGCCGAGAAGGGTGCAGTCATCGTAAGGCTCAGTTGAGAGCATCCAGCTGCGATCCGCCGGAAAAGCCAGGGCCGGTCGCTGGCGTTGTGCTCCGTCCACCGTTTCGGCCCACAGCGGGTGTGCCAGGAACTGCGCATCGGCTTCGAACAGGTGATAGTTCCGGTATCCGCCGCCCAATTCCAGTGGTGCCGCGTTCAAGATTTCTGGCCCGAATGCCGGCTTTTGGGCCTCGGCCAACGCCGTTTGGTACGCCTCCCGATTCTCTTCATCGCTCAGCTGCGGATCCGACTCTTGCTCGATTTGGATTCTCTCGCCACCCTCAATGAAGGCATAGCCGGCCCACAGCCCGAGAACATATTCCTGTTCTGGCCTTGCGCCATGGATGAGGGTATCGATGAGCGATTGCCATTGCTGCTCTGGAAGCTGATCCAGCGGCAAGTCGGTGTCTACCCACGCGTCTTCTTCCACCGGATCGCCTTGGGCGTCCAAACCGGCCACAGTTTCAAACAAGTCTGCCGCTGTAATGATGTGGTTGCGGCTCTGGGCTACAGTCCCCCAGTTGACCAGTTGGTCGTCTTCGTCCAAAGCTGGGTGCAAGATCCGAACGTATCGTTCGTAGCCTTCCGGAACCTGTGCCACCACAGTTAAAGGATCCGCCGACGAGCAGGCCGAGGCAATCCATTGGCCTTGCTCTGCTGAAATATGTGAAAACTGCATGTTCTTAGCCTAGCCATGTCCATGTGTGAATTCTGCTTTGGGAATGAGGTCGGTGGTATGAATGAATAAATACCTCGTGACCCGCGACGTTTACTGCAAGGGAGCTTTCATCGATGTTCAGGCCCGAGTTGCTAGATCCCATCCACGAGTTTTCTCGGCAGTCCATCGATTTCTCTCGACGAATAGCCATCATGGCAGTGATCAACCGCACCCCGGATTCCTTTTACGATGCCGGGTCCACCTTCGGACTTGACCAGGCCGTGTCCGCAGCTTTGCAGGCTGTCAATGACGGCGCCGATTGGGTTGATATTGGAGGCGTGCCCTTCTCGCCTGGGCCCGAGCTTGCGTGGGAAGAGGAAGCCGAAAGAATTGTTCCCGTCATACAGGCTGTTCGAGAATACAGCGACGCGATCATTTCAGCGGACACTTTTCAGCCCAGGGTTGCCCAAGCGGCTATCGATGCCGGCGCCGATGTCATCAATGACACGACCGGCCTCGCCTATCCCGAACTGGCAGAAGTCGTCGCCAAGAACAATGTGCATTTAGTGATAACCCACTCGCTGGCCAAGCCGCGAACGATTTACCCTCGACCGCATTATGCCGATGTGGTTGCGGACGTAAGACAGTATTTGAAGGACAAAATTGAAGTGGCTATCGCTGCTGGAATTTCACCATCAAAAATCATTGTTGACCCGGGTCATGATCTCAATAAAAACACAAGGCACACTCTTGAGATCACCAAGAATTTCCAAGCCTTTGCGGACTTGGGATTCCCGGCACTTGCCGCCGTTTCGAACAAGGACTTCATCGGCGAAACCTTGGACCTGCCAAAAGCCGAGCGTACTCTCGGCTCCATGGTCGCAGCCACAATTTGCGCCATGAATGGTGCCCGAATTTTGCGCATGCACAACATCCCCGAGTCGGTGCAAACTGTTCGACTTATTGAAGCCGCGCAGGGCTGGCGCGAGCCGGCTTACCAGATTCACAATATGGGTGATGTGAATCCGCCGGCGCATCCTGAACGAGAACCCAGCAAGTAAAGGAACGACATACATGCGAGCCCTGCTTCCAGAGCCAATCAACAACGTCAGCGATGAACAGTTATTGGAACGCTATAACAGTGCACAACGCCCCTTTGTACGTTTCAATTTTGTCAGCAGCATCGATGGCAGCGCCCAAGCCGATGGCTTGTCCGCGAAATTGGGTTCAAAGGGCGACCAGAGAATTTTCGCTCTGCTTCGCCGTCTAGCAGACGTTATCGTCGTTGGCGCCGGCACTGTCCGTGCCGAAGGTTACGAAGGCGACCTGGTTTCGGCAGAAGACCGAGAGTGGCGCACCCGCAATGGGCTATCCGCCCATCCGGCATTGGCACTAATCTCTGCCGGTTTGCATTTGAACCCCTCCGCAGAGATCTTCAGCCAGTCGCCTGTTCCGGTCATCGTCTTCACCACCGTTGAAGTCACGGACGAGCAACGCGAATCCTATGGAAACGGCGTTGAGCTCATTCAGGTTTCGGAGAGGGAAGGAGGATGCGACCCCAAGGAAGTCGTAGGCCACCTGACCCAGCGCGGACTGGGATTCGTTCATTGCGAGGGCGGGCCTCATATCTTCGGCCAGTTCATGGCTGCTGGCATGGTGGATTCGGCTTGCCTCAGCTACTCTCCGGTTGTCGTAGCCGGCAACGGAATGCGTATTGCAGCCCATGCCCGGCAGACATTCCAGCGCTTTTCCTTGAACCATTTATTCGAAGAAGAGAGCATGCTCTTCTGCGACTACAGGATCGACCAATAAACGCGAAGGTTCTGGAGAGGATGCGAACACCGTTGTGCAGTCCTCCTGGCAACAAGCGGTTGTTTCGACCAGTTCGCGCAAATACCCAATGCACGCTGTGGTGGAGCAAATTCCTGGACGTGATGTAGACCCGCAGCATTGCCAGCGAACGGTCGGAAAACCATGTGGTCGCTCCCGACAAGATCAAAAGTCTTCGCGTGAAACGTGATTGCTGAGCTGTGAGCACAACCCGATTATTTGTGGGGCTCCATTAGCTAAACTGGAATGCACTGGCACATTGCCTTCCCATTCGAGAGGACCTATCTGGACCATGAGCACGCCGAGCCCTTACGAAATCCTTGGTGTTGCTCCTTCGGCCAGCATGGAAGAGATCAAGATTGCTTATCGCCGGGCAGCCAGGGCAACACATCCCGATCTGGGTGGCAGCGAGGAAAAATTCAAGGAAGTCCAACAGGCATTTCAGGATGTCTCTGTTCTGGCGAACCCTTTAAGCCACGACGAAACTTTTCAAAAGCCTGGCGAAGCACCCCGAGCCGGATTCTCCGCCCGTCCATTTGATGAGCGACTGCGCAAATCGCCCCAGCAACCAAAAGCGCAGCTGTCTACGGAATACGTTCCTGAGTTCTCAGATGCGTCGTTCACCTGGTTGAGCAGAGAACTTTCCGAACAGAAGATTCACGGCGAACCACGCAAGCGCGGCTTGTTCGCCAACAGGGCGCGATTGGTCCGCGAAGCCAACACAATCAACTTGCTGAGCAAGAACGTGCTGAACGTATTGCCTGCCGCCCGCCTCGTGAATGGGGTGGCCGCACCGCACGGTGGCCACTATGACCACGTGCTGGTGGCCGGTTATCGCATGGCAGTCATCAATACCATGACACTGCCAGAGGGCTACTACTCTTTCGACGGCAATGTGCTGCGTCATGGAAATAAGATGACCCAACCGCCCGCCTTCTCAATCTCTGCACTCCAGCGAAGCTTCATGCAGATGAACGTGATGGCATTTACCTTGGTCCTCTCCCCAAACGGGAATCGGCACGAACCGGTTATCGAATACCACCGCAATGCGAATCCGGCCCTTGCAACGACCCCGAATGTGCTCAACGCGGCTGGGCTCGTGAGGGAACTAAAACTGTTCTTGGGGTCGGGACCTACCCCAAATGTTGTCGACCGTGCTTCCTTGGCCCATTTACGCGAGGCGATGTACTGAGTTCAATGACGCGAATGCCCACCGGCAGCGCTTAAACTGGTTAAGTGTTTCGTATCGTATTCAACGCCCCAGAGATCCCGGGTAATTCCGGAAATGCCATCCGCCTATCGGCCATTACCGGTGCCGAGCTGCACTTGGTCAAGCCGCTAGGCTTCAATTTCGATGATGCCAATTTGCGTCGTGCGGGGTTGGATTACCATGACATGGCGAACGTCACGGTCCACGAAAATCTTGACGCTGCCTTTGAAGCCTTGGGGGAAGGACGCGTTTTCGCTTTCACTTCTGAGGGCCAAGCGGTCTACTCGGACATTAGCTATGAACCAGGCGACATCTTGCTGTTCGGCAAAGAGTCATCGGGACTCAGCGCGGAAGATAAGAAGCATCCGCGTGTCACAGAACTGGTGCGGCTGCCGATGCTGCCGGGCCGCCGGTCGCTGAATCTGGCTAATACTGCATCGATTGTTGCCTACGAGGCTTGGCGGCAGCATGGATTTGCCGGCGCTTAAAGTACCAGTCTTCAATCGCCGCGTATACAGCTTTACCTAATCTTTATAAAGTAAGCTCTTTACTGTGCCCGTAAGCGTGCGGGTATTGAACTGTGCCGACGACCTTTCGGGAGAATCCAAGACAATGAACGGTAGCCATTCCCAGCACCGCGACGAGCCTCAGGACGAAGACCTGGGACTAGACCTGGTGAGCCACGTGGCCAGCAGTTCACGAGCTGAACGAAAAACCAGACCACGACGCTGGATTTTCGCGGTCGTGGGCGTAGCGGTCATCGCCGTTCTGGCGCTAGTCATCTTCTCCCTGCTCAATGGTGGAACTAAAGCGTCCAAGGCATCCAAGGCCGACGACGCCATCTCAGTTCCGGTCGAGCTCAAAAGTGGCGGGCAAGCTAATCTGAGCAGCTCAAAGTCGGAAGACGCCATCGGCGTTGAACTGACTTCGCTGCCTCCTTTGGAAGAGTCGGAGCAGTATGTTGCTTGGGCCATCCACGAATCGGGCAGCGTCTCGGTCATCACGACAAGCAATGGCGAGGATGCTTCAGCAGGATACGCGCCAGCCGATGACATCATCGCCATTCATATCACCGTCGAAAGCTCGGATACGCCTTCGGCGCCTTCGGAAGATACCGAGGCTTCTGTGGACCTTCCATTGAGCAAGGATGCAAGCTCCCAGGCCAGCCAGGGCTCTTAGCCTAAGCATCAGGCTTCAACTAAAGGTGCCTGTGGCCGATGAGGAATATTTCCTCCATCGGCCGCAGGCACCTTTGGTTTTTGACTGGACCTCGGCTAGAAGCCAGCGATTGTATCGTCAGCGTTCACAGCTACCAGATGGAAGGCTTCAGCTAATCGTCCTTCGGCAAGCTGCGCGCGCTGGCCGTTGGCGACACACTGTTGAAGTACGAACCGCTCCATGGCCGCGACGTCCGGATGCTGCGTGAAATGGGCGCGCAAGGCATCCATTTTCTTATCGAAGTACTCCGTGATGTCGACAAAACCGTTTTCTCGTTCCTTCGGCGCGCCATAGAGCCACAACCAAGGAACCCTGTAGGCTTCCAGGCCTTCTTCTCGAAGTAGCTCCGGGTAGGCGAAGGGATTCTCCACCGCCGGATAAATAGCACGTGTTACCGCCTCGCCACAGGCTAGATGATCCGGATGCGAACGTTGGATTCGATCCCAGTTGCGTTCAGGATGCATCGCCATGACGATGGTTGGCTTGACCTGTCGGATTAGCCGCACGACCTTGCGCATGACGTCGTGGTTAGCTTCGAGGAAGCCGTCGCGTTCGCCCAAGAAGTGCACGGTCTTGACGCCGACTTTTTCAGCCGCCTGCTTCTGCTCGGCGTGGCGCAAAGCGGCGGTTTCTTGTGGGTCTCGATCATCAAAACCACCGGCATCACCATCGGTCATGATGCAATATTGCACCTCGACGCCCGCGGTGGTGAATGCCGCAATGGTGCCCGCAGCGCCAAAATCCAGGTCGTCTGGATGCGCGCCGAAAGCGAGGACCCGTCGGGTTTGCGCACCGAAGAATCTAGATGTTTCGATCATGCTTGGCGGCGTCGAATCTCTTCTGCGGCTTGTGGAAGCACCTTTGACAGATCGCCAACGATACCGAAATCAGCGATTTCGAAAACAGGTGCGTCGACATCCTTATTGATGGCAATGATGCACTTGCTGGTCTGCATGCCAGCCTTCTGCTGAATCGCACCAGAAATGCCAGCAGAAATGAACAACTGCGGTGACACCGTCACACCGGTCTGGCCGATCTGCGCGTCATGCGAGATCCAACCAGCGTCTGTCGCGGCGCGCGAGGCGCCAACAGCACCGGATAGAGCGTCGGCAAGGTCCTCAACAGGGCCGAAGTCCCCGTTGACGCCGCGTCCGCCCGCGACTACTACTCGAGCTTCGGTCAGCTTTGGACGATCCGATACGGCCTTCGCTTCGGTTGCTACAACGCGAATTTGCGGCGCAGCTGCCCCTGGAAGTTCCAGGGCAAGAACGTAAAGCTGCTTGTCCTGCTCCCCCGGCGCGTCTTCGATGCTGTTTGGTTTCATGGTGACAAGTAGTGTTCCACTGGTTGCCTTGGCCTGGGCGCTGTAGCTGCCAGCCAATTCGTCCTTGGTAACGACGAGATCTGCCGAAACATCGGTAGCGTCCGTAATTACTGCTCCATCGAGTCGCACAGCCAAACGAGCTGCGATCTCGCGGTTGAAATTATCGTTGGCAACCAGGACTACATCCGCGGCACTCAGCTTCACCGCGGCTTCGAGGACCGAGAGCGAATGGTCGATGAACGCGTCGTCGCCACCGGAGGCAACAAGAAGCTTGGCTACCCCGTAGCCGTTGACTACTTCTTGAGCTTCCTGCGAAACCTCAGAGGCAACGGCCAGTGTTGCCTCGTCGAAGCGCGATGCGAGGGTCAAAAGCTCGCGTTGTGCCTTGGACGGGACATCGGAAAGTTCGTTGAAAAATACTAGTGCTGAAGGCATGTTCAATATTCCTTAGATCAGCTTTTGTTCGGCCAAGAAATCAACCAAGGCAATTCCAGCCTGGCCACTGTCATTAATGACAGTTCCGGCTTCGCGGGCAGGTCGAGCATTCGCGTTGAGCACAGCAGAATGTGATCCTGACGCTCCAACTGCATCAGCAGCCAAACCAATGCCGGCCAAGTCCACTTCGGTGAGGCCCTTTTTCTTGGCGGCCATGATGGCTTTGAAGTTCGGGTAACGAGGCTCATTGGCCTGATCAGTCACCGATAATACTGCTGGCAGGGCCGCAGCCAGGCTCAGTGTGCGGTCCGCATGGTCGCGTCGAATGGTCAGCTCTCGGCTGGCCGCGTCAAAATCGACGGCCAGGGCATGAGTCAGTTGAGCAAAATTCAGGCGCTCGGCCAGCTGCGCTGGAACAACCGAAGTTTCAGCGTCGGTCGAGGACATGCCAGTGACGACTAGATCCACATCTCCAACATGCTCGACAAGAGCCGCCAACGCCTTGGACGTGGCGATGGTGTCCGATCCAGCCAATGCTTCGTCGTTCAGGTGAAGCCCCGAGCTGGCCCCCATCTGCAAGGCTTTCTTCACAGAATTGCTTGCGCTCTTACCGCCCATAGTTGCTGCAATGACCTCATGCCCAGCGGCGAAGCCTCCCTGAGACTCGACAAGGGCTACGGCCGCTTCGACCGCATATTCGTCAAGTTCTGAAAGTACCGACTCTGCACGGTCAAGACGCAACGACCCAGAGTCGATGTGACGATCAAATTGAACGTCGGGAACATGTTTTACCAGCACCACTATTTTCAGCGGTGCCGTGGTTTCCTCGGTCATTCGAGCCTTCCTACAAGCTTTCGTGTCCAACAGCCCTGGGACTGGTTGGACTTTTTATTCACTGCCTATCGTATCGATACATCACGATTGGCTCGTTCTTTATCGCCGAAAGTGCAAGAAGTGACGCAGGCTGGTTCGTCACCAGCCTGCGTCACCCACTTCACTGCGTCATCATGAAGATTTATTTAGTTTTTTGACAATTCCCCAACAGTGACCTTGGCCGTTTTCTCCTGGCCATTGCGCAGGTACCGAATTTCGGCTTCACCGTTGGCTGCAATTTCTCGAATTGCCGCAGTCACGGTTTGAGAATCGTGTACTGCACGCCCGTTCACGCCAGTGATGACGTCTCCGGACTTCAGGCCTGCCTTTTCGGCGGCCGAGCCGGCGCTCACATCAACAACCTTGGCTCCCACCGAGAAGGACGAAGTATTTTGCGCGCCCTGTTCAGAAGTACCCTGCGCAGTCACCGTGGCTCCGAGCAATCCGTGAGTGGCTGAGCCGTTTTCAATGAGTTCCTGGGCGATGCGCTTCGCATAGTCGATCGGGATCGCAAAGCCCACACCGATGGATCCGCCTTCTTCGCTGGATCCGGAAGAAGCGATGGCAACGTTCACGCCGATGATCTCGCCGTTGGCATTGACCAATGCGCCACCCGAATTACCGTGGTTGATCGCTGCGTCGGTCTGAATGACGTTGACATAGATCGAGCCGCTGGACTGCTGTTGCTGCTGCTGGCCCGGGAATTGGAAGTTGAACTGGCTGTCGTCATCGCCATTGGATTGATCGCTTTCCTCTGGAACAGCGGAAGAAGCGATGGAAATTGTACGGTTCAGGGTGGAGATGATGCCGTCAGTGACCGTTCCGCTCAATCCAAGAGGTGCGCCGATGGCTACAGCAGTGTCACCGACGTTCAGTTCAGAAGATGATCCTAGTGTTGCCGGGACAAGTCCGTCAGCCTGGATGTTGATGACGGCCAGATCTGAAAGTGGATCCGTTCCGACGACCTTGGCCGCGTGCACCGTCCCGTCATTCATTTGGACGGTGATTGTCGGGTCGGACACTTCGCCACCAAGCGTGACCACATGGGTGTTGGTCAGAATGTTGCCCTTGTTGTCCAGCACGATGCCCGAGCCCGAACCGCCGTTTCCGTTTCCTGAAACTTCGATGGTGACCACGCTGGGGCTGGCCTTGGCCGCGGCCGCGGTAACTTCGGTGACCTTGTCGGGATTGTTGATCACCACTCCCTCACGTGGTGCTGAACCTCCGGTGGTTGAGGTGCTGTTTCCATCATTCATGAGGTACGTAGTGCCAGCTGCGGTCAGCCCGCCTACCAGTGCCGCAGCGACCATGCCAGCGATTAAGGTGCTTCCGGCAAATCGCTTCTTGTCCCCGGGCTGCTTCTCTGGAGGAACAGGATATGCGGTTTGCGTATACGCGCCGCCGGCATAGGGAGCACCGTAGGGCGAATTGGACTGGCTATTTTGTCCCGCGCTGTTCTGCGACTGGTAGGAAGATGCTGAATGAGAGCCTGCAGAGTTTTGAGTGGCTGCGCTCATCGGCTCAGTGCGTGGAGCGGTTGGCGACTCGCCAGTGCCTGGCTGCTGGACGCTGGCTGGGTCCTGGTCCATGCGAGGGTAGCGGGCTGTCGGTTCGTTGGAACCGGAAGGCTGGCTATTGTGATCGTTTGATGGCCGTGCAGAATCACCCAAGTTTTCTTCACGTGGCTCATTCGGGGTCTGGCTCATTTCATGCCTCTTTCGAACTATCGAATCTCTTGGGTTTAATTATTCAGGTCTGGTCTGTGGCATCGAATTGTGGTGACTTTGCATCGCCTGTGAGTTAACTATTCTGGCAGCTGAATGTCATAGACGTGCTTCATTAGGACAAATAGAATCAATTCTAAGTGTGAATCCAGTCTCTGGATACACCAGATCGGGTACATCCTGGTTTTAGTGTGACTTAGCTTTTCAGGCAGGAACGGGAAATGGGAATGAAGAGTCGGAAACTGCTAGCCAGTGCAATGGTGGCTTCGGTTGTATCGCTTGGAATAGCTGCGCCGGCATTGGCCGAGTCGCCGGTCACCATCCCGCCTGGCGACTTTGTCATCGATAATTCCGGGGTGCTCGGTTCTGACGAAGCACGCATTGAACAAGAAATCAAAGAGCTCCGAAACGATACCGGACTCAGCCTCTTCGCCATCTACGTTGACGAATTTTCCAGCCCAGCGAAGGCCGATGAATGGGTTAAAGAAGTCGCGGACAAGAAAGGCTTGGGAAAATCCGACGTTATTCTCGCGGTAGCTACCCAAACCCGGCAGGCAAAATTCGTTGGTTCGGACAATGGTCCCCTGGGCGAGCAGGACTCGGAGATCTATAGGTCGCTGATTAGCCCAGAACTCGGTGAAAGCAACTGGGTCGGTGCAGTTGACGGAGCCATCGAGGGCATCAGGAACGTCGAGAGCGGCGGTACAGCGGAGGGCTCTTCAGGCGGCGGCAGCTTCATGACCATTCTTCTCGTGGTCGCTGCGCTGGCAGTGGGTGGCTATTTCCTTCTCGCCCGCCGAAGCCGGAAAAACACCCTCGGGCTTCCGCCACAACAGAACAATTACCCGGGCATGGCGGGGGCTCCTGCTCGGCAGCAGCCGCTGGTCGCATTGGATGAGCTTCGCCTGCAGGCTGATCAGCTGCTCGTGGCTGCCGATGATTCCATCCGCTCCTCGCAACAAGAACTTGGCTTCGCCGAGGCCCAGTATGGCAAGGAAGCGGTATCGGTCTTCGTGCAAGACCTGGCCAAGGCCAAGGAGCACCTCACCGAATCATTCCGCTTGCAGCAGCAGCTGGATGACGACATTCCCGATACCGAAGCAGATCAGCGGTCATGGCTCAACGAGATCATCAACCGCTGCAAGGACGTCAACCAGTCTTTGCAAGAACATGCCGATGAATTCAAGCAACTTCGCCAGCTGGAACAGAATGCTGAAGCCCGCATCACCGAGGTGAAGGCGAATCAGGAACCGTTGAATCAAAGGCTTTCCGCTCGTGTAGCCGACTTTGAACAGCTCTCCGCCAAGTACGATCCGAGTGCAGTCACCCAGATCAAGGACAACGCGCAGCAAGCCGGTGAGCGCCTGACGTTTGCCGCTTCCTCATTGCAGCGGGCTTCTGAGAAGCTCGGGACGAACCGCTCCGACGCTGCGGTACTCATCCAGAACGCCGAAGAGGCCCAAGACCAGGCCAACGTCCTTCTGGAGGCAATCGCCAAGGCTGGCGCATCATTAGAGCAGGCTGAACAGGACCTTCGTGCAGCCGTCGCGCTGGCAGAACGCGACCTGGCCCAAGCTAAGGCGACTTTCGCGTCAGGAACCAGTTCCGATCTCGCCGGACCGATCGCCGGCGTTGAAAGCGCGCTGTCCACAACGCGCCAAGCCATGGCCAGTGGAAAGTACAACCCGCTTGCGCTGATCACGCTTTTGGATGACGCGACTACTCCCCTCGGGCAGGCACTGGCAACGCTTCGCGGCCGCGCTCAGCAGGACCAGGCAGCCAGGGATCAATTGCAGTCCTTGCTCCACACGGCCGCATCCCGTATCAACGGTACAGACGACTACATCCGAGCACGTCGAGGAGGCGTCCGCTCTTCGGCCCGCACTCGTCTTGCCGAGGCACAACGCACCCTGGATGAAGCGCATTCCTTTGCGCACTCGGACCCAGCTCGCGCGGTAGCCGCTGCACAACGATCCATCCAGCTGGCAGACCAGGCAGCCCAAATGGCGGAGAACGATGTCAGCGGCTTCGGCGGGTTTGGCGATGGCGTCGGCATGGGCGGCTATGGGCGTGGACGTGGCGGCGGAGTATTTGACGGTGTTGGTGGTGCGGTGCTCGGTGGCATCCTCATCAATACCATCCTCGGTGGAGGCCACGGCGGTGGTCATTCCGGAGGCAACGACGGCTTCTTCGGTGGCGGCGGCTTCGGCGGGTTTGACGGCGGAGGCGGCGGTGGATTTGGAGGAGGTGACTTCGGCGGAGGCGACGGAGGCAACTTCTAGTCCGCCGATCCAGATTGACCGGCAGTTCATGCAGCATCAACGATTACTTACTCAATAAGGAAGGTCCCATCATGACCAAACAATCAATCTTCGGGCGCATCTCACAGCTGGCCAAAGCCAACATCAATGCCTTGTTGGACTCGGCGGAAGATCCACAGAAAATGATGGATCAGATGGTTCGCGACTACAACGACAACATTGCCGAAGCCGAACAGGCCATTGCCCAGACCATCGGCAATCTGCGCATGTTGGAGGACGATTACCGCGAAGACGAAGAAGCAGTTGCCGAGTGGAGCAACAAGGCTCTAGCCGCGTCGAACAAGGCAGACGAGTTCCGCGCTTCGGGCAAATCGGATGATGCTGCCAAGTTTGATAACTTGGCGAAGGTTGCCATCCAGCGCCAGATGCAAGCTGAATCGGAGATGAAGTCTGCAGAGCCAACCATAAGCTCCCAGCGCGAAATCGTCGAGAAGCTCAAGACCGGCCTGAACCAGATGAAGGAAAAGCGCACTGAACTTGCTGGCAAGCGCGATGAGCTGGTGGCACGTGCTAAGGCAGCTCACGCCCAGAACCAGGTCCACGAGGCTATTAAGTCCGTGAACATCATGGATCCTTCCAGCGAAATCGGACGCTTCGAAGAAAAGGTACGTCGCGAAGAAGCACGCGTTCGTGGAGCTGCTGAACTGGCATCGTCGAGCCTGGACGCGCAATTTGAATCGTTGGAAGACCTGGGCGAGCAGACCGAAGTTGAAGCTCGTCTGGCGGCACTGAAGTCCAAGCAGACAGGTGCTCTTGAAGGCTGAGCCTCTTTGCTAGGATCTTGTGGATTGCGGTGGTGTGCTGATGCTAAGCATCGGCGCACCACCGTTGTTTAACTCGTTAAACAAGAACGGAGACCCTTTCGGATCTCCGTTTCCACTTTCGTGGCGGGGAGAGGATTTGAACCTCTGACCTCCGGGTTATGAGCCCGGCGAGCTACCGAACTGCTCCACCCCGCGTCGGTAAATACAACATTACCAATCGGTGAATGACTTGGCCAATTGAGAGGCAGTGTCCTTTGTCACGCCCTCGATTTAGAGACACTCCGGGCATTCTGGTTGCTGTTGGGGCATTGCTCCATCATGGGCATTTCGCATCCGGCCGTGTTCAGAAGAATAGCCTGGAGACCCTTTTGGCCTCCAGTTCCACTTTCGTGGCGGGTGAAGCGTGGAGTTCCACGACATCCTAGACACCTGGGCCGAGACATCGTTGGCACCATGACGTGTCCAGAAACCACGTCATCTACCACAAGATCAGCGACGCCGGCTTGAGCTCCACTCGGCATCTCCCGCCGCCACATAATCCCTCGACAACGCTACTACCAACTGCCCTGCGCCCACGGCGGCGTCGACAGCGCACTGGCACCGGCCAGCAAAAAACCGCACACCAACCTGCGCCGCACTCCAATGTTTAAAGTCCGCATCCTCGAGCTACGCCGCACTCTCAGCACTGGCTGACTCGATGACAGCTCGCGATACCTACTGCGCTGCTCCGTGCACGAAGAGATCACTGACCAAATCGTCATCGACAGTTTCACCTGGTGCATCAACCACTACGGCCCACCACGAAGCCCCCTGAGAGGCAACGGACTGGTTTACACCACACGGAGCACCTCTGGGTCAACGCACGCCCACGAGCCGAATCGATCGCTGAGCTGCAAAGGATTCTGGATGAATTCCAGCAGGTTTACAACACTGAACGTCCACACCGCGCACTGAACCGGGAAACACCGCATCAGTGGTACAACCGAACGCTCACAGGCCGTCCAAGCGCCAGGAACATCTCTCGTGACCGCGAGTTCCGCATCGGGCATCACCGGGTCGACAGCGGCGGAAAAGTAACCTTGAGGCACGACGGGAAACTGCGTCGCCTAGGGGTGCGGAAAATACACAGGAGAAAGAAAGTCGTGATGCTCATCGACACCGAAGAAGTGACGGTTGTGGACGCAGAAACCTCAGAAGTGCTCAGCAGCCACGTTATCGATCCCGCAAATTCTATTGGCCCGACAAACAGAAATCCCCCGGCCGATGGCCGGGGGAATCTGATAGTTATTTGTAAAGCATGTCGCAACTCATCTGTAGATGATGTTTTGACCCTTCACTTTTGTGGCGGGGAGAGGATTTGAACCTCTGACCTCCGGGTTATGAGCCCGGCGAGCTACCGAACTGCTCCACCCCGCGTCGGTAAATACAACATTACCAACTGATGAACTCAATAGCCAATCGAGCCAAGTGACCTTGATCGCAGGCCGCATTCGGCCCTGGCTCGAAGGAACTCGCCACCCCAGATCCGAAACCGACTCAGGAAATCATCGCCCCTCGCGACAAAATAAATCTCGACAACCCCAAGCAGATTAAAACCATCAATTACCGGGTGGCAATCGACCACAAATCAATTCCCGACCGAGGCCGCAATTTGGTCCAGATATACAAAAATGGAGACCCTCGCGGATCTCCATTTTCGACTTTCGTGGCGGGGAGAGGATTTGAACCTCTGACCTCCGGGTTATGAGCCCGGCGAGCTACCGAACTGCTCCACCCCGCGATGACTAGACAATTCTTGCATCATCGCGGAGCGAAAGCAAATCGGGAGCCCCGTTCCCTATTACCCCTCGGAGCCTTCGCTCGGTGCCGAAGGCTGTGGAGTCTCAGAGGAGCCGCTATCGTCCAGCTTCACTTCCCCATCAACTTCGGTCCCGTTGATCGCCGCATCGGCTTCCACAGCACGGTCCAAGGCATTCTGCAGCTGCTTCTGAGCCTCGCCGTAAGCTGCGAAGTCACCCTTGGCCAGCGCTTCCTGGCCCTTCTTGATGGCCGCGTTAGCATCAGAAAGGGCAGTGGACAGCTTCTGCTCATTGGACTGGCTTGGCGCCTTTTCCCCCTCTGGGCTGTCGCCCGGTGAAACACCTTCTGTTTCACCGGTTACAGCACCCGAGTTGCCGCCAAATACTTCGTCCAGTGCTTCAGCCAATGTATCGGCGAAGCCAACCTGGTCACCGAAGGACACCAGAACCTTGCGCAGGGTCGGGTAGCTGGTCTGGCCAGAGGACTGGACATAGACAGGCTGGACGTAAAGGATACCGCCGCCAACAGGCAAGGACAGCAAGTTGCCGTTCTTGACCTCGGAGGCGCCCTGGCGCAGCAGGTTCAGCTCCTGCGTGACACGAGTATTGGTGTCGAAGTTCTGCTGGGCCTGGCCCGGACCTGGAACAGCCGTGTCTCGTGGCAGTTCCAGCAGCCTGAGCTTGCCGTAGTCTTCGGACTTCACGCCGGCTTGTGAACCAGCGTCAGCTGATGCCGATAGGAAACCGAACAAGACGTTGCGCTGTTGCCCGTTGGAAGCTGCTGCTGGAATGAATGTCGAGGTCAGGGAGAAGCTGGCTTCGTCCTGGGTCGGCATCTTGAGCGACATGAAATATGGTGGCTGCTTAACTCCGGCGGTCGACGAGGTCGGGTCGTCAGGGACGGCCCAGGCGTCATTCGACTCGTAGAAAGCATCCGGGTTATCCACGTGGTACGTCGTAAGCACTTCGCGCTGCACCTTGAACAAATCCTCTGGGTAGCGGACGTGCTCAATCAGATCAGCGGACATATCCTTCAAAGGCTTGTACGAGGTCGGGAAGACCTTCTGCCACGACTTCAGAATCGGATCCTCGGTGTCCCAGGCGTACAACTTCACCGATCCGTCATAGGCGTCAACTGTCGCCTTGACCGAGTTCCTCAAGTAGTTGACCCGACCGGTCATGGACAGGTCCTGGGCATTAGTCAGAGAGTCGGTAACGGCCGAGTCCAACTGCTTTTGCTGCGAATACGGGAAGTCGTTGGAGGTAGTGTAGCCATCGACGATCCATTGCACACGGCCATCAACGATCGCTGGGTATGCGCTGGAGTCCAGAGTCAGGTATGGAGCTACCTTACTAACGCGGTCCCGTGGGTCACGGTCGTAGAGAATCTGCGATTCGGAATTGACCTGCTGGGAGAGCAGAAGGTCAGTTGAAGCGAACTTCAAGGCGTAGACCAAGCGGTTGAACATGTTGCCAACGTTGGGTCCGCCCTCACCGGTAAAGGTGTAGCGCGTGTCCTGGTTCTCGCCACCGGTGCCGGGACGGTCAAGCTCCTGGTCCGTCCAGCCTTCATCCGGTCCACCGACAACAGAGTACTCCGGTGAGTTCTCGCCGAAGTAAATGCGTGGCTCGTAGTCCTTGTCGGTGATCAAGTCACCTGAGGTAGGAATACCGCCCAGCATGAAATCAGGTCGGCCGCCAGCGGCAACTCGATTGCCGTAGGCAGCGACAAGTCCATAACCGTGCGTGTAGTTGATGTGCTGGTTGACCCAGGTATCGGACGGGTCGACGTTCACTTCACGTGCCGCGATCACGGTGTCCTCTACCTTGCCGTCGATTTTGTAGCGGTCGACGTTCAAGTTCTTGGGGAACGTGTAATACCCGCGGAACTGCTGAAGCTGCGCGAAGGCGGTGGAGACCAAGTTCGGGTCCAGCAAGCGAATATTGGCAGTGGTTGCGGTTTCCTCGGCCAGGGCATTTTTCTCGGTGGAGATCTTGGCGTCGTAGTCGGTGACTTCAACATCATCCAGGCCATAGGCCAGGCGAGTCATTTCGATGTTTCGATCGATATAGTCTCGTTCAAGTTCTCGCTGCGAAGGCACTACCTGGTACTGCTGGACCAGGAATGGGTAGACGCCGCTGACCACGATCATCGTGACGACCAGCATCGCCGTACCGATTAGGGGAATCCTCCAGCGCCCATTGAACGCGGCAATGGCAAAGGTGATTGCGATCAGGATGGCGATAATGGCCAGAATCATCCGGGCAGGGATGACTGCGTGGACATCCTTGTAAAGGGCGCCGGCAACACGTCCAGACTGGTCGGTCAGCGTCTCATATTGGCCGATCCAGAAATTGGCTGCCTGCAAAATCAGGAAGACAGCAACGACGATAGCGGTATGAACCCGGGCTGCCTTGCCCACGGTGATGCCGCCACGTTCCTCGACACGAATGCCGCCGTAGAGGTAATGGGTCAGCAACCCGGCAACGCCGCTCAAGAGCACCACTGAAACGAGGAACCCGATAATGAGCGCGATAAACGGCAACGAGAATATGAAGAAGCTCAAGTCCAAGTTGAACTGCGGGTCGTTGTTCCCGAAGGGCGTCTGGTTGAAGAACAGCAGGACGGTCTTCCACTGGCCGGCAACTGCCACGGCGGCAAAGATTCCGACAACCAGCGGAATGCCCACCATGAGGAAACGGCGAATAGGCTCCAACTGAGATTGGTAGCGGGACATGGAATCTTGCTGATTCGCATTCGGCGCGTATACCGGCCGGTGCTTGTAGGCGCTGCGCATCGAGAACCACATAGGCACAGCCATCAACACCAAGGCAATGGCGAAGATGATTAATTTGGCAACGCGCTCAGTCCAGTAGACCTGCGAGAATCCCAACTGGTTAAACCAGAGGATATCTGCATAAAAGTTAGACAAGAAAACGAAGACCGCGACCAAAATAACCACCGCAAAGATGGTCAATGTCAGTGGCGACACTTTCTTGCCAGATGGGCTGGCAGGCCTCTGCGGTTCACGAGGCCTTGGCGGGCCTCCGAACGGACTATCCGATCCGTATGACACTATCTATTCCTTACCTTGGGTTCTCTCCGTTGTTGCCAACGGTGGAACTCGTGTACCTAATTCTTAGACGAGCGAGTACAAGCTTTGATTGTTGCGTCACATTCTTCCCCCGACGCTGGGCTAAATCTATTCACATGACGCGAAGTTCGCTGGGCTTTCTCCGTCCGCGATTTTTGTCAACGCTGTCCGTGCTTGTGACAACGTTGATATCTTCAGGACGTTCAACCCTTCGGGGACTCTTCCCACGACCTCGTTGCAGTTATCCGCAGGTGCCAGGAAAATGGTCGCGCCAGCATTTTTCGCAGCAACCATTTTCTGGGCTATGCCGCCAATCGGACCAACATTCCCTTCAGCCGAGATCTCCCCCGTGCCTGCCACATGGTGATTTCCCGCCAACGAGCCTTCGGTCAGCCGATCAATAATGCCCAAGGCAAACATCATTCCCGCGCTAGGCCCACCCACATTCTGCAGCCCAAACTGAACGTCAATGGGAAACTTGTGTTCGGTACTCAGGTAGATGCCCAGCTGGCGTTCGCCGTCGGCTTCGCCGGTTGTCACTGGAACAACGACATCCTTGTAGTTGCCTTGCTTGTCCTTGCGGCCAACGGTGAGTTCTGCTGGCTTCTCCCCATTGGCATTGAGCGACTTCTTCAGCTCGTCCAGAGAGACGATTTCTTTTCCGTTGTATTTCAAAAGGCGATCGCCCTTTTCCAACGACTTGCTGTTGGCATCAGACGAAAAGTCTGCGACGGTAAGCCAAGTTTTGAAGTCATAGCCGAGTTCTGTAAGTGCCGCGGCAATTGCCAGATCCTGGGATGAGGTCATCATCTGATCGTTCTGCTCATTTTGTTGCTGCGTCGACGTGTTGCGAGAAATGATCGTCTCTTCGGGCACAACGTCTTTGGCAGGATTGAGCAATGCTTCCAGGACTACCGGAATCGTGACCCGGTTCTGCCCTCCCCCTTGGACATAAATGGTCAAGAGGTCTAATTCGCTCTGCGAGGGATAGGTCTTGTCCCCCTCAATCGAAATGACGTCTTTCCCGTTGTCCTCGTCTTTGCCCAGGGTGTTGAAGACTGGGCCGGGAGAACGAATCATGAAGTTTGTCGGCAGGAACAGCATGATGCCAATGAGCAGCAGTGCAAGAACGCCAGCACTGGTTCGTTTAATGGCTTTGGAACCTTGGGGTGCTCGGCCAAATTCGCCGACCACTTTCATCGAGTCCTGTGGTTCCCGTTCGTGCACTGCTCTTGCTCCCGCCAACTATCAAAAAAGATGCGGATCCGTCCTTGCGAACTTCACCACTCTTAGCCTACTGAAGCTTGAGCTCTAAAGGCATCAGCAAGAAGGCGTATTCAGTGTGCCGAAAGCGAACTGTCGCCCAGATTCATGGGAACTAATTGCAAGGCACGGTAGTTTTAAAGGCATGGCACAGAACCCCCCGAATAACCGCCCCAACGGCGACGACGACGATAACAATCAGCAGGATCCTTTTTCTGCCATGTTTGGTCAGCTCTTCGGTGGCGGATTTGATCCCAACAATCTTCCTCCGCAACTTCGCGATGCGCTAGGCGCCCAGGGTGACCCCGAAGCGATGCAAAAGATGATGCAGCAGGCACAAGCAATGATGTCGGCCATGATGAGCAACAATGCTTCATCGGGTCCGGTGAACTGGAAGCTTGCCTCCGATACCGCGCTTCAGGCGTACGCCAGCGACGATCCAGCCGTGTCAGAATCACGTCAGAGCGCAATCAACGACGCTTCGAACCTGGCCGACCTTTGGCTGAATAACTCAACGTCTTTCGAATCCAATGGCTTGGTGACCGAAGCGTGGACGCGCAAGCGCTGGTACGACAAGACCTTGGTAACCTGGAAACAGGTCACCGAGCCAGTTGCCGAATCAGTGGCAACAGCGATCACCGCCGCCATGAAAGAACAAATCCCTGAAGAGATGAAGGGAATGCTTGGCAATTCCGATGGCATGTTCCGCAATCTGGGTGCCAGCATGTTCGGCATGCAACTGGGCACCGCCCTTGGCGGATTGGCAACGGATGTTCTTGGTGGCACCGACATTGGCCTTCCGTTGGCCGGCAGCACCCCCGGAATCATCGCCACCAACGTGGCGAAGTTTGGAGAGGGCCTGGAAATCCCAGAGCAGGAAGTGCTGCTCTACGTCATCCTTCGAGAGAATGCACATGCACGACTGTTCAATCGTGTTCCGTGGCTGAGTTCAAAGCTTATCGGCGCTGTTGAATCCTATGCTCGCGGCATTCACATCGACATGTCTCGAATTGAAGAAGCCGTTCGCGACATCGACCCTTCAAATCCTGAAGCCCTGCAGTCCATGCTGGGTGAAGGACTATTCGCCCCGCAGCGCACGCCGGAACAAGATAAGGCGCTCGAGAACCTTGAGCTAACCCTTGCTCTCATTGAAGGCTGGGTCGACCACGTAGTGTCCCTGGCAGCGGCGAATCTTCCGTTTGCCGAGCACCTGCGGGAGACCATGCGTCGGCGCAGAGCATCGGGCGGGCCCGCAGAGTCAGCTTTTGCCTCGCTAGTCGGCTTGGAGCTACGCCCTCGAAAGCTGCGTGAAGCAGCAGCCCTGTGGCAACACCTTAACGACGAGCGCGGCATCGATGGACGCGACGCCGTCTGGGATCACCCGGATCTCATGCCAACGCATGAAGATCTCAAAGATCCGACGACTTTCACTCAGCGTCGCGAGTTGGCGGATACCGAATTCGACGACTTTGATGTTGCCTTGGGAAAATTGCTGTCCGGTGGGTTCGACAATGTTGATCCCGAGAATGAAGGCGCGGACCCGGAAAAGCCGACGGATCCGAATTCATCTGAAGACCCAGAGAAATAATCACCAGATCCAAGCGGTGGGGAGGAACGCAGTTGCGTTCCTCCCCACCGCTGTTTCAATTGCCACTATTCGGCGTCTTCGCCAAAACCATCGAGCTCGTCTATTGGCCCGCCTAGCTCCTTGGCATGAGAGTTGTAGCCAGCGTGGAAAGCCTCAAGATACAAATCCGCTTCCGAACGCCGCGGAAATCTGTTGAGCAATTTCTGAAATTCAGGCCCATGCCCCGAACGTGGCGCTACCAGATGGGCCAATTCATGAACCAGGACATAGTCGCGGACCCATGAGGGCATTTGCTGGAGCTTTGACGAGAGCCTAATGCTTCTCTGCTGGTAGGAAGCTGATCCCCACCGCTTATTTTGGTTGGTAACCCATCGCACCGTTGTTGGCGAAGCCGAGCCGTCAAAGAAGTGCTGGTCCAGTTCGTGGGCTCTGCGTCCTAGCTCGGTGTCGGTATGCCCAGCATTTCGTCGTTGTCGACTCTGCCGGAATTTTTTGAGCATCTCATCAACGAACGAACGCTCAGTTTTCTCATCAAGCGTGGCTGGAACCTGGATAATCAAGGTTTCGTCGCGCCACTGCGAAGAGATGGTCTTTCGGCGCTTGGTGGAACGCACGACCCGCACCGGAATATCGTCAGGGGCAACGAATTCAAAAATACTCGGTGAAACAGGCATCGAGCTGTGCTCCTCACACACGTAGTCAGTCGGATTCATGCTGCTTGCTGGCGCTTGAGCAACTAGCCCCACGCTAAGGCCGAGGTGTCGGCAAGCAGCCCACCTCGACGCGGCATGTGAACAACTTCTATCCCCGGTAGGATTCAAGAACAGCTAGTACAGCTTCCCCATAGCGTTCGAGCTTGCTGCGCCCGACTCCCGGAATTTTCGATAGCCCCTGGATGGAGCCAGGTTGATGTTCAGCAATGGACATCAGAGTGGCATCAGTGAAAATCACGAAAGCCGGGACCGAATTTGAGCGGGCTACTTCGGATCGCCAGGTGCGCAAGTTATCGAACAAGGCCTCATCATAGGCGGCTGGGCAGGACGCGCAGCGCTTCAGCTTGCGTTCTTTTGCACTGGTCAAGAACGAACCGCAGTTGGAACAGACGGCCGGAATTAGCTTGTATTCACGTTTCTTATAGGTAGTTTGCTGTCGGCTGCTAGCCTGGCGAACTGACTTGATCCCATCCAGGAAGCGAGAGGGGTAGCGATGCGCCCTTCCGCCCGGAGTGCGCGCTAGCGACCAAGACAGGAATAGATGCTTCCGAGCACGGGTAATGCCCACATAGAGCAGGCGGCGTTCTTCGTCAAAACCAGCCTGGTCCTTGGCATAGGAAATGGGCACCAGTCCCTCACTGAGTCCAACGAGGAACACAGCATCCCATTCCAGGCCCTTGGCTGCGTGGAATGACGCCAAAGTGACGCCATCCAGCGTGGGCGCATGCTGGATCGCTGCGCGATCTTCAAGTTCCTTAACCACGTCGTGCAAGGTCGCTTCAGTGCCCTGCTCAATTTTGAGTGCAACGACTTCATCAGCCAGGCGCACCAGAGCGGACAATGATTCCCACCGTTGCCGGACGGCGCCGGTACCTCCGCTGGGAGCATTCACCGAATAGCCATGCGAGGAAAGCACGTCTCGAACTAATTGCGGCACCGAGGTTTCGGCAGCAACGCTCAATGCTGCCCGCAGGGCCAGCATGCCTTCTTTGACTTCTCGGCGAGAGAAGAACCGCTCTGCACCGCGCATGACATAAGGAATCGAATGTGCGGCGAGCGCCTGCTCGAAAGCCTGCGACTGCCCGTTTGTGCGGTAGAGAATGGCAATCTCAGAGATGTCTTGCCCCTCTCCCCGCAGCTTCTTGATGCGCTGGGCGACTTCCTCTGCCTCGTTCTCATCGTCCCTGGCTTCAAAGAAATCCGGGTTTGGACCATGGTCGCGTTGTGCAATCAATTCCAGGGGCTCAGGCCAAGTGACGTTTCGATCCGGAACGGAGGACTCAATCCGCCGAGTCGACAGCACCTTGTTGGCCAGGTTCACTACTTCGGGGGTGGAGCGGTAGTCCCGGACGAGCTTGACCACCTTGGCTTCCGGAAAACGCGTACCAAAGTTCAACAGGAAGTCAGGGCGCGCACCGGTGAACGAGTAAATCGTCTGCGAAGCATCACCAACAACGCACAATTCATTTCGTTGCCCCAACCACAGATCGAGCAGCCGTTGCTGCAATGGAGAAACATCCTGGTATTCGTCCACAACGAAGTGACGATATTGCTGGCGGACATGTGCAGCTACCTTCTCGTTGTCTTCGAGAATGGCAATGGTCAGCAGGAGCACGTCTTCGAAATCGATAACCCCTCGGTCATCTTTGAGTTCTTCGTAGGTTTGGAAAATCCTCGCCATGCTTACCGGCTCCAGGCCATTGGGCATCTCACGAGTTGGGGCGATTTTCGCATAGCTTTCCGGGGTGTGCATCGACACCTTGGCCCATTCAATTTCTGCCGCGAGATCACGCACCATGGCGCGGTCGCTGGAAATACGCAGTCGACGGGCAGCCTCTGCAATCAACGGGGCCTTATGCTCAACCAGATTTGGCAAAGTACTGCCAATGGCCTGCGGCCAAAAGTACTGCAGCTGGCGCAGCGCGGCCGCGTGGAAGGTTCTGGTCTGAACACCCGGCGCACCGAGCTGGCGTAAACGGGTCCGCATTTCTGCGGCAGCACGGGTGGTGAAGGTCAATGCAAGAACACTCGAGGGATTATAAATTCCCGTGTGCACCCCGTGCGCAATACGATGGGTAATGGCCCTGGTTTTACCTGTGCCTGCGCCGGCCAGAATACACAATGGACCGCTGAGCGTTTCAGCTGCTTGCCGTTGTTCAGCGTCCAGTCCCGCCAGCAAATCCTGTACTGGTGGAGCATCGTGTTCTGTCACTTGTCTAGGGCCTCCGGAAGGGGTTCTCCGTACCAACTACGGATCAACGCATGTGCTATTGAAACGCCACGCGGTATGTCTATTGTTCCTGATTCCAGGGCAAGACGCAGATCCTCTCGGCTGAACCAGCGCAGATCCTTGATCTCGGCCCCATCAGGAATCAATTCTTCGCTGATGGCTTCAGCAGCAAACCCGAGCATCAGGGAACGCGGCAATGGCCACGGCTGCGAGCCGCGGTAGGCCACGTCGCCTACATGGACACCAGATTCTTCAAAGATTTCTCGCCGAACCGCTGATTCCAGCGACTCCCCCGCTTCGACGAAGCCGGCGAGCACCGAATACATATGCGTTCTAAAAGTGGCGTTGGCGCCCAGCAATATGCGGTCGTGGCGGTCAATCACCGATGCAATAATCGCAGGATCGGTACGGGGAAATAGCTCATGATCATTCAAAACGCAGCGCTGTCCCCACCCAAAGGTTGAGGACCGGACCTCCGAACCACACTGCGGGCAGAATCGTTCAGAGCGGATCCAGTTGGAGATTGCCTGTGCTTCAACCAACAGCTCGGCTTGGACTTCGGAGAGGAACGTGAAAGCTTCCCGCAGAGAAATCCAGCGCTCAATATCCGCATTCGAATAGTTCTCTGCGTCGACAATGGCCAAAACGTAATCGCTCGAGCCGGATGCGCCGAGATAAACCAGGCGATCAGAATCATGGGCCACGTAACTGGGCCCGTCCACAAAGTACAGTTCCGTGCCACAGGCGGCAGCGCCAAGATCGGAAATCAGCATGACCTTGGTGGAATTCATGGAAAGTTTCTCGCCAAGCAACTCTGGGTTCGGCCGTTCAGTCAGCGGACGCGAAATAAGCGACTGCGCAAAAGGTAGTCCCGTGATTGGAGTTTGATAGTTCTCTGCCAAAGCCATACTTCTAACTTAGTGCACTTGCCCCATCGCTCTTCTGTTCCAAACCGGGTGTGGATAGCCACGTTCGGCGAATTTTCACGTCAAGCCTGAACATTGCCGGTGAATCCCACCATATTCTGTGCGTCATTCAGCCTCTAAGGTCACGATCTCGCATACGGTGGAACTTGTGAAACGCTCTGCCATGGAACTCGCCGCAATTGCCACCGCCGCCGTACCCGGATTAGCTCCGGTGGGTTTTGCGGCATTGTCAGACGACGCAGAAGATTTTGATTCAGCACTAATTGTCGACGCCCTCAAGCACCGGTGGCGTGTTCGCTCGCCGCGGCACGATGAAGCAAGCATGCGATTGGAAGCGGAGCTTTCCGCCCTCCGCGCCTTCTCGGCCAAAGTGCGGGCCTCGCTGCCGTTTGCTCTTCCTTCGGTAGCGGGAACTGTCCGCCAAGGCTCATTGCGTACCTTCGTGTACAAGGACATGCCAGGACACGTTCCTGCCTTGGATGAGCTGGTTGACGAGGGCAGCAGCTTGGCCAAGGCGCTGGGCCAGTGCATGGCGGCCATTCACCAGATCCCAGATGAAGCTGTGGAAGTGGCCGGCCTGCCGACCTACACCGCAGATGAAGTACGCCAGCGCAGGCTCAATGAACTCGATACCGCGGCGGCTACCGGCAAGGTGCCCAGCAGGCTGTTGCGCCGCTGGGAGCACGCCATGGAAGATGTTGCGCTGTGGCGGTTTAACGCATCCGTAGTGCACGGCGACTTCGATGAAGAGCAGCTGCAAATTTCTCACTCAAGCATTACTGCCGTTAAGGGATGGACCGACTTGCATGTTGGCGACCCGGCAGATGATTTTGCCTGGCTCTCGTCTATCGAAGACCAGAAGTTCACGGACCGCGTTTTTGAATCGTATGTTGAAGCCCGCGGCAAGGCCGCCGATCCACACATCATGCGCCGTGCCGCGCTGGCCGCAGAATTCGCCCTGGCGCAGTGGCTCGTCAAATCGCTTGATTCCAAGGATCCACAGCGCATCGCCGAAGCTGATGAGATGCTCCAAGAGCTTGACCACAATATTGCCGAGTTCGGCGGGCAGCCTCTGTCAGTAGTCGAGGCGCCACGTCCCCTGGCTCCGCAAAGCAGCGCACCAGGGCCCAAGCCATCCGACGCGGACAAGGAAACTCCCGTAGCGCAGAAGCCCGCCCCGCTTCCATCGTCGGGCTCGACCGCACCCCGGATTAATACGGCAAAGGTCACTGCCTTGTCGGACCAGGCAACGGATTCAGGCAACTCGCCAACTGCCGTGGCTGCGGAACCTGAAGCGCCAGGCAAGGGCTCGGACGATGACGTGGAGCCTTCGCCGGCTCCGCACGCAGGCAAGGGCGCAGAAGACAACAAGCCCAAAGTCGAGTCGAATATCGAGTCCGGCCAAAAGCCGCCCTCACACAAACCTCAACAAGAGCCGAGTGCATCGAAGTCTGAAGCCGACACAGCGAAACGCAAGGAAGACCAGGACGGCGCCGCAAAGTAGCCCTCCGGGTTCCTTTGCGGCGCCAGCAGCCTCAGCTATCCAGCTGTTCAAAGGCGCTCGATATCATCTGCTCCAGCTCGGTTTCATTCGACAAGTGCTCCGCACGAACCGTCACGCCGGCAGCAACATAATAGAAAGCTGCCTTGATGTCTTCCAGCGCAATTGAGTGCAGCCGGGACCATCCCAACCGGTACACCGCAAGCTGGACAAGCTTGCTCTTCAAGTCCTTGCCATGAGGGACTCGTCCCGTCTTCCAGTCAAGCAGCAGCCATGTGCCATCGTCCATCTGGAAGACTGCATCGATCCTGCCTCGCACTGCCACCGGGCCGACGCGGGTTTCCAACGGAACTTCCACATAGGCTGGCTGCAGCTGGGCCCATTCGCTGGCCAGGAATGCTTCCTTCATTGATTCCAGGTCCAAGGCTTCATCAAGATAGCTGTCGGCAGGCTCGACGAGATCGCCGAGATCCAGCATCGAGGTCTTTTCGTAGAATTCCTCAATCCACGCGTGGAAGGCCGTGCCGCGTCGCGCAGCAAGTCCAGGCCGCCTTGGCACGGGACGGCGAAGATTCTCCAATACCGACACCGGGTCCTCAGCCAATTCGACAAACAGCGAAGCACGCACATGTTCTGGTGCTTCAACGGCTCGTTCGCGATTGCCGAGGAAGGCACGCTGAGCGAGAAGTTTGTGCGCTTCTTCCGCCCATTGCTGGCCTTCGGGGGTTATCGGCTGGCTGCCAGGGTCAGCGCTGAGCACATCGTCGGCGATTTCCTGGATCACTGCGCGTCGCGAATACGCAAGTTCCTTGTTTTTGATTGCTCCGGTAATCCGAGGGCCCACAAGCGGGTCGTAGGGCCACAAGGCCTCCAGCGGAGTCAGCCTGTTGGGGTTCTGCTCTGGCGCCTGGTCGTCCTCTACCCAGAACCCAATTTCAGCTTTTGCTCCAGGGCCCTGGGCCAGCGGCAGCAGCGCGGAGAAGAACTCGGAAGCTTCGGTGGGTTTGCTTCGCGTAGCGGTCCAGATGCTGCTGCTGCAAATGAGCAGCGATTTGGCACGCGTGACCGCAACGTACGCCAATCGGCGTTCCTCGGCAATGTGGTGGTCCTCGACGTGATCCTTGAACAGGGATTCAGCTTCCAATAGCTCCTTGAGCGCTGGCTGGTCGGTGTCCCACTGTGGCAGATCTTTGGCGTCACCGCGCAAAGGCCAAGGCAGGGCCTTGTCGCCGCTGGTCCATCGGTCGGACTGCGAGCCGGGGAATACCCCGTCGTTTAATGACATGACGGCGACGGTGTCCCACTCCAGGCCCTTTGAAGCGTGGACCGTCATCAGCTGAACGGCTTCTGGATCAGCATCCTCGCTGGGAAGCGGCAAGCCCTTTTCCTTTTCAGCCGCTTGCTCCAGCCACATCAGGAAGCCGGCCAGCTCAACGCGCGGAGCGTTGCGGCAATACTCGCGGGCAACATCGGCAAAGGCATCAAGATTGGCTCGCGAGGCATCGCGGTCCACCCAGGGTCGAACAGCAACCTCGATATCGAGATTCATGGCCCGTTCAACTTCGCGGATCAACGTTTCCAGATCATCATTGGCCATGAGCCTCAGGCTGGTCAGCTCGTCTTTGAGAGCTGCGAGCCGGCGCCGGCCTTCTGCACTCAGGCTTCGGCCATCGGAGCTGCTCCAGCCCTCGGATGGCAAGAAATCCAGGGCTTCAATAAGGCTGGCCGCGTCATTGAGTTCTGCTCGGGCCGACTCAACGGCTTCAGCGTCAAGGCCGCCATCGGCCGCGGCGGCCTTGGAATTCAGCCCATGGGAGCGACGCCGTTCGAGCTGGCGGGACCAGTCGGCGAATGCCGCGAGATCGGCGGTGCCGATGCGCCATCGTGCCCCGGAGAGCAGGCGCATCAGCTTGTCTGACCGCAGTGGATCCACCAGCACATGCAGGCAAGCAACAAGATCGGCCACCTCCGCAGTGCTCAGCAACCCGGACAGGCCCACCAGCTGGTAGCGCATGCCGCGCTCGGAAAGAACCTCGCCCATGATGCTCAACTGGCTGCGGTTGCGCGAGAGCACGGCACTGGTTTTCGCGGTCTGCGGATCGTTCTGCTGCTCGGCGGCAATCAAGTCCGCGATGGCCTCGGCTTCCTGGCGAACCGTTGCACAGCGGTTGAGCACCACGCGCCCCGGCTGTGCGAAGGCGGAGGGTTCCAATGGCTTAACGGTGACCGGCCCTGAATGGGCTACTCCCCCGGCGGTGATCTGGTTGGCAGCGGCGAGCACGTTCACGGTATTGCGCCAGGCTATCGTCAGGTGCTTAACGTGGGCGATCTCGCGCTGTTCGCCGCGGACGATGGGGAAGGTTTCCGGGAACCTGAACAGCTGGCCTGCGCTGGCCCCGCGGAACCCGTAGATCGATTGGTTCGGATCGCCGACCGCGGTCACCGGATGGCCTTGGCCATAGAGCTGGGAGAACAACTCCATCTGGGCATGGGAGGTGTCTTGGAATTCGTCGAGCAAGACCACCTGGTGGCTGGCGCGTTCGGCGAGCGCGGCCGCGGGGACTTCCTGTGCGATCCTGGCGGCGTGGGCGACGAGGTCGCCGTAGTCCATGACCCCCAATCGCTTTTTCTCGCGCCCGTATTCCTCGGCAAGTTCGGCGATGGTTGCCCTCGAGGCAAGCTTGTCGATGAGTTTCAGCGCTGCTTGCGTGGGAGCCTTGTCCTTCTCCGCATCCATGGGCAGTGCCCGCAATTTCAGGACCAGGTCGTCGATCCATTGATGCGCTTCGGGGACAGCGGCCAAGTGCTCGGATGCTTCGGAGCTGAAGGAGACGATGGCATCGATGAGGGTGCTGCTCGCGCTGTTGAGGTGCTGGTAGTCCCCCGTGTATTTCTCCAGTACCGAATGCCCCAGCTGCCACGATTGGGCCGCGCCGAGCAGGACGCTATCCTCCTCCAGGCCCAGCCGAAGCCCGTAGTCCTGGACCAGGGTGTTGGCATAGGAATGATAGGTGGACACCGCTGGGTCGAGGAAGTCGCGGGTATCCTCTTCGCTCAGCAGCCCGGTGGCCACCAGTTGTGCGATCTTGGCCCGGATTCGCAGCGACAGCTCACCGGCGGCCTTGCGGGTAAAGGTCACGCCGAGGATCTGCTCGGGTCGAACCAGCTGGTTGGCTACCAGCCAGACGACTTTGTCCGCCATGGTTTTGGTTTTGCCAGAGCCGGCGCCGGCGATAACGAGCATCGGCTCTAGTGGAGCGGCAACAATCTCGGCTTGCTGCTCGGTGGGCGGGAACTTCTCGCCCAGGGCTATCGAGAGTTCTTGCGGGCTGTATTTGATGCTGCTCATGGTTCGGTGACCTGTCGTCCTTCGGCGCAAAGTGGGCAGATTTCCGGCAAGGTGCAGTTGCCCAGAATCCCCGAGGAACCCGCAACGTGGCGGGTAATGAATTCGCTATGCCCCATGAGGCTGGCAGCCTCCAGAATGAGGGTTTTCGCCCAGTCGTCCTCGGCCAGGGACGGTTGTTCCCTGATGGTGGGGCTTTTGGTATTGGTGCCAACGTAGACCAGCGATGCCCCGGCGGGCTGATCGGAAAGTCCCGCGGTGTCCGGGTTCTCCTGCAGCGCCCCTAGCTGGATGGCTGTTTGGTAGACGCCCAGCTGGGGGTGCTCCAGCGTGTCGTTTTTGCTTGGCGCCATGGAACCTGTTTTGAGGTCAACCACGGTGACCCTGCCATTGGCGTCAGCCTCGACCCGGTCAATAATGCCTCGCAGCTGGACCTGCGTTCCATCAGGGGTGGGAACCTCGATTTGGAAGGGCATTTCGCGGGCCACCAGTTCGCGGCCTTCTTGCCTCATGGCGATGCAGTATTGGGCGAACTTCTTGAGCATCAGGGTCGCCCGGTCGAAGTCGCGCTGTCCTTCCCAGTTATCCAATTTCTCCAGTTCCGGCCAGCGCTGCTCCAGGATCCGCTGGTACTCGGAACCGCTGGCTTCAGGGTGCTCTTCTGCTATGGAGTGAATCAGTGTGCCCAAGGACGCTGCGAAGTCATGCGCGGCCGTGCCGCCGGCGCTTTGCACAAACCAATTCAGCGGAGACTTGACCAGCGTCTCGACCTTTGACGGCGAAACTCGTCGTGGCTGATCCTCGGGAACCACCGGTGCGCTAGAAGACAACGGGAGCAAACCCCACCACTGCTCCGGATGGGCACCGCGCACCGGTTGCTGTGACGTGGCCAGCTGGGCCAGGACATTGACCGCGTCGCGATACTGTTCGACGGGGTCGGATCCCTCGGCAACCGGGATGGCGCCAAGCTGGGCGGCTTTGCTTGATTCGGCGGTATTGCGTAGCTGGGCCACAAGGGTTGGCAGGGAGCGTATGCGCGGCACCGCAGTAGTTTCCCTGCCCTCGGGCCCGGGCGGATCGACGAGATCCAGGAATGACGAGGGCTGGCTGTCTTCATTATCGACTGCGGTGCAGATCAGCTGTTCGGAAGCTCGCGACACCGCGTTGCTGAAACTGCGCAGCTCGTCGTTCCTGATCTGGCGCACCAGATGTGTTGGCGTTCGCGTGGCCAGGAATCCGATGCCGTGCTCGACAACGTCAGCTAGCGCGTTGGAGCCCAGCAGTTCGCCGCGCAAGCGCAGATTTGGCCACGATCCCTCTTGCAATCCGGGAATGAACACGATGGGCCATTCCTTGCCGGCGGCAGCTGCCGTGGTCAGCACGGTCACCATATGCCCGCCGGCGGCACGGGTGGCCAGGGAGTCCATCGGCAAGTCCTGATTCAGAATGTGCTCGATGAATTGGGGCACGCTGGCACCTGGCAGCTGGTCAACAAAGCGTTCAGCCGCTTGGAAAAGCGAGAGCACCGCATCCAAGTCATGATCGGCCCGGCGCGCAGTCGTTCCGGTGCCTAGTGCTTCCTCGCGCCAGGCTTGGGCCCGGCCGGAGGCTTCCCACATGGCCCAGAGCGCGGTCTCGGGGGTAGCAGTTCCACTGACAAGCTCGGCATTCAGGGCGCCATACATTTTCAGCAGGCGTTGCAGCCCAAAGGCCGGCTTGCCAAGGTCTTGAGCCAGCTCGGGCTCCCGCAGGCAAGTTTCAAGAAGTTCCTGGCTGGAGCGGCGGCCGCCTTGGGCCGCCTCATGCTGGCGCAAAAGCTGGCGCAAGCGCCGGATTTCCAGTGCTGTGCTCATGCCGTAGCGGGATAGGAGCAGATTCTGCATCAGCAGCGGGTCATCAGCTGCCGAGTTGTTGAAAGCCAATTCCAGAAGGTCCAGCAGCGGGCGAACGGCTCCCTCGTCTTTGAGCGGGATTTCGGCCGGTGGCACTTGCACGGCGATCCCCTGCCCTTCAAGGAATCGGCTGTAGGAACGAACCTGCGATCCGTTGCGAACCACGATGGCTATATCTGAAAGGCTCCGGTTTTCAAAGAGGCTCAACTGGACGATGCGCTGGGCGATGAAGCGTTCTTCTAGCGTTGAATTCTCAAAAGCGAGTGCGTGGCATGCGTCGTCATTGCCCGCCTGCCGCGGTTCAATTGTTCTTCCCCGCAGTCCCGCGGCCAAAGGAACTCGTTGCACGATCCGTTCCCACGCTTTGGTGATCTGTGGCGGCATCCGGTAGCCATGGGCCAGTTCAAGCAATGTGGCTTCGGTGGTGCTCGTGTAATTCTGGGCGAAGCGATGCAGTTCGTCGGTACGGGCGCCTCGGAATCCCTGAACCACGCTATCCGGGGCGGCGAAAGCCACCAACGGCCTGTCTTTGGACAGGAGTGCCAAGAGCCGGTGTTGTGACAACGTTGCTTCTTGAAGATCATCAACGAGGACCAGGGCAAGACGGTCCTGTTCGGCGTGGAGGAAGTCCGGGTGTTCTTCAAGCAGTTCGGCGGCACGGGTAATGAGCCCGGCAGGGTCAAAGGCTTCCGCACTGCCAAGGTCCAGCAGGTCGCGGTACTCCTGGTAGAAATGGGCAGCGGCAACCCATTCAGGCCTGGCAGCTTCTTCTCCGCGCTGCTCGATATCGGCTGGTTCCAGCCCCAGCTCGGAAACACGGTCAAAGAATTCTCGGATCTCCTTGCGGAAACCACGAGTTTCTATAGCCAATTCCAGTTCGCTGGGCCACTGCGGACCAGTGGTCAGGCCCGTGGCGTGCCCTTCGAGCAGGTTGCCGATGAGCGTGTCTTGCTCCGGCCCGGACAGCAGCCGCGGCGGACGTTCCAAGAACGGCAAGAGCCCTTCTACGCGAGCTCGGCGGATGAGGTCAAACGCGTAGGCGGACCAGGTGCGCACGACCGGCTCGGTGAAAGTTCGTTCGGCGCGGCGGCTCAAGTCATCGCGAATGGAGGCGGCGGTCAAGCGCGTGGGGGCAATAATCAACAGCGACTGCGGATCCAGTCCGGCGTCCAGGTGCGCGACGGCCGTGTTGATGAGGGCATTCGTCTTGCCGGTTCCTGGCGCACCGGCAACAAGCACCGGCCCATTTATCGTCTGAAGCTGATCCACGATGTCCTGCCAATCCGACCGTGCCTCATATCGCGTTTCATCCATGGTTATAGTTCATCATCCAATTCGGACATTTTGGGGTTGCCCAGTGACAGCCTGAGGATATCGATTTTCTCCCACTGCGACGGCGTGGGGTTCCATCGGAGCTTCTTCATGTCTACTCGTCGACCCGGTTGTGCGAGTTGTTCGCTATCCCATTGCTCGCGGGCTCTTGGACGGAGCGGTTCAGCAATGTTTCCGTCGGCCCGCAACACCCGCCACCAGGGAGTTCCGCTGGGTGCAGTGGACATGGCTTTGCCTACCTGTCGTGGTCCGCCGCTGCCCAGGAGCTCGGCGATGTCGCCGTAGCTGAGCACGGCACCTGTTGGAATCAGCTGGGCTAGTTGATATACGGCCTGAACGTAGTCGAGCTGGCTTGGCGCTGCAGCATCTGTCATGGTCCTATTCTGCCAAGGAGCAGGCATTGATCCACAACGGGCGCGTCTGGCCGTGGCAGTATCTTGATCTGCCTGTAGCGTTGTACCCATGAATGAATGGCACAAGGGCCTCGCAATTGGCTTTGACTTGGAAACTACCGGCGTCGACACCACCACTGCACGTATCGTGACCGCATCTGTTGTGCTGCTTGACGAACATGGCAATGTGGTTAATCGCCGCGAGTGGCTGGTCAATCCGGAAGTTGAGATTCCTGAGGCGGCTACCGCAGTACACGGCATCTCCACCGAGAAGGCCAGAACAGAGGGCGCCCCGGCCAAGCAGTCGGTTCAAGAAATTCTGCAGCTGTTGATGTTCGCTTCTGAGCAATCGCCCATCGTGGCTTTTAACGCATCCTACGATTTTTCAGTGCTATATCACGAGGCAGTCAGGTACGACCTGCCGCCGTTCTTCCCGGGCAATGTCATTGATCCTTTCATCATCGACAAACAGGTCGACAAGTTCCGCAAAGGCAAGCGCACCTTGGCGGCGGCGTGCGAGTTCTATGGCGTAGTTCTAGAAAACGCGCATACTTCCTTGGCCGATGCCATCGCCTGCGTGGCCGTCGCTCGGCAAATCGGAGAGCGCTACCCGCAGTTGCAGGTGGATCCTCAAGTACTTCATGGTTGGCAGATTGGCTGGGCGCGCGAGCAGGCTGAAAGCTTCCAAGCTTACCTTCGGAAAACGAAACCTGATGCCGTTGTTGACGGCGCATGGCCGATCATGGAGGCATAGGTCACAGGCCCACAAGGCTCTGTGCCTGATATCACAACTCGGCTGATCCCTGATGCGAGATTCCGCGGAAGTCAATAGTTCATGTTCTGTCACAAATCGAAGAATAATCTTCGAGCCGGACAGCTTGATGACTCCCAGCTAAGAATTTTAACCCGGTTTTCACACCCATTCGGGCGATTTTGTTCGATAATGGTTCAATGGAGGGTACTCTCTGTACCCAATTGAGAACTAAAGGAACACGCCTAGTGATCACAGTCAGTGACCTGCGCAAGGTCTACCAGCAGGGCAGCAAGGATGTTGTTGCTCTTGATGGTGTCAGTCTTGAAGTCCCCACCGGGAAAATTCATGGCATCGTCGGACATTCCGGGGCTGGCAAGTCCACCCTTGTTCGTTGCTTGACCTTGCTTGACCAACCGACTTCCGGCACCGTATCCGTCAACGGAAAAGAACTGACTAATGTCAGCTCCGAGGAGCTGCGCAACGCTCGTCGTCGCATCGGCATGGTGTTCCAGCACGCTAATCTTTTTGATTCGCGTACGACCGAGCAGAACGTTGCTTACCCGTTGGAATTGGTTGGCACCCCGAAGGACCAGGTTGCCAGCAAGGTCGCTGAGCTATTGGAACTAGTCGGCCTTTCACAGTTCGCCAAGGCGTACCCATCGCAGCTTTCCGGCGGTCAGCGTCAACGTGTTGGCATCGCCCGCGCGCTGACCACCGATCCGGATGTTTTGCTGTGCGATGAGCCAACCAGTGCTCTCGATCCGAAAACCACGGACGAAATTCTTGAACTGGTCAGGAAGCTGCGTGATCGCCTGAACATCACGGTGCTGATCATCACCCACGAAATGCACGTGGTGAAGCAGGCCTGCGACTCCGTTTCCCTGCTGGAAGGCGGCAAAATCGTCGAGCATGGCGACATCGAGGCCGTCATTACCAACGCTTCGGGACGCCTGGCTTCGACTTTGCTTCCGCTTCCTGGCGACGCGCCCCGCGCTGAAGGCTCAGGCCCGATCCTTGATCTGCTCTACACCGGCCAGCAGGCAACCGAGCCAGTGATTTCCTCCTTGGCCCGCAAGTTCAACACTGACGTCAACGTCCTGGCCGGATCCGTCGAACAACTAGGTGAGCAGCAGTATGCACACCTGCGTCTGCAACTGACCGCAGACGCTGATTTGGAAGCTATCGTGAATCACCTGTCCTCCACTGGAATCGCAGTGACCGTGAAGGGAGCCAAGTAGATCATGGATTTCTTCACTCCAACAGTTCTCAAGGCCATGGGCACCGCCACAGTTGAAACCCTGCAGATGGTAGTCATCTCTGGAATTATCACTGTTGTGATCGGCTTGATCCTGGGCATCTTGCTGCACGTCACCGACAAGGGCGGGCTGACACCCATCCGCTGGCTCAATGTCGTGCTTTCAGCAATCATCGTCAACATCACCCGTTCGATACCGTTCGCCATTCTGATGGTCGCCCTGATCCCGTTCTCCGCGATGGTGGTTGGAGCTTCGCTGGGGCCCATTGCGGCCTCGGTCTCGCTGACCATCGGCACCGTCCCGTTCTTCGCCCGCCTCGTTGAGACCGCACTGCGTGATGTCTCCACTGGCAAGGTTGATGCAGCATTGGTCATGGGTTCAACCAAGATGCAGACTGTCCGCAAGGTGCTCGTGCCTGAGGCCATGCCCGGCATCATCGCCGCCGTTACCACCACCGTGGTGACGCTGATCGGCTATTCCGCCATGGCCGGACTGGTCGGTGGCGGCGGCCTGGGCCGCATGGCCTACACCTACGGCTACACCCGCTACAACATGCCGATCATGCTTGCGACGATCATCATCATTGTGTTAATGGTGCAACTGGTCCAGCTCATCGGCGATGCCATCGCCCGCAAGGTCGACCACCGCTAAGGCAACTCTAGATTTCCACCGGTCCTGCCGGTGGAGCCGTGGAATATGTCATGACACGGCAAACCTCACTCGCAACCGTGCCCCACGGCTCGAAACCAAAGGAAGACAAGCTATGCGCAAAAAGCTCGCACTTGCAATCACCGGCATCGCCACTGCGTTCGCCCTGACCGCCTGCGGCAGCAGCGACCCATCGGCAGACGCCACTGCAACTTTGGACCCGGCAAACCCGGTCACCATCAAGGTCGGCGCCAGCCCCGTCCCGCAGTCCGACATCCTGAACTACATTGACGAGAACCTGGCCAAGGATGCCGGTATCGACCTGGACGTCGTGGAAATCGACGACTATGTCACTCCGAACACCTCGCTCAATGAGGGCACCCTGGACGCCAACTACTTCCAGACCGAGGCCTATCTGAAGACCGAAACCGAGGAAAAGGGCTACAAGTTCGCCCACGGCGCTGGTATCCACGTGGAGCCAATGACCGCCTTCTCGAAGACCTTCAAGGATCCAAAGGACGTCGCCGAGGGCACCACGGTTCTGCTGAACAACGACCCAGTGAACCAGATCCGCGGCATGCGCGTTCTGGAACAGGCTGGCCTGCTGAAGAACATTGCCGACGATGATTCCATCCTCACCGTCCAGGACGACAAGGAAAAGAACCCTCTGTCCCTGAAGCTCAAGGATGCCAACGCAGAGCAGGTAGTCCAGTACTACAAGAGCGACGACTCCATCGGCGTAGCCGTGATCAACGGCAATTTCATCGTCCAGGCCAAGCTGAACAAGGACGAAATCCTGGCTCAGGAATCTGGCGACAACAACCCTAACGCCAACTTCCTGACCTGGCGCGAGGGCGAAGAGACCCCAGCAATCAAGAAGCTTGACGAGCTGCTGCACTCGGATGAGGTTCGCGCCTACATCGAGAAGACCTGGACCGACGGAAGCGTCATCCCAGCGTTCTAATCCAGCCAGTCCTCCCAGGGCCACGACTGTCAACTGCCCGAGATCCACATGGATCTCGGGCAGTTTCGTTTTGCGCCACGTTGTACATCGGCGGATGCAAGGCATAAAAAAACCGGGGGCGGCGGGCACCAAGATCAGTTGGTGCCCACCGTCCCCGGTCGCGTTATGGCGCTTAGGCCTTGGCAGCAGCTGCGGCCTTGGCGGCTGCAGGCAGTGCGGCGAAGATCTTCTCCATCGCGGCATCATCGTGCGCTGCAGAGACGAACCATGCCTCGAATACGCTCGGTGGCAGGTAGATGCCGGAGTCAAGCATGGAGTGGAAGAACGGAGCGTAGCGGAACCCTTCCTGCGCCTGCGCATCGGCGTAGTTGTGCACGCCCTTCGCGGAGGTGCCAAAGGCCACCGAGAACAAGGTCCCAGCACGCTGGATGGAGTGGTCCAGGCCGGCTGCGTTGAAGGACTCGGTGATCGCTGCCTGCAATGCCTCGGACTGCTTCCCCAGGTGGGCGTAGACGTCTTCGGTAGCATGGGTCAACTGGGCGATACCGGCAGCCATCGCTACCGGGTTGCCGGACAGGGTACCGGCCTGGTAAACCGGGCCCAGTGGCGCCAGGTAATCCATGACCTCTGCGCGGCCGCCCAGGGCAGCCGTCGGCAGGCCGCCACCAATCACCTTGCCGAAGGTGTACAAATCTGCAGTCCAGTCCTCGGCCTTTCCTGTCAGGCCCCAGTAGCCGGAGGAGGATGCACGGAAGCCGGTGAGCACCTCATCGAGGATCAGCAGCGCGCCGTGCTTGCTGGTCGTATCCTTCAAGAACTTGTTGAAGCCCTCTTCTGGAGTGACTACGCCCATGTTGCACGGGGCCGACTCGGTGATCACTGCGGCAATGTTGGCGCCATGCTCGGCGAAGGCGGCTTCGAGGGCTGCACGGTCGTTGTACGGCAGCACCAAGGTCTCGGCGGCCGTGGCCGCGGTGACACCTGCAGAACCAGGCAATGCCAGGGTGGCAACACCCGAACCGGCATCAGCCAGCAGCCCATCAAGGTGGCCGTGGTAGCAGCCGGAGAACTTGATGATCAGGTCGCGGCCGGTGTAGCCGCGAGCCAAGCGCACGGCGGTCATGGTGGCTTCGGTACCGGTGGAGACCATGCGGACTCGATCCACACCGCCCATGCGGGATTTGATCAATTGGCCGAGCTTGGCCTCAGCCGGGGTGGAAGCTCCGAAGGACAGGCCACGATCCACCGCGGCATGCACGGCAGCCTGGATTTCCGGGTGGGCGTGGCCCAGCAGCGCCGGACCCCAGGAGCAGACCAGATCGACATACTCCTTGCCGTCGGCATCGGTCAGGTAGGCGCCCTTGGCCCCCACCATGAATGGCGGAACGCCGCCGACAGAACCGAAGGCGCGTACCGGGGAGTTAACGCCGCCGGGCATGACCTCGCGGGCCTCCGCAAAGAGCTGTTCAGAGTTCGACATCAGTCTTACTTACCTTCCTTGAGCCAGCCGGCAACTTCGGCTGCGTAGTATGTGAGGATTTGCTGGGCACCGGCCCGCTTGATGGACAACAGGGATTCAAGGACGGAGGACCTGCGGTCAATCCAGCCGTTGGCGCTGGCTGCTTCGATCATCGAGTACTCGCCGGAAATCTGGTAGGCGGACACCGGTACCGGGGAGAACTCGGCGATGTCCCGCACGATGTCCAGGTAGCTCATTGCTGGCTTCACCATGATCATGTCGGCGCCCTCGGAAATATCCAATTCGGCTTCGATCACCGCTTCGCTGCGGTTGGCCGCATCCATCTGGTAGGTCCGGCGGTCCCCCTGCAGCTGGGAGTCCACAGCTTCGCGGAATGGGCCGTAGAACGCGCTGGCGTACTTGGCGCTGTAGGCCAGCAGCGAAACGTCCTGGCGTCCTGCGGCATCCAGCGCTTGGCGGATGACACCGATCTGGCCATCCATCATGCCCGAGGGGCCGAGCATATGGGCCCCGGCTTCAGCCTGGGCCACGGCCATCTGGCCGTAGATTTCCAGAGTCGCGTCGTTATCCACGGCGCCGTTGGCGTCGAGCACCCCGCAGTGCCCGTGGGAGGTGAATTCGTCCAGGCACACGTCGGACATGACGACCAGTTCATCGCCAACTTCTTCGCGCACGGCTTTGATCCCCTGGTTCAGGATGCCTTGCGGGTCCAGGCCGGCGGAACCGGTTTCGTCGCGTTCCTCGGGAATGCCAAAGAGCATGATGCCGCCCAGGCCGCGTTGCGCAGCATCGTTGGCAGCGGCCTTGAGCGAGTCCATGGAGTGCTGGAAGACCCCTGGCATGGAGGTGATCTCGTTGGGCCGGCTCAGCCCCTCGCGCACGAAGGCGGGAAGGATCAGCTGGCGTGCCGACAGCTCATTTTCTGCGACCAGGCGGCGGATAGCTGGATTCTGCCGCAACCGGCGTGGTCGATGCTGGGGGAAACCCATGGCTCTTCTTTCTCTCGTGACTACTTGGTCTCTTCAGCTGCGGCAACGCCGTCGAGCTGAAGCAAATCCTTGGCCGCGCGGGCCAGGCCCTGCGGGGTTGGTTCTGCAGCGATCGCATGCACCGGCAGCCCTGCTGCTGCCATGGCCTTGGCAGTGGGCGCACCGATCGCGATGGTGTGCACGCTGGGCGGCAGCTGGTCGCCGGCCAGCTGGGTAAAGCGCCGGGCCACGCTGGGCGCCGAGAAGACGACCAGATCCATCTCAATCAGTTTCCCACCAATAGCCCCGGGCGGCAGGATGTTCAGTGCCCCCTTGGCCGTGGCGTCATCCAGCACAGTGCCGGATGCAGGGGCATTGACATTCTGGTAGGCGATCACTTCATCCACCGTGACCGGCTGCCCGGCCAGTCCGGCAGCCAAGGCGGGACTGGCCAGGTCGCCATGCGGATAGCAAATGCGTGCGCCCGGCTCGGGATGCCACTGTTGCAGCATTCCGGCAGCCGATTGCAGTTGCGGCTGGACCTCGGCCTTCCGGCCCAGCGTGGCGGCAATGGCCTGGCTGGTTTTTTCACCCACCGAGGCGATGCGCAACTGCGGTGGCAGAGGCCGCCCGGCCAGCAGCTGCCCCAGCACCCGCACGGTGCTCACCGAGGTCAGCACCAGCCACGAGTACTGCCCGTCGACAAGCCTGCTTGCCATGCGATCCAGGGCTTCGCGGTCCTGCGGCCAGATGGTTTCGATCAGCTGGGCACACCACGAGGTGATACCCAGCTTGTCGAACTCCTGCACGGTGGCCTCGGCTCGCGCCGGGTTGCGCAGGATCAATGCGTGATAGGCCATGGGTGGATGATCTAGGCCAATCCGGCGATCACGGCCGCGCCATCGGCGATCATGGCATGGGCCAGGTCGCGGCCCAATTGCTGGGCCGAGGCGATGCCGGCGGCGGCAGTGCGCGCGCTTCGGCGCATGGTCTGGGATCCATCGGGATTGCACGCCACGGCTTCCAGCACCAGCTCTCCCCCGTCCAGATGCGCCAAGGCACCGATCGGTGCCGCGCAGCCTGCCTCCAGGGTGGAGAGCAGCGAGCGCTCGGCCACCACCTGCAGGCGCGTAGCCTCATCGTCGAAGGCCGCCAGCGCCTGGTCCAGTGCTTCATGGCCGGAGCCCGCGGTGCGCGTTTCCAGCGCCAGGGCGCCTTGGCCCGGTGCCGGGAGCATGATCGAGGGATCGAGGTATTCGGTGATGTACTTTTCCAGGCCCAGCCGGCGCATTCCGGCCGCGGCAAGGATGACGGCGTCCAGGTCCCCCTGGGTGCCGCGTCCGACGCTGCCGTCATCCAGGGTTTCGCCGATCCCATTGACCCGGCCCAGCCTGGTAGGCACGTTGCCCCGGATATCCACGATCTGCAGGTCCGGGCGATGAGCCAGCAGCTGTGCCCCGCGGCGCGGCGAGCCGGTGCCCACCTTGGCGCCCTGCGGCAATTCATCGAGGCCAAGCCCGTCATGCGAGCACAGCGCGTCGCGCACATCTTCACGCGCGGGGATGCAGGAAAGCACCAAGCCCTCGGGCTGGGCGGTCGGCAGGTCCTTCAGGGAATGGACCGCCAAATCGCAGCCGGAGTCCAGGAGGTGCTGGCGCAGCGCCGCGGCAAAGACGCCGGTCCCGCCGAGGCTGGCCAGCGATCCGGTGACCACATCGCCTTCGGTTTTCACCAGCACGGTTTCCACGCCCAGCCCGGAAATTTCGGACAGCTTCTGGGCTGCCCAGCCGGTTTGCGTGGTGGCCAGCGCGCTGCCGCGGGTGCCCACCTTGAAAGTTGCGCTCATGGCTGGGGAACTCCCACTTCCGAGTCGACAGCTGCAATAGTTGGCCGCAGCGTTCCGTCCAGGGCCCGCTTTTCGCAGCATCCCGGACGGCACACATCGAACCACGGCCCGCCTTCAACAACGGATTGGCGCCCCTCGCGCAGGGCCTTGCCGTCGGCGCCGAGCAGGCGTTCTTCGATCAAATCAACCAGGCCGGAGACGAAGGCCGCATGCGTGCCGGGGGTTGCCACCCGGTCAAAGGCCAGGCCCAGTTCCGCGCAGCTGTCCTTGGCTTCGGTATCCAGGTCCCACAGCACTTCCATGTGATCGGAGATGAAGCCAATGGGCACCACCACAACGCCGGCCACGCCAGCGGCGGCATCGGCTTCCAAGGCGTCGTTGATATCCGGTTCCAGCCACGGGGTGTGCGGCGCGCCCGAACGCGACTGGTACACCAGCGAATGCTCCAGTCCGGCAGCTTCATCCACCTGGGACAGGATGTATCGGGCTACCGCGCGGTGCTGGGCGGTGTAGAGGTTTTCGCCCAGGGTCTCGCGGATTTCCTGCGGACCGGCGGCGTTGGCATCACCCAGCGGGATCGAGTGGGTGACAAAAACGATCTTGATCGCACCCCCGGCCTTGCCGGCCTGCTCGAGCTGGGCGCGAACCGTGGCCAGGGAGCTGCGAAGCCCCTCGACAAACGGCTGAACAAAGGCCGGGGTGTCAAAGAACTGGCGCAGCTTGTCGACTTCGACCTCGCGATCCAGGCCGGTGGCCAGAAGACCCATGCCCAAGTCTTCGCGGTATTGGCGGCAGGCCGAATAGCCGGAGTAGGCACCGGTGCCCAGCATCAGCACCTTGCGATGGCCATCATCGGCCAGCTGCTGCAGGGTGTCATTGACGAAGGGGTGCCAGTTGCGGTTGCCCCAGTAGATCGGCAAGTTGATGCCGCGTGCTGCCAATTCGGTTTCCAGCGCGGACTTCAGTTCGCGATTCTGCTCATTGATCGGCGAGACGCCGCCGTTCTTGCGGTAGTGCACCGCAACCTCTTCGAGGCGTTCATCGGGGATGCCGCGTCCGCCGGTGACATTGCGCAGGAAGGGCAGGACGTCGTCCTGCCCTTCAGGGCCGCCAAATGAGGCCAGCAGCAGGGCATCGTACGCTTTGGGGGCCATCCGGCCGTTCTGGTCATAGCCCTCGCGCGGATCGAAGGACTGGCTCACTTCAGTACCTCAAGCGCCTCGGCGGCCGAAATGCGGCGTCCGGTGTAGAACGGGGTCTCCTCACGCACGTGGTGGCGGGCCTCGGTGTAGCGCAGGTGGCGCATCATGTCGACCAGGTCGATCATGTCGTCAGCTTCCAGGCAGATCTGCCACTCATAGTCGCCGAAGGAGAAGGCGGCCACGGTATTGGCCAAGACGTTCGGGAACTCGCGGCCCAGGATGCCGTGGTCGCGCAGCATCTTTCCGCGCTCCGCAGGGTCCATGGTGTACCAGTCGGTGGAGCGAACGAACGGGTAGACGGTCATCCATTCCTTGGCGCGGATGCCCCGCGCGAAGGCCGGCGAGTGGTTCTTGGCGAACTCTGCTTCGCGGTGCACCGCCATGGTCGAGTAGGCGATCTGGGTGCCTTCCAGCAGCGCCGAACGGCGGATCTGGCGCATCGAGGCCTGCAGCAGCTGCGCCGAAGGCCCGTGGACCCACACCATGATGTCGGCATCCTCGCGCATGGCCGAGACATCGTAGATGCCACGCACGGTGGCGCCCTCGGCGGCCAGCTGCTCGATCAGGGCGTCGAACTCGGTGGCGGCCTCTTCGCTGCGATCGATCATTTCGGAGCGCTTGAAAATGGTCCAGAGCGTGTAGAAGAAGGTCGGGTTCTCCCCGGCATTCGCCCGTTCATTCATAACCGGCGAATTGTGCTCAGGTGCGTTGCTCACGTGATGTTCTCCTTGATCTGGGAATCTGAAATTGGATGTGGACATCCACAGTTGTTTGCTAAGTTCTCAGCGGGCGCTGATGGCCACGGCGCGGCGTGCCTGGCCGATCACCCGCGCCAGGCCCGTGCCCGAAATCCAGGCGCCAACCACATCAAGCCCGTCAAAGGGGGCAAGCGCCTGTTCCAGTTGCTTCCGGCGTTCCATGGCGGCTTCGCCTTGCAGCGGCACCATATCGCTGAAGCGCGAGACGGCACTGCCCAAGACATCATCCCGATGCAATTGAACACCGAGAATCTTTGAAGCGTCTTTGATTGCCAACTCGATCAGCTGCTGGTCATCACCGGAATCCACTACGGGATCCTGCTCGCCGATCCGCCCGAAGGACAGGCGCAGGACGTGGGTTCCGGGTCCTGCCTCATCGGCAAGCCACGGCCACTTCGCCGTGGAGTGGGTCAGCGCCTTGGCGGTCAACGGCGCTTGCTTGGAGACCAGCACGCCCGAGCCGCGCGGCGCGTCGTCCAGCTCCGGCTTGTCCACCACCAAGATGGCCAGGGCAATAGCGTTCGGCGCGTTGTCGTTGCTAATTCGCGCCTTGTCCGCCAGCAGCGGGTTGATCAGTTCCAGCGCCCCGGCCGCCGGGGTGGCGATCACTACGCGGTCGGCGCGGATCTCCTGGCCGAGGCTGCTGAGCGCATAGGGAACCGGCGCCTGCGCGTCGTAGCTGATCGCGGTGACCGGCGAGTTCCGGACCAGTGCGGCCCCGTCCTCCTCCAGCTGCTGCACCAACGCCTGGACCATGGTGTGCATGCCGCCGTCGAGCCCGCCAACGCGCGAGCCAGCCGGAGCGGAAGCCTGCAGCGCGGCCACCGCCTTGGCCAGCGATCCGGTTTCCTGCATGGCCTGGCGCAGCCCCGGGGCCGCGGCATCAATTGAAATCTTCGCCGGGTCGGTGGAGTAGACGCCGTTGACCACCGGGGCCACCAGCTGGTCCAGGACCGCCTGCCCCATGCGGGTGCGAACCACCTCGGCCACGGAAAGCTTTTCGGTGGCCCACTTCTTGTTCATTGGCGTAATCAAGTCGGCTGCGGCACGCACCGTGGCAGCACGGCCGATAATATTGCGCACCTCATCGCTGCGGACATCAGCAGGGATGCCCATCAGGGCCGTTGCCGGCATCGGATGCGCGAGAATCCCGTCCTGGCCGTCCTGGATCATCCATGCTGGCTTGCCAGAAGTCTTGGCAATCCGCGGTGACAGCCCCAGCTCATCGAGGTAGCTGGCTACGGTCCCCTGGCGCAGGGCAAAGGATTCGGCACCGGCATCTACCGTCAAGCCGGCCACTTCGGTGGTACGCAGGCATCCGCCAAAGCTGTTGCCAGCTTCCAGGACGGTTACTTCATGTCCGCTCTGGCGCAGGTCCCGGGCCGCGACCAGCCCGGCAATGCCGCCGCCGACGATGACCGCGTGCGGGGCTTGGGCCGGCTCTTCGCCGTGGTGGACCTGCTTGGCGTGCCGTGCCTCGCTGGCCTTGCGCACCTTTTCGAGCAAGCGCAAAGCATGGGCCGGCGCTTCTGCCGCCTTGTCCCGACGCGTAGCTGCTGCGGGCGTTGATTCCTTGCTCACGTACTTAGCACCTTCTACCTTCACACTTTGCGGCCGGAGTCTTGGGCAGGGCATTGCACAGGCTCACCCAAGGCATTGCTTCCAGCTTAGACCCGATGAATTACAGCGAGTGAATGAGCTCGACCACTTTGGTCAGCACCGTCGGGTCCGTGGTCGGCGGAACACCATGTCCCAGGTTCACCACATGTCCGCGAGCCTGCTTGCCTGCCTCAACCACTTCACGCACATGGGCTTCGAGGACCTCCCATGGCGCGGTGAGCAGCGCCGGGTCGATGTTGCCCTGCACCGACACCTCCTGGCCAAGACGGCCGATGGCGGTCTGAAGCGGAATGCGGTAGTCCACGCCCACGGTGTCCACGCCGATATCGCGCATGGCGCTCAGCAGTTCTCCGGTCCCGGTGCCAAAGTGGATCATCGGCACTCCCAGGTCGCGCACGTGGTCCAGAGCCAGGGAAGAATAGGGGGCAACATATTTTTCGTAGTCCGGCAGCGACAGCGAGCCAGCCCAGGAGTCGAAAAGCTGGGCGGCGGAAGCACCGGCTTCAACCTGCGCGCGCAGGAACAGGCCCGATGCCTTGGCGGCCCACTTCATCAGCCCATCCCACACTTCGGGCTCGCTGTGCATCATGGTGCGCGGGCCCAGGTGGTCGCGGCTTGGCTTGCCCTCGACCATGTAGGCGGCCACGGTAAACGGCGCGCCGGCGAAGCCGATCAATGGGGTCTTGCCCAGTTCGGCGACGGTGAGCTTCACCGCTTCGCGGATTGGTTCCAGCGACTCGTCGGTGAGCTCTGGCAGCGCCGCCACCTGCTCTGCGGTACGAATCGGGGTGTCAAGCACCGGACCCACACCGGGAACGATGTCCACGCCGATCCCTGCCAAGCGCAGCGGGATGACAATGTCGGAGAAGAAGATCCCGGCATCAACCTTGTGGCGGCGCACCGGCTGCAAGGTGATTTCGCTGGCCATGGCGGGATCCAGGCAGGAATCGAGCATGCTCACGCCTTCGCGCAGCTTCATGTACTCAGGCAGTGAACGGCCAGCCTGGCGCATGAACCACACGGGGTGATGCGACGGCGTTTTGCCGGTCAAAGCCTGGATCAAAGCGGAATCTCGGGTACGTCCATCAAGCATCGGATGGTTCTGCGACAGGGTCATGTTCCAATTCTGCCAACTCTTGAGTTTAAATGCTCATTCAGGACGTTCGCCTGAAGCCGAAGGTGAGCAACCTAACCCACTGCGGGCGCCCGAATTTAGGCAAACCTGCGTTGTTTGGCTTCCCGATCCGGCTTATTCTAGGGGCACTGTGGTTTTCTTATCTCTTGTCGCTTCGCATTCGCAGCTCGATCTTGAGACCGTCGCGCAAATTAGCGCCTCGGCCGACGGGCTGGCAGCTGCCTCCGTTAACGGCTCGGCGGCCATCAATGGTGCCGTCGTCCTTGCCACCTGCAACCGTTTCGAGGTGTACGCGGATGTTGAACAAGCCGATGACGCCGCCGATCATCTGGTGGCGACGCTGGCGCAGCACACCGACCTCTCCCCTGACTTCCTGGCACGTCGGCTGACCACCCTCGAAGGCGAACCAGTCATCGAGCACCTTTTCTCGGTGGGTGCCGGCCTGGATTCGGCAGTGGTCGGAGAACGCGAAATTGCCGGACAGGTCCGCCGCGCGCTAACCCAGGCGCAGCAGGAAAAAACCACCACCAGCAACCTTACCCGCCTCTTCCAGAACGCCACCCGAGCTGCCAAGGACGTCGGCTCGAACACCGATCTGGGAATGCAGGGCAAATCCGTTGTTTCGGTCGCTCTCGATCTTGCCGAAGAGCTGATGGCCGGCGACCGCGAGTGGTCCGAACAGGATGTTGTGCTCTTTGGCACCGGCTCCTACGCAGGGGCCACCATGGCGCTGCTCAAGGAACGCGGCGTCAAGCGCATTTCTGTGTACTCGCACTCCGGCCGCGCCGCAGACTTCACCGCCAAGCGCGGCGGGTTCCCGCTCTCCGATGAGCTTTTGCCCCAGGCACTGCGTGAAGCAGATGTCATCGTTGGCTGCTCCGGCGGCGGACACCAGCTTTCGCGTGCCGAGCTCGAAGAGCTGCGCGTGAAAAACCACCCGCTGATCGCCATCGACATGGCCTTGACCCACGATTTTGATCCGACGCTGGTTGAATTGCCTGACGCCGAGCTGATCACCCTTGAATCGGTCCGCATGGCGGCACCGACCGAGCAGGCCATGGCCGTGCATGCAGCAAGTCGAATCGTCAAGAAGGCCACCGCAGAGTTCGCCGCTGCCCAGCGCGAGCGCGAAGCCGATTTCGCTATTGTTGCCTTGCGCCAGCACACCAAAACGGTTCTTGATGCGGAGATCGCCAAGGTGCGTGCGCAACACGGTTGCACCGCCGCCGCGGAAGAAGTCGAACTGGCCATGCGCCGCATGGTCCGCCAGCTCTTGCACGTCCCAACGATACGTGCGCGTGAATTGGCCGGCGAAGGCCGCACCGATGAATACGTTGCAGCCCTCGAAACCCTTTATGGCTTGGAGTTCTCCGAGCCACAGGCCACGGAACCCGCTGTACAGCCAGTCCAGGAGCACGCCTCGGCCCTGGCGGCCAGCTGCCCGGTGAACTCCGAATCAAAATCCGCGTAACTAGTACACGAGGATTGATTTTCAGTTCCGCATTCCAAGTCAAAGCATGGAATACTACTTTCAACTAGATCACTTCCCGCAAAGTTCGAGTTGGACGTGGGAGTTGATTGCCTAGCAGGTGGAAAGGCCGGATTCGACATGACGGAACTTGAAAATATCAAAGGTGCCCGTTCACAGCGCCTGCCGCGTGAAGCCCGGCGCCGTCAACTCCTGCAAGCCGCGCACCAGGTTTTTGTTGCCCATGGCTACCACCGTGCGTCCATGGATGAAATCGCTGAAGTCGCTCTCGTCTCCAAGCCGGTGCTCTATCAGCACTTCCCCGGCAAGCGTGAACTGTACCTGGCGTTGCTTGACTCGCACCTTGCCGACTTCAGCCGGCAGCTCGATGAGGCGATCGAATCAACCACCGACAACCGCCAGCGCGTCTTTGCCACCATCAACACCTACTACAGCTACATCAAGGGCGAATCCCAGGCCTATCGCCTGATTTTTGAATCCGATGTTCTTTCCGATGCCCTGATCGCGGGACGCATCGAGAAATTCAACAATGCCCTGGCCACCTCCATCGCCCGAGTTGTTGTTCAAGACACCGACATGAGTGAAGCCGAGGGCCTCTTGGCCGGCCGGGCACTGGCTGGCCTTAGCCAGGTTTCGGCACGTTATTGGGCGTCCACCGACGAAGAAGTGGACCAGTCCACAGCCGTTGATCTGATTTCGCGTTTAGCTTGGCGCGGAATTTCGCAGTTCCCCAAGGAAACATAGCTAAATTAGTCTTCAGGGAACCCATACGGGACACCTAATTCTTTCGAGAGGATCAGCGACAATCATGGAAATCCGGATTGGCATTCAGAATGTAGCCCGCGAAGTTGTACTTGAATCCGAGCTCAGCAACGCAGAAGTCAACGATCTGGTTTCAAAGGCCATCGCCGATGGAACAAGCCTGGCGCTCAAGGACCCCAAGGGCCGCGAAGTATTGATTCCATCTGCTGGGATCGCATACGTCGAGATTGGCCCAGAAGAGGTCCGCCGCGTGGGCTTCGCCCAGTAGCATTTGCACCATGGCAGGCTTCCAGTGCCTGCAAGATTTGGCTGGCTTCCCTTCAAGGGAATCCAGCCATTCTTTGTCTCAATGGTGATTTGATTCACGCAACTGTGGTAGTGCTAAAGGGTGACCGATCGACGAATCCGCAGCCCCCGCCCAGCACCAGCCAGCGACTTGGCCCAACTCCTGCTGGGACTCGAAACAGAATTCGAGGTGCCCGCGCCCTTCGACGAGGCAACCCTTGCTGCCGCCGAGATTGCGGTGGCGAATCTGGTCTTGCCAGCCGAAGACGCCACGGGGATCCCGTTTTTCACCATTGATCCAGAGGGCGCCACCGATTTGGATCAGGCGATGTATCTGGAAAAGACCGGCGATGGCTACATCGTCAACTATGCGATCGCCGATGTGCCGGCCTTTGTTGAACTCGGTGGTGCACTGGACCAGGTAGCCCGCGAACGAGGACAAACCTACTACCTCCCGCATCGCAAGATCACCCTTCACCCGCCCTTGATCTCGGAGGACCAAGGTTCCCTGCTGCCCGAACAGATCCGTCCGGCCTTTCACTGGAAAATCTCCCTTGACCAGCAGGGCGCGCTAGGCGCCGTGGAGCTGAAGCGCGTGCGGATCAAGTCTCGCGCCCAGCTGGACTACGCCACGGCGCAGCAACAGCTCGATGGCGGCTCCAAAGATGAACAGCTTGCACTGCTGGCCGAAATCGGCGCATTGCGAATTGAGCAGGAAAGGCTGCGTGGCGGAGCCTCGCTGAATCTTCCAGACCAGGAAATCGAGCCAGACGGCGACGGCTATCGGCTAGTCAGCCGGGTGCCCCTGCCGCTGGAAGATCACAACGCCCAGATCTCCCTGCTCACCGGAATTGCCGCGGCACGCCTGATGCTCGACTCCGGGGTGGGAATCCTTCGGACCATGCCGCAGCCCGAAGAGCAAAACCTGCAGGAGTTCCGTGCTCAAACCCAGCTGCTGGGCCAACCATGGGATGAAGGGGTCAGCTACGGCCAGTATCTTCATGCCTTGGATGTCAGTGATCCAAAGCAACTGGTCATCATGCATCGCGCCGCTTCCTTGTTCCGCGGGGCCGACTACCACGTCATCAATGGCCAGCCCGAGGCGGAAATGATCCAGGCCGCGCTGGCCGCACCCTACGCGCACACCACCGCCCCGCTGCGCCGCTTGGTTGACCGATTCGTGTTGCTCACCTGCCATTTGCTGGCCACCGGCGAAAGCATCCCCGATGAGCTGAAATCCGCTTTGGAGCAATTGCCATCCCTGATGCGCGAGAGCTCCGCCGCAGCTAATCGGGTCAACCGCGCTTCATTGGACCTCATGGAAGCCTATGTCCTGCAAAGCCGAGTCGGCGAGCAGTTCCACGCCATCATCTTGCAAGGGCAGGGCAACGGCCAGGGGAAAGCTTCCGAAGGGCACCTCCAGCTGGTGGATTTGCCCGTGACAGCCAGCTTCACCGGCACAGCCGAACCAGGTTCATTGGCGACCGTGAGGCTCGTTCGCGCAGATCCGCTGCATCGAAAGATCAGCTTCGAAATCGTGGCCCAAAACTCCTAAGCCAAGGTTTTTGGGCAAAACCCGTTATGCTTGGGCTATTAGAAAATAGGATGCCCGATCGCAATGGGCTGAGAAATTAAACAGTATCTTGGTGGCTTCCCAGCGGTCACCATTCCCTGGGGCAAAGAAATTCCCTTGAGTGAAAGAAGCGATCGGCTCCGCTGGAATTGCGCGGCACCGAGCCGCTCATGCTCACAGAAGCATGGGATGAGCAGGTGCTGTGCCCACATGAAACGAGAATATTAATATCGTGAGTGACACGACTTTGGCAGCAGAGGCTGTCGAACCACAAGACAATGAAACGGTCGCGGAACCAGTCCAGGAAAGTTTTGCCGATCTGAACGTGCGCGAAGACATTGTGGCTTCGCTCTCCGAAGCAGGGATCCTTTACCCCTTCCCGATCCAGGCGCTGACCCTGCCGGTCGCCCTGGGCGGCAACGACATCATCGGCCAGGCGAAAACCGGTACCGGCAAGACCCTGGGCTTCGGCATCCCCGCCTTGCAGCGCGTGATCCGCGAAGGCGACAAGGGCTACGAGGACCTCGAATTCCCGGGCGCCCCGCAGGCCCTGATCGTCGCCCCGACCCGCGAATTGGCCATCCAGGTCGGAGCCGACCTGGCCCAGGCCTCGAAGCACTCGAACATCTCGATCACCACCATCTACGGCGGCCGCCCCTATGAAGAGCAGATCAACGCGCTCAAGGCCGGCACCGACGTCATCGTCGGCACCCCGGGACGCCTGATCGACCTGAACCGCCAGCGCGTGCTGAACCTCAAGCAGGTCAAGACCGTGGTCCTCGACGAGGCCGACGAGATGCTGGACCTGGGCTTCCTGCCCGACGTCGAGCGCATCCTGGCCGCCCTGCCGCCAGTGCGCCAGGCGATGCTGTTCTCAGCCACCATGCCTGGCGCCGTGATCACCATGGCCCGCCGCTACATGACCCGCCCGACGCACATCCGAGCCCAGGATCCAGGTGACGACGATTCGCTGACCAAGCGCAACATCCGCCAGCTGGTCTACCGCGCGCACAACATGGACAAGGACGAGATGGTCGCCCGGCTGCTGCAGGCCGAGGGCCGCGGCAAGACCATCATCTTCACCCAGACCAAGCGTTCGGCCGCCAAGCTCTCCGATGAGCTGGTCGACCGCGGCTTCAACGCCGGATCGCTGCACGGCGACCTGGGCCAGGGAGCCCGCGAACAGGCGCTGAAGGCCTTCCGCGCCGGCAAGGTCGATATCCTGGTCGCCACCGATGTCGCTGCCCGCGGCATCGACGTGGACGACGTGACCCACGTGGTCAACCTGCAGTGCCCGGATGACGAGAACACCTACCTGCACCGCGTGGGCCGCACAGGCCGTGCCGGCAACACCGGTACCGCGGTCACCTTCGTGGACTGGGATTCGGTGCCTCGCTGGTCGCTGATCAATAAGGCCCTGGGCTTGAACGTGCCTGAGCCAGTGGAAACCTACTCCTCCTCGCCGCACTTCTTCGCCGACCTTGATATCCCCAAGGGCACCAAGGGGCGCCTGCCACGGGCGAAGAAGGCCAGCAGCGCCGAGGGCGAAGGCTCCGAACGCGCTTCTGATTCCCCGCGCACACCACGCCGCCGAAGCAATTCGCGCTCGCGCACTCGCACCGTCAACGGCCAGCGCACCGACAAGCCTGCCGTCCAGGGCGAGGCTGTCGAGGCAGAGAGCTCGCGCCACGGCCACTCCAAGGGCAAGCAAGATCGTCCGGCACGGGAGAACGAGCGCCATCGCGAGACTCACAAGCCTGGCGCCGACGCTGAAGAGAACTCGAACGCTGCCGCGCAGGCTCGCCGTCGCCGTCCGCGCCGCCGCACCCGCAGCACCGATGAAGGCGGCCAGGGCTAGTTCCCGATCCCCTCGTCAGTACGTTTTTCCGAAAGGAACCTAAGCCAGCGGTGCTTGCTCAACCCGAAGAATCAGCAATACCTGAAACCGGACCTTCTGGCGCCGACGCGCCAGAGGGTCCGGCGACAGCCAATACCGTGTACCACGGGGATAACCTCAGTGCGCTCTCGGCCTTGCCGGAGCAGAGCTTCACGTTGATCTATGTGGATCCACCGTTCAATACCGGGCGGAAGCAAACCCGCGCCCAACGCACCATGGTGCGTGCCACCGAGGGCGAAGGCGATCGCACGGGGTTCCAGGGCCGCGCCTACAACACCGAGCTGGGTACGGCACGGTCGTATCATGACACCTTCGATGACTACCTCAGCTTCATTGAGCCGCGGCTGCGCCAAGCTCATCGATTGCTCGCTGAAGATGGCACCTTGTATGTGCACCTTGATTACCGCGAGGTCCACTACGTGAAGGTTCTCCTCGACGAGATTTTTGGCCGCGAATGCTTCCTCAATGAGCTGATTTGGGCTTATGACTATGGGGCTCGCGCCAAGAACCGTTGGCCTGCCAAGCACGACACGATTCTGGTGTATGTGAAGGATCCAAAGCGCTATCACTTTGATTCCACCGAGGTGGACCGCGAACCGTATATGGCTCCCGGCTTGGTGACCCCTGAGAAGCGCGCCCTGGGCAAGCTGCCTACCGACGTGTGGTGGCATACGATTGTTTCGCCCACCGGCAAGGAAAAGACCGGCTACCCCACGCAGAAGCCTGAAGGGATTTTGCGCCGGATCATTTCGGCGTCATCACGCCCGGGCGACTGGGTGCTGGACTTCTTTGCAGGCTCTGGAACTACCGGTGCCGTGGCAGCCAAGCTGGGCCGCCAGTTTGTCCTGGTAGACCAGAATCCTGAAGCAATTGACGTGATGCGTTCACGGCTTCCCGAGTCGACGACCTACATCAAGGCCTGAGATCCGGTACCTTCCTGAATAATACGTTGCAGCATTTCCGGCTCGGTGAGATTCTCACCGAGCCGGTTCAGTTTTCCGGTTCCGTGATAGTCGGAAGAGCCGGTGACGATCAAATCGTGTTCGGCAGCGAGTTCTAGCAGCCAGCGTTTGCCTTCCTCGCTGTTATCCCGATGATGCACTTCCACTCCGCCCAGGCCCGCATCAATCATGTCGTGGAAGGTCGAATCGGCTACGACACGTCCGCGCTTTGATGCTTTGGGATGGGCAAATATCGGAACGCCACCTGCTTCACGAACCAATTGCACCGCCTTGGACGGGTCCACGGCCGGGTGGGCGACATAGTAGCGCGAACGGTACGAAAGCACGTTGGCAAAGGCCTCATTGCGGTTTTCCACGACTCCGGCCGTTACCAGCGCATCGGCGATATGGGGCCGCCCCACAGTGGAGCCCGGCTGGCAATGGTTGCGCACCAGGTCCCAAGTAATCGGGTAGTCCTCAGCCAGGCGTTCTACGATGCGCTGCGCGCGAATGATGCGGGCATTCAACGCGAGGTCCAGTTCGTCTAGCAGCGGTTGATAGTTGGGATCGTGGAGGTAGCTCAGCAAGTGAACGCTGATGCCATTGGGGTCCTGGCAGGTGATCTCCATGCCGGGGATGAACCCGAGGCCGATTTCCCTTGCGGTAGCTGCCGCCGGCGCCCAACCGGTGGTCTGGTCATGATCCGTCAGCGCCACCACATCCAGCCCAGCGGCAGCCGCAGAGCGTATCAGCTCGGACGGGGTTTCCGTTCCGTCGGACACATTGGAGTGGGTGTGCAGGTCAATTCGCATAAGCCTAGATTATCCCCTGCGCTGATTCTTTGCTGGGATACCGCCGATGGTGACACACTTGGACTATGACCAATCAAGATTCAACTGCACAAGGCGCAGATCAGCCGTTGGAAGACCGAGTGAACAACCGTTCCCAGCGTCCAACGTCCAAAGCATTCCAAGAATTCATGGCCTCCTCGTGGGCTACCGATACCTCTGCATTGCCCGAACAGGATGCAGCTGCAGGCTTTGCAGCGGCCCGTCGCGCAAAGCTCTCGGAGAATTTTGCAGGCGAACGCCTTGTGATTCCGGCCGGTCCGTTGAAGGTCCGTTCCAACGACACCGACTACCGCTTCCGTCCGCACTCGGCCTTCGCGCACCTCACCGGCCTCGGCGTGGACCATGAGCCAGATGCCGTGCTGGTTATGGAGCCTACCGACGATGGCGCCGGCGAAAAGGGCAGCAACCACGTTTCCACCCTGTACTTCGCTCCCATGGCAGGTCGCGACAGCAGCGACTTCTACCTGAATTCGCGTTCTGGCGAATTCTGGGTTGGCCCACGCCCAACATTGTCGTCGTTGGCCGCCCGCACCGGCCTGCCGACCGATTCGCTGGATCAGCTGGAAATGGCGATCACCAAGAATTCCGGTCCTCAGGCCCTGGGCGGCATTCGCATCCGCCTGGTGCGCGAAGTGGACCTGAATATGGACGCCCTGGTGGATACCTCGCGCATCAACACCGGGCAGGACCTGGAAGCCAGCGACGCGATGGACACCGAGCTTTCGGAGTTCGTCTCGGAAATCCGCTTGGTGAAGGACGAGTACGAAATCGCAGAATTGCGCAAGTCTGTGGCCGCCACCATCAATGGTTTCGAGGACGTGGTGCGCAGCCTGGACAAGGCCATGGCGCATCAGCGGGGTGAACGCGTAGTCGAAGGAGCATTCTTTGCCCGGGCGCGTTTGGAAGGCAACGAGCTGGGCTACGACACCATCGCTGCTTCCGGCAACAACGCGACCATCCTGCATTGGATCCGCAACACCGGTTCCGTCAACGACGGCGAGGTGCTGTTGCTCGACGCTGGTGTCGAAGCTGACTCGCTGTACACCGCCGACATCACCCGCTCGTTGCCAGTATCCGGCAAGTACACCGACGTGCAGCGCAAGGTATACCAGGCGGTCCTCGATGCTGCTGATGCCGCGTTCGCTGCAGTGAAGCCGGGGCTCAAGTTCCGCGACTTGCACCTGATCGCTACGCGGGTACTGGCCGAGCGCCTATCCGAATGGGGCATCCTGCCAGTCTCGGTCGACGAAGCCATGAGCCAGGAGGGCCAGCACCACCGCCGTTGGATGCCGCATGGCACCAGCCACCACCTGGGCCTGGATGTACACGACTGCGCGCAGGCGCGTGCCGAGCTGTACTTGGATGCAGAGTTGAAGGAAGGCATGGTTTTCACCATCGAGCCTGGCCTGTACTTCAAGGATGAGGACCTGGCGATTCCGGAAGAGTACCGTGGCCTGGGTGTGCGCATCGAGGATGACATTCTTGTCACCGCTGATGGCGCCGAGAACCTGAGCGCAGCCTTGCCGCGCAACCCGGATGAGGTTGAAGCGTGGATGGCCAAGCTTCGCGGCTAAGAACGGAGCCTGAAGCTTAAAAACCGAGGGTCCCGGTTCAGTTGCTCAACGCAGCTGAACCGGGACCCTCAAGGCTTTAATTCTGCTTTATGCCCCGGACTCGTTGTCCTTGGACTGGGTCGCAGCAGTGTTCTCCGGGTTCACCTTCGGTTCAACCGAGGAAAGGTCTTGCTCCGGCTGGGAGCCAGCCGACCTGTCCTGCGCAACTGGCTTCTCCTGCTCTGGCTTCGGCGCATCCTCAGCCTGTTCCGGCAGGCTTGCGGCAGGTTCTGCTGCGGGCTGTGAATCATTGACTCGCACGCCGTAACGCGGACGTCCATCAGGCAAGTCGGGGAACTGGCCGCGAGGTGGATCGCTGGACTCGGCGGGCTCCGCAGAACCCTGAGGCTGAGCCGGTGCCTGCACCGGATCTGCTGGTGCTTGCTGCTGTACCGGAGCCGGCTGCGCTGCAGCTGGATGCGGGCGCATTGGCAGTTTTGCCGCCAGGGTGCGGGCTGCCTGGGCATGTTCAAAATCGACAACCACGTCAAAGCTGGTGGCCACGAACTGGCTCGAGGATGCGAAGTCGCGCTTTCCGCGGCGGGTCGAATAGCTCACCACTCCGGCAATCATCCAAATAGCCATGCCCAAGCCAATAGATGACAGGATCTGGTACAGGCCGTTGCCGCCACCGCCAAAGAGCGAGAGCAGCAGGCCAACAAACAGGCCCATCATGCCACCCTGGGCTGCGCCAGACAGCGCCACCTTCGGGTAGGAAAGTTTCGCCGTGACTCGCTCAACCGTGCGCACATCATTGCCGACAATGCTTACCGAGGCGACGGGAAAGTCATTGTCTGCCAGGTAGTCAACGAGCTTCTGCGCGTCGAGGTAGCTGGTGTAGCGTCCAAGCAGTTCTCCGCGAGGCAAACCGTTGGGGCTGATCGAATTTACTCCATGAGGCGAGGTCATATCTATATTGTGCACAGGTTTACTGTGAGCCTGCCTAGTTGTGAACTAACTATCGCTGAGGGTGAAAGAAACAGTTGAGAGCTTGTGGCTTTGCACACCGCAATGATCAATGGGACACGATAGTCTAGAGGTGTGAGCGCACAAGTGTCTAAAATCTTCGTCGCCCGGCTTCTCGGGCTTGATGTCTTCGACCCCTTGGGCGACCGCCTGGGCCGTTTGCGCGATGTAGTTGTTGTCTCCCGCGGCCCTCAGAAACCTGCCGCTTGTGTAGGTCTGGTGGTCGAGGTCCCCGGCAAGCGACGGGTATTCGTGCCGATGACCCGTATCCAATCCATGGAAGCCAACCAGGTCATCTGCTCGGGCTTGGTCAACATGCGCCGCTTCCAGCAGCGTGGCCAGGAAATCCTGGTTGTTGCCGAAATGTTTGACCGCACCATCACCTTTGTCGAGGGCTCGGGCCGAGGCGTCATTGAAGACGTGGGCTTGACCCAGACCCGTCGTGGCGACTGGGAAATCAACGAATACTACGTGCAACGCGGCGTTCCCACTTCCTCCCTCTTGGGCTTGCGCTCGCGCCGACGCGACAAGGTGCTGGTGTCCTGGCAGGACATTCGCCACGGCTCCCAGAACGAGCCCCAGTCCGCTGATACCTTCGTGGCTACGCACGATGAGATGAAGCCGGCCGACTTTGCCGACGCGCTGCATGAAATGAATGAAAAGCGCCGTCTGGAAATTGCCGCACACCTCCAAGATGAGCGTCTGGCTGACGTGCTTCAGGAACTTCCAGACCGCGAACAGGTTGAAATTCTCTCGGCTCTGGGCCTGGAACGCGCCGCGGACGTGCTCGAAGAAATGGATCCGGACGATGCGGCGGACCTTTTGGCCGGCATTGGCGAGGAAACCAAGCACCAGCTGCTGGATTTGATGAACGAGGACGAGGCCAAGGACGTTCGCCGCCTGCTCGCCTATCCCGAGGGCACTGCCGGTTCGGTGATGACCCCGGTGCCGGTGATTCTCACGCCGGAATCGACGGTGGCAGAGGCGCTCGCCTCGGTGCGCCTGGAAGAACTGAGCCCGGCACTAGCTTCCACCGTCTACGTGGTTCGGCCTCCATTGGAAACGCCCACCGGCCGTTACCTCGGCCAGGTTCATATCCAGGCGCTGTTGCGCGCCGCTCCCCCCGAACCGCTGGGCGACATTCTTGATACCGAGCTGGAGTCCATGTCGGATCTTGCCGATATTTCAGACGTTGTCAGGCATCTGGCTACATACAACCTCACCAGCGTCGGAGTCACCAACAAAGAAGGCCGACTTGTTGGAGCCATTACCGTCGACGACGTGTTGGACCACATTCTTCCCGATGATTGGCGCTCTCAAGACTAAACGAGCCCCATCCATAGACAGATCAGCAGAGGAGTTCCAGCTATGGCTGAGCAGCGTAAGACTAATGGCCTGGACACCCCACTGGCAGCACGACAACGATTCTGGCCTCGCTTCTCCCCCAACCCGGACCTGTTTGGCTCGGCCACGGAGAAGTTTGCCCGTTTCATGGGTACCCCGCAATTCCTGCTGTACATGACGGTGTTCTGTGCGTTCTGGCTGATCTGGAATTCCGTAGCCCCCCAAGGCTGGCGTTTTGATGATGCCACCATTGGTTTCACCGCCCTGACGCTGATGCTCTCACTCCAGGCTTCCTACGCTGCGCCGTTGCTGCTGCTGGCGCAGAACCGCCAGGATGACCGTGACCGTGTCTCCCTGTCTGAAGACCGCGCCCGCGCCGAGCGCAACCTCTACGACACCGAATATCTGACACGAGAATTGGCTTCGCTGCGTTTGGCCCTGCGTGATGTGGCGACTCGCGACTATGTCCGCTCGGAATTGCGCAATGTGCTCGAAGAACTGCTGGAGACTGCAGACGGCGAAGAGCTGAATCTTCGCGCCAAGAAAAAGAACAGCGGCAAGAACTCATCCCCGCAGACCGGAATCATCGAAACGGTTGCACCCCAGCAGCGGAAGAATACCAGCAAGTGAGCAATTCAGAAGTACTGTTTGAAGCACTGAAAACTGTCAACGATCCTGAGCTTCGCCGCCCCATCACCGAGCTGGATATGGTGCAGTCCGCCCAGCTGGATGGCCAGAAGGCGCGAGTGACGATCTTGTTGACCATCGCTGGCTGCCCCATGCGCTCGACCATTGAAGCGGATGTGACCGCTGCCCTGCTAGGTGTTGCCGAAGTAGAAGATGTCGATGTCACCCTTGGCGTGATGGATCCCCAGCAGCGGGCCGCATTGCGCGAGCGGCTAGCCAGCCGACGCACGCCGTTCTCTGATCCACAGTCCCTGACGCGTGTTATCGCAGTGGCCAGCGGCAAAGGCGGCGTGGGCAAGTCCTCGATCACCGCGAACCTCGCCGCGCATCTTGCATCCCAAGGGCTGAAGGTCGGACTGATTGATGCCGATGTGCACGGCTTTTCCATCCCGTCGCTGATGGGCATTACGCAGAATCCCACACGCATGGACGATATGATCCTGCCACCGGTGGCGCATGGCGTAAAGGTCATTTCCATTGGCATGTTCCTGGATTCGAATCAGCCGGTCATTTGGCGCGGGCCGATGCTGCACCGTGCCTTGGAGCAGTTCCTATCCGATGTCTACTTTGGCGATCTGGACTACCTGTTCCTTGATCTGCCGCCAGGCACCGGAGACATGGCCATCTCGGTATCCCAGCTTTTGCCGAACAGCGAACTTCTGGTGATCACCACCCCGCAGTCCACCGCAACCGAGGTGGCCGAGCGTGCGGGAACGATTGCGCTGCAAACCGATCAAAAGGTCATCGGCGTGGTGGAAAATATGAGTTTCCTGCAATTGCCCGATGGCACGCGCATGGAGGTCTTCGGTTCCGGCGGCGGAGAGAACCTCAGTGAGTCATTGACCCGCCAACTGGGGTATGACGTCAACTTGTTATCCCAGATCCCGTTGGAAGAATCCGTGCGCGTTGGTTCGGACCAGGGCACTCCGGTGGTTCTTGGCGCCTTGCAGTCGCCAGCAGCCCTGGCACTGCAGGAACTGGCGGAGAAACTAGTACAGCGACCGCGCGGACTAGCCGGGCGATCGCTGCCAATGTCGTTCTAAGCCTGTTGTTCTAGGTAGCTTCGGAATCAAAGGGAGCGGCTTCATTGGCCGCGAGCGGTGGCTGCTTCTGGGTTTCTGTAGCAATCGCTGTGCGGACCGGAGCCGCCGCAGCATTCGGAGCGCTCTTGGCCGCATTGATGGCGTCATCAAATTCGTCGACCAGCGCTTCCTTGATGATGCGGCGTGGATCGTACTGCCGGGGATCGAGTTTTCGCCAGTCGATGTCGGCGACTTCATCGCCGACTTCGTCGCGCAACTGCTCCTTGGCCCCATTAGCCATGCGTCGCACTTCTTTGACGAGGTTGGCTAGCTTTTTGGCGTATTCAGGCAGCTTTTCGGGGCCGAGTATGACGACCGCGAGCACCGCGAGAACAATGAACTCGCTACCGTTAATTCCAAAAAGATCCACGTAGAAAGATTACCCTGTCCCAAGCGAACTCACGAAGTCACCGCGCCACAATGCCGGCCCGGGCACCGCTGGTCAACAGTTAATTGGCGGCCCGAAGCCCCAGAGGAATTCGCGGCAACGACATGGTTTTCGCCGGGCGATTGGCCGGATTGCGATGCGCCAGGGCATCGCGAAGCATGGCGCGGCCGCGGTGGATTCGTGACCGAACCGTTCCGAGCTTCACATTGAGGATCCGGGAAACCTCCTCATAGGAGAAACCTTCCATATCGCACAATACGATGGCGGCACGGAATTCCGGAGACAGCGCCCGCAACGCTTCTTGCACGTCCACATCCAAGTTGTTGAATTCGAAGTAGCGCTCGGGGGTGATGACGTTCCCTGGCAGGCGCTCTTCAGCGCCATCGGCAAATCCATCAAAGCGGATCTTGCTCTTGCGTCGAGCCTGGTCCAGGAAGAGGTTAGTGGTGATGCGATGCAACCAGCCGCCCATGGTTCCAGGAGTGTAGCCATCCAGGGCTTTGAAGGCGCGAACGAATGCTTCTTGGGAGAGATCCTCCGCGTCGTGGCGGTTGCCAGTTAAGCGGTAAGCCAGCCTGAATACCTGTTCGCCGTGCTCATGGACCATTTGTTCCCATGTCGGCGTCGTGGTTTCTGGGGCCGCAACGGCCGAAACTGATTCACTTGGTACATTGTTCACTCTTCAAGTATGAGCTGGGAAGCTGAGCTGAAGCTAAGAATCCCCTACAGGTGAACTATCAAGTTGAACAATTTCGCTTCTCGCGCTGGGTACGATTGATACTGGCCGTCAACTGACAACGTTATTGAGGATCCCCGCCCATGCCTTCGATGAATCCAGAACTCTTCGCGAGCTGGACCTACACCCAGAACCACATCAGCGAGCCCGAGCATGTTGCCCCGGTACGCGAACGTGCGGAGGACCTGGGAGTACGATGCATCGATCCAGCCGGCCGGTCCATGCTGCAGCTGCTGTGCACCTTGCGCCGCCCACGCAACGCGGTAGAAATCGGCTCGGGCGTCGGTGTTGCTTCCCTGGCCATGCTCGAAGCCGTTGGCCCTTCACTGACCTTGACAGCAATCGAATCCGATCTGGAACATGCCAACGCCATGCGCCAGGGGTTGCGCGAGTCCGGAATTCCTCTGGCCCGCGCCAGGATCATCACCGAACGCGCCGAAAACGTGCTCTCGCGCCTGGCTGATCACGCCTATGACCTGGTGCTGATCGATGCCGGCGCTGATTTGCTGCTGGAGTATGTTGCCGAGGCCAAGCGCCTTGTGGGCGTTGGCGGAGTGATTATCGTGAACAATGCCTTTGACGAGCACCGCTTGGCCAAACCGGCCGTACGAAAGACATCCACCGTCATGACCCGTGATGCGTTGCGGATGCTGCGCGAGGACCCGCGATTGCAGACCCATCTGTTCCCCACCGAGCAAGGATTATTCGTAGCCACCGTCATGCCGCCGGCAGCTCCAAAGCCTAGGTAGGCAGGCAAAAAGGACCGACGTGGTTGTCGGTCCTTTATTACTATCGCGTGGTTGCGATCAAGCTGAATCAGTCAGTGACCTTTAGAAGGCAGTCGCGCAATTCGGTCGCTTCAGCGTCATTCAACTCGACGACCAGCCGTCCACCGCCATCGATTGGCAGGCGCAGGATCAGGCTCCGGCCCTCTTTAACGACTTCCATTGGCCCATCACCAGTACGTGGCTTCATAGCAGCCATTGAGCTGTTCCCTTCGTCTGTGGCTAACGCGCGCAACAATTTTTGCGTTACGCACAACCGAATGCCTTGTCCAACATCTGCCCAGATTCCCGGCTGAGTTGGGACTCTTATCTTCTATTATTACTAATTTTCTCTCGTGTCGCTAATCACACGCCGTGACTCCAGGTCACGAATGGTATTTTCCAGAGTCGTGATTTCGGCTGCAAGCACGTCCAGCACATCATCAACCTGATCGCAGCGGTAACCTCGCAGGCCCAGGGAAAAACGCACTTTGTCGATATGTTCTGCGCGCGGATTCTCAGGGAGCAATACTGGCGGCAAAGACGCCTGGTGTTCCACCAATCCGACGATCGGCTCGTGGGGCGACTCGAAGTGCCGGCCCACGCCCAGTTTTTTGCGCTGCCCAGAGAGCAGCATCGCGACGGCCCCCACCAGGAGCAGCGCGATCAAGATCAGCAAGAATGGCATCGACTTCCCCTACACCGCTTGTTCTGGGGCAGGCTGCTTATCAGCCATGCCCAGGACCAGATCCACGGCTTCGTCCGGATCATCGGTCACCGTAAACAAGTTCAAGTCCTTCGCAGCGATGGCCCGTTCCGCGGCGACCGTATTGGTCAGCCAGTCCACCATCCCGCCCCAATAGGATTTGCCAACCAGGACAATTGGGAAGCTCGTGATCTTCTGGGTTTGCACCAAGGTCAAGGCCTCAAATAGTTCATCCAGCGTGCCAAAGCCGCCAGGAAGAACGATGAAGCCTTGCGAGTACTTGACGAACATGGTCTTGCGAACGAAGAAGTACCGGAAGTTCAGGCCCTTGTTCACCGACGCATTCAATCCGGTTTCGAAAGGCAGCTCAATGCCCAGCCCCACCGAAATGCCGTCATTGTCGGCGGCACCCTTGTTGGCCGCTTCCATTACGCCTGGCCCGCCACCGGTGATGGTGGTGATTCCGGCTTCAGCCAAACGGCTTCCGATGCGGTGGGCCATCTGGTAATACGGGCTTTGCGGATCAGTCCGAGCAGATCCGAACACCGCAATCGCTGGGCCGGTACCCGCAAGAGTGCCAAACCCGTTGACGAATTCAGATTGGATCCGCAGGACACGCCACACGTCGGTGTGGGTCACATCTTCCTGCGGGCTCTCCAATAGGTAGTGGTCGAGCTGGTCTTCTGGACGCTTGCCTGGCCAATTCGCTTCGACGTGACGTTGCCCCGCACGAGCGTTCTCTTCGCTCTTTCGCTGATGAACCATAACTTCACTCTATCTGTAAATTCACTCCGAGCCGGACTGTGTCGCGACACCATTAAAGTGACAGTTATGTAACAACTAAGTGTGACTTATTCGAAGTAGCGCGTAGCAAGCGTCACATCAAGTAATGTCTATTGCATGAACAGCGATCATCAGGCTCAGGCTTCTACAGCTGGCCCCATCGTCCAACTGACTGGGGTCAATAAGCACTACGGTGCCCTGCATGTACTCAACAACATCAACCTCGAAGTCACCAAGGGCGAGGTAGTTGTGATCTTGGGTCCGTCGGGCTCGGGCAAGTCCACCTTGTGCCGTGCCATCAACCGACTGGAAACCATCGACGAGGGCACCATCAAGATTGACGGCAACACGCTGCCTTCTGAAGGCAAGGCACTTGCCAAGTTGCGCGCCGACGTTGGAATGGTCTTCCAGTCCTTCAACCTCTTCGCGCACAAGTCCATTCTGGAGAACGTGACCCTCGGCCCGATCCGGGTCAAGGGCATGAAGAAGCCAAAGGCCAAGGAATTGGCAATGCAGCTTCTTGAACGAGTCGGAGTGGCGAACCAGGCCGACAAGCTTCCCGCCCAGCTTTCTGGCGGACAGCAGCAGCGTGTGGCCATCGCGCGAGCCCTGGCCATGAAACCCAAGGTCATGCTCTTTGACGAGCCCACCAGTGCGCTGGACCCGGAAATGATCAACGAGGTGCTCGACACCATGGTGGGGCTGGCCAAGGAAGGCATGACCATGCTTGTGGTCACCCATGAGATGGGCTTCGCACGCAAGGCCGCAGACCGCGTGATCTTCATGGCCGACGGACAAATCGTTGAACAGGCCACTCCGGAAGAATTCTTTACCAATCCGCAATCTGACCGTGCCAAGGACTTCCTCGGCAAGCTCATTACCAACCACTGATTTCATCATCCCGCATCCAACAGGAGGAACCATGCGTAAAACTCGTTTTGGCACCATCGCAGCAATGGCAGCTATCGGGGCAATGGCCCTGACATCATGTGGCGGCTCGGGCAACGAGGCTGACGGCGACAAGATCCGCATCGGCATCAAGTTCGACCAGCCAGGTCTGGGATTCAAGGACGGCGACAACTACACCGGCTTCGATGTGGACGTTGCAAAGTACGTAGCCAACGAGCTGGGCTACCCCGAAGACAAGATCGAATTCGTTTCGGCTCCTTCGGCCAACCGCGAGACCATGCTGCAAAACAAGCAGGTCGACATGATCTTCGCAACCTATTCGATCACCGATGAGCGCAACAAGGTCATCGACTTCGCTGGCCCGTACTTTGTCGCTGGCCAAGATCTGCTGGTTGCTTCCGATTCCGACATTGATGGCCCAGAGGCCTTGAACGGCAAGAACCTGTGCTCGGTAACCGGTTCCACCTCGGCCCAGAAGGTCAAGGACAAGTACGCCGAGGGAACGAATCTGCAGGAGCTCCCGGGCTACGCAGAATGCGTCACCCAGATGAGCGGCGGCACCATCGACGCGGTCACCACCGATGACATCATCCTTGCCGGTTTGGCAGCCCAGCCTGCATACAAGGGCAAGTTCAAGGTTGTAGGCAAGCCATTCAGCGAAGAGAATTATGGCGTCGGCCTGCCAGACGGGACCGACAAGTGCAAGGCCATCAACGAAGCGATCACTAAGATGATCGACTCCGGCGACTGGCAGAAGGCGTTGGACAAGAACACCGAGGGCACCGGATACACTCCAAACTCGAAGACCAACCCGCCAAAGCTCGCAGATACCTGCGCCTAGCATTTCCTGATACAGCGGGGGTCAAGGACTGCCCTTGACCCCCGCAGCATTATTGCTTTCTCATTTGAGCGACTTTTTCGCTCATCGTTCCCCTAGCCGCTTGGCCCTCACCATGGCCACCGAGACAGAGGCTTGCAGTGGAGAATTATTTATCCATATTCACTGAGTACGACATCCCAGGGGCATTCTGGGTCAATATCCAACTAACTTTCTGGGCGGCCATCGGCGCGCTGGTGCTGGGCACAATTCTTGCGCTGCTTCGCATCTCCCCAGTGGCTAGCTTCCAGGCCATCGGCACGAGCTACGTTAACCTGGTTCGAAATACGCCACTGACCATCATCATCCTGTTCGCTGTTCTGGCCCTCTACGGCCAGCTTGGTTTCACCCTCGGCGGAGATTTCCATGCGAACTTCTTCCGCCTGTCGGTTTTGGGCCTTGCGGTGTATCACGCGGCATTCGTCTGCGAAGCCATCCGATCGGGTGTCAATACCGTTCCGCTGGGACAAGCCGAGGCCGCACGAGCGATCGGGCTGAGCTTCTTGCCCGCGGCCCGGCTGGTCATTTTGCCCCAGGCGTTTCGCGGCGCAATCGTCCCGCTGGGTAATACGCTGATCGCCTTGATCAAGAACTCCACCGTTGCTGCTGTTGGTTCGGTAGCCACCGAATCTTCGTCGGTGATGAAGACGATGATCGAGTTCCGCTCCGATATTGTCATTCCGATCTTCTTGACCTTTGCCATTGGCTTCGTGATCATTGTGATCCCTGTGGGACTGTTGACCACGTGGCTGTCCAAGAAACTGGCGGTGGCACGATGAGTGCTTCAATTCTTTTTGATACCCCCGGCCCCAAGGCCCGTCGCCGTATTCTGATTATCAATATCGTCGGCGCACTTATTGCCCTGGGCATCGTGACCTGGATTTTCCTAGGCCTCGCAGCCAAGGGGCAGATGCAGCCAGAGCAGTGGGATGACTTCATCCAAGGCAGCACCTGGAAGAACTATTTGCTTCCCGGCCTGTTGAACACCGTCAAGGCGGCAATCCTGGGAATCATCGGCTCGGTGGTTTTTGGCTTGGTCTTCGGTGTCGGACGCCTATCCCAGAACAAGATGGTCAACGGATTCTGCACGGTCATCGTGGAATTCTTCCGCGCCGTACCAGTGCTGCTGATGATCGTGTTCTTCAACGTGTTCTTCTCGCGCTCCCTGGAGCTGCCAGGGAATACCGCCTTGTGGGCAGTTGTGGCCGCTTTGGTGTTCTACAACGGTTCCGTCGTTGCCGAGCTGGTCCGATCAGGTGTCCACAACCTGCCTAAGGGACAGCGGGAAGCTGGTATCGCCATCGGCCTGACCCGTGGCATGTCGTTGCGGCATATCGAAATCCCGCAGGCGCTTGTTGCGATGCTGCCGGCTTTGATTGGCCAATTCGTCGTGATCTTGAAGGACTCGGCGCTGGGTTACATCATCAGCTTCAACGAGCTCTTGTTCTTCGCGCGAACCTATTCCTCGCCTAACGGCAACGTCTTGCAGGCTTTGATTGTCACGGCGGTCATCTTCATCTTGATCAACTTCACCTTGAGCAAGATCGCAGAATTGACCTCCAAGCGGTTGAGCAGCCGAGTCAAGAAAGACAAGAATGCTCCAGCAGTCGTTGGTACCACTGCCGTGACCTTTGCCGAGACCGGCCCACAAGATGGTCCCAAGGACCATTAGCTTGTAGAACGGCCTCCATCTGGTCAGCAGCGACAGAAGCGCTCCTTGCATCGTGCAAGGGGCGCTTCTGTTTTTATTGCCCTGGTCTTCTCGCCATGGCTAGCTCAGCCATGTGCGCAAGGATTTCAGGCACGTTCGGATATCGTCCTGCGCCACATGCTCGTCATCACTGTGGGCCAATAATGCGTCGCCAGGACCAAAGTTCACGGCAGAAACGCCAAGGGCCGAGAAGCGGGACACATCGGTCCAGCCGTATTTGGGCTTGGGCTCTTGGCCAAGAATCTTGATGAGGTCGGCTGCGATCTCCTGGTCCAAGCCAGGCTTGGCCCCTTCGGCGCCATCGGTTCGCTCGATTTCAAAGCCATCAAAGAGTTCGAAGACGAGGGCTTGTGCTTCAGCCAGCGTCTTGTCCGGGGCAAAACGATAGTTGATCTCGACTTCGCAGTAGTCCGGGATGACGTTTCCGGCGATTCCACCGTTGATACGCACCGCGTTCATTCCTTCGCGGTAGTCCAGGCCCTCCACGGTAATGGTCTGGGGCTCGTAGTCTGAGAGCCGCTGGAGGATCGGTGCGGCGTCATGGATGGCGTTATGGCCCATCCAGGCGCGTCCTGAGTGCGCTGCCTTGCCCCGCGTGCGAATCACGAATCGGCTAGTGCCATTGCAGCCACCCTCAACCGTTCCGTTGGTTGGCTCAAGCAGGATGGCAAAATCAGCTTCGAGCAGTTCCGGGCTGTTCTTCGCCAAACGTCCCAGACCGGATTTGGCGGCTTCCACTTCCTCGTGGTCATAGAAGACGTAGGTGACATCGTATTTGGCATCGGTCAGCTCGGCAGCCAGGGCCAGCTGCACCGCGACCCCGCCCTTCATGTCGGTCGCCCCGCGTCCATAGAGCACGCCGTCGATCACCTGGGCCGGGACCGTGCCCTTGGCGCCTTGGGTGCGCGGCAATGGAACGGTGTCCAGATGGCCCGCCAGCACGACTCTGCGTTCGCGGCCGAAATTGGTGCGGGCAACGATGGCATCCTGATCGCGATGAACCTTCAAGTGCTCCAGCTTCAGCAAGGCCTGATGCACCTGATCAGCAATTTCTTGTTCATTCCCGGAAACAGATTCAATGTTCATGATCTGTTCGGTCAGCACTGCGACGTCCTGTAGCAGGTCCAATTCGTTCACGGTATTCATCGTCCTACGTCTCTAGCTTCACTAGCCTGTCATCTATCAACGTTACCCGGCGTTTCGAGGATACGATCAGTGTATGACTTCAGAATCTGTGACTTCATCCAGTGACTCCACCGTCCGTTTGGCCTCCGGTCATGGTCTTGCCACGATTGCCGCGGATGGAACCGTCCTTGACGTTTGGTACCCAGCCCCTGTCCTTGGCGAGCTTTCATCGGCCGACGAGCTTTCCGGCGAGCTAGCGGCAGCTGCCCAAGACGATGCTGGCCGTGGCACCACCCAGAAGGTGGTCTCGCTGACCATCGATCTTGACGTAGCACCGGCTGACACCGCTGATGTGTGGCTGCGCCTGCATCTGCTATCCCACCGTTTGGCGCAGCCGAACACCATCAATCTTGACGGCATCTTCGGCCACTTGGCCAACGTGGTCTGGACCAACTTCGGCCCATGCCAGGTTGATGGCTTCGAGGTAACCCGCCTGAAGCTGCGTGCTCGCGGCGCGGTCACCGTATATGGCGTGGACAAGTTCCCGCGCATGGTCGATTACGTCGTTCCGACGGGCGTCCGCATTGCTGACGCTGACCGCGTTCGCCTGGGCGCACACCTTGCCGAAGGTACCACCGTCATGCACGAAGGCTTCGTGAACTTCAATGCTGGCACTCTGGGCACCTCAATGGTCGAGGGCCGCATCTCGGCTTCGGTCGTTGTGGGCGACGGTTCCGATGTCGGAGGCGGCGCCTCGATCATGGGTACGCTTTCCGGCGGCGGACGCGAGCGCATCGTCATTGGCGAGCGTGTCCTGCTGGGCGCCAACGCTGGTGTAGGCATTTCGGTGGGCGATGACTCGGTGGTCGAAGCCGGACTCTACGTGACCGCTGGCACCCGGGTGCTTTTGGGCGAGAAGCAGGTCAAGGCCCTTGAACTGTCCGGAGTTTCCAACCTGCTGTTCCGTCGCAACTCGATTTCTGGCGCGGTCGAGGCTTTGCCTCGCGCCGGCCAGACCGTGGAGCTGAACAGCGCACTGCACGCCAACTAAAGACGTTTAGGGGCTCGCTGGATATTCGAGATATTCAGCGGGCCCCGATTCTTTTAAGCTCCCGGGAAAATGATGGTGACCATGGGCTGGATGAACCCGTGGAACGCCTTGGAATCCTGCAGCAATGATGTGCTGGCAACAATTGTCGCTCGGCCGGTGAGCCAGGCACGTGGCTCGTCCAGGGGCATGTCAATAAGCTGGATCTGCTGCTGGGGTGCTGTCGTATCGTGATCCACCCCGTGGTCCAATAAGATCCTCTCTAATTCATCGAGGCGCAGCGGCACATAGTCCAAGCTCTTTTCGACAAATTCCTCGGCATGCTGCTGCGCAAACAGCGTTACTTGGCCGAAATGGGCTTTAGCCAGCTTGGCAAGTGCTGGATAGCCTTCATGGTCCAGCTGCTCGTGCAGTGTCTGCTCAGGAGCGCTCTCCGCCGCGACCTCTCCCGAGGTCAAAGCTCCCCACCAGGCGCTCCACTCCTGCTTGAACTGCCCGTGTGCGGCATCAGTGCCATGGCGGTTCTTTATCACTGAGGTTAAGCGACAGTTGGGCCCGGCTTCGGCGGGATCCACCCCGCCGAGCTCACGTAAGTACAAGGCCATCAACATCGTCTGATTGGTTTTTACCGCCAAAGACCAATTGTTTCCACGACGAAAGTACATGCATACCACCTGACTTTTAGGCATACCCCCCGCAGTCTTAGACTCACAGGATACTCCCGTCCCCGCGCTTAAAACAGACAAGGAGCCTTCCACCATTTGAATGGTGGAAAGCTCCTTGTCAGTGAACGCTACTCGCCCTGTGGCTTAGAGGCCCGGGTAGTTGCGAGCGGTTTCACCCATGTACAACTGGCGTGGGCGGCCGATCTTCAGTTCAGGATCCTTGATCATTTCACGCCACTGCGCGATCCAGCCTGGCAGGCGTCCGATCGCGAACAGCACGGTGAACATCTTCTCCGGGAAGCCCATGGCGGTGTAGATCAGGCCGGTGTAGAAGTCTACGTTCGGGTAGAGCTTGCGCGAGATGAAATACTCATCGTTCAGCGCAGTTTCTTCCAGCTTCATCGCGATCTCAAGCAGCTCGTTCTTGCCCTGCTTGGCCAGCAGGTCGTGAGCGGTCTTCTTGATGATCTTGGCGCGTGGATCGTAGTTCTTGTACACGCGGTGGCCGAAGCCCATCAGGCGTACGCCGTCTTCCTTGTTCTTGACCTTCTGCATGAAGTCTTCCGGGGAGATTCCGGAGGACTGGATCTCGCGCAGCATCTTCAGCACAGCCTCGTTGGCGCCACCGTGGGCCGGGCCGGACAGGGCGTGGATGCCTGCAGAAACCGATGCGAACATGTTGGCTTCGGAAGAACCTACCAGGCGCACGGTGGAAGTTGAGCAGTTCTGCTCGTGGTCCGCATGCAGGATCAGCAGCAGGTCAAGGGCCTTGACCACATCTGGATCCAGCAGGTATGGCTCGGCAGCGGTGCCGAAGCACAGGCGCAGGAAGTTCTCGACCATGTTCATCGAGTTGTCCGGGTACAGCAGAGCCTGGCCGATGGACTTCTTGTGGGCATAGGCAGCCAGCACTGGCAGCTTTGCCAGCAGGCGCAGGGTGGAGCGTTCCACCTGCTCGTCGTCCTTTGGATCCAGGGAGTCCTGGTACCAGGTCGACAGTGCCGAAACTGCGGAAGACAGAACCGGCATTGGGTGCGCATCGCGCGGGAAGCCGCCGAAGAAGCCCTTGAGCTCTTCGTGCAGCAGGGTGTGGCGGCGCAGCGAGTTGTCGAATTCTGCGAGCTGGTCTGCGGTAGGCAGTTCACCGTAGATCAGCAGGTAGGTGACCTCGATGAAGCTGGACTTCTCGGCCAGCTGCTCGATGGGGTATCCGCGGTAGCGCAGGATGCCGGCATCGCCGTCGATGTAGGTGATCGCGGATTTGGTGGCCGCGGTGTTCATGAAGCCAGGATCGTAGGTCACGTTCCCAGTGGTCTTCAAAAGTGGGGCTACGCTGAATCCGTCATTGCCCTCAGCAGCCGGGATAACCGGAAGCTCAAGATTGGATTCTCCAAAGTGTAGCTGTGCAGATGTAGTATCTGTCATTGCTTCTCCTAACCGGAAAGCGTGTAGTTCCGAAAGGTCAGTCGTCACCGTAGAACATACCGCGATTTGACCCTATCCCGCTAATCAGGCTGTCATCTTCACCGGTTGGCGGAGGAATTCAGCCGTTCAACGGCGGCCGCGATCCGTTCATCGGAGGCGGTCAATGCCACGCGGACGTGGCGTTCTCCAGCGGTTCCATAAAAAGCACCCGGGCCGGCAACGATTCCCAGCTCCGCAAGGGCGCCGATGGTCTCGAAGCTTGGCCGATCCTGGGTGCACCACAGGTACAAGCCGGCCACCGAATCTTCAATTCTGAGGCCGAAGTTTCCGAGGGCGGGGCGCAATGCGTCGCGTCGCGCCCGGTACAGTTCGCGCTGCTTGGCTACGTGCTGGTCATCGTTCAGCGCCACCGCCATGGCGTGCTGGATGGGTCCAGGCACGATCATTCCGGCGTGCTTGCGGCTGTTGACCAGCGTTGGCATGAGGTTTGGCGCTCCGGCAACAAATGCCGCGCGGTAGCCTGCGAGGTTCGATTGCTTGGACAGCGAGTACAAAGCCAGCAGGTTATCGAGATTTCCGCCGTTGACCTCTGGGTCAAGGATACTCGGGACCTGGCCTTCAAAGTCTTCCCAACCGAGTTCTGCGTAGCACTCGTCGGAGGCCACGACGGCGCCGATATCGCGGGCCCGTTCAACGATTCGCTGCAGCTGCCCAACGCCGGTTACCTTGCCGGTGGGGTTGCCTGGCGAGTTCACCCAGATGAGCTTCACGCGCGAGAGTTCTTCGGTGCCCAGTTCATCAAGGTCATCGGTGGCGATAGCTGTCGCACCGACAAGTTGGGCGCCAATGTCGTAGGTTGGGTACGCAATTTTTGGACGCACCACGATATCCCCTGCGCCGATTCCCAGGAGCAGCGGCAACCATGCCACCATTTCCTTTGATCCCACGGTTGGCATGACGTCGTTGATGCCCAGGCCGGTGACCTGGCGGCGACGAGCGAACCAATCGACAATGGCCTGGCGGACTTCTGCGGTTCCATGCGTGGTGGGGTAGCCGTGGGAGTTTGCGCCCTCGGCCAGCGCGTCCTGGATGAGCTGCGGGGTGTCATCAACTGGCGTGCCGATGGAAAGGTCCACGACTCCCCCTGGATGCTTCGCTGCCTGCTCGCGGTATGGAGCGAGCTGGTTCCAGGGGTAATCGGGGAGCTCAAGCATAAAAGTAAAACCTAGCCTTGGTTCTGAGGTGGCAAAGCACTGACGAATGGGTGGTCAGTACCGGTGTTACCAATTTTAGCGGCGCCGCCCGGGGAACCAAGTTCATCGAAAAAGTCGACGTTGGCCTTGTAATAGTCGGCCCATTCGTCCGGCACATCATCTTCGTAGTAGATGGCTTCAACGGGGCAGACCGGCTCGCAAGCGCCGCAGTCTACGCATTCATCCGGGTGAATGTACAGCGAGCGCTCGCCTTCATAAATACAATCTACCGGGCACTCTTCGACGCACGCCTTGTCTTTCACGTCGACGCACGGCTGAGCGATGATGTAAGTCACGAGGGCCGAGACCTTTCCTTGCACTTGGTGGTTTCAACACGAGCTGGCCGGATTCCTGGATGCTCTTTGAATCCCTTACCAGCTCAAACTACAGTCTAGTCCTGATATCAATACATCAAAGCGCCCGCGGGCCTGCTGTGACGTAACCGACCATTCACATTTCAGCTTCAGAGGGTTTAGATGAATTCTTCTTACGAAAAGATGACGCGCAAGAATGCTTAGTTTTAGTGATATGACTCCCGGTGAACGTCTAGTTGTGCGCTACCGCCTGCCTGTGGAAGCCAGCACGGCAAGTGGGCGCTTTAGCGACGCGTTGGGCGAGTTGCGGGAAGTCACGGTGGATTCGATCAGCGTGCAGACCCGATCGGGTCTTGTGGTCATCCCGCGGGCTTTGATCACCCATGCCAAACTCGTCCCTCCGGCCCCTCAGCGCCGCCGGCCCCGGACGCCGAAGAACTAGTATCCGGCAGGATCGATGCATCGCGCCGAACCGCTGTTGTGCGACATGTGATTTGATTCTGCCAATCACTCAACGATTTTCCCGTATGCTGTTTTTATGCCTTCTGACAAACTTGTCCAATCGCGAGCACGTGCACTCAGCTCACCGCTGAGGCTTCGTATCCTGCGCTTGTGCCTCCACGAGTCACGAACCAATAAGGAAATCGCGGACATTCTTGATCTGAATCCGGCCACGTCGCTGCACCATGTCCGGACCTTGGTGAACAACGGCTACCTCGCCCCGGAAGAGGCCCGGCGCGGCAACCGTGGCGCAAAGGAAGTTCCCTACCGGAGTACCAAGCAGTCGTGGGGAACGCGCATCCCAGACGCTGCTCCCATGCTTGTCGATACCTTCCTGCAGGAAATTGAGGGACTGGATCCCCAAGAAATCCAGATCATCCGTGTGGGCCTGAAGCTCAGCGAAGAGTCCCGTCAGGAAATGATGTCGCGGCTGCGTTCGGTTATTGAAGACTACGCGATGCGTGAGCCCGAAGAAGATGGCGTGGCAACCTCGCTCTTCCTGGCCCACCACCTGGACATCACTGGCAATAAGAGCAGCTAGAACTGCAGATTCCAAGATCTTTGCACCTGGCATTAACCAGCGAAGGCGCACTCCCCAATCGCGGGAAGTGCGCCTTCGGTGTTTAGTCCGGGCGATGCTGTTTGCGAATAGCTCGCAGGGCCAGCACCAGGCCGATGATCGCAGGAACGATCATTCCATACATCCACAGAGCCGAAGCCAGCGCCGGTCCGGGAAGGTATTGGTAGTACTGCATGCCGAGGATCAGCTGGTCATTGCCGACGTAGGATATCAATCCCACGCAGACATAGCAGCCGATCAGCGCCAGCGCCCCGGACCACAGTTTCCCTGAGGACACCGCAGCCCAGTACACCAGCAGGCCAAGCAGCAGCCAGGCTACTGCAACGCCCCACACCAGCGGCACGTCGTTTCCGGTGTAGCTGATGGAGGCGTGGATAGCAGTGCCAAATAGTCCTGCTACCAGGGCGGCAACAGCTCCGCGCCAAAGCGCTGAGAGGTTGCTGCCCTGGTTTTTTCGCTGATTAGGCGCGAGCGCGTGCACGGGTTGCCTTGGCACGGTCATTGGCGTTCAGCAGCACCTTGCGGATACGGATAGCTTCTGGGGTAACCTCAACGCACTCGTCTTCGCGAGCGAATTCCAGGGACTCTTCCAGGGTCAGAGTCTGTGGCGGGGTCAGGTTCTCGAAGCTGTCCGAGGAAGCTGCACGCATGTTGGTGAGCTTCTTTTCCTTGGTGATGTTCACGTCCATGTCATCGGCGCGCGAGTTCTCGCCAACGATCATGCCCTCGTAAACCTCTTCGGTTGGCTTCACGAAGAAGCTCATGCGTTCCTGCAGGTTGATCATTGCGAATGGAGTCACAACGCCAGCGCGGTCGGCAACAATCGATCCGTTGATGCGGTATTCGATGGCACCTGCCCATGGCTCGTAGCCTTCAGCCAGCGACGAAGCGATGCCTGCGCCACGGGTTTCGGTCAGGAAGCGGGTACGGAAGCCGATCAGGCCACGTGCAGGAACCATGAATTCCATGCGAACCCAGCCGGTGCCGTGGTTGGCCATGTTGGTCATGCGGCCCTTGCGCGAAGCCATCAACTGGGTGATGGCACCCAGGTACTCTTCGGGCACGTCAATGATCATGTGCTCCATTGGCTCGTGGACCTTGCCGTCAACCATCTTGGTCACTACCTGTGGCTTGCCAACGGTCAGCTCGAAGCCTTCGCGACGCATCTGCTCAACGAGGATAGCCAGTGCCAATTCGCCACGGCCCTGGACTTCCCAAGCGTCCGGACGCTCGGTCGGCAGGATGTTCAGCGAAACGTTACCGATCAGTTCCTTGTCAAGGCGGTCCTTGACCTGGCGTGCGGTGACCTTGGCGCCCTTGACCTTGCCAGCAAGTGGCGAGGTGTTGATACCGATGGTCATCGAAATTGCTGGTGGATCAACGGTGATCAGTGGCAGCGGCTTTGGGTTCTCCAAGTCGGTGAGGGTTTCACCAATCATGATGTCCTCGATACCGGCCACTGCGACAATCTCGCCTGGTCCAGCTTCTTCAGCTGGAACACGCTGCAGACCCTTGGTAGCCAGAAGCTCGGTGATCTTCACCTGCTTCATGGTGCCGTCCTGGCGGGCCCAGTTAACCTGCTGGCCCTTGCGCAGGGTGCCGTTGATCATGCGCAGCAGGGCCAGACGGCCGAGGAATGGCGATGCATCAAGGTTGGTGACGTGTGCCTGCAGAACTTCGCCCTCTTCGTAGGTCGGAGCAGGAACGTGCTTGATGATGGTCTCGAACAGCGGCTCGAGATCTTCGTTGTCTGGCAAGGTGCCATCGGCTGGCTGGTTCATCGAAGCGTAACCGGCCTTGCCCGACGCGAAGACCACAGGGACGTTCAAGATGGCGTCCAGATCCAGGTCTGGAGCTTCATCAGCCAGGTCTGATGCCAGGCCCAGCAACAGGTCCATGGAGTCCGAGATGACGCCATCGATGCGGGAGTCCGGGCGGTCGGTCTTGTTGACCACGATGATGACTGGCAGGTTGGCGCTCAAGGCCTTGCGCAGCACGAAGCGGGTCTGTGGCAGTGGGCCTTCAGAAGCATCAACGAGCAGAACCACGCCGTCCACCATGGACAGGCCGCGCTCGACCTCGCCACCGAAGTCAGCGTGACCCGGGGTGTCGATAACGTTGATGGTCATGTTCTTGCCGTCAGCAGCTGGGCCGTTGTAGAACACGGTGGTGTTCTTGGCAAGAATGGTGATGCCCTTCTCGCGTTCCAGCTCGCCGGAGTCCATCACGCGATCTTCGGTTTCACCATGGCTGTCGAATGCGCCGGTCTGCTGGAGCATTGCGTTGACCAGGGTGGTCTTGCCGTGGTCAACGTGTGCAACGATGGCTACATTGCGAAGTTCGTCGCGACTAATGGTGTTAACTGACATGCGTGAAGGCTCACTTCCGCTCGAGGATTTTGGGTCTAAGGAGTCGGGGCCAAAGTCGACCCAACAAACAAGTTTACGCTGTTCCAGCAAATACTCCGGCGCTCTGTGTCAGAACATACAAGAATTTCACGTAAAGTCGCGGAAAATCATGGGGTGGATTGAGTGGAAATCCAGTAGCGCAGGGTCTTGGACCCGTCGGCTGCTTTCAGGTACGGAACCTGCGAGTCTGGAACTCCCCCGCACTTTTGTATCGTCGCGATGGAACCGAAGTTCGTGCTGTCGCAGGTGACCAGCGCGCTCGACACGCCGGCCTCCTGGACTTCACGCAGGCCAAACTGGCAAAGCGCAGTTGCCAAGCCACGGCGGCGGTGCTCGGAAAGAACTCCGTAGCCGATGTGCCCGCCATTTTGAAGCAAGAAATCGTTAAGCTCGTATCTCACCGAGACACGCCCTACCAATTCACCATCATCGAAAGCGCCGAAGAGCGCCGAACGCACCCAGCCCTGAGGGATATGCTCGCCGCGGCGTCCTGCGCTCATCCGGTAGGTGTAGTCCTCCCACAGCTCATCGGCAGACCAAGTCGGCAAGAATTCGAAATCGTCGTCCAGCATGGCCCGATGGGCGTCGATGGCCTGCTGCTCGTCTTGACTAGCTAGTTCACGGAATTCCAGTGCGGCTGAAAGTGTCATGAAGCCATTATGCCAGTGCACCATTCCTTGCCAGTCCAGCGTCCGGCTAGTAGGCGATTTTCTGCCCCTCGATTTCTGCGAACCACTGCACTGTCCCGCCATCCAGGCTGTAGATCTTGCCGGTTCCCGCCTGTTGCCGCGACATATGGCTGGCGGCCTTTCGGGAGCGGACACCGCTCTTGCAAACCATCACGATGATGCCGGCATCGCGTGGTATTTGCGCATGCTCTCCCGCCAGCAATCGGTCCAACGGCACATGAATGCTGTGGGGAATCGCGGCGATGCCACGCTCCCACGACTCGCGCACATCAACGACGAGCACCTCGTTATCCCGTTGCATTGCAGCCAGCTCATGCACGCTCAGGCTGGCGAAAGGATCTTCAATGGCGCAAGAGACCGGCTGGTACTGGCCCAGCTGGACTACTCGCTCGCGCTGCGGGTCGGCGACAAATTCCAAGGACCGAACACTGGCAGCCAAGGCATCGTAGAGCCAGAGCTTGCCGCTGAGCGTGAGGCCAATACCTGTAATCAGCTTGAGCGCTTCGGTGCTCATTACCGAACCCACCACTCCGCACAGTGCTCCGAAGACACCGCCTTCGGCGCAGCTCGGAACCGAATCAGCATCCGGGATTTCCGGGAAGATATCGCGCAGCATCGGGCCGGTTCGCGGGTCAAAAACCGATACCTGGCCCGAAAACTGGAAGAGCGTGCCCCACACCAGCGGGGTCCCGGTGATTTCGGCAGCGTCGGAGGCGAGGTATCTCGTGGAGAAGTTGTCGCTGCCATCAACGACAAGGTCGTAGGCGGCGAAAAGCTCCAGGGCGTTGTCTTCGCTGAGCCGCTGGTTGAGCGGTTCAATGACAACAGTGCTGTTGTGTTCGGCGGCCAGCCTCTGCACGGAATCGACTTTTGGCCGGCCGACATCGGATTCGCGATGCATGATCTGGCGCTGCAAGTTCGACAGCTCTACCGAGTCATCATCGAGTACGCCGATCCGGCCTACTCCGGCGGCAATCAGATAACTGGCGATGGGACTGCCCAGTCCCCCGGCGCCAATAATCAGGACCTTGGCATTGATGATGCGCCGCTGCCCCTCTTCCCCTACCCCGGGCAGGGTAAGATGCCGTGAATAGCGGGCCAGCTGGCCCGGATCGATCCCTGCGGCAGGTTCGCAGAGCGGTTGGCGCAGCATTAGAATTCACCGACCAAGGTTTGCATCATTCCCTGTGCGGGCGAGGACGCAAGTGCGGTATCGCGTCGTGGAATCCTGCCGGCCAGACGGGCCGCGCGGCCAGCTCGCACAGCGTCCCTCATGGCCGCGGCCATCAGCGGAGCGTTATGCGCGCGGGTCACTGCGCTGGCCAGCAGCACGGCATCGCAGCCTAGTTCCATGGCCAGCGCCGCGTCGGAGGCTGTTCCCACCCCGGCATCCAGGATCACCGGAACATTGGCACGGGAAACAATGGTGGAAATATTGTGCGGGTTCAAAATTCCCAGACCTGAACCGATCGGAGCGCCAGCAGGCATGATGGCTGCCACGCCGGCATCCTGGAGCCGCTGCGCCAGTGCAGGGTCATCATTGGTGTAGGCGAATACCTGGAATCCATCGGCCACAAGCTGCTCGGTTGCCGAGTACAGTTCCAGCGGATCTGGCAGCAAGGTGTGCTCGTCTGCAATCACTTCAAGTTTGATCCAGTCCGTTTCCAGCGCTTCACGGGCCAGCTGCGCGGTCAGTACCGCATCACGGGCGGTGAAACACCCTGCGGTATTAGGCAAAGGAATGACGTTGTTGCGCTGGAGCAGCTCATAGACGTTGCCTGCCCCGGCAGCAGAGAAATGGCGGATGGCAACGGTGGTCAATTCCGTGCCAGAAATGGTGAGCGCGCTATCCAGCGTAGTTAATGAGGTGGCCCCTCCCGTGCCCAGGATAAGCCGCGAGGAAAGGGTGCGTCCGGCGACGACAAAAGGGTCGTTGTTGAGATCCAGCTCGGTGAATTCTTGCGATTCCATGCTTAGCCTCCCTGGGCTGCGGTAACGAGTTCTATGCTGTGCCCGTCTTCAAGCGCTTTGCTGTTCCAGCTGCTGCGGGGAATGACTGCGCCGTTCACGGCCGCGGCCACCCCGAGCTTGCTGCCGTCGACTGCTTTTGAATCTGTGTCGAGTTCCTTGCCGATTTGCGCGCTAATGAAGTCACGCAGGCTGGTACCGGCTTCCAGCTGAACTTGCTGGGAATTAAAAATGATGTTGATCAATGTCATCCGAGTTGCTCCAGTGCGGCGGTTGCGGAAAGTGTTGGAAAACGTTGTGGATCAACGTCATTCAACAGTGGATTTCTTTTGTTGTTTTCGGCGAGATCCGCAGTCAATTCGGATCCCAAGGGGCTGAGCAGCACCCCATGGCGCGAATAGCCGGTGGAGAGCACCAGGCCCGGGTCAATGCGCCCGATCAGCGGGCGGTCATCGGCAGTTGCCGGCCTTGGCCTTGCGATGACTTCGTTCAGTGAACAGTCGATAATTCCCGGGACAAGCCTGCGGGCGTTGTCGAGCAAGTTGTACATGGCGCCCACATTGACTTCCGGGTTCTGGTCTTCCCGAACGCTGGCACCGAGCACGAGGCTGCCGTCCTTGCGCGGAACCAGATACACGTTCTGCCGGTGGACAATGCCTCGAATAATCCTGGACAGCAGGGCGGGGCCCGGCGGGCTTTGAATCCGCAGGATGTCACCGTGCACTGGGCGCAATGGCAGCTTGCCCAGTCCCTTCACCGTGCCCAGCGCGGTGGCGATAATGGTTTGATCGGCTGCGAAAACTTTTCCTGAGGCCGTGCGAACGGCGCAGGTGCCTGATCCTTCGGTGACCAGCTCTTCGGCCTGCTCATGGACCAGGTCATTGTGAAAATGCTGGAGCAGGATGCGCACGACGGAACGGGGATCGATCTGATGGTCTTCAGCGCAGAGCACCGCCCCGGAGATATTGCTGGCCAAGGCTGGTTCCAAGGACCTGGCTTGGCTCGGCAACAGTTTTTCGGCGGACAATCCCAATGAGTTCTGCAGCTCCACTAGATCGTGGAGCGCTTCGCGGTCGGCAGGTTCAGCCGCGACGACCAGGGTTGTGCTTTGCAGGTAGTCAGGGCGCACGCCCGTGGCCGCTTCCAGGCGATCAATGAACTGGGGGTAGCGGGCGCTGGATGCGGACAGCAGCTGGTGCAGGGGGCCTTGGCCCCAGACGGTTTCGGCTGCTGGGGCCAGCATCCCGGCTGCTGCGTAGCTGGCGCCCTGGCCAGGTGCCGGGTCGATGATGGTGGTGGTGTGGCCGCGTGAGCTGAGCTCGAATGCGGTGGCTAGGCCGATGATTCCGGAGCCAACAATGTTGACATGCACAGTGGCACGCTTCCTTCCTACGGCGGCATGACCCGCATCAGGTGTAGCGGTCGGCTCAGTGCCCTCTCAGCCTGGTCGGTCTCAGGCTCCCGCGGAGTATTTGCGATTATAAGCATGAGCCAGCCCTGAAAAGCGAACTGCTGTTGACTTAGTCCCGTCATCTTTTGTGATGTACTTACGGACATGGCGCAACAGGAATATCCCGCAGAATTGCCCGTCGATTCTCAACTGTTCAGAGCGGTTGCCGGTCTGGAACAGCAGCTGCTCACTGCCTCGCTGCGTGGCAACCGAAAATTGCTTGGCGAAATCCTGCATGAGAACTTCTTTGAAATCGGCGCAAGCGGAAGAACGTACGACAGGGACCAAGTCATAGAATTGCTGGCTACTGAAGATCCTTCCGCCGAGCGGTTGCGCGTTAGCGAGCCCTTGGCCATCCGGCTATCAGAAAACCTCATCCAGTTGCGCTGGAAGGCCAGCGGCCGTCGCCCGGCACTTCGCAGCTCATTATGGTTCCGCGAGCAAGGCGAGTGGCAGATGCTGTTTCACCAAGGCACGCTCACAGGCCACGGCGCAAGCAAGCCTGCAGGGCTTGTCAGCGTCCGGGCAACAGGCGTTGCCGAGGAATTTAGCGTGAGGCAGCTCAGCGCGTTGGACGCCGGCTCCGTATACGAGGCGTTCATTTCCCATCCGGATATGCGGCGCCAAGGCGATGCCGATACGCCGGAAAAGGCACGGGCCTACGTGGATGCCCTGTTGAACGGCGAACAAAGCCAATTCCCGTTGGCGATCACTGCCAATGACCGGTTGATCGGGCTTGTTTGCGGGACTCTGGATCATTCAAATGCCAATGCTTGGATTTGGTACTGGATGCATCAGGAGTATCGCGGTCGTTCGCTCACTGCGAGGGCAGTTGCCACACTGGCGAATTATCTTTTTGATGATCTTGATTTCTACCGCTTGGAGCTTGGCCTGCGGGCCAATAATCCCGGTTCACGCAGCGTAGCCGAAAACAATGGTTTTCTGCGTGAAGGAACCGAGCGGGGCAAATTCCTTGTCAACGGTGAACGCATCGACGTCTACACCTACGCCCGGCTAAGAACGGATCCGCCCGGCGCTGTAGCTCCGCTGCCACTTCGCCTGGCTTAGGGCTGGGCCCAGACGCAGAAACGCCGCGAAATCCTCGGTGGATTCCGCGACGCTCCTGATGTCCCCTTAGGTTCTGTTCGGGATGTTTATATGCCTGGCGACGTCGGCGGTGCCGGTGGTGCCGAATCCGGGCCGTTGGAGCTCAGCTTGTCGGTATCGATCTTGTTCAGGGTGCGAGCTGCTGCTTCGCGGCCGCCAAGCCCGAAGGCCAGGGCCGCTGCCAGGGCTGCGCCGATGACAATTGCACCGAAGGCCATGTTGATGATCGAGTCCGCAATGCCCATGTATTTCAGGCCCATTGCAACGAACAGCGCGATGGCCGTGTAGCGGATAATCTTCGAGGCAGTGGTGTCGCCCATGAACTTGCCGATCACGTTAGCGACGACGAAGCCTGCGGCAACGATTGCTGCACCGAAGAGGATCTTGCCACCCAGTTCCAGAATCTCATTGAGGATATTGGTGATTGCCGGGAAGTTCAGCATCTGCGCTGCCATCACGCCGAAGAACAGCACGATAGCAATCTTCACGATGCCGGCGATGATGCCCGATGCACTCTTGCCTTCTGGAACAACGCCCCAGCCGGCAACGACGCGATCAGTGCCTACACCGTGCAGGGTGGACTCCAGCAGCTGTCCAACAAACTTTGCAATCAGGAAGCCAACTGCCAACAGCACCAGTGCCATGATGACCTGTGGGATGGCGGTGAAGACCAGCTGTAGCATTTGCTCAGCAGGCTGCGAAATGGCCGCGATTCCCAGGACCTGCAGTGCAGATATGGCAACAACCAGAAGGATCAGGGCGAAGACGATATTCGCGATGATATCGACGATCTTTGCTTGGGCCTCGCGAGACTGGACTTCATCTACCGGCTCATCGCCTGGAGTCAGCTTGCGGACTAGTCCGCTGAAGTCGACAGTTCCCAGGCCAGTGGTCAACAGCTGACGAACAATGTTTGCGATGACATAGCCAATGAAGAAGATAAAGCCGGCGCCGATGAGGTTCGGGATGAATGCCATGACTCCGCCGAGCAGGCCCTGAACCGGCGTAAGAACTTCAGAGAGTGCAAAGACCTGAAGGATTGCGACGAGGCCAAAAAGCCAAACAATCAGTCCAGCGACCTTGCCAAGAGATTGGCCTATTTGAGCTCCGTCGTTTCCCTGCTTCTGCAGGAATTTCACCCTGGTCACTAGTTTGGCTGCAGCCCAGCGAACTATTCGCGCCACAAGCCACGTAATGATGAGAATGACTAGCGCAATGGCTACCTTTTGTAGCATTGACGCCCAGTCGATGTTGCCTAAGACGTTCTCAGTTTGCATGTCTGCTCCTTCAACGTAGGGACACCTTGACCCTACGATGAAGGACCAGCTCTGACTAGGGCAAAGAGTTGAATTTACAGCCTGATTCATTGGAGTTACACAGCTCCAACTGCGAAAACCGAATCTTCCAAGCAAGGATTCAACTAAAACCGCAGAAAGTGATCTCAAACACTACTGAAACGCAAAAAATTTGAAAGTTCTCAAATCGTCAATTCCGTGAATTTCCTTGGAGTGACTTGTAGTTTCTACTTTCCAGCGCTAGCTCACGAGTAGAAAAGTTGAGCCTTAACTATTTATTCAACTACTTCACTGACGACCGAAGCCCCGAGTTCGACCGTGCGTGAGACAGTGCAGTATTTATCGTGCGACAACTTCACAATTCGCTCGACCATGCTGGCTGCTTTACGGCCCTCTTCGGTATCAGGGAATTTCAAATCGAACTCGAGATGAATGTCGTCCATGCGGCTGGCACCGTCTTCGGAAATCTTGTAGCCGCTGGCGCGCACATCAAATTTCTCTGGTTCGCTGCGACGAGTCGTCGCTACGTCAACATCGATTGACGAGCAGCCGGCAATAGCTGCGAGCATCAGCTCAACCGGTGTTAGCAGTCCATCACCCTGGCCAAATTCAACGCTTGCCCCTGTTGCAAGGCTGGTGGCTGTGTACTTGCTTGATTCGGTGCGCTGAACAATAACTTCACGAATTTCTCGGCTGTTTTCACTCATGAAACTATCGTGCCACGTTATCCACTCGCGAGAAGTCGTAACGCCATAAAAGCCGCGGTGAAGACTCATTAACAACAATTGGCACCTGCCGGAACCCGCAGTTTTGGAAAAACTCAATGGCAAGTGTCCGTTGCGCGTCCAAATGAACGCCAGCTTCAGGGCTGTGTTCGATGATGTGGCTCAGGAGCAATCTGCCCACTCCATGGTGGCGATCAGCATGCCGCACCCATAGAATTTCAATTTCCGAATCATTCCAAGCGGCGAAACCCAGAATCTGATCTCCTTGTTGGGCAATTCCCACGTGCAAAGTTTGCGAATATATGGATTCTAGAGCCGTGGCTACAGCATCGAGGTCATATGCCGAGAGGAAATCTAGCCGGCATTCAACAGAGCCTTTCCAGACATCTAACAAGTCCGGAACTTCATCGATGCTCGTCCATTCGCGAAGGACAATCGAGTCTTCCATAAGCTGATTCCTGCTTTCGAACAACTAACCACCATGCTTGAAGGAAATCTAATCCCAGATCAGACTTTACTCAACAACTATTTTCAAGAATCAATCGGATTAGTAGTGGTAGACATCGGTAATCCAGGCTGCTACTTCGACAAAGGCAAACGCTGGACTCGTTCTGCCCAAGCCCGAATTTCGTGCGCCACTAACGCCGGTTGCTCAATATGCACGTTGTGCCCAGCCGATTCAATAATCTTTAAATGCAAGTCCGGGTAGCGCATTGTTAATCGTTGAGGATCTTCGAATCCGGTGACATGATCATCCCTGCCGCAGACGATTGAGACTGGATTGGAGAGTTGATTCTCGCGATGAAGCGGCAGTGGTTCAAGGAAATAGCGCTTGGCAAGTTTGGCCATGGCCCTTAAATCAGCCGACAAAATTCCGGGCAGAACCCATTTCGAGAATTCTTCCCATGCATCCCGAGTTTGGATGACGGCAACATCGGCGAATAGCTCAGCGTCTCTCTTGCTCAGGGACAGAAACAATTCTTGATCGTGGATTGCCACAGCACGTTCTGGAAGCGTCCGCTGCTGGCTATCCGGGTATACCGCCGGAGCAATGAGGAACATCCCTTGCACAGCATCACCGAATCTGTCAGCGATCTCTTGGCATAGGAGCCCGCCCATTGAATTGCCCAATAGAGCGAACGGCCCATCGCCGATGATGGAACGAATTTCGCTCTCCAGCCAATCCGCCAGCTCAGGAAGTCCTCCAGCATTGTAAAGTGGATCGCATTCCCCGAAGCCAGGCAAGTCGATGTAGTGGCGTTCGAAGGTCCCGCTTTCGGCGAGCGCCCCGTCCAGCGGCAACAGGATCCGGTGATCGACACCATTACCGTGAATCATGAATAGCGGTAAACCACTGCCGTGGATCTTGTGCATCGGGTGTCGCTCATTTCCTTCGTGGGTGCTGGTCCAGGCTTGCTGGGACAGGACCGTGGCCAGGCTTTCAATTGGTCGTCCTTGCCCTTCCAATACGCGTGGTTTTCAAGCTCTCGCTACTCTTGCCCGGCAGCGACATGGATTTTTGGCAATCTGCTATGGCTGGCTGTTAGCGGCAGGGGCAGGCAAGATGCAGAATTCGTTTCCCGACGGATCCAAAAATACTCGCCAGGGAACCTCGCCCCATTTGTGATCAAGTTCAGTTCCACCCTGCTCTTGAACCATTTCCACAATCTGCCTGGGGTCATCTCCCGGCTCCAGCCGCAGATCGAGATGGACCGAAGACTTGGCTGCGGTTTTAGGCTGCGTTTCGGGAACCAGCCTGATTAGCGCTCCGGTACCGCTAGGGTGCACCAGAACGGTCGGGTCCTGGGAATCAGTGCGAAAACCGGTGAGATTTGCCCAAAACTGCGCGTCGCGTTCTGGATCGGCGCTGTGCAATTCTACGGCGAATAAATTCAGCGGGCGCCCTCTTTCGGCAGAGCCATTCAGGACGAAGTACTGCCGGCCCGCGATGTCAGTGCGCTCTTCGCGAGGCGGATTCTTCTTGCCGGCATCCGATGATGCGGTACGGCCGCTGGAAGCTAATACCGGATAGACCCGTTGTGAAGCGGGTTCGGGATCGCTGACCGTGGGAAAACATAAATCCAGATATCGTTCGCCGGAGAATTGAAGCCGGGTTTCCAGCCCTCCTTCGTTGTCCGTAAAGGTTTCGGTATCCAGCAGTTCTTCCCAATACTTGCCCTGCTCGTGTGGCATCGCAGCATCAAAAACCAGGTTCTCCCAGTACATCTAGCCTCACTCATTCTTGTGCCGGCAGCTGGCACCTTTCCAGCGGCCTATTGGCCCGCCGCACCCAACTTCATTGCGGCAGGACCAATTTCAGCGGTTACTATTTTCTAGCTCTGGCGCCATGCGCTGAGCTGCTGGGAAGAAACTTCGGCCAGCCATTTCTGCCATAGCGGCCCGAAACTCACGCGCCGCACTCCAAGTTTGCGCAAAGCCGAAAGGTCCCCGGCAGCGTGCGCTGTGACCGGGTGAGCCGTGACATTCATGGGAATCGAGACAGCTTGAACTGCTTGTTCCACCTGATCTGCTGTTGAGAGGGCCACCGGGTAAACGCTGCGGGCACCGGCTTGTTCAAGCAGCTTGATTCGCTCGATAGCTTCAGCAAAAGGGTCCGCGAAGTGCTCGGTAAGTTTCACTGCGTCGGTGCGCCCATTGATCACAAAATCCACGCCGGCTGCATCCGCGGCTGCTCGAACGCCATGGATGTAGTCTGCATGTTCTTGGCGGGCACGCACGCGCTTGCCTTCCCTGTGCACGACATCTTCAATATTGACCCCGACCGCGCCTGCCGCAAATACACGCTCGAACAATTCTTGCGGGCTCAAGCCATACCCGGATTCCACGTCTGCACTCACGGGCACGTTCACCGCCGAGGTGATCCGCTGGACTACAGCAAGGTAGTCGGCAAAATCCATCTTTTCCCCATCAGCGCTGCCGATGGAATCTGCGACCGGATGGCTGCCAATCGTCAAGCTGGCAAACCCGGCATCGGCGGCCAATGCGGCACTGAAGGTATCCCACACTGTGGGCATGACTAGAAGATCACCAGATTCGTGCTGGTTCGCCAGTGTCCGGGCACGTTCTTTAAAATCCGACAAAGCTGCCTCCTGAAGAAAGTGGTTCGAGCCCAGTCTACGGAGCCTGAACCACTTGCCAACAGGTCAAAGGCAATTTTTCAGCCTCAAGCGGATGCAGCCACCTGGGCTAGCGGCTTGACCATGATCAAACACGGGGTCCCAGGTCCCCAAAGCTCGGTTTCTTCCAGTGAAAGGAACCCCAGCTTTTCGTAGAATCTCCTCGTCTTGGCATAGCCGGCATCAGGATGCGAAGCACCTAGCGTCTTGACCTGCATCAGCCTCACGTTCCCGGCGAGCGCATCGCGCTCAATGGCCGCAACAAGTTCGCTGCCGATTCCAAGTCCATGGTGCGCCCGATCCACCACAATGAGGTGTATCTCAATGGCTTGCGGAAAGTGGCGATCTACCAGGGCCACTGCGATAACCTGCTGCTGGGTGTCGCGAACTGTCCAGGTTTCCTTGGAGCTCGCTGCCCGGATGTATTGCGCGTTGGATTCTTGCTGGGCAAACCATTCGGGCACGCTGGCTAGCAGCCGTGCAACGTCCTCCGGCACGGGTTCATCACGCTTCGCAATAATATCGCTGGGATTCACTGGTTCATTGCCCCTTCACCGGAAACAGGCGCATTCAAGGCATAAACCAATGACTCTTTCCTTCCTTCAGCGGCCGGTTCAATGGCCACCCGGCGCTGGACAAATCTAAATCCAGATTTTTCCAAGACGCGAATGGAAGCAGCATTCCCGGGGTCGCAGGTGGCTTCAACCCTGGTGAGACCCAATTTTTCGAACCCCAGCTTGAGCAGCAAATTTGCTACTTCAGTAGCAAGACCTTGACCCCAATATTCCTGGCTCAAGGTATAGCCCATCTCCCCTGCCCTTTGCCGTTCGCCGGTTCGCCAAATGGCGGCGGAACCTATGACCTTCCCTGCCACCATCACTGCCGCAATGATCCGTCCGGGCTGCAGTTCCATCGCATCGGCGAGGAATTCCTCGGTTTCAGCGAGAGTGTTCGGCCCCCAGGTGCTATAGCGGCAGACCTCGGGATTTGATGTGTAGGAGTGAACAGCCGCAAGATCGCTTCTGAGGAATTCTGCGAGCTCGACTCTTCGGCCAATGGCCATGACTTGCCGGGATCCAGCTAGAGGCGATGCCGGTCTTTGCCTGTATTGGCCTTCAGATCCAGATTTGATGACTCATTCCTTAGGTTTGTCGGGGCCTTTGCGGATGAAGCGCCGCAGCCTGGCGCCAGGTTCGGGGCCGGACCCTATCTGATTCCACAGCTTACCTGTGAGGATATTTCGCAGCTGTTAAGCGCGTTTGAGATTCTGAGTTGTTTTTGGAATCGTGGCACCCACATGCCCTGACCTTGGTATGTCCGCAACCGGAAGGAGAGCCACCGTGCTCGCACTGACCGATCAAGCAGCATCCATCGTGACCGCTATCGTCACCAACCAGTCCGAGGCCGAAAAGGCTGGCCTGCGCATCCACCAGGCAGAAAAGACCAACACGCCTGAGGAAGCAGCCTTGGCCATTCAGATCGTTCCCGAGCCGGAGGAAACCGATACGGTTATTTCCGGCGAAGGCAGCCCGGTCTACCTTGATGAACTAGTGGCCGACGAGCTAGACGACAAGGTACTGGACGCCGCCGTTGATGAACAGGGAAGCGTCAGCTTCCAAATCCTCGTACAGAACTGACCCGCTCTGGCTGGGAACCCCAAATGCTTCCAATGGGAGCCGCCTGTTCTGGCGGCTCCCATTGATTTTGAGGTTCATGTTCGGCTGATTCGCGCATTGTCGGATTCCGGTAAAGAATGGCCTCATGCCTTTTGCCGATCAGCTCATTGGCGTTCCTGTCGCCGAGCAACTTATCCGAGAGCTGCAGGACGCTGCCCCTGAGCATGCCTTGAACTCCCTGAACGCTGCAACAAAAAATCTGCCTGATTTGAGTTTGCGGGAACGCTCAGATGCACTGCGCGACGGGCTCCTGGCGGACTTCCCGGAGAACTACTCCCAGCTCGCCGACGTCATCAAGGCAGCAGCACATGAATCGCCGTCCTTCACCGGTTGGATGATCTGGCCGGTCACCTCGGCCCTGGCCACTCGTGCTGCGAGTGAAAATACGCAGGCCACGTTCGAGGATGCAATGGACATGCTGGCCTTGCTCACCCCTCGCTTGAGCTCAGAATTCGCAATCCGCGTCCTGCTCAAACACGACCTTGAGGCAGCCCTGCGTTTTGCACAGCAATGGACTGCCTCGCCCGATGAGCATGTGAGGCGGCTGGCCAGTGAAGGAACCCGCCCGTATTTGCCATGGGCTGCTCGTGTCCCGCAAATTATCAAGAATCCCACGCTCACCATTCCAGTCTTGGACGCCCTGTACCGAGATCCAAGCGAGTACGTTCGACGTTCGGTTGCAAATCATCTCAATGATCTGAGCCGCCACGATCCCGAGCTGGTCCTGCACACCGCACAGCGTTGGTTGCGGGCTGCAGATTCGACCACTTTGGCCGTGGTGAAGCACGGACTTCGGACCCTGGTCAAGCGAGGCAATCCTGAAGCCTTGGCATTGCTCGGCTTTGGCACCCCGACCGTGGAGATCGACGGTCCGCACATTGCCCACCCGCAGGTGCCGTGGGGCGCAGAGGTCGCTTTCACCGCGACCGTGCGCAACACCGGCACTGAGCCAATGCCCCTTGCCATCGACTACGTGCTGCACCACCGCAAGGCCAACGGATCAACAACTGCCAAGGTTTTCAAGCTCACCACACGCACCCTGTCCCCCGGCGAAGAATTGGAGATCAATCGGTCCCATTCGTTCAGGGCGATTACCACCCGGCGCTATTACCCCGGCACCCACTCGGTGGCCCTTCAAGTCAATGGGTTGCCTACCGGAAAAACAGAGTTTGAGCTGATGGCTGCTTTAACCGACTAGCGGCATTGGCGAGCCACCCGCGCGTGGAGGGCAATTGGCGGTGACGAGCAGGTTTTTGTCGGGCACTTCTCTTGTATTTTTGCCTCCAGTAGACGATTGTTCATGTTAGGAGCAAAGGAGCGCACCGTGGCCATGGAAGCAGCAAGTCGCAACGATTGGGCCACGGTCCCGAACGCGATCACGCTGCTTCGCTTCTTCCTTGTCATCCCAATCTGCATTTTTTTGATCTCTGATTCACGTCCGACTTTAACTGCAGTACTATTGCTGGCCTTTGGGCTCAGCGATTGGGTGGACGGGTTTATTGCTCGTAAATTTTCCCAAGTCTCGAGCCTGGGCATATTGCTTGATCCCATAGCTGACCGCTTGGGTATCGTCGCTATCGCCGTGGCCCTCGTTGCCGGTGGATTCATCCCTGTGTGGATCGGTGTGGTGATTTTCTTAACCGACTTGATCTTGCTCTGCGCCTACTTTTTCCTGCGATTGAGCGAACCGCCAAGTTCAACTCTCCTCGGCAAGTTCCGGACAGCATTGATCATGCTGGGACTGGCCTTCGTCGCGGCCGGACGGATTGACCAACTCTCCATCTTCTATGTTCCAGGCATCTATATCCTCTATGCCGGGGCACTGCTGCACGTCGTGGTGGGGTTCGGCTACCTCCGGTACATGCGAAGTGAAGCCAGAACCGCCAACCACCCCGGCGAGGAGACCAAACCCTAGGGGTCTATGCGGTCCCCATCCCCGGCAGAAAATGTGGAACGAGAATAGGCACTTCAGCGTCCGCCGCTCGGATCCAGAACTCGCGCTTGCACCGCCAAAGGGCACCGATGCGAAATGATCCGATGCTGTTGCTGGATTATTCTCCGGCCAGCAGGGTCAATTGCTGGATTTTGGGTTTCCACAACGCCGCCCGTGCTGCGGTGAACTCCAGCTGATGCTCGCTCCCCAGCTCATCTAGCGCCCTGATGTAATCCGGGACAATTTCTCTCGGAATCCGTAATCCCATGGTGAGGTGCGGTATCCACCGTGGACCGCGCCCGTGGATATTCAGCGCGCTGATTTCCCTGGCTGCGATTTCAAGGTCATCGGTGGTTTCCATAAGCCACGCAACGGTCTGTTTGCGCTTGGTTCCAAAAACCACTGTGCCAACGCGTCGAAGACTAGCCGGAACGGCCGCTGGAAGCAGTTGAGCCGCACGCAGCGCGACTTCATCAGATAATTCCGGTGCAAAGGTGATAGTGATGTGCGGAGTTTGATTTTGCCTAGGAAATCCACGCGATTCCAGGTCAGCAAAGATTCCCCGAAGCTGCTCTTCTTCCTGCGCTTCCAGGTACAACAGAATGTTCTCAGGTGATCTGCTCATCGTCCTACATCCGGCTACGCATTGCAGCGGTAGCGTCCTTCGGCCATCTGACAGGTTCCTTCATCCGTGGGGCCCTACTTTGCAATCTTTTCATTCCACGCCACAAGTTCTTGACCAGAACTACGCCCAGCGTTCCTGGAACGCTGTCGGCGCATCTGCTGCCGAGAACATTGCTGCTGGCTCGCGGTTCTCATGCTGTGATGATAGCAAGCACCCGGAGAGCGGAAAGTGCAAGGAATGCCGCCGCCCGTTGGTTGACGGTGCGGTCGATCAGGGACAGGATGAGCCTTGGAAGCACCGCTTCCAAGGACATCGGACGACCCCCATGCAGCCGCAGGTTCGCAATCATCCAATGAGGTGCTACAGACATGGCAACATATGCAATCAATGGTGTCCAACTAGGCGCGGAAAGCTTTGGCGACCCCGCCGATCCCCTCATGCTATGCGTTGGCGGGACGACCATGCTCTCGTGGCCTGATGCACTGTGCGAAGCGCTTTCCTCTTCCGGCCGGCATGTAGTCCGCTACGACCTGCGTGATAGTGGCCAATCGACAACGCTGGACCCGATGAATCCCTCATATACCTTGCGTGATCTGGCCAACGATGCCGCATCGCTTGCCCAGGCCTTTGACCAGCGGCGGGCACACCTGGCCGGCATCGGTGTAGGTGGCATGGTTGCGCAAGTTGCCGCCTTGGAGCATCCCGAAGCGTTCTCGGCGCTCACCCTGTACGGGACACGGCCTGTTGCACCAGGCCCGGTAGATGACGATCTTCCGGATCATGACCAAGCCACCATGGGCCAATTGTTTTCTCGCCCGATGCCGGATTGGGCCGATCGCGAGGCAGTGGCCGAGCATGCTGCGCAAGGCGCCAGCATCTTAAGCAATGATCCACACGAGGCCCGGCTCCTGGCAGCGCGCATTTGGGACCGAACGCCAGATCCTTCCGCATCCATCCACATGGCCAACCAGCTTGGCATGGTCTTTTCACGGCTCGACTGAACTCCGCGTTGGCGCGAACGCCTCGGCGGGATCACGCAATCGACGCTGGTGGTCCACGGAGCCAAGGACCCTTTCTTTCCAGTCGGCAACGGGCAGGCCTTGGCACGCGAGATTCCCGAGGCCACGTTGCTTGTGCTGGAGCAGGCATCTACTGCCCTTCCTGGACCAGCGGTTTCCCAGGTCGCCCAGGCAATGCTTGAGCTGGCCGACCTTCCCTAGACAATGGCCATGCTCTTGGGCATTGTTGTTCAAGCAACCACTAATGACTTGAGCATTTTTTGGAGGAACCTCATGGCCGAGGCATACATCATCGATGCACTGCGCACTCCAGTGGGAAGGCGCGGAAAGTCGCTCGCGGATCTGCACCCATTGGATCTCGCTGCAGCTCCGCTCGCCGAACTTATCCAGCGCAATAACGTTGATTCCAAAGAATATGACGAGTTCATTCTCGGCTGCATCGACCAAGTAGGCCCGCAAGCCATGGACATCGCGCGCAATGCATGGCTCGCTGCCGGGCTGTCCGAAGAAGTCCCGGGAACCACTGTGGAACGCCAATGCGGCTCCGGCCAGCAGGCAGTCTCCTATGCGGCCCAAGCGGTGATGAGCGGCAGCAGCGATCTTGTGGTGGCTGGCGGTGTCCAATCGATGTCCAGCATCCCGCTTTCCTATTCCAACTCCGCAGCTGCAGATTTTGGCTTCCCGGACCCTTATCGAGGTTCCAGGCTCTGGGCCGCCCGCTACGGCGATCAGGAGATCTCGCAGTTTCGTGGTGCGGAAATGATGGCCAAGCATTGGGGATTATCGCGCGAACAGCTCGAGGACTTCGCTGTCGGCTCCCACGAACGGGCGCTCAAAGCCCAGGCGCTTGGATATTTTGACCGTGAGATCTTGGCTCTTGGCCAATTGCAGGCGGATGAAGGCCCCAGGGCTGTGGATCGCGGCAAGATGGCCAGCTTGTCCCCCATAGTCGAAGGCGGACTGCATACTGCTGCCACTGCTTCGCAAATGTCTGATGGCGCGGCCATGCTCCTGATTGCCTCGGAAGCCGCGGTCAAGCGATACGGTTTGAAGCCACGAGCGCGCATCCACCATGTCTCCGCGCGGGGCGATGATCCAATCATGATGCTCTCAGCACCAATTCGCGCCACCAAGTATGCGCTGGAACGCACGGGCATGTCTTTAAAGGACATGGACCGCATTGAAATCAATGAAGCGTTCGCAGCGGTCGTCCTGGCATGGCAGAAGGAAACCGGCGCGGACATGTCCAAGGTCAATGTCAACGGCGGTGCCATCGCCCTAGGCCATCCCATCGGCGCCACCGGGGCCCGTTTGTTGACCTCGTTGCTGCATGAGCTGGAACGCAGCGGCACCAAGTGGGGCCTGCAAACGATGTGCGAAGGCGGCGGGCAGGCAAACGTCACCATCATTGAACGGCTTTAGCGTTGCGCCGGAGCGGGAATATCTGCGGGCCATATGCGCCGCTGGGAAAGGGCAGGAATCGTGACCACTGATCCTTGGAAAGCCTACGACCTGAGCCAGCCGCTGGACACCGACTATCTATCGGCCTTCGCAGGAATCACCCCGGCGGACCGGGGCCATTGGCAGCGGGCCCGGCTATTTGCCCAGGAAGTCATCCCGGTCATCAATGGGCACTGGGACGCAGCGCACTATCCAACGGAATTGGTCCGGCGGATGGGCGAGCTGGATCTGCTGACCGATGGCCTGGAGATTCCCGGTCATGCGGTGTTCTCCCCGCTCGCCGCAGGCCTGGTGGCCATGGAGATTTCCCGGGCGGACGGATCGATGGCCGCCGCCGCCGGAGTGCAGGGAGGACTGGTTCTGCGCAGCTTGAAGCTCTTTGGCACCGCGGAACAACAAGAGCGCTATCTCGAACCGGTCGCCACCGGAACACTCCTGGGCGGATTTGCGCTCACCGAGCCACACCATGGTTCTGACTCCGTCAGCCTGGAAACCAGCGCTCGCTTGCAAGGCGACCAGTGGATTCTCAACGGCCACAAGAAATGGATTGGCAATGGAGCAGCTGGCGGCATCACCGTTGTGTGGGCCCGGGACCAAGCCGACGGGCAAATCAAGGGATTCATCGTTGAGCAGCAAGCTCCGGGATATGAGGCCACTCCCGTTCGCGGCAAGGGCGTGCTCAGGGCCATCGAGCAAGCGGAGATCAGGCTCCACGAGGTGCGCGTGCCGCGTTCTGCCCTGCTGGCCAACGCGGATTCTTTCAAGGATGTATCGAAGGCGCTGGTTGATACCCGGGTCAATGTGGGCTGGTCTGCGCTGGGCCACGCATTGTTCGTATTTGAAGCCGCGCTTCAATATGCCAAGCAGCGCGAACAGTTCGGCAAGCCGCTGGGCGCCCATCAAATGGTGCAAGAGCGCCTGGCACAAATGCTCGCAGAGCTGACCAACATGCAGCTGCAGTGTGCCGCGGTGGCGGCCGAACAATCCGCTGGCAGGCTTCGTCCGGCACAGGCCTCATTGCTCAAGTATCACAACACCCGGGCCGCCCGGCGCGTCGCGGCGACGGCGAGGGATATGCTCGGCGGCAACGGGATTCTGCTGGAGAACCATGTGATCCGCCATGTGGGGGACATCGAAGCGCTGCATACCTATGAAGGCACCGAATCGGTGCAGGCGCTGATCTTGGGCCGCGATCTGACCGGGATGAGCGCGTTCGGCTGAAACCGTCAGCCTTGATCGCCTACGATGAGCTGTACCGTCGAAGTTCTAGTGCAAAGGATTGAATATGGCGTATCTGGTCGATTTCAAGGATGTCTCCACCGCGGGATTCGAATCCTCCCCCGCGGCCCAGGCTCTTGCCGGATTGCGGGCCAATGAGGCCCGCTACCTGAAGAACAAATTCGATTACGATCTGGTGCTTGAAAACGCCTCGGATGCCGACGGCGTCATCGCGTGGGTCCACAACATCTTGGCCGAGGAACGTGATCTCCACATCGCTTCCCGCCCCTTGCAGGCCTGTGCTTTTGAAGCCGACGGAGCCAAGCGCGCCTACGTCTTCTACGAGTCGGGGCTGTCCATCAACGTGCTCTACGGACTAGCCGACGGGGAAAAACGTGCCGTGGGGTTCAAGCTGTCTGATGGCATGGAAGTTCCCGAGGAGCTCGCCGACAAATTCAAGTTCGCACGCCAGAAGTCCAAACTGGCCGGCACCATCCGCGGATCCTATTTCGTCATCAAGAACGAGTACTAGTCCCCAACTGGGCGTACACGTCTTGGGCCGCTTCGCGCAGGAATTGAGCTGGCCAGATTTGCAGCAGTCCAGCAGAAAAACGGATCTTCCCGGCCGGGATCTCTTGCGCGTGGGCGGCGCTCAATTCATCGGCGAGCAGTTCAAGCTGCTGCTGTTGCCGAACAACGAAAGCGCGATCCACCTGCGTGCCATGCCCAGGAATAATGGCATCGGACTTGCCGATCCGCTCCAGCAGGGATTCGAGGACCAGTGGCCACCCCAGCGGATGCGCGCCGGATCCGAACATCGGCGGTCCTGATTCTTCAATGATGTCGCCGAGGAACCAGATCCCTGCATCCGGGATGCGCACTGCAAGATCCGTATCGGTATGGCCCGGCGCCAGCGGCAACAACTCGATATCCCGGCCTCCCGGGCCAATGGTGATTGGCGCTTCGACCGGGACGGAGGGCGGTGTAAGAACCACCTCTTGCCACGACTTGTCAGGCTCCGTGCCGGGATGGTTCTTGACCTTGTCCAGACGGGGTTTCTCGTAGTTCGCATAGTGCCGGGCAATCAAATGGTGCCCATAGATGGGGATGCCTTTGGCCTTGAAGACCTGGTTGCCGAAACTATGGTCGTAGTGGGCGTGGGTATTGATGGCGGCCATTATGGGCAGCCCGAAGCCTTCGGCCACATCCTCGATGATCGCCAAGGCCTCGGCGGGATTATTGCGAGTATCAATGACCACGGCTCCGGCGGGTCCCAAAACCAGTCCGATGGAAACATCCAGCGGGTCATAGCGCCGCTGGAATACGCCATTGCCTACTTCAATCCACTGGCCACTGCCCATGTCCGCTCCCCCTGTTCCCGCAGATGAGGCCTACTGCCCACCACGCCGCACAGCTTGGTGAACCAGATCTGATACTAGCGCGGTTTCCGCCACCTGTCCTTGCAGGCTCTTTCTGATTCGCCCGCGGGAGGACAGTGCTCCTGGGCCGCGGCGAAGCCGTTTGGACATGGGGTGTGCTTCTTCGCGACAGGGCGGAATACCGCCAAATTCTCGCATGGCTTCCACCAGATGGCTAGGCTGGGATCATGGCCACAGTAATTCTTGTGCGGCACGGCCGCACTACCGCCAACGCCTCTGGTGTTCTGGCCGGACGAGCCTCTGGAGTAAGCCTCGACGAAACTGGCAAAACGCAGGCCGCAAGAACTGCGCTGCGGCTGGCCGAGGTGCCACTGGCAGGTATCGTTTCAAGCCCGCTGGAACGCTGCCAGCAGACAGCCCAACATATTATCCAAGCGCAAAAGAACGCACCAGAACTGCTGCTTGCACCAGAGCTCACCGAGTGCGATTATGGCGCCTGGCAAGGCAGCGCCCTGGCCGAGCTTTCAACCCAGGCATTGTGGTCGCAGGTGCAGGCCAACCCCTCTGCTGTCACTTTCCCGCAGGGCGAGTCGATGGCGGGCATGCAAGCACGGGCCGTTGCCGAGATCCGGCGCCTTGACGCCGGATTCGAGGCGGAACATGGAATGGGAGCGGTGTGGGTTGCCGTGAGCCATGGCGATATCATCAAGTCGGTACTGGCTGATGCGTTGGGCATGCACTTGGACCTGTTCCAGCGCATCAACGTCGGCCCGGCGTCTGCATCGATTGTCCACTACGGTTCAGGTTCGCCTCGTGTGCACTCGGTTAATACTGGCGACGGGGACCTGTCTTGGCTAGCCCCGGGATTGCAAGCAGCTGACGCCCCTGTGGGTGGCGGAGCGGGAAACTAAGGAAGTAGACATGGCGAGCGAAGTCCACGAATTCAACTGGCCGGATCGAGTAGTCATTGGCACCATCGGCGAGCCCGGTTCTCGCACCTTTTATCTGCAAGCGCGCGCCGGATCAGACTTGACCAGCATTGCCCTGGAAAAGCAGCAGGCAGCTGTCGTGGCGGAAATGATCGATGAGATTCTCGACCAGGTCGCGACCGTTGCGGGGAATTCTTTCAGCGTTCCGACCCATACTCCAGTGGAGCTGGTGGATAACGATCCGTTGGAAGAGGTCGACGAAGCCTTCAGGGTCGGCTCGTTGAACCTGGGATGGGATGCCACCGTGGCCCAGGTGGTGCTGGAAGCCTTTTCCCTTGACGAAGCCCATCCCGAAGACGAGCCTGAGGCAGTCATGCAGGTTCGCATGCCCGTGGGCACGGCGCGGGCCTTTGCCATGCGCACCCACGAAGTTGTTGCCGCCGGCCGCCCGGTCTGCTCGTCGTGCGGCTATCCAATCGATCCAGAGGGACATGCCTGCCAGGACCCTGAGCTTTCATGACCCAGCCGGATCTGCTCGCCGGCCAACTCGAACTCACCGGCCGTATCGCCACGGCATCCAATGCCACCTTTTTGGGCACCATCGGAGGGTTGAACGTGGTCTACAAGCCCATTGCCGGTGAAAAGCCGCTCTGGGATTTCCCGCAGCACACCCTGGCCAACCGCGAGGTTGCCGCCTACCTCGTCTCCGAGGCGCTGGGCTGGAACCTTGTCCCGCAGACCTGGCTGCGCGATGGCCCCTTTGGCGAAGGCATGGTGCAGCTGTGGCAAGAAGTGGACTCCGAGCAGCATGCGGTGGATCTCGTGGCCACCGGCAATCTCCCCGCCAAAGGCTGGAAGACGGTCTTGCACGGGCAAGACGACACGGGGCGCCAGGTGAGCTTGCTTCATGAGGACACCACTGCGCTGCGCCGAATGGCGGTCTTCGACATCGTGGCCAATAATGCGGACCGCAAGGGCGACCACGTGCTGGCGATGCCTGACGGCCACCGTTATGGAGTAGACCATGGGCTGAGCTTCCATGATGAGCACAAGCTTCGCACGGTGCTTTGGGGGTGGATTGGCCTGCCGCTGGACGACGAAGAACTCTCCGGCATTGACCGGGTCAATACCGCATTGGGCTCAACGCTGGGCGAGAAATTGGGCAAGCTGCTCAGCGATGTGGAGCTCGAAGCTTTGCAGCAGCGGTGCCTCCAGCTTCGCCAGGATGCCCGTTTCCCCGGCCCGAGCGGTGACATGCCAGCGGTCCCCTGGCCGCTGTTCTAAATAGGCCCGGTTGATGCCTCTGAGCTGCAGCCAAGCTTTCGGCGCCAGATCCGCGAGCCGGATTCCACCGTCCCCTGTCGATGCGCTGCCATCTGGCTCGTGGGCTGATAGCCCATCTTCTTCCAGAATGGTTCAGCCACGTCCGCATTCGTATCCACGATGGCCAGCCGAAGGCAGCCGAGGCCGTCGACTCCGCGCAATTCCGTGACGATGGCTTCATGCAGCCTTCGTCCGAGCCCCTCGCCAACCCGCTGGGAGTCGGTCATGAGCAGCCCGATATGCGCGGTCCCTGGCTCGGGCCAGCCAATGATGACATCTGCGAAGGCCAGCAATCGATTGCCTTCCCACAATCCATAGCCACGCTTCTGGGCGGCATCAGCATTGGGTGGCAGCGCCGTGAGCGCTTCCTGCGCCGCTCCGGGCTCAACGCCATGGCCCTGGATGCGCACTGCATAGCCTGCGTTGGATTCCATGAGCCGTTGCAAGGCGCGCGCATCCTGAAGTCCGACAAGCCCGAAGATGCTCATGCTGCCCGCGCTTCAAAAATCATAAGCGTTTGGCTTCCGTCAAATGGTGTCCGGTTCCAGTCACCCCAGATTCCATTGACCTTGAATCCAGCTGCCTGCAGCTGGATTTCCAGTTGTGTGACGGTGCGGAAAGCCAGCACCAGATCTTCATGCACTGTCGCTCCCGTGGTCGCGAATTTCGAGAATGATTCGAGGAGTATCTTCCCTTCACCGAGTTCTTGAACCTGGCACCATTCAGTCACCGGTCCAAATGGCGTGCTTCTGGTGGATGGCTCCTCGCGCGCCCAGGAATCCCACGCTCGTCGTTCCGGGTTTCGGCTTTCAAAAGCGAGAACAGATCCGGAGGACAGGCTGCGCCTCAAATCCTGCAAGGTTCGTTCCCACTGCTGGTCCGGAATGTGCTGCACTACGTTGCCCGTCATGACCGCCAAATCGAACAACCCATGGTCAAGGGCGCTTGAGTCGCCCTGGACCCATAGGACTTCGCTGGCGCCGGATCGCTGGCGGGCATAGCCAAGCATGGTCGGCGATGGATCCATGCCCACGACTTCACGCCCTTCCTGCGCCAAGGTGACGGTGAGAATTCCGGTGCCGCAACCGAGATCCAAAACGCGCTGCACACCAGGCCGAACGGCGAGGGATCGGTAGTAGTCGTGGTCGGGCCCGTCAGGATTTTCTCCGTCATACAACGCGACAATTCGAGGGTCGTAATCAGCCAAGTAATTCTCGATTCATTGATTGTCATGCACCTCGCTGTCGGGCGCAATTAGCGAAGTCGAAGGAGCCATGATTTCGATGCGATTCCCGAAACTGTCGCGGGCATGAAATCGAATATACCCTTCGAAAGATTCCCGCTCTGCCCATAAGACCTCAAAGCCGCCTGACTTGATCCGGTGTGCCGTGGCCTCTAGCTCTGCCAAGGAATCGCACACGAGTCCTGGATGCGCTTTGCGGGCGGGGTTGAATCGCTCCTCTACACCGAGATGGATTTCAGCGACGATGGCGTCGCCGTCATAGGCGCGAAACCAGCAGCCGCCGCGGCCCGCCAGGGCTTCAGGCTTATCCACCTCATGAAGCCCCAGGGCTTGGGCATAGAATCGGCGGGCTTCTGCTTCTTGCCCTTGCGGCATTGAGATTTGCACATGATGCAGTTTCACTTCTTGCTCCAAACCGCGCGTTAGTGAGTGATGCCAGTTGGCTAGTCCAGACAGCTTGGGTCCGCGAGTCCCAGCAGGAACTAGCTTTTGAAAAATTTCTTCAATCTCGTGATTAGCCCGTCTGCCCGCTGATCCCGTTGGTGCCGCAAGTCCCGTGCCGCTTCTTCTGCATACTCCAGTGCATAGTCATCCTGGCCATCAAAAGCCTGCAGAACTTCGCTCAGATCCCCAATGACCAGTAAATCAATATGGATTCCGGTGATTCGATCCTGCGCATCCCTCGTCTCCAGCACCGGAAATACCCTCCCGGGGCGGGCGATGAGAATTGCTATATTCTCTGCATCCGCTGCCTTGGGCAATCGGGTGAAGAGCGAGCCGAGCGGACCATCGATCTCCGTATCCATGCGGTCGAACCACCCTGTGCCATCGATCGGTGAAATCACCGAATCGAACCAGGTTCCAGGATCATCGGGCATGGCCCGAACGATGGCTTCGGCGTCCACCATTGCAACACTGGACATCTGTGACGACGGTATTCCCTGAAGACCCGGCATCGCGGCTACGCCCTCGACCGGGCGGACGCCACGTTCTAAACCGCCCGTGGCAAAAACCACTGGGTGGATCGAGGCAGTGGGCTCACCGGACAGCATCAGGCTCAGATAGGCTGGCCTGCTCATCGCCAGATCATAGCTTTCCGGAACCCGCGCAATCGTAGCTATCACCTTGTAGTCTCCCGGAGGGATGGTGAGCAGGCCTGGGTTCTGCAGATATAGCGGATCGCAAAGAGCCAGTTTGCCCGAGCGTACGCAGAGCGTTCCGAGTACATGCGTTTCGAGCGTTGCCGGTTGGCCGTCGGGCAGCCTGAATACACCTGTGCGCAAAGCGAATAATCCGTCGGGGCCCATCGCCATCCTTCCTCGTCCATTCCGTGTTTCAGGAAGCACTGTCGCCAGATTCAGCGTACCTCCCTCCAGAGTCTCCGGGCCTTCGGCGTTCAACTTTCATGGTCAAGGATCCAGTACGGGTGCAGAATGGGATTATGAACATTACGGATGTCTTTGCCGATTTCGCCATGCGCCCCGTGGAGGCCGTCCGCAATCTCCCCGCGCTTTCCGCCGATCAGCTTAATGCCCACCCAGCCGGGCACCCCAACTCGATCGCGTGGCTGCTGTGGCACACGGGAAGGGAAATCGATGTTCAGCTCGCCCACCTTGCCGGAGAGAAAGAAGTCTGGGAATCCTATCGCGGCAAATTTGGCCTGGGCGAACTCGGCGAATCCGTGGGGTACGGCCATTCAAGGGATCAGGCCCATCAGATCCAGGTTGCAGATCAGCAGTTGCTGGTGGACTATGTTCATGCCTCCCTGCAAGCTCTCATGAGCTACGCCCAAACGCTCACGGAAGAGGACTTGGACGAGGTGATTGACCACCACTGGGATCCCCCAGTGACTCGTGGTGTTCGCCTGGTCTCCGTCATTGATGATGCTACCCAGCACATCGCCCAAGCCGCCTATGCAGCCGGCGCTGTTGCAGGACAATAGCCGTAGCTGTGCAACACGTGCACTGTTGATGGCCATCAAGAACGCAGGAGCCCTGAGAAGTCATCGAGGTGTCTGCCAATGAAGCGGCCGACAAGCCATGGGCTGTCGTTCCCTGCTATTAGGGGTCCAGAGGGCAACCTGATGAACCTCTCCACGTCGATCAGCAACGCAGTGCAGTCTAGATTCCAAGCCAATTTCACGGCATGTTGAAATAAGTTCCGGCACGAGCCCGCAATCGAGCCAAAGCATCAGAAGCTCACTGACGGGCTTTCCTGTTCCACAGCTGATGCGTCAGTCCGCTGGATGTGCTGACCGATTCGATGGTGAACCGGTGTTCCATGCCAGCCAGATGATCCCAGATCCGTACCCCAGAGCCGAGCACGATCGGAACGATGACAATGTGCAGGAAGTCGATGAGATCAGTCCGCAGGAACTCGCCCACCGTCGACGGTCCTCCGCCGATCCGTACGTCCAACCCGCCGGCAGCGTCCTGTGCCAGGCGCAGCGCCTCGCGCGGCGATGCGTCTACGAAGTGGAAGCTGGTGCCATTGGCGAACTCGATGCTTTTGCGAGGGTAGTGGGTAAGGATGAAGCACGGGGTGCGGAAGGGCGGCGCGTCGCCCCACCACCCTTCCCATCCATCGTCAGGCCATTCCCCAGACTGCGGACCGAATTTCCGACGGCCCATGATTTCCGCCCCGACGCCTTGGCCCCACAGGCTGAACATGGCCTGATCTACCGTCGTCGGACCGTCAACGCCTTGAATGCCGTGAATGACACGTCCGTCGAATCTGGCGAACAGTGCCCCGGCAGCACCGATCGGCCTGTCGATCGTCACCTCATCTCCCGCTGCATATCCATCCGAGGAAACCAAGAGACTGTGAACTCGCGTGCGATGCATGGCATCTCCCTGAACGCTGGCAAAGTGAAATCACTCGAACACTAACCTCGAACAGTATCGCATGGCAAGCATTTCCGAGGACCATGAGCCGGCGGCCACCGCCAGTTCAGCGATCCAGGACCTGCCAGGCCACGGAGCTAGTTGGTAAAAAGCTCGGTACGGGCCACAACCCGGTCGCGCTCCGCGGCGAGCGCATTCCTCCAAGATTTCGCGAGCTGCGAATCGAGGGACAACTGCGCGGGACACGGCGAATCCGCACCACATGAAGGCCTGCCGGCTCGGAGGGCCTGGAGAAGAGATCCAGTACCTGTCCCCTGTTCCGGAATCAGCGCCATGACGCGATCCTCATAAGCCTCAAGATCCGCAGCTGCGCTCTCACGCGCCCACAGGCGGGAGCAGAGTGCCGTGCCTTGGATTTCGATCTTGAACAGCGTGCACCCGCTAGGCGATGACGGCACTGGGATGGAACTACGTGCTTTCATTGCCAATAGCAGGACTATGGTGTCCCGGTCGCCCAGGCGCGGTAACGCTCTCGGACCGCGGGAACCAGTACCTCCCATGCAGCAGGCCAAAACGTGCGAGCCACGCCGACTTGGACGTCGAGCCGGAACTCCAACGAGGTCCGGCACGCACCGACTGCTGGTTGCCGACCCGCAACCGCGCATTTATCCATTGCTACTAGGTTGCCTCCGGTGCCGTCCCAGGTCGAGTGACTGATTGCTCCGTATGCGAACAATACATAGAATGAACAAAAGTTCATTGAAAGGAATACCGTGCCCCGGACGGCTGAGCAGAACGAAGCGTTGCGCACCGCCACGCGCCGCGCCGTGGAGACGGCTGCTGTCCGGGTGTTCGCGCACCGCGGTTACGCGGCCACGAATATGCGCCAAATCGCGGCCAAGGCAGGAATCAGCACCGGCGCGATCTACCGGCATTATGCGAGCAAGGAAGAGCTATTCGATGAACTGATCGACCAGGCCTCGCGCGGGCTGGGGACAGTCACAGTGCAACTCTCGAGCGATGGAGATCCGCTATCCATGATCCGATCTTTCACCGAGGACTACGTGGCGGACCTCGCGGCGAACAATGGCTCAGCCGAGTTCTACATGATGGTAAATCAGTGCGTCACGACAGACACCCCCGAAGGAACCTCATCTCGGCTGGCCTCAGCTCAGCGAGCCACCTGGCAGGCATTCGACTCGCTCATCGCGCGAGGCCAGGACAAGGGCCAGATTGCCCAGGGGGACTCCTCTCGGCTGACCGCCCACTACTTCGCCATGCTGACCGGCATCACAACGTTGCACGTTGGACTGGGCGAGGAATCGGCGCAGCCCGATGTCAACCTGATTCTGCGAGTGCTAATTGGAGGATCCCAATGAAGATCGAAGTCGCCCGTGCGGACGAACTCGGAGAGGAATACCGGTACCAGATCGCGGAAGTTCTCACGCAAGGATTCGCCGAGGATTTCGCCTTCTTCTCCAAGAACGCGAAGGCACTCGCCGACGCGTTCGCCCCGATGCTTATCCTGGAGCGCTTCCACATCGCGCTCGTCGACGGCGAGCCCGCGGCGGTCGCGGCCGTCACCGAAAGCGAGCAGGAGTGCTTCAAGCCTGATCGGCGCAAGCTCCAGCGCGTGCTCGGTCCAATACACGGGATGATCAGTTATCGGATCACCCGAAGCCAATTCATGGGGGCCTATGACGGTGCCCGCGACGGCCTGGCCGAGATTGCATTCGTCACGACAGCGCCGCAGCATCAGGGCAAAGGCGTAGCCACTGCGCTAATGCATCGGCTCCTGGAGTTGCCCTCCGACGAGTTCGTGCTGCGCGATATCAAGGACACCAACACCGCTGCCCTCGGTCTGTACGCCAAGCTCGGATTCACCGAAACGCAACGGCGACGCATCAGGTTCGCGAAACGAGCCGGGTTCTCCGCATATGTCTCGATGAGCCTCAACCGTGCTGAGGCAGATGAGTGAAGGACACCCGAATTAGACAGGCAGGGAGGCACCTTTCGGTTTTCTCTCCCCTAGCCTGAACCATAGGGAAAAAGCGAAGTTCAACAGGATTGCGGCGCGGTTCAGCCTTTGAGGCTGTCCATTCACCCGCCGCAACGTGGGGACTGGTAGCGTCGATTGCTTTCGGCGTTGTCCTTGGAGGAAACGTGGCTGGTGTCCCTTGAGTGGCATCCCTGTTGCGGAGAAGCGATCTTTTCCGCCCGGAATAATTTCTGATGACTCGGATCCGAGATGCACGAGCGCCCCCGGCTTCACTAGAAACCGAGGGCGTTTGAGCTGAGAAGTCTTAGACGTTGAAGCGGAACTCCACTGAGTTCCGGCACATACCAACCTCTCAAATTTGAAGCGGGAACATCAGCACCTGCTCAAGCTCACCAGCGCACGAACGTCTTTAGCGCGTTCCTGCCGGTGCTGCACACGTAAGTCCCTAGGTCCCGCCGCCCAAGCTCGACCTGCACTTTCCCATCGCTGAGCTGCCACGCGGATGCACACCGGCCAGGGGCTAGCGACCTGCCCAACGTGCAATGACATCCAGGCTCGGCGCGTCAACGAAACATCGATGTCATCCGAAACCATAGAGGCCGTTCGATGCCCGTTCACCGACCCATGCGCTTTGCCGCTGGCCAGCGTTCCGGGCTCAGAAGAACGGACAAATCAACGCCTGGCCATCTCCGCAAGCCTCTCAAACCAACCCTTCACGTCGCCGTCAGGATCCGACTCATCCAACCGCTCTAGCGTCATGTGCCCGAAGCCCGCGTCCGCGAGGCGTGTCTTTACGATCCCCTTCTTGACGGGCCGCACACCAGCTGTGGTTCTCGTGGCCTCGGCCACGACATCCGGAACGTTGCATGCGACTGTAACCTCGACATGCACTCCTAATGCGTCAAATATGGCATCAGGATGAAGATAGTTCTCCATCATTAGCTTTGAAGTTATCAACGCAAGCGAGCCGTCACCCCGAGCATTCACCTGTTTGGCAGTCTCCTTGTACTCATCCACGTCATTGTCGTACAGGTGGAACTCCACCCGATTGAGGTCCTTTAAGTATCGCTTGCTCACCCACTGTCCAAGAGTCCCTCCACCTTGGGGAACGAACGCAAACCTGCGATCCAATGTGAGGTCCGGATAGAGCTCCGGGCGCGCCTGGTTCAGTATTCGCGAGAGGTGTTGAAGCGAAGTGACATCGTGAGGCCCCTCTACGCAGATGAGCACTTTGACACGGTTGTCGGGCTGCACTCCAAGCTCGTCAGCAAGCTCGGCCCAAAGGTCATCATCACCACTGGCAACAACCGGAATCCCGGACCCTGGGTCTTTTCGTACGTACCGCAGACTTTCCGCAGGCAGATGGGAGACAAACCCAGGACTGTGCGAAGTCAGAATGACTTGAGTGCCGGGGACTAAAGACATCGCCTGGAATGAATCAAGCAGGATTCGTTGATTGCGTGGATGCTGCGATGTCTCCGGCTCTTCGAGTGCGTAGATTACTGACGTCTTCTCGTTCGACTCAATCATCCGCTTGGCTTCGGCCTTGAAGAAGCTCACCAGGATCAACCGCCGAACCCCGGAACCACGCTTGTTGATGGCTACGCCATTGGAACCTTGCAACGCCACCGAAAAGAGGCCGCTCCAGCGTGGATCGTTCTTGAACTCCGGGATCAGTCCCTCGGCGATGGCTGGATCAATCTCTGCGAGAGCCTCGTGGGTCCGAGTGGCCAGGTCAGTCGCCTTGGCTCGAACTGCTTCAACAACATCATCGAGAAGTTTCTGGACAGACTCTTCTGCCAGGGCCGAAGCCACAGCCATTTTCATAGGCTCCTGCACCTCATCATCAGCATCGGTGCTTTTGCGATCTGACTGGAAGAGCGCGAAGTGTGGCAGGTGCAATGCAAGCTTTGACCAGATCTTCCCGCCATCCTCCTTGCCTAGCGGTACGACCGTTTCCTTCAGGGTCAGGTCTTCGCTTGCCCACAAAGCGGCGCGCAGATGAGGATTGGACGCCTTGTTCACGGCCGCATGATCCGTATCACTCAAACGTTCCTTAGCCAGCTTTTTGAGTGCGGCGTTTCCAAGGGTCACCAGGTCATTAATCCCCTCGTTGGACGGGTGCTGGCAAACGGCGCGAACCTCCTCCTTCGGCTTTGCAGTTGAGCAAATCCATCGCTTCTGAAGCTGCAGGAAGCCGTCAGCATCCAACAAGTACTCGTTCGAGAGGCTCGTGGTGGCCTGCGCATCCAGGACCAGCTGAGGTGGAAGGTCGGAGAACTTACAGGTGATCTGGAAGTAGTTGTCGAGCGTGGACACGTTCTTGTCGGTTATTTCCGGCTTCACAACATTGCCACCAAAAAAGATGTCCAGTGCCTCCAGGATCGTTGATTTGCCGACATCATTGCGGCCCACGACAGTGGTGAGGTCACTGAAGCTAACCCACTGCTCTTCCTGGTATCCGCGAAAGTTTTTGAGCGCGACAGCGACGAGCTTCATTGAGGTTCAGCCTTTCAAGGGTGAGATGAGATTCCAGCCAGGAATCGCGAGTACTTGTTTGAATTGCACACACGTGCTTCAACGGGCGGTGCCATTAACGCTGACGAGGCAGGGCTTCCCCGTTTGAGTCTATAGTGCCAGCTGGGGCTGACATGCGGCCGGGCATATTGAACCTCAATTTTGCGTGCCCCTCTGTGCAGCTAGCGGTGGCCGAGGGACTTACTCCCCCAGCAGTCAGAGGTTATATGGCGAAACGAAATTCCACCGAGTTTCGGCACATACCAACCTTTGGTTGCATACCGCATGTGGCTACTCCAGCGGCTGGATCCGGGGGTTGGTCCGCAGAGGCAGATCCCAGCCGTGACGTTCATGGATGTCCTTGACCAACTCTTCCGCGTTGGCCTGGAGCTTGGCAAGGGCAGCCGCGTCGTGGCCGATCGATCGGACGTGGCGCAGGTTGCTGCTCAGGGCGTGCGCCCAGCTCATCAACGGGTCGAGGTTCGCCACCCTCCGGTCAACGGTGTCGCCGGGCTTGGCTGCCTCCATCACCTGCCGGCCGACGGCCGCGCCCAAAGTTCGCTCGGCCTCCAGCCAGGAGTCGATGCCGTCCCAGCCCTTGAGCTGGTCCACGAGCGCGATCGACGTGATGCGCAGGTTGGCCAGCCGCTCCCCCAACGGCTCTGCAGTCGGATCGAATCCAATCAGGCGTTGTACTGCTTCCTGGACTGCGAACCAGCGTGCGTCCTCGGCGGCCTTGCGCGACTCGGCGAGTGCCTCGTTGGCGCGCTTGTTCGCTTGGTACGTGCCGACGCCGGCGACGAGCAGGGACAGGGCCGAGATCACGAGCGCAAGAACATCCATGGCTTAATCCTGCCATGATGCGCAGACACGGCGGAGGCGCTGCCGGCCATTGTCGGCGTGAGCCATGTCGATTGTGCGCCGAGGCGACGAGCACGCGGGATCACGTGCTGGAGAGGAGATCCGGCCTGGCGGCCGGCGGGCCCCGGTCTTCACTCGTCAGAGTTCCACGTCGTAGAGGAGGGGTCAGGGATGAGGGTGAGCACGAGGTGGGTGCCGCCCTTGGTGCTGCGGGATGGTGCATCGACGTCGCGAGCCAGTGGAGGGGTGCAGGCGAGCGTAACGGATGTTACGGATGTTTTAACCATCAGTAACACCATCGGTAACACCCAAATAGGCCGGTCAGACAGGTAATTACTGTACTTGTTACTGATGTAACGGATGATTTAGAGGTTCGTGCACATGCGCACCCGCGCCTGCGCACACAACCCTCTCTTGCGAGGTATCCGTAACATCCGTAACGCTTGCAAAATATCTGGTCTGACCTGTGCAGAGAGGTGTTACCGATGGCACCTTCCGATCCGTAACATTTTCCACCGAGCTCATCCCCTCCCTCGTGACGCCCGTCCTGGCAAGGGGCCTCCTGATGCACTCGGCGAAGCCGAGCTGCCGGCATGTCAGTCCGGGTGCTGCGACGAGTACCGCACGATAGTGGGCATCTCCGGATGCTCCTGGCCTGCAGCGCGCTGCTCCTCGAGGTGATCGACAATGATCGACAGCCGCGTCATCTCGGCGCGCACCTCCTCGAACCGAGCCTGCGCCGCGGCCAGTGCCATGCGGTGCTCCGCGAGGACGCGCTCCAGCTCAGAGGATCCGACCAGCATGGAGGTCAGCTCGACGCCCAGCACTTGCGCCATGGCGACAGCCTCCTCGAGCTTGACCGACCGCTCCCCCTTCTCGACGCGTGTAATGCCGCTGCCGTAGACAGCGGTTCCCAACACGTCGCTGATCCGCGTCGCAAGCTCGGACTGCGTGAGCCCGGCACGGGTGCGTTCCTCGCGCAGACGCTGGGCGAACACTTGGCTGACCACTGCAGACATACTGGATCCTCTCATAGACGAGTCAATTCTACTGCTGTTTTGGTAGCTAGAGAAAGAAAGTTGCCAGAATCGCACGAAACCTGTAGACTTGAACTATGACCTCGAAGGTCATCCCGCCGTACGACTGATAGCTGGTCGGCGAAGCGGGTGACAGGACCAGTGCAGTGCCGGAAAGCTGAGATGCTCCGGCGTCTTGTACACGATTGGCAAATCGGTACTCGCGTAATCAGTGCAGCTCCAGGGTTGAGATACCCCGTAGCCGTGACCCGGATGTGAATAGCGCCATCTGGGACCACGCGTAGAGCGCTCCGCATGACCATCGCGAGGTGTTCCTCATGGCACTGTCCACTATCTCCGCACCAGCCCTCGACGTTTCCGAGCTGGACATCAACGACCTGCTGACCGTTCGCCAGGTCTCCGATCTCGGCTACGGCCACCGTCAGACCATCTGCGCCCGCATCAACGACGGAACCCTACCTGCAGTGCGAGTGGGCAACCGCTTCGAAGTTCGCCGCGGGGATCTCCAACTTCTGGCCAAGCCGGTTCGGGCTGCCGCTGAAGACCAGCTCGACTCTTTGGTCAAGGGCATCGTCGACAACTTCCCGAAGCTCAGCGCCGAGCAGAAGTCGCAGCTCGGACGCCTGCTGGCCCCGGCCGCCTGAGCGACGACGCGACTCAAAGACAAAAAGAGAAGCCCCGGCGAACCGGGGCTTCTCCACAATCAATCTTCATCGCACTGACGAGTTACCAGCTCATGTATCAGGCGATTCGAAAGGAATCTTCATCATGAGTCTACATGATAATGACACTCATTCCAAGTCTTCCCCCGAGGCTGCATCTGTGCAGCCTGAGCGGCCAGATCAGGATCCTCGCCATGAGGATTCGGAGTCCAGCGCACCTGATGCCGGCGCTGCGCCGGCGTCGCGTCGGATCACTTCGCGGGTCGACCTGGTACGTAAGGCGACCAAAGGATTCTTCGGACTGTACCCCACCGTGAACGACGTCTACAGGGTTGAGCCGAGGCTCCTGAGCTTCATCAACGACATGATCAATGTCGCCAACCAGGACCGCGCCAAGAACGATAAGATCGATCTGCTCAAGAGCCTGACAGCATCTGCTGTGGCCGAATGCGTCCTCTACTGCTTCCCTGTGTGCATCGTCGTCCAGTCGGACCAGGAAGACCGCTGGAAGGACATGCTCGCCGTCTACGAAAGCGACGGACCGAACACCGGCCTGCATATCGGCGAACCGGGTCGTCTGCGCCAGCTTGTCCACGTCTTCGATCCGAACATCGGCCGCAAGAGTGCCGACGACATCGTCGAACTGATCCGCGCCAAGGCTCCGATGCGGCAGATGACCATCGACCGGGATCTTGTACCCGTGCAGAACGGCATCTTCAACTACAAGACGAAGGAGCTGCTTCCGTTCGACAAGAGCTACGTCTTCACCACGAAGGTGCGCACCCGGTACGTCGATGCCCCTTCCTCCCCTGTCATCCACGACTCCTTCGGCCCGTGGGATATCGAGTCGTGGGTCAAGGAGCTCCACGACGATCCGGAGCTGGTCGACTTGACCTGGAAGGTCATCGGTGCGCTGGTCCGCCCTTTGGTCGGCTGGAAGAGGTGCATCATGCCCTTCGACGAGCGAGGCAACAACGGCAAGGGCACCCTGCTGGTGCTCATGCGTCATCTGGTCGGCCCGCAGTCGTGGACGTCCATCCAGATCAACCGCTTCAGCGACAAGAACGAGCGCGGGAAGATCGTCGGCAAGATGGCGGTCCTCACGGACGAGAACGACGTGGGCGCGTTCGCCAAGGAGTCGGCTGACTTCAAGTCCTGCGTGACGCACGACCCTGTCAGCATCGAGATGAAGTACGAGAAGCCGTTCAACTACACCTTCTGGGGCCTGATGGTCCAGTGCCTGAACGGCTGGCCGAAGGCCAAGGACAAGTCCGACAGCTTCTACCGCCGCCCGCTGTTCTTCCCGTTCACCAAGTCCTTCGCTGGCCGCGAGAACAGCGCGATCAAGGACGACTACCTGACCCGGCCTGAAGTCGCCGAGTACGTCTTGCACAAGGTGCTGACGATGGAGGACTTCTACACGCTGCCCGAGCCGGCTGCTTGCAAGGCCGTGATGGAGGAGTACAAGCAGAGCAACGATCCCGTCCGGTTGTTCTGGGGCGAGTACTGCAATGACTACGTCTGGGATCTGCTCCCCACGTCGTTCCTGTACGAGCACTTCAAGGCCTGGTTCGCCTACAGCAGCCCGTCGGGAACCGTCATGGGACTCACTGAGTTCTCGCGACAGCTTGCGGCGATCGTCCGTGACGACGACGGCTGGAAGCAGGGCACGCATCGCGTCTCGAAGCGCATGTCCGCTGCCGAGCCGCTGCTCTCACGCTGGGGGCTGCTGGGCTGGACCTCGTACAGCCCCAACAAGCCCGTCAAGGGGTTCTTGCGCACTACCGCTCCGCGGCCGGCTGTCCACGGAGTGAGCGGCCCTGACCTCAGCGATCTCGTGGACGAGGTGATGGGCAATGCGCCGACTGACTGACCGCGAGACGGTGCGCCTTGCCGCTGCCATTGGCGGGCGTCGCAGCGCTGTCGCAGTAGCCCAGATGCTTCCGCTTCGGCGAGAAGCGGCCAGGACGTACATCAGGTTCTTCCGCGTCGATCAGCACTGGATGGCATCGAACGCAGACCCCTCGCAGATCCACTGGCTGGTCGACGACCCTTCGTGGGCTATGAACCGCGACCTGCTCGACGAGCTGGATGCCGCCGACCGCCGCAGGCAGCTGGACTTCATCCTCCTGTGGGCTGGAGCCGAGCAGCGCGATGAGCGCTTGATCGCATCCGACGAGCGCTTCCGCGACGCCGTGCAGGCGGCGATGCACCGATGCTCGATCTCGATCCATCGCCACAACCTCAGTGACTTGGTCGATACGGCCCCGGCGATGGCGGAGACGGAGATCCGCAGCTTCTTGCAGCGGATCTACACGGCGGTCCCCGGCGGACTGCCGAGGGCCATCGAGGGCTACGTCTCTTCCTACGTCAGAGAGGAGCCGGGCGTCCGGGCGTCCGGCGAAGTCGGTATCGAACGCCGGCTGATCGACCCGCACGACGCCTTGGGGTTCTCCCTTGACGTCACCACCACTACTCCAAAGGAGAACTGATCATGACGACCACGAACGTTTGCCCGCACCAGATCCAAGGGGTGAGGTTCCGGCAGCTGCTTCTCGGCGATGGCCGGCCCAGCGTCTGCGAGATGTGCACCGATGCACAGACCCGTGCACTGGTCGCCGAGCTTGACAGCCAGGCAACCTCGATCGGTGTCAAGCGCGTTCCTCCCGAGATGAAGTGCTGGTCGCTGAACTACGGCTGGCCCTACGGAGCCGATATCGACCTCGCCGCTCGCCAGTCGATGGTCGCCTGGGCACGGGGGAACAGCTTGACGCTGGCAAATGGGTCCACGGACCAGTGCCTCCATCGCCTGATTGGCCAGAGGTGCTCTGACCCCCATTGCTACACGACCAAGATCCACGGCTTCAGCGATCTGCGTGTGGGTGGCATCGAGCTGAGCACCACCTGGATCGATCACACCACCGCGTGGAAGCGCGATGGGCAGCTCGCAGCGCTTGTCGCACAGCCGTATGGGCTCGGCGACGACGATCGTGCGGCACTGCTCCGGCTGGGAACCAAGCCGGGCCTTCGCGTCGAGATTGACGACGGTGGCGGATGGTACGGACACGGCACCGTCTGGATCGCTATCTGGCGCGCAGGCGAGGTCTCCCTGGCAGACGTTGCCACTGAGTGCTCCGGGTGCTCCGTGCGCTTCCCCGGTGCCTGGCTCATGCGCTGCGCCGACAAGGCATTGCTTTGCGGACGGTGCGTTCCAGACTTCGACGGAAACCTCTTGGCATTCATTGACTTTGATCGTCCCTTCAGCGATTCAGCCGATTCCGAATGGGTCTCAGGCACGCTGCCTGCTCTTCGAAAGTGGGCCCGAATGGCGACCTTCATGCACGACGCGACGAGCGTGCCAGCCACCACCACCACCACTACTCCAGAGGAAAACTGACCATGACCACCAACACCAATCCCCCCATCACCGGCCTGCGCGCCTGGGCGGACACGTCGCTGGAGCGCGCAGCTGTCGAGCTGCTGATCGGCTTCAACAGCGGCCACCTCGTGGACGGCCCGTGGATCCGCCGCGGAGCCCCTGGGCTCTTCTGGTTCGACCCCGACACCGCGGCCACGGAGTGCGGGCACCTCAGTGGAGGAGAGCGTCGCGTGCTGGCTGTGGCGACCAGCCTGGTCTCGCCCACCCGCCCCGTCGACCTCGGCGACGTGATGACCGGCATCGACCCCAGCGCCTTCGCGCTGGTCATCCAGGCCATGGGACAGGCGTACGGGCTGACTTCCGCTGACGACGAGAAGGGAGCGTAGCGATGACGGAACTGGCCAGCGCCGGCCTGTACGAGTGGCTCAAGTGCCGCGACCCGCAACTGCTGGTCGCGTTCCACGAGGAGGCCATCGAGCAGCACCGCAACGGTCTTGATGCCGCGCTCGTGGCCTGGGACGAGCACTTCGAGCCGGCCGGCCCATCTTCCGCTCCCGCTCCAGATGGCACCGGCAAGTCCTCCCCCGACGCTCCCGCTCTGGGCGAGGACGAGATGTAACTCCACACCGGATCAACCAGAAACATCACAATGGAAAGGGTGGTCACCATGACCAAGCTCAGTATCGAAGAAGAGATGAAGCTGGCCAAGAAGGCCCACAACGAGAAGATGGCGAAGCTCAAGCGCAAGCAGGCCGCCGAGGAGAAGCGCATCACCGATCGCGTACTGGAACTGCTCAAGGGCGATGAGCACACCGAGCTCTACAAGGCGCTGTACCAGCAGGTGTTCCAGGAGCTGCTGGCCGAGCGCGAGGAGCGCAGCCGCAAGGCGAAGGAAGCCCGCGAGATGGCACCTGCTGGCGCACACAACGAGGTCGAAGCCACCTCGCTGACCTCGACTTACTGACGCGCAGGCGTCGCCCCGAGAGAACGAGCCCCGGTTGCTGTTGCAGCCGGGGCTCTTTGCTGCCCAGAACCGGTCTCTCTCTGACCAGGTTGCGGCCATGCCCAGACCAGTAGAAGCCCAGCAATGGGCCAGCGGTGACCAGGTGGGATCTGATTAGAAAGACCATGGCCTTCCTGTGGGCATTAGGCACCCATCCGAGGTCTTGCTCGGGCCAAATCTTGGCCAACTTCGACCAGAGCGAATAGTGCAGGCCATTTCAGGACCGCTGGAGGGCTCTCTGAGGTCAGTATTTGGCCACCTTCAGCCCGCCATGAGCCCTCAAATGACCGGGTGATGCCTGATGCCGAGTCCGGTTGCATTCATGGCCTCCTTCTGGCCAATTTGAGCCCATTGATGGTCTCCCGCTGACCACGTAGAGACCTCGTTCGGCCAGTCCACTTTCCTTTGGCCATTGCTGGCCTCTCTCCGGCCAACTGAGGGCCAAAATGAGCCGGACACAGCCCTTGAATGGGCCAGCAATTGAGCGCTGGTCACGAATAGGCCAAATGAAGCCCGCAAACGGGATCAGAATGGCCAGACTCGGACCGGCAAAAGCCCACCAAGGACCAGGCAGAGACGTCCGTCCGGGGATGCGGCCGACTTTATGCGGTGCATAGCAGGCTTGCGCGCTCGCATCGCAGCATCGATGCCGCAGAGATACGCCAGCGCGTTCATGCCAGAGCGACTGAGGGCGGTCGGATCATGCGCTGCTTATTGACGAGCGACTGCGACGGATGCGGGCTTGTTGTTGCCGCCAAGCTGTTGCCGGATGACCCTCCGCTCCCGCTTCGTGAGATGTGCGGGGCATTGGCAACGGCGCTGCGGCAGTTAAGTCCGAAGCAGCGCGGAGGGTTTTCCTGACCGGGTATCGGGCCGGAGCCTATGGAGCGGAGCGGAATAGGCGTGAGGCCTGATCGAGAGTGATGGGGGCCGACGCAGCCGGGGTTGAGAGCAGCGAAACTGTATACACCATCACTACTCGTCGCAATTGTTATTGCGCGATAGAATAGTTGCAGGTGCGAAGCATCGAAAACATCGCGCAATCTGGTATTTGGAGATAGAGAAGGGAATTGCCATGGCGACGAAGGAGCAGCAGGGCATTCCCGAGCTGTCGGAGAATACCGAGAGCCACGGCGCAGCCAGGGTTGATACAGCTGTTGCCGGTGAGCCGAAGGCGAAGCGGTCTTCCACGTACCCGATCAGCGGCCGCGTAGCGGTAGAGCACTTGCAGCTGATCGACGAGGCGGCGGAACGCCGTGAGATGAAGCGTTCGGATCTCGTTGTGGCCGCGGTCCTCCAGTTCGTCGGCAAGGGGCGTGCTGGTGCCCGCAAGGTGCGGGTCGACGTGCCGGACGAGGTGCGCCGTGAAGTGAGGGCAACGCAGGAGTCGATGGACCGGCAGACCACTGCGTTGAACCGCTTGGGGCACAACGTGCTGCCGCAGCTGAAGAAGCTGTGGGCCGGCGAGGACGTGCACGACCCCGAGATCATCGAGCTGCTGACGCGCATCGACAAGAACCTCGAGTCGATGAAGTCCGAGGCCGCTGCGGTCGCCGTGGATCTGCGCACCGTGCTCGAACGCCCATCGTGGTGATGCCCAGGTGTACACAGGCATCCAGAGCACAGAAGTCGCAGACCGCATCGCCGACTACGTCCAGAACCCGAAGGACGACGACAGCATCGACCGCTGCGTCTACGCCTCGGGCATCGGTTGTTCCGCAGCGACTGTCAAGGCCGACTTCGCAGATACGCGGGCGCGCTATGACCCGAACTCCAAGCTGAGGATCGAGGCCTTTGCGCTCGTCCTGAGCGCCTCGCGCGAGGAGTTCGATCCCGAGGACCCGGAGCAGGTGCACCAGCTGCACCAGGTCTCGCTGGAGGTCTATCGTCGCGCGTTCCCTGGCCGCCAGCTGCTGGCTGGCACGCAGATCGATGGCGAGTCCGGACTGGCGCACACTCATGGCATCGTCTCCAACCTCGCCCACGAAGACGCCGAGATGACCCACACGGTCAAGGGTCGGAAGGTCACCGAGCAGGTAGTGGCAGGCAAGCCGTTCAGCTCGCGGATGTCCAACGCCTTCCGCATCCGGGCGGTCACCAACGAGGTGCTGGCGGACGAAGAGTTCATGGCTTCCATCGGCTACGACAACAGCCGGCTGGGCGACCTGATGAAGGACCGCGCCGGCCTGGATGGCACCAAGTTCAACGGTCTGATCGGCAAGCATGCCTACGACAACCGGGAACTGGTGCGCGTCACAAGGAGCACCAACGCCTGGCTGCAGGCGCTCAAGGACCGCATCAAGGACGCGGCGTCCAAGAGCGCCGACGAGGCCTCGTTCAGGCAGGAACTATCGCAGGACGGAGCTGTGGAGCTCGTCGAACGCGGCAATAAGAAGGTCTGGTCGTACAAGTACACCGACGAGGACGGAAAGAGCCGTACCGTGCGCTCCGGCTCCAAGCGGCTGCACCTGGACGAGGGCGGCCGAGAGGCGATCCTGCAGACCCTTGACGCCAACCGCATCGACGCTGCTGTCCAGAAGAAGTCGGCTGCCGCGCTGGCCTTCGAAAGGCGCGAGGCCGAGCGTGTTGCCCGCTGGAAGAAGCGGGCTGCCGAGCGCGACGCGGCGATCCGCGCCAAGCACGAAGCGCAGTCGGTGCTCATCGCACAGGAGGCCGCACTTCATAGCGCACAGCAGGCCAATCGCGACGCCCAGCGGGCTGAAGCGACTTCACAGCAGCAAGTGGCACGACGCGCGGTCCTCGACAACCCTCCGGCGCGATTCCAGCAACTGCCGGAACCTGAGCTCTCGCAGCAGGTTGAAGAGCTGGTCGTCGTGAAGAAGGAGCGCCTGGTGGGCTTGTGGTCACTTACCCGGATTGCTGATCGCGATGCGATGCACAAGCGCCATGGCCTGACCTTCGAGGAGGCCAAGTACCTTGACGTGCTGTGGGAGGACCTGGGGCGGCCTGAGACCTCCTCAGAACGGCCAGAAGAGCTGGAGGCGACCGTTCATGCCCCGGAGCCATCCGAGGCGACTGTCAAGCCTGGACCAAGCGCGATTCCTGCGCAGGCGGATGCCGGCTCTCGCGACTTCGAAGAAGTGCTGGCCGAGGCGATGGCTGCTGAAGTCGAGACCGACATGTCATGGCTTGAACGGTTGCATCCGAAGCGGAAGCGCCCAATGCCTGCGGCGAAACCCGCAGAGCTCGAGGATCACGAGGAAGCCGAAGCTGTCGTCCTGCCAACTGATGAGCCGTCACAAGATGTCGTGGATCTGCACGAGGTCGAGGTGCATGCACAGCTCGCGGACGAGGAACAGCAGGCACCTGAGGTCGAGGCCGCGCCAATTTCCCAGCCGATCGCCGTGGAGCCTATGACCTCGACACCGGAAGACGAGCCAACGGCACCCCTCCGGGAGTCCAATCTGCGGTTGATCAAGCGCACCAACGAGCGCAAGCAGCGCACGCTGGATGCCATGGCCGACTTCGAAGAACAGCACGCCTGGTCGACTCTGGCCCGAGGAGAGCATCTCGACGAGACCCTCGTGCCCTGCGGCGTGGGCAGGGCTTGGATGACCGAGTTCGGCGAGTACCTGGACCCGGCCGTCAGCGAACAGCTTTGGCTGCGCGTGGCGCTGATCGAGGAGCACGACGCGGAGTTCAAGGCAGGCCGCGAAGCGCTGTCGCAGCGCAAAGAGTTGCGGGCCACGCTGGTCTCTCGTAGCGAGTCTTCGAAGGAATTCTTGCGGCTGGAGACCTCGGTGCGCCGTTCAAAATTGCGATGCCAGTGGCTGAAGTCTAAGCGGGCAGCTGGCGACTACGACCTGGGCGACGAGGACCGCAGCGCGTACACCAAGATCATCATCGCCGAACGCGTGGCACAGCTCGATCAGACTGCCACCTCGGAGCTGCAGCAGCCTTCCAAGTAGGGCCTCTGAGGTGGCCAGCCTCCAGCGTCAGAAGCCCACTTGGCACTTGTTGGCAAGTGGGTTTTTCCGTGGGCCTGACATTTACCTAGGCCCGACACACCTGTCGCCACCCCGGCACCAAACAGGTGGCCACCTTAATGAATTACTGATTCATACCTGCATCGGCAAAGCCTGCTTGAATGAGTTCACGGACCGCCCCTTCCATCAGCGCGCAACTAGGGTGTCGCATACCCCAACTTGAGTAACGAAATATCGAATACACTTCTGGTCCCGCGGCTCGGGTGGAGTGCAAAGCATCTCAACCTTACAGCGGCTGTCTCACTCAGTGCAGGGCCAGGGGCAATAAACCGAGCAGGAAATTGCGCTGTTCCTAGAAGGCTGCTATCGATAGAGTCCAATGTTGACTGCCGGGGATTACGAACTCAGTAACCAGAAATACAGCGCGTACCTGGAGGTCGTTATCTGTGAGAACGCGAGACAGCTCAATATCCAAAACTACAAAGTCGTCCAGTATCAATCGGTTTAGTCGGCCCAGGGGGTCAAGAGCTGGCTTCATGGGGTCGGAATACTTCACTGCCTAATGCTGCGGCGGCGTGGCACCAGCCGGTTACGCCGAGGATACTCCTGGATCTCGAGAAATCCGCATCCTAACGGCTTAGACCAATTTGGCTTCAAACGCCAATCATTGAGAGGCATTTGAGTTATTAAATGGTGCCGAGGACAGGGCTGCACTTTACCGGTTGGAAGGCGGTAGAAGTCAGGTTCACCAAGAAGTGCGGTGAATTCGCAGGCTCGATGCCGACAATCCTTCCCTGAGGAATAACGGCCCGTTGTATACACATAAAGCGGGACACCTCCCGCGGTCTTGCCTCGCGTTCTGTAGCCTAAATGTCGATCGTCCATGGAAGACTTGCCAAAGAATCAGTGGAATAGACCAAGGGCGGTAAGTATGCGTATTAAGTCAGTCGGTATCGAGAATTTTCGATGCCTAAACAAAGCGGATATCGATTTTAGCCAGATTACGACATTTATCGGCCCCAATGGGGCAGGAAAAAGCTCAGTTCTTCGTGCCTTGGACTGGTTTTTCAACGGTGGCGTCATCGACGAGAAGGATGTCTGGTCGGGAAGCAACCAACAGCGAGTACGAGTGCGCGTAACTTTTGACACATTGACGGGCACGGACCGTGTGGCCCTGGGTGACAAGTACGCTCCAGCAGGCGCAGATACATTCACTGCTTGGCGCACTTGGTCGAACGGCCAGGACAAGATGACAGGCAATGCTTTATCCTTCCCGCCATTCGAAGATGTCCGAAATGCCGTTGGAGCCGGCCCCAAGAAAGAAGCCTGGTTAAAGGTTCTCGAAGCTCATCCGGATCAAGATCTGCCTAAATGGTCGTCTGCCGCCAAAATCGAGTCCTCTATGGATGACTGGGAACGCGCTCATCCTGAACACCTTGCGGAGTCTGAATCAGGTGGAAATCACCTATTTGGATTCAACGGACAAAACGTTCTGTCTGGAATTTTCGATTTCGTTTTAGTAACAGCAGATCTTCGAGCGAACGAAGAAAGTCAAGACGCCAGAGGCACGATTATCAGTCGCATTCTGGAAAAAACGGTTGACCGGGCAGCTGCCGACGAGGCGTATGCCCAGCTCGCCGAAGAAGTAGCAACTCGCCGCGAAGCCATCTCAAAAGCGCATCTCACGGCACAGCTTGAAAAGCTCGGCGCTGACCTAAGCAGTGAAATTGAAGCATTCACCTCCGGTCGCAAGATCCAACTAGCGGCAGAAGAGCCCGAATTGAAACCTCAAATGTCGAAAATCCGAGTCACCGTCAGGGATCAACTGACTCAAACGGATGTCGACCGCCAAGGGCATGGGTTCCAACGCGCCCTATTGATCTCCAGTCTAAAAATGCTTGCCAGCAAGAGCGCTAGCGAAGATTCTGAGAGTGTCATTTGCTTAGCCATCGAAGAGCCCGAGCTCTTCCAGCATCCCACTCAGGCTCGTGCATTCTCCAGCGTCCTGCGAACACTCGCGAGTGACCTCGCCAACGGTTTGCAAATTACCTATGCAACACACTCACCCTATTTTGTAGACGCGCGATACTTCGATGAGATTCGGCGAGTTCGGAGAAGCGCGGCTGCCTCAGATCGGCACGCTGAAGTCACAATCTCGCATGCGAAGCTGGATGCAGTTGCATCCAGATTGACTGGTTACGTCGACCCGAAGGTTGTAACCGCACGGTGGGACATGGTTTGCAATCAACACCTATCCGAAGCGCTCTTTGCCGATGCCGTGATGCTGGTAGAGGGCGATGACGATAAGGCAGTATTCGAGGGCATTGCTGCGCGGTCCAAGCACCTTTCCGCGGACGGCATTGCTGTCGCCGCGGCACAAGGAAAAGGACATCTGTACATCCCACATGCAATCTTGAGTGAACTAAAAATTCCCACGATGGTCGTCTTCGACAATGACTCGGGCTGCGAAGCAAGGATGACCGAGAATAAAAAGAATGAGAAGAATCCTGAAAAGATCAGAGAGAACGAGAGGACTATCAAGCACGCCGTGCGCAACCATGTCAAAGATAACCGTGCTCTCCAACGCTACTTCGACCTTGACGAGCTCGATTACCCCATTGGATTGTTGTCGCCTGAGCTTCACGCTATTGACGACACTCTTGAGACAGTCATCAACAATGATTGGCCAAGCTGGCACGACGCCCTACAGACATTAGTTGACAGCGGTCAGGGTGTAGGCAACAAAAATGCAGCGACATACGCCCTTGCCTCAACGAAATGCGAAGAGGAACCGAGCGGGCAAATCGCAGTGCCAGTCGAGAGCATCAGAACCTTGGTTCGCGCCGCCAACGGGTGACTACACTTCTTGTATTGAATCCTTCACTGTCCATGCGACAAACAGGGTCAAATGGCCAGTGAAGGCTCAACCGCATTGGTGATATGTCGGTTGAGATTTGCGTCAGGTGCAGATTTGTGCAGCTCGCAATGCGCTCAACGTTCGGTCGTTTTCCGTGCTCCCAAGAAAAAAGAGCCGTCTGGAGAAGTCGTAATCCGAAAAGTACATATTTGCCGCAACAGGTAGTTACGCGAGCTGGTCAAGCCTCAACCAACGCAAGCTCTTCCCTGGAAACGGAGTGGATTGGGAGGGCAGAAATCGTAAGAAAGTGACATAAGTTCAATTTGTCCCTAGATGATCAATTCAGCCTGAAAAGGAAAATTAGCAGTATAGTAGCCGAGTGATCTGCCCATTCCATACCACCTACTCGGTGGTAGGACACCGCTGATCCCCAACCACGTCACATTCATAAAGGTAAACTCACCCATGTCTACGAATCCCCTACGCCATGCTCTCTCCCGCATGGGAGGCCGCGATCCGCACGAAACACACCGTGCCGCGACTCCCCTGGAGCTTTTCTTTGATCTAACATTCGTTATCGCGTTCGGGGTCGCCGGTAGCCAATTCGCCCATGCGATAGCGGAGGCCCATTTCTTCCCAGGCCTTCTTGCATTCGCCTTCGCCATGTTCTGCATTATCTGGGCTTGGATCAATTTCTCCTGGTTCGCCAGTGCCTATGACACCGATGACTGGGTGTTCCGCGTCGTGACGATGGTCCAGATGGTAGGTGTTCTCGTCCTGGCGATGGGAATCGAACCACTATTCCACTCGATCATCGAAGGCGAGCACGTAGACAACGCCACCATGGTGGCCGGATACATCATCATGCGCGTCGCCCTGATCTTCCAATGGCTGCGTGCAGCCCGACAAGACCCTGACCGCCGCAAGGTGTGCCTGCGCTACGCAGCATACCTGGCCATTGTCCAGGTCGGCTGGGTTACCGTGTTGTTGATCAATACCGACATACCCACCATGCTTCTCATGGCAGCACCGCTGTTCATCCTCGAAGTGATGATCCCCTACACGGCAGAACGAAAAGGCAACGGAACTCCTTGGAACGCCCATCACATGGCCGAGCGGTTCGGGCTGCTGGCCATCATCGCCCTGGGCGAGTGCCTGATTGGAGCCATCGAGACCTTGCGCGCGATCGTGGCTGTAGACGGCTGGAGCGCGGAAACAGCACTGGTCGGGCTGAGCGGCACAGGGCTGGCGTTCGCAATGTGGTGGATCTACTTCGTCTTGCCTTCCGGTCAAGCGTTGCACGCCCGTCGGGAGCGAGGCCCGAGATTCGGATACTGGCACATGCCCGTATTCGCCGCGATCGCCGCAACAGGTGCCGGACTGCATGTAGCCGCGTACTTCATCGGCCACGAAACCCACATCAGCGCAACGATTGCAGTGGCGTCCATCGCGATACCCATCGCAATCTTCCAGATCTCACTCACCTCCCTATATACGTCCCTGCTGGGAGTCGACCGGCGATTCGTGGGGGCTGCCGTGTTTGTCGTGGCCGGGCTTGGCATCGGGGTCGTAATGGCAGCTGCCGGGGTTCCAATATCACTTTGCATGCTCGAAATGATGGTAGTTCTAGGTTTAGTGATCGTTTTCGATGAACGAAGCAGCCACAAAGGTAGGGCTGCCGCTCTCCAACGGTTGGAATCAGCAACGAGCTAATGCCCATCATCCTGAGCTAAACCCCTCCCTCCCATTAGGATCTGGAAACAAACTGAATAGGGAAGGCTGTCTTCGTTGGTTTCTAACGGCCTAAGATAGACATGTCATGCGCCAGATTTGCGAATTCAGCAACCTCCTCCAACCCGAATAAGTAACTCATGCCACATACAATTGGCAAAAATCCCTAGGTCATGTGCATTCCGTTTCACAGAGAGAGTCTTCATGAATACAACGGCCGACAGCATTGCGCTTCCGACCAGTGTTCGTGTTCATTTGGTCGACGAAGATGAGTTTTCCCGCTCAGCCATTGCGGCCCAATTCAATGAAGCGAATGATCTGCTTTTGGAGACTTGCTTCAACACGGTTGATCAGCCCTTGATCGAGGAAAGTTACGCTCCTCCTGACGTCTTGCTGGTTAACGTTCGCTCCCGGGACTTCTCAGCCGTCTGCAACCTTAGTGAGACAGTATCGAAGCTGCCAGAGACAAAAGTCGCGCTGCTAACCATGAATCCGAGCATGGAGTTTCTTGATGATGCTTATGAGTCGGGGGTCGCGGCAGTCATTTCCAAATGCGTGGTCAGCGCCGGGTTGCCGAACTACATACGAGCCATAGCTGAGGGATATTGGATTTTCATCCGACCTGACACTGGAGGCCCCTGCGCTGCAGAGCCACTGCGCGAAGGCCTGTATAAGGCTTATCTTCGAGGCTTGAATGCACGTGACCAAGAAATCGTGAGGTACGTGGCCCTTGGGCTAACGAACTTACAGATCGCAAGGAAAACGCACCAAAGCGAAGGGACCGTCAAGAAACGTCTCGGCGATATCCTCACCGAACTAGGGCTGTTCAAACGAGTTCACCTTGCCCTCATCGCTTGTGACGCGGGGTTAGTCCGGGCCAAAGATCTCATAGCCACGTTGCCTGAGGATCAACGACTGGTGGACCCAGAACCCGCCAAGTAGTTTGCAGCAATGTCGGTCCGGGACTATTTGTAGTCGAATGAGCGTCTATCACAATGGCCCAGAAGGAAACGAGGAAAATCGATTGCTGAAACGGTTTCCCTAAACGATGTACTGGGTATTGGTCTAGTATGACTGCAAAACGCCCAGGTCCGCAGACTGGCTCCCAATATTCAACATTGGGAGCTTTTCTGTAGGATCCAGTAGCCGGAGCGACTCATAATTACTGTATTGCTCGGTTGATCTCCCAGGCCTATAGCATCACGAGAATGATCATGACACCCGTGAAAGCGACAAAGACGCGCGTAGACAAAAATGAGGTCGAAACAGCCATTGCGTAGGCCAACAAGATGCTCTTTATCCGCTATGCGCTGCGTTCCAGCTGGTCGATCGGGGAAATGTTCAAAAAAGGGTCGATCAGACGAACACCTGAAGAGTGCCCGAGGAAACCGTGTTTCGTGGCTCAATTCGTTCAATAACTCGTTCAATAACAGGTACCATGGGGATTGGCAATTGAACACGTTTTATGAACGGAGCAAGCCATGGCCCTGGTGGGATTGGTGCGAGTCAGCACGAAGGGTCAGGACACCGCGCGGCAACATGACGCACTGGACCCGATCTGCGTTAAGGTCTTCGAGGAAAAAGTAAGCGGTAGCTTGAAGGTCGAGAACCGGCCAGGCTTGTGCGCCACGATCGACTACATGCGCGAGGGCGACATGCTCGCCGTCCAGGAAGTTGATCGCCTCGGCCGAAACCTGATCGAGGGGCTGGTCGTGCTCACGGACTTGTTCGAACGCGGAATCGCAGTCAAGGTCATCGAGGGCATCGCCAAGGGCGAGCACACCGAGCGGAGCTTCGTCCTGGATATGGCCATGGCCCTCGCCGAGGACCGTCGCCGCGACATCGTGCGCAAGACCAAGAACGGGCTCGAAGCAGCGCGCAAGCGCGGCAGGGTCGGCGGCCGCCCGCGGGTGATCGACGACGACAAGCGCGCGGTCATCATCTCCCGGCGCGAGAGGGGCGAGTCGATTAGGGAGATCGCTTCGGCTGTCGGAATCTCAATCGGGACAGTGCATTCTGCTCTGGCCGTGGATGAGCAGGAAGCCAGCTGATGGCGCGGGACATAGGCGAGCAGATGATCCTCGCCGAGTGGCTCTTCGTCGAGACGATCGACGACCTCCGCTGCCGCATTGACGATCCGTCGTCTCGAACAAGGTACGAGTTGCTGGGAATCGCACCGCTCCTGAGGAAACTGCTGCTCGATGGCGCGCCGCTTCTAGAGACAGTGAGGGTCGCTAGGCCGGAGGTGCCTGTAGAGTTCCGCATCCGTCCCTGGACCGAACTGGAGGACAAGTTCGCAGACAAAGGACTGGAGCGCTACCTCGGCCTCGGGGATGCGCGGCTGATCGGCGACCCTGGCGATCACGCCATCACGAATCTGGAGGAGCTGAGAAGAACAGTGGTCGGCGTCGCCCAAGGCAAACATCTGACGTTCCGGAGCGTCGTCCGGTACTACGCCCACGTTGAAGGCGGAGTCCACTTCGGTACGGCGAAGGATCCTGGCGAGTCTACGCTGAGCAGCATGGCCACAATGCTGCTATGGCATTCCACTGGCCAGATCCAGACGCTTGCGCACCTCGGCCAAATTGCAGTTGACGCACTGGAGCCCATGCACCGTTCGATCCTTGCCGGGCCTACTATCCACACCTTGTTGCACCTAGAGGACGCTCGGGGCTTGTTTATGAATCACTGGACGACCGACTACTTCAAAGCATTGGACCGTTTCGGCAATGAACCAGAAGAGGAGCCAATTGAAGTTCCGCCCAATGCTGAGTCCCGAACGCACCATCCTGACTCAGGACCTTCGAAATACAGCTCCTGAGACCCTTGTTGTCGCGTGACACCGAAGGCATGCAGAACTCTCGCCAAGGAGATACTTGCGAATCGCCTGATCCCTTGGCCCCACGCGACCTCTTGACCATCGCGAGGACTGAGTTGGCAAAAGCAGAAGTCCACCTGCCCGAAGGCAGGTGGACTTCTGCTGGTTAGCCATCCTCGCTGAGGATCAGCGGCGTGAACCCACTCAGTGCCTCCGGTGACGCGCAGGCCATGCAAATGACCAGTCCGAGGCTCAGGCACTGCAGCAGCTCATCGCGGTCATGCCCTGTATTCCAGTCACCGGTGAGGTGATCCGGCCCCGGGATCGCACCGCAGTACGGCAGCAGATCCCCTGGCCGGTTGTAAAGGTGGTGGACGACGTCGCCAGTTACCGTGCTCATGCTGAATCTTCTTCCGTTGCGTGCGGGTTGGGTGTGTTGACTGCCTTGGAGAGCCTCGTTGGCATTGGTGCTGTGAACAGTTTCGCCAGGAGCGGCTCCAGTGCGCCGATGGCCTCTGCCGTCTGGTCGTCGGTGGGCTCACGGCCCAGCTCCTGCTTGAGTTCCTTGATCAGGTCGCTGAACTGGTGCAGAACGGGCTGCCGACCTTGAGACATCTCAAACGCCGACTCGAAGCCGTGGACGTAGGCCAGTACGCTTTCGAACGTGGCGGGGCCGCCAACGAACGTGCTCGGCCTCATGACGAACTCGTGAGCCTGCTCCTCGGAAGCTGCTACGCCGCCGATGCCGTACGACGCGCTGCCCGCGTCCAGGTGCGAGTCGTCGACGCGCTCCGTGCATGCTTGGGCATCGAACACTGCTCGGCGCACATGCTCCGCTCTGTCGTCGATGTAGTGCTGGCACGCGGCGCGGCATCGCTCGGAGTCGCTGATCTGGAGGATCGACCAGATCTTGCCCTGGCTGATACGGATGTCCCGGGAGAACCCCTGCCACGTGCTCACCTCGATGACGATCTCATCGCGACCTGCATCCGTCTTGCGCAAGGACAGGTTCATCTGCGCAGGGTCATCCTGTGGGATCGGCCTGCTCGCCGCGCGCATGGCCGCGTGGCCGATGTTGGTCGCGTTGATGATGAAGAACTCGCCGATCATCTGTCCTCCTCGAAGGGATCAATCTTGCCGCTTGCGGCCCAGATCTGAATCGCTCACCACTCGGGCCTGTCACCAGCGGAGATCGTTCAGCTTGGGAGGCGTGTTCCGGGTAGTTGGCGAGTCCTGCCCCGGGCCCACCTCCCAGACGAGGTTGGCCCAGCCGGATTCGGATGCGAATGCGACCAGGCGGTCTTGGGTGCGCCTTGCAAGGATGCGCTGCAGATCTTTGACCTCGCAATGGACATGTTCGAGCTTCTGCTCGGTGACCCTGCTGTACGTGACCAGAAAGACGTCGTCCATGCGGTCCATGCTCTCGACCTTCCAGCCTTGCTCGGCCATCTGGTTGAGGTTGCCATCGAACTTGCCCTTGTCGGCCCGGTACTTCACTTGCTTGTACTCGTACTTCATCCGTAAAAGGACCTCAGCTTTCTTCCGAGCAGGGCGCGTGGAAGCTCGCTATTGCAGCAGCACTGAGATCGCTCTCGTTGATCGAATGCGTTCGCTTCCCCTGTGATTATGTCGTGCTGCGCAACGAGCCAAGTTTAGTTGGTCTATGAGTCAAACCTATCAAACTTAGGCGCGTTTAGGTTACTGTGCAATGAACGCGCCTGCGGGAACGTGGAAGCATGCCTGCCCCAGTACCCGACACCCATGCCCTTGGCATCGAGATCGCACGCGCCCGACGGGAGCAGGGCATGTCGATCGACCGCCTCGCCGAAGCTGCTGGAGTGCATCGGAAATCGATCATCCAAATCGAGGCCGGCCGCGTCGCCGCAAAGATCAGCACGCTCCACGGGATCGCCCATGCGCTGGGCGTGCCTCTGACAGATCTGGTGGCCGTCGTCTGCGCACGTCATCCGAAGTCGATCCACGTGAAGACGAGACTCGTTGAGCGCTGATCGCAGCCTGGTCACACCGATCTGAAGACGAACACCCCGCCGCCTGGCGCACTGGCCGTCGAGTGCTCTTGCTCAAGGTCGCGGGCCCAGGCCTGCCAGTTGAAGTACCGGCGTACTTCTTCGTTCACTCCATCAAGCAAGGCGATGCCATCAACCAGCTCCCTGGCGTAGTCGTCGAACGAGTCCCAGCGCCCCGCGTACTGGTCTTGGAATGCTTCGAGACCTCCGTCCGCGGAACTGTTCTCGCCGGAGTGCTCCCAAGCGCAGAACGCAGACCAGAGATCGTTGCCCAGGCGCTCGTACGCCTCGGCCCACGGAACCACATCAAGGGGCGAGCACTCGCCTTCGATGGGCAGGTTCTCCTGGTCAAAGACCCATAGTTCCTCGTGGTCGCCTACGGGGCGGCGCACTGCGTCATGCAGGCCCTGAATCGTAACTGCCGTTGCCTCGTACAAGTCGTACCACTCGCCTATTAGGCGACCCTCGTTGTAGCAAGCCAGGCAGCCGATCCAGACGCTGGGCTTGTTCTCTTCAGGCATGATGCCGTCCTCTCCAGGAAGGGTTTCAGTCGATCGAGGAGGATCCCGGAGCCGATGGCTCGGCTCGGAAGATGGAGAGGCGAGTTGAAAGAGAAGACCTCCTGCCGCTCCAAAGAGCAGCAGGAGGTCAGTCCGGCAAAGCTATCCATCAACCGGCATGGCACTCCTCATCCACGGTCTCGACAGCCCGTGAGAGCACGGCCTTCCGACCAAGTGCACCAACCAGCACCGCCAGCACAACAGCCACAGCTTGCGCGCTGAGCGCCCAGTACGGCAGATCGCCCGCCGGGGTTCCGCCACTCAGCAACGCTGTGCCAACAGCGGAGCCCACGGCGGAGCCGAGGTACATTGCGGCCATCTGGAACGCCACGATGGTCGTCGTGGCCTTCGGACGAGTCCGGGTCAGCGCATCCTGCAAGGTCGGAACGCTGGCCCAGCCCGTCGCACCCCAGATGAGCGCAGCAGCGAGCCATGCCACTGGCTGCGGCAGGAAGGCCACGACCGCGAATGAGGCCAGCAATGCTCCAGCCAGGATCGGCAGCAGCTTCCTGGACCCGACTGCGTCGATCTGGCGTCCGATCAGCATCGAGCCGAGCACGCCCCCGATGCCCCAGACCCAGATCAGGGCGAAGCCCCAGGAACTGAGTCCCCGATCTGCGGCCATCGGCAGCATGTAGGTATACAGGCCAAGGCTGGTCAAGCCGAACACGAAGGCCAGCAGGATTCCCAGAAGCATCTGGGGGGACTTCAGGATCACCGATGTGCCCGAACCCGGTTCATCTGGGATCGCGGGAATCTCGCCGCCGCGGAATGCCAGGGCTGCCATCGATACGACACCGACGGCGACAACGAGGCCCATGGTCCAGCGCCAGCCGATCTGCTCGCCGATCAGCATGCCGATCGGGACGCCCGCCACGGTGCCTGTGGACAGCCCGAAGGTGACCAGGGCCATGGCGCGGCCCCGGTTTTCCTCGGCGACCATCCCGGCTGCAGCCGCGGTGGCGACTGCAGTGAGGATGCCGGCTCCCGCCCCGGAGAGCACGCGGGAGCCCAGGAACACGGTGAGATCCGGCGACAGCGCAGTGATCAGGTTGGCGAGGTTGAAGACGCCCAGCGAGACCAGCAGGGCACGCTTGGTCGAGCCCCTCGTCGCCCGTTTGGCCAGGGTCGTGCCGGCCAGCGCGTATGCGCCGGTGAACGCCGTGACTCCAAGCCCGATCGCGCCCACCGTGGTCGCCAGGGAATTCGCGATCTGCGGGAGCACTCCAGCCAGGACGTAGGCGTCGATCCCCAGGGATACTGCGGCCACTACCAGCGGCCATACTCTTCTCATCACTGCTCGCATACCTCTTCAGTTGTCGTTGCGCATGTCCGGTACACGACGCTATTCATCCTTTGACAGTGTTACAAGATTGCCGTTTATGCTGTTACTGAAAGTGATTCTCACGGAAGGAGCCCCGGCGATGCCGACCAGCACGCGGCGGATGGAGCGCAAGAGGACGGAGCTGGCGGAGTTCCTCCGCAGCCGGCGGGAGCGGGTCTCCCCGCAGGAGCTCGGTCTCACGGTCTCCGGAAGACGTCGCACGCCCGGGCTGCGGCGAGAAGAGGTGGCTGCGCTTTCGGGCGTGGGGATCACCTGGTACACCTGGCTGGAACAGGGCCGTGACATCGGCGTATCCGCCGAATTCCTCGACGATCTGTGCAAGGTGCTCAAGCTCGACGCAGCGGAGCGTCGGCATCTATACCTGCTCACGCAGAAGCGGCTCCCAAAGGAGCCGGCGCGCACCGCTTGCACAGTGCCACAGGTCGCCCACGACCTGCTCCAAAGGCTCCCAGAGAGCCCGTCATACGTCCTTAATCTGAAGTGGGATGTGCTGGCCTGGAACGACGCTGCCGACAAGCTGTTCGGGTTCAGCCGCATGCCGGACGAGCAGCGCAACATGCTCTGGATGGTGTTCGCGGATGAAAGTCTCCGGTCGCGGCTCGCGCCATGGGAGGAGCAGGCCCGACAGATCCTCACGAGCTTCAAGCGGGACTTCGCGCACGCTCCGCAAGACAAGGAGATCATCGCCCTGACGGAGAACTTGTCGCGCATGGATTCGACGTTCCACGACTGGTGGAAGCGCTCTGATATCGACGGCAAATGCTCCGGGCGCAGGACGTTCGACATCGAGGGCCTGGGCAAGATCGAGCTCACGCACATGACCATGACGTTGGAGAGTGACAAGCATCTGCGGTTCGTCTATTATACGCCTCTCGGCGAGGCGGCACAGGCCTTTGGAGAATGGGCGCTGGCTTGAAGCTATGCCTGACCTGATCAAGGATGGATTCGAGCCCACCATTGCACATGACGACGCGAGGGCTTGACGCAAGAAATAACCCTGTAGCCATGGTGGCTACAGGGTTATTTCTTGCGTGGTGCTTGTGGGGCTCAGAGAGTCAGGGTCGCATAGAGGCCAATGCAGAAGAAGACCAGCACTACCGCACCAATGCCGATCGCAGCGCACGACAGGAGTCGAAGCGCCAAACGCCGGGTCACTCGCAAGTTCGACTTGATGGTGTTGTTCATTGGCAGTCCTTAGTTCACGGCCGTGATCCAACACCCAGCAAAGTGGTTGCCCATCGGTCAGCTGCAGGCCGCGTCGAAGGCCTCGTCCTCGGGCATGGCTTTCCAGGGCTGGTTCTTGAGCTGGATGGAGCTGCCGTCGGCGGCGAAGACGATGTCGTCGGTGCCTGACTCACTCTCGGTCCAGACGATCTGGTTGCCATCGGCGCTCAGCGATCCGCGCCATCCGCCGTCGGTGTAGAGGGATGCGGTGTCCCCGTCGCACTTGAAGCTGTAGACCGCGACAGAGCTCCCGTCGATCACGAGCTGGCGTTCCGCGACGTCGCCGGTGCCGTGCATGTTCATCTGGTAGAAGACCTGGGTCCGGGTTTCGCCGACGGTGTTCTGGTCACTAATGCCTTCAGCCGCGCCATCGGTGCGATCAGAATCGCCGCAACCAGTCAGAGCAATCAGTACTCCGAGAGCCAGCGCGGAGAAACCAGCGACCTTCTTGTTGGCGGCATGCCTGGAGACGCGGTTCATAAGCAGATTGCTCACTTTCGATAGGGCTTATCCCAAACCCTCATTTAGGTTGATATGCGAAACAAATGTATCTTAAATAGTAACCTTTACGCCACTGCGCGTTGCCATGTTGAGGTGTATAAACCAGCTGCGCTTGTCGCCACAAGTGCCATTGGAAAGCGCCCACCGCGATCGCCAATTGGGCATGCCGAAAGAACAGCCCGCCGTGACGCCAGGAAGGCGGGACCTACTGCTCGGCAGTCGAATGCAGCGCTGGAGCATGGCGCTTGAGTGCCGCGTCGACCAGCGACCGGCCTTATGCGGCCGTTCCGGCTGTAGCGCCCGGCACTGCTCTGGGAGTGATCTCCACCGTTGCGGGGTCGAAAGTCTTCTTGCCCCGCGGATGCGGATGCAGCTTCACCGTCATGAAGAAGTCGATGACCCGGCGCTTGACCATCAGATCGGCATCGTCGAACGCCTTCACTGGGCTCTTGGCATCCAGCACTCCCCCGAGATCCGTGGTGATCGTCAAGCTGCGGCGCTCCTTCTCCAGCGCAGCGATCTTGGCGAGCTCTCTGTCCCTGGTGCGCTTGAGATCGTGGCCCTCGATCAGCTCGTTGTCGTAATCATTCTGGGCACGCTTGATTTTGCCCTCATGGATGCCGATTTCGGCCCTGATCGCCTGGAGCCGAGGTTCATCAAGGCTCGGGATCGTGTCAACCAGGTCAGGGCGACCCAGTCGCTCGCGGACGACAGCCAATACGAACTGGTCGATCTGCTCCCTTGAACGCATGATGTGGCCCTCGCAGCGGTAGCGCTGGCTGTGGGCCTTGACCGGCTTCTCGCAGATACCGCAGATGAAGAGACCCGAGCCGATGTGCTTGCGAGCAGTCGAGCCGGTGCGGTTGGTGACCCTCTCGGGCGCGTTCAGGCGCTCTTGGACCGTCCACCACACATCGGGCTCAACGATGGGGGTCCACTGCCCTGCAATGGGATCCCCGTCCTCGTCGCGCACGATCTGGGCGTACCAGGTCCTGCGCTTGTTCTCGGCGCGAGCGTTGCGATCGGTGTATACCGAGTAGCCGGCGTAGCGGGGATTGCGCAGGATGCCGAGCACGGTCGAAGAGTCCCAAGGACCGTCGGCGGGCACCGGCACGGGGTCCTCGCCATTGGCTGTCCTGCGCACGTTGCGCTCGATCGCCAGCGTCCTGTTGCGCTTGGGCAGGTGCGGCAGCGAGGCCGGGATGTAGTCGGCTTCGAGGCCGGACAGCCCCTTGGCGATCGACGCGATAGAAGGCCCATCACTGATGGCGAACAGGCGGAAGATCTCATGGACCGCTGCTGCCTCGTCCTCGATCAGATCGCCGTTGGTGGCATACCCCAGTGGGCGCACGCCCTTGGGAGCACGGCCCTGCATGGCCCGCTGCAGCTGCGCCCGCGACTGGCGCTCGGCCTTGCGCCGCACTTCGAAGCGGGCAATGGCAGCCAGCATCGTCGCGCGGAACTCTCCATCGGCGGTCGACAGGTCGATGTCGCCACTTACCGTCACCGCCATGAGGTTGTGCTCAATGAGCACGAGCAAGTCCTGGAGACTGCGCAGGAGGCGGTCCAAGTCAACACCGATGACGGTGTCGATCTTGCCGGCATCGGCGTCGGCGAGCATCCGCGCCCAGTTCGAGCCCGGACCGCGGCTCTTGGATGCGGAGAGGCCATCATCGACGTACTCGTCCACGATGACCCAGCCCCGCTCGTTCGCCAGCTTCCTGATGCGCGGCAGCTGCCGGTCGATGCCATCAGGGTCGGCTTTGGACTGGCGGGCGTACAGAGCTGCGCGGCGAGGTTCAGAAGACGAGTTCAACACGTATACGAGTGTAGCCACAGACGGTTCACATTGTGGGCACACCCTTTGTGGTCCCGTTAAACGTCTGGGAGCTTTGGGGCGCTTAGGAGTGTCCCAGATGGTCTAGGGCACAACGTCATCGGGGGGAAGTAGCCGACCCGTTACCCGACCAGCGCAGCACGCGCCCGTTCGGCGGGTGTACGCACGTCATCGATCCGAGCAGCGACCGAAGCCGAGAACGGCAGACCCCGCATCACTGACTCCATGTATTCCCAATTAGGGTTACCATCTGCAGTCACAGGGAGCCGTATCTCCGTTTTCTTCATGCGAGCCATGTTCCACTTGTAGCCGTAGCTGAATCGAGAACGTTCAAATCGGATCAATGCAGCAATGAACAGCAAAGCCCACTGGCTTGTCTCGCCCTTGGGGACCAAGACCTGAACGTCGTCAGACGCGAAGAACGGTTTGTCTTGGTAGAAGGCCCAACCAACGGAACCGTTATAGGGGACAGTCAAGCAGTGTGCATCAAAAATCGGCGCGAGGTCACACATATCCGTGATGCCATTGTTCTTCTCCGAAGCACCAATGAATCGAGTTCCACCAGGGGCGCGCTGAGCTTTGGTTACTCTCTTTCCCTTCTTGACGGTGAAGATGTCACTAAGCGAAAACGGTAGCCATGACGAGGAGTCCGAAAGAGCTACACCTGGTGCGATCGCCGCCGCGAGTCCCTCATGAGTTGGCATATTTGCTTCCGCGACCCAGGGCGGAACTACCTCTGGGACTTCCAAAGTCGCGAGCGTGCGGTTAGCTTCCCGTCCGAAGGCGCTGTACCGGAAAGCATTTGCACGGATACACATCGCGTAGTAGAGACGATGTGTTAGAGGCATCTTTGGGTCTTTCGGCGTCAGCACCGCAACGTTTTGCGCTGTGTAAAACGGAAGCTGCTGGACGTACGCCGACAGAAGCTTAGATCCACCGAGAGCCACCGTGATGAGTCCAGCAACGTAGGGCGTGACACCGGCGAGTGGCTCAACGTAACCAGCGACACCAGATTTTCCATTTAGGCCACCGATACGACCTACGAAAGCGACACCTTTCAGGCGCTCCGTTCGCGTCATCTTATTCATGTCGAGCTTGTTCCCATACTCAACGCGGAACAAGTCGTCCAGTCGTGTCATTCGGCGATCTCCTCGCTTTCGGAGACGTCCTCCATCGAGCTACTCAGAGAGAAGACGGCATAGTCAAGGAGGATCTTCTCAAACTCCGCCATGCCGAGCTTGGAGTAATCGGTCTCCATGTATGCCTCAGCAACCCATTCATCTTCGGCATCCACTCGCTGCATGACAGCTTCGCCCGGTCCCACTTCCCGGTTGCGATACATCTGCACCCAGCGGTCGCGGACATCAGGCCAGGTCTGACCCTTATCGACGCGCCCCAGGTTCTTGACCTTGACAAAGGTATCGTCACGCCAGTAGCCGAACCATGTTTTCCGATTCGACTTTGCATGAGGAACACGTGCTGTGAACACCATGATGCAGGTGATCACTCCGACCGGGTAGAACACCTCCGGAGGCATGGACATCACAGCTTCGAGCGTGTGCTTCTTCAACAGGTTGCGCTTGTGAACGCTGGGTGCGGTCGCGCAGGTGACAGGGACAATGGCAATCCCCACGCCCCCGGCGTCCAGACCATCAAGCATCTGCTCCACGAACCGCAGCTCGTGGAGGTCTTCCTTGGTCTTGGCGTACGGCGGATTGATCATGCCGACGTTAGCCTTGTGCTTCTTGACGCCGGCATGAATTGCCGGATCGAAGCAGGATCCCTGGTGCAGGTTGGCTTTGCCGTCGCCACGCAGAATCATGTTTGATGCGGCAAGCGCATACATCGTCGGATTTTGCTCGACACCAATGAGGCGGTTCTTCTTAATGTCCTCAACTTCAGCCTCGGTCGTAGCGGACTTCATCATCTGCACCATCGCTGAGATAAGAAAGCCGCCGGTGCCGGCGCAAATGTCAAGGACCTTGTCGTCCTTGCTGACGTTGGCGATGAGCCCGAAAAGCTCGGTCACATGCTTGGGCGTCAGGACAATCCCAAGGCCCTTACCGTCGCCGCCAGTGTACTTGAGGAACTCTCCATAGAACGCACCCACGACGTCGAAGTCGTGATAAATCGTCAAGAAGGGCATGACTTTCTCAGCCAGCATGGTGACGATTTCGTTGAGTAAGCCCTTCGGATACCCCTTGGTCGGCTTGCGCAGCTCGGGGTGGACCTGAATGTTGGTGAACGGCTGAGTAATATTCTCCAGCTTCGACACCGGCAGGTTTGCATCCTTAATTACCCGCTTGATCGACTGGATCCAGAACTCAGGCAAGTCTGCTGCCGGGTACGAGTCGTAGGTCTTGGCGAAGATCTGGTCGTTGAGAGCAATTAGCGTGCCGGCGACGGCCAGCGGCTTCTCTTTCTCCTCAAGCTCAGCCTCGTCACGCATGAACTCGTGCATCTCCATTGAGAACGCTATGAGGTCGTGCTCGCGCTGCTGCTGCACCTTTGGATCGAAGGATGCCGCTGCGAAGAGGTCGTTGAGGCCGATCATCTCAGTGACCGGAGCACCCATAGGCGAGACGAGATCGTGTTCCTGCGTCGTGCCCTTTGGCGTTACGAAGAATGACCATTCGTTCGACTGCGGGGTGCCGGATACCGCAATCGAGATGACGGTGTAGTTGGGCGTCAGGTACCGGGCGTAGTGCAGTACGCCGTCAACGGCGTAGTCGCGTGCAAGATCGCGGCTCCCCGACTCGTGGTAGCGCACGTCAGCCTTACACTCCACGAGCACGACCATGTCAGGGGTGCTGGGTGAGGTGACGATGAACTCGGGGTATCCGGCTGCTTTACCTTTGCCAGTCTTGGACGCCTTGGACAGCGCCTTACGTATGTCCTGCACGACTGATTGTTGCTTTTCTACGACGATTTTTTCGTCATCGTCATAGAAGCCCAGTGCGCGAAGCTGGTCATCAACAAGATCTTCGGTGATCCGTTCGTTCGCCATGAATCAGGAATCCTCTCCGAGCGTACACTCCTGCGGTTCACACTCTGCGCAGTAAACCGACCTGACCTTCATGCCGGCCGCGAGCCACTCTGCCGGCACCTCAGCACCGAAGACATCTCCGCATGACGGGCACGTTGTCCGCAGCCGGACGAGGTTAGATCCCCCAGTCACTTCTTGCTTCCAGAGGTTGTATTGTGCCGGAACTCCACGACGTCGCCGTCCTTCATAATGTAGTCCTTGCCTTCAATGCGGGCCTTGCCCGCAGACTTGGCGTTGGCGATCGAGCCCAGCTCCACCAGATCATCAAAGGCCACAACCTCGGCCTTGATGAAGCCACGCTGGAAGTCGGTGTGGATCACGCCGGCGGCTTCAGGAGCGGTCGCTCCGCGGCGGATGGTCCACGCACGGGTTTCCTTTGGACCAGCGGTCAGGTAGGACTGCAGGCCCAAGGTGTCGTAGCCAACGCGAGCCAGCTTATCCAGGCCGGATTCCTCGATGCCGGCATCTTCCATCATCTCGGCGGCTTCGTCTTCTTCAAGCTCGGCCAGCTCGGATTCGAACTGGGCGTCCAAGAAGATGGCCTCGGCAGGTGCCACCAGCTCGGAGAGCTTGGCCTGCATCTCGGTGTCGGCCAGCCCGGCCTCATCGGTGTTGAACACGTAGATGAATGGCTTGGTGGTCATCAGCTGCATTGGAGCAAGCTCTTCAAGGTCGATGCCCTTGGTCTTGGCCGCGGCAAACAGGGTGATGCCCTCTTCAAGCACCTTCTGCGCGTTGAGCACTGCGTCCAGGAAGGACTTCTCGATCTTCTTGCTGCGCAGTTCCTTTTCAAGGCGTGGCAGCTGGTTCTCGATGGTCTGCAAATCCGCGAGGATCAGCTCGGTAGCGATAGTCTCGATATCCGAAGCCGGATCCACCTTGCCGTTCACGTGGATGACGTCGTCATTGACGAACGCACGGGTGACCTGGCAGATCGCGTCGGCTTCGCGGATGGTGGCCAGGAACTTGTTGCCCAGGCCCTCGCCCTCGGAAGCGCCCTTGACGATGCCAGCGATATCCACGAAGGATACGGTGGCTGGCAAGATGCGCTCGGAACCGAAGATCCCGGCGAGCACCTTCAGGCGCGAATCTGGCAACGGCACGACACCCACATTGGGTTCAATGGTTGCGAACGGGTAGTTGGCTGCCAGCACCTGGGCACGGGTCAGCGCGTTGAACATGGTGGACTTGCCGACGTTGGGCAGTCCGACGATTCCGATAGTAAGAGCCACGGGAGAAAATTCTACCTTTTGCTAGTGATGAGCGCGCAATTGCCTGCGGCGCAGGAATTCTTTAGTTGGACTGCGGGCGGGTGCCGCGGCCGCCCAGGGCGCGGTCCTCGTCGCCGGCTTCCTTGAGCTTGCCGCGGATTTCCTTGGGCAGCGAGAAGATGATGTCCTCTTCAGCGGTGGTCACCTCGGCCACGTCGGTGAATCCATAGTCGGCAAGCAGCGAGACGACCTCGCGCACCAGCACCTCGGGCACCGAAGCCCCGGAGGTCACGCCCACAGTGGAAACGCCCTCGAACCAGCTCTCGTCCACTTCATTGGCGAAGTCAACGCGGTAGGCGGCCTTGGCCCCGTGATCCAGGGCCACTTCGACCAGGCGCACCGAATTCGAGGAATTGGCCGAACCGACCACGATCACCAAGTCGGCCTGCGGGGCGATGTTCTTGATCGCGGCCTGGCGGTTGGTGGTGGCGTAGCAGATGTCATCGCTGGGCGGATCCTGCAGATTCGGGAAGCGCTTGCGCAGCCGGCGCACGATCTCCATGGTCTCGTCCACGCTCAAGGTGGTCTGCGAAAGCCAGATCAGCTTGTCCGGATCCTTCACCTGCACGGTGTCGGCCTCCTCCGGATTGTTCACGATGGTGGTGACCTCCGGGGCTTCCCCGTAGGTGCCCTCGACCTCCTCGTGGCCTTCATGGCCGATCAGCAGGATCTCGTAGTCGTTCTTGGCGAAGCGCACGGCCTCGCGGTGCACCTTGGTGACCAGCGGGCAGGTGGCGTCGATGGTCTGCAGGTTGCGGTCCGCGGCGGACTGGACCACCGCTGGGGAGACGCCGTGGGCGGAGAAGACCACCAGGGCGCCTTCGGGAACTTCCTCGTTCTCCTCCACGAAGATCGCTCCGCGGGACTCCAATTCGGAAACCACATGGAGGTTGTGCACGATCTGCTTGCGCACGTACACCGGAGGCCCGTAGTGCTCCAGGGCTTTCTCGACAGCCACCACGGCGCGATCCACGCCGGCACAGTAGCCGCGCGGGGCCGCGAGCAGGACCTTGCGCTCGGAAACCTGCGGGGACGCAGCGGCGATCTCGGCCGGGGTACGGCGAACGCGCGGGATCCGTGGAACTGGCAGCGATACCGGGATGGAAGTGGAAGTAGCCATACCTCTAGTCTACGAACCTCATGCAAGTTAGCCCATGCTCATATGATGCGCGCCACCATCTGCCGGCTGTGAGTTCTGCCTCCACGCTCCCCCTGCCCACTCAGCAAGGCAGCGAGCTAGGCAGCTTCACGCTGGTGCTCACAATCGATCCGGTGCCATCCGATCCCCGGTAGGCACGGCAAACCCCGATGCCGCGGTTGGCCAAGTTGGCTTTGATCTGGCGCAGCGAATCGGGTGAGAACCCATACCACTGCATGTGCATCAAGACGGTGTCGCCAGGGACCGCCGCGGAGGCTCGAGAAATGGTGATCGACTTGGATTTCACCTCCCAGTCCTCGGTGTCCCGCGTCCAGATCCATATGGCCATGCCGCGGCTGTCGTAGCCGCAGCGCACCGACCCGTCCACGGCGCCGTAGGGCGGGCGCCCGAAGTTGGTGTGCACCCCGGTGCCGCTCAATTGAGCCCCGGCTTGTTGGCAGCTGAGCGGGCGCAGATCGGGATGGCTGATCGAATGGTTGATAACCCATTGGCCCTTGGCTCGGGCCAGGCTCGGCAGGTCCACCCCATAGCGGGATTTGTAGGAGGCAATGCAGTCACCCGTGGGAGCGAGCACCAGGCCGATATTGGCGCTGGCGGCATAGTCGATGGCCGCCTTGTACTCGGCCAGGGTGCGCGGGCAGTCATCAAAGGTCAGCACGACTCGCGAGGTCCGATTCGGGCCGCTATACAGCGGAGCCGACGGCGGCTTGGGATAAGTGGTCACATAAGTGCCGCTGACCCAGCCGGTATATCCGCCATAGCTCACCTTGTACCAGCCGTTGGAGGCCCGCGCATAGGCGGGAACCGTGGTTCCTTTCGGGATAGTGATCAGGATCCGGTAGCTGGTTGAGCTGCCGGTGCGCAGATTCAAGCTGTCGAGGGTTCGCACATTGGCCGCGACCACGTAGTAGTCGCTGACATACCCGGTGCGCCCGTCATAGCTGACCTTGTACCAGCCGCTGGAAGCCCGCCCCAGGACCGGAACCGAGGTGCCTTTGGGAATGCTCAGCAGCACGGAATAGGCCGTGGAGGGCCCGGTGCGCAGGTTCAGATTGTCGGTGGTTCTGACCCGGGCAGGCAGGTCGATGGACAATTCGCTGGCCACCGCAACGCTAGCTGCTCGCGCCACGGGCGCTACGCTGCTTGCCGGAATGGCCGCCGCAGCCAACGGAATCGAACCGGCCACGAGGGACGCGGCGAGCGCGAGGGCCCCTAGCGAGCGAGTGGCAAAGCCATGAAAATTTTCCCCAAGCATGTTGACTGCGTCCTTATGAAGTTGTTCCCCAATGCTCAACAGTGTCCGCCCGCGATGGACACTGGGCAATACTACGGACAAGGCTTGACCAAATTGTTGGAAATACTCCTTGCCGCTCTTGGTCGCCGGGGTAATGACCACAAACTTCACCCGTTTTGTCACCAATGCTCCACTTTGCTGGTGCCCGTACCCCTGCCCCCAATCCGCTGAACCGTCGGCCTCATGCGGTAGTCTCACTTGTGCAGCAGCAAACGCGCAGGCTGGTGCCACGTTTCGATTCCCAAGGAGCGGCCCGGATGGAGTCCCAAACAGCAGCGAGCTTGCCAGGCACGGCAGGGCAGACCACGGCGGATAATCCTTGGCCGTTGCGAGTCCTTTCGGAAAAGCTCAAAATCCATATTGAGAACTCCCCCTTTGCCTGGGTAGAAGGGCAGCTTCTGGAAGCCAATGTACGCAATGGTCACGCCTACCTGACCCTGCGCGATGTCGATGCAGACAATTCGTTTTCCGTGACCATCTGGTCCTCGGTCATGCGCAAGCTGGAGACCACGCCACAGGTCGGCTCCCGCGTCGTTGCCCGAGTCAAGCCAAGCTTTTATGCCAAGACCGGTCGCCTTTCGCTGAACGCCACCGACCTGCGGCCGGTCGGTCTGGGCGAGCTATTGGTGCGCCTGGAGCGGCTACGCCAAGCATTGGGTGCCGAAGGCCTTTTCGACCCGGGCCACAAGCGCGCGCTCCCGGTGCTTCCAGGACGCATCGGCTTGATCACCGGACGCGACTCGGATGCCGAAAAGGATGTGCTGCGCAATGCCACGCTGCGTTGGCCCTCGGCTCAGTTCAGGGTCATCAATACCGCGGTGCAGGGTGTTGACGCTGCCGCCCAGGTCATGGCGGCACTCAAGGAACTCGATGCTGATCCAGACGTTGATGTGATCGTCATTGCCCGCGGCGGTGGCGCTTTGGAAGACCTTCTTCCGTTTTCCAATGAGGAGCTGGTCCGCGCGGTCTTCGCCGCGCAGACCCCGGTGGTCTCGGCCATTGGCCACGAGGCTGACCGGCCGATCCTCGACGACGTGGCGGACTTGCGCGCCTCAACCCCGACGGACGCGGCCAAGCGCATCGTTCCGGATCTCAATGAGGAATTCACCGGATTGCGGTTGGCACGCAACCGCCTTGAGCGCTCCATCAACAATTTGCTGGAACGCGAGGCTCAATTGCTGGCCGCCGTCCGTGAACGTCCGGTTCTGGCCAACCCGCAGGTCATGGTGACCAGCCGTGCCGAGGACCTGGCCCGGTATCGGCAGCGTTCCAGCGACCTATTGCACTACCGGGTGCAGCGTGCCCGCGACGAGATCACCCATCTGAAATCGCAGGTTCGCGCCCTCTCCCCGCAGCAGACCTTGGACCGCGGCTATTCGGTCACCCAGTTGGCCGACGGCAGCATTGTGCGTGAAGCCGCCAACGCTCCGGTCAACGCCGAAATCTTCATTCGGTTGGCATCGGGCCAATTGGCGGCGCAAACCACCGAATCCCTGCCTGCCGGCGATGCCGCACGCTAACTCGAACTAACGCGAACTACCCTGGAGCCATCATGACTGCACAAATCCCTGAAGATATTGCCAAGCTCTCCTACGAGCAAGCCCGCGAAGAACTGCTTACCGTGGTCAACCAGCTGGAGACTGGCGGTGTTGCCCTGGAGGCTTCACTGGCTTTGTGGGAACGCGGCGAAGCCCTTGCCGCCCACTGCGAAAATTGGCTCAATGGAGTTTCGCAGCGCCTGGAGCAGGCCCGCGCCAAGCAGGTCGGCGCAGATTCGGAATAATCCTGATTGGCTGAAGGCTACTTGGTAGCTTCCAGCCGGGCTTTTTCAGCGGCCACATCGAAGTCGGCTGCTGGCCATGGCACGGTAATTCGCTGCAGCATGTCCAACAGCAGCTCCGCAACGCACAGCCGCGCCCGCCATTTCTGATCCGCTGGAACTACCTGCCATGGGGCTGCGGAATTATCGGTCCGGTTGATGGCGATCTCGTAGGCCTGCTGGTAATCGCCCCACAGCAAGCGGTCATCGATATCCCCGGGCGAGTACTTCCAATGCTTGTCCGGGCGTTCCAGTCGTTCAGCCAGGCGCTCATACTGCTCCTCCTTGCTGATATGCAGCATGATCTTGATCGGGTGGATGTTCTGCTGTGCCAGTTGCTTCTCGAAGTCCACGATTTTCATGTAGCGCGAATCAAGGATGTCCGGGCTGGCCAGCTGCTTGACACGAGCGATCAAGACGTCCTCATAGTGGGATCGGTCAAAGACTCCAACCATTCCCCTGCCTGGCAAGCGCTTGGTGATGCGCCACAAGAAATCATGGGCGGATTCCTCGGGCGTGGGAGCCTTGAACGCATAGTGGTCCACTCCTTGAGGGTCCAACATGCCCATCACGTGGCGAACAATGCCGCCCTTCCCCGAGGTATCCATGCCCTGGAGAATCAGCAGTACCGCGGGCGCGGCCTGTCCCTGAACTGATGCCGCGAAGAGCCGTTCTTGGAGATCCGAGAGCGGCTGGGCGATCTCTTCCAGGCGCTGTTGCGCTGCGTTCTTATTCTGTGGCGCATCGTCGGGCCACCACCCGGGATCCTTGGTTGCCCTTTGTGAAAGTTTCAGGCCCGGTTCGGCACGCAGGGCTTCGAGCAGGTTCGCGGGGTATGTGCTCAAGGCATGCTCCTTCTTCGGTCTTCACTACCGTGAATCTGGATATTTGCCAGCGTACTGGCATTAGCCCGCGGTGTCTCGGAGAATGAATTGGAACGGTGAGTCTTTTCAAGAATTGATCGCCCGGAAAGCCGACAGTTCTGGATCAGCCAACTGGCCCGGAAGGGTTCCACAGATGAATTTGGACAAAAGAAAACACCATCGCACGACCACAATTAATGGCCGTTGTGCGATGGTGTTTTCCGTTGCTTCTATGCGCGGGCGCGCCAGTCCTCCAAGAACTGTCCGATCCGTCCCACGGCGTCGGTCAAGTCCCGCACGCTAGGCAGGGTCACCAGCCGGAAATGGTCGGGACGCACCCAGTTGAAGGCGGTGCCCTGGGTAATCAGGATTTTCTGCGCCTTGAGCAGTTCCAAGGCGAAAATCTCGTCGTCGTGCATCGGATACACTTCTGGATCCAGTTTCGGGAACATGTACAGCGAGCCCTTGGCCTTCTGCACCGAGACTCCTGGGATGGCCGAGAGCAGGTCATAGGCCGCATCGCGCTGTTCCAGCAGGCGTCCGCCGGGCAGGATCAGGTCGTTGATGGACTGGTATCCGCCCAAAGCCGTCTGAATCGCATGTTGCGCTGGCACGTTGGCACATAGGCGCATATTGGTCAGCAGGTTGATGCCCTCGATGTAGTCCGCGGCTTGGTGCTTGGGACCGGAGATGGCCATCCAGCCTGCGCGGAAACCACATACGCGGTACGCCTTGGACAATCCGGAGAAGGTCAGGATCAGCACGTCATCGGCCAGCGAAGCGGTGTTGATGTGCACTGCGTCTTCGTAGAGGATCTTTTCGTAGATCTCATCCGAGTAAACAATCAGACCATGCTTGCGTGCCAGTTCCAGAATCCCCTCAAGGGTTTCCTTCGGATAGACGGCACCGGTGGGGTTGTTCGGGTTGATGACCACGATGCCCTTGGTGCGATCGGTGATCTTGGCTTCCATGTCTTCCAGGTCGGGAAGCCATCCCTCTTCCTCGGTATTCAGGTAGTGCACCGGGGTGCCACCGGCCAGCGAAACCGATGCGGTCCACAGCGGGTAGTCAGGGGCGGGGATCAGGATCTCGTCGCCGTTGTTCAATAGCGCATTCAGCGACAGGGTGATGAGCTCGGAAACACCGTTGCCAAGGTAGATGTCGTCCACGCCAATGGTCTGGATGCCACGGGTCTGATAGTACTGCGAGACCGCGGTACGAGCAGAAAGGATGCCGCGGGAGTCCGAGTAGCCCTGGGCATTTGGCAGGTTGCGAATCATGTCGACAAGCACCGCGTCGGGCGCCTCGAAGCCGAACGGCGCGGGATTGCCGATGTTCAGCTTCAGGATACGGTGCCCTTCGGACTCCATGCGCTGCGCATGCTCCAGCAGCGGACCGCGGATGTCGTAGAGGACGTTGTGCAGTTTCGTCGATTGCTTGAATTCTGCCATGATTACACTTTCTCATGTCAGGTGTGCAGAACACACCTTGTTACTCGGCCACCGTCAGGTGGGGCCGAAATCCTTGGTGGTCGAATTGCTGGAGCAGTGCCATGCGCTGCTAGTCGATAATCCATTCCCAGCGGGTCGCGGCCTGCGCGGGCTTCATCGCCCCGGGCCCGGTGACCATTCGATTCAAATCCACCAAGGTCTGCTGTGACAGATCCCCGGTGATTTTGTTCAATTCGCCGCGGGCCTTGTCATCCACGTTGCCGTTGGCCAGCAACATGAAAGGCTGCGCGTCAAAGAGCTTGGCGGTATCCGTAATGCTCTTGAAGCCCTCATCGGAAATCATCGCGTTGCCGGCGCTCAGGGCGACGGCGCGGTCCACTGAAGCTCGCAGCTGAGTCGCAAGATCAGCGCTCTCCACCACAGAAACCTTCGGCTTCTCGCAACCTTCGGTTTTGAGTGCCGCTTCCAGATTCTTCGTCTCGGAATCATCGGTAATGATGGTTATCTTTTGGCAATCACCAGCCAACGAGGACAGGGAATCAACACTGTGCGTTTGCGCCTCGGCCGAGCTCATCACCAGGACTTTGCCTGAATCAGCGGCACTCAAGTCCAATGCGGCGGCCTTGCCATCCGAATCATTGATCTCGGTGCGCAAATTCTTCAATTCATCAACGGAGAGCACACCGTCTTCGCCGGCGATGCCGGCGGCGTCCTTGGACATGCCCAGCGCAGCTCCTGCGTAATCCACGGCGATGTCTGCTTGCCCGTCAAGTACTTGCTGATAGGGGCTGTCCGGGGACTTGTTGATCTCTACGTCGTATCCCTTGGCCGTCAAAGCATTCTTGTAGACCTCGGCTAGTGCCTGCTGCACCGGTTGCCCGCCACGTGCCAACTTCAAAATTGCGCCCCGGCTCGACTCAGCCGGAGCCGCCGGTTCGTTATCGGTGCAAGCAGACAGTGGCAACAACAGGGCGAGGCACAGGACACCAAGACTGGAGGTTTTTTGCAAGTTCATATCCCTATTGATTCTATGGCAGAGTTTTTTGATTCGACGGTTACTCGCGAGGCGCGGTCAGTCGCAAAATGCTGTCCACCCGCTCAATGCAATTGAGCTGGTCGATTTCTTCGCGCGAGAACCACGCGGCCTGGCTGGTAGATCCATTGACCTCATGGCGCAATTCGCCACCGGTAAGTTTCGCCCGGTAGGTCACGGCCACGGTTTGCATCGGATGCCCTTCGCCCGAGTAGCGTTTTGCTCCGGGAATCACACCGGTGGTGACATCCAGCAGGGACAGCTCCCCCACCGCGTAACCGGTCTCTTCATACACTTCGCGTTTTGCGCCTTCGACAATTGGTTCGCCCAGGTCGATGCCGCCGCCGGGAAGCGACCAGCGAGGCGTGAATTTCGGATCACGATGGCGCATGTCCCAGAGCGTCAGCAGTATCTTTCCTTCGTGTTCCACCAAGCAGTAGGCCGCAAGCCTGGTATCGAAGAATTCACCGGTATGCTCTGAACGTCGTGTCATAACCCCAATATATCGGTTTGTTCACCGTTTATTTTCCCTATCGCTCAGGGCATGAGCTGGTTTATTGGCCAAATATCGCGCTGAAGGCTTGCGAATGTGATGAAATATTCTTATGGCCCAGCACTCAGAGCATTCTTCAAACGTCGATCTTGATGAAATAGATCGAATCATCATCGACGAATTGGTCGCCAACGCGCGCATCTCCAATGCCACACTCGCCCAGCGTGCAGGCATCGCCCCGTCCACGGCCCTGCTGCGCACCCGCTCACTGGTTGAGCGCGGCATCCTCACCGGCTACCACGCAGAGGTTGCCCTCGGCACAGTAGGCCGCACCGTCCAGGCCCTCATCTCGGTGAAGCTTCGCGCCCATGACCGCGAAAAGATCGATACCTTCGTGGAGCGCATCCCCAGCCTTCCAGAGGTGCTCTCGATGTTCCATGTTTCGGGCGGAACCGACTACCTTCTGCATATCGCGGTCGGGTCCACCGACCACTTGCGCGACTGGGTGCTGGACAACCTGGCCACCGACGAATCGGTGGGCCACACCGAAACCACTTTGGTCTTTGCCCACCACCGCGGCAACCGAGGGCCACTGCCTTCAGACGACATGTTGAGCTAGCCGGCACCCCAGGAACTCAGCTCCCAGGCAAAGCGATGGCCCCCACTGAATTTTTTCGGTGGGGACCATCGGCCTCTAGTGCGAAATCTTTATGCGCGGCGGCGCTGCATCACTGCATCCAAGTTCAGCCGCGGCTTGGTGCTGGAAACCGAAAGATCAGCCGCAGGCAAGGTCCCGGTAACTGGAGGAACAGTTTCGGCCACGGGCGCCTCGGGCTCCTTGGGAGCCGATTCCTTGGCGTTCTCTTCACGCTTGACGGCTACCGAGGTCACGGCGGCACGCTCTTCAGCGGAAACTTCCGAAGCCAGGCGCTTGGCGTCTTCGGAGGCCTTCAGGCTGATCTGCTTGCTTGGACGCAGCGGCTCTTCCGCTGGAAGCGGAGCTTTCGGCATGCGCTGGGCAGCGGTTTCGCTGGAAGCCTGGGCAACCTTGGCGATGCGTTCAGATGCCGCAACGTAGGTTGGCTTCGGCACGCGGGTTGGCGCCCAGGTATCAGGCTGCTTCACGCCGCCATGGCCGTGGGCCACACGCAGCGCTTCGGCGCGAAGTTCTTCTGCGGTGATAGCTGGCGCGCGACGGGAGGATCCCGGACGAGCGTCAAAGACCTCTTCGCCTTCGTGCTTGCGGGCGATGACCTGGTTGGCCGAGTCTTCAAAGGCTGGAGTCTGCATCGCCTTCTGGCGGGTTGCTTCCAAATGCTCCAGCAGCTTGCGGTTCCGGTCCCGGACCGCGAGCATGCGCAAGGTGGCGAATGAGAGCACTGCGACCAGGGCGAAGACCCCTACTGTTCCGAAGGACAGTGCGGTGAAGGGGGCCAAAACGACTCCGAGGACGGTGGCGATAACTGCCAGCGCGCCCACCAGCGCGACGGACAATCGGCCATAGCGCACACGTATCTTGAGTTTGGTCGCAGCAACTTCCTGCGAAGCGCTCTGTGACGTGCCAGCCATGTGCGTCCTCCATCACCGATTGAGTCGGTCAACTTCCTTAGAACCGGGTACGGCTCTTTCAAATCAACCCTATGCAACCTTTCTTGCGGTGACACGCACATATGTCGGTGTGTCTATAAGTTTTCAGCACTACTTTGCGCGTTTCCAAGGGCCATTGGCTGAAGAAACTCGCATTCAAGCTTTGCGTTCGTAGATGCGTTCGAGCATCGTGCTGGAAAGCTCTTCGCGGTTCAAGGCAAAGGTCCGATGATCACGCCACGCGCCATCGATGTGCAGGTACGCCCGGCGCACCCCTTCGTCCCGGAATCCCAGCTTCTCGACTACTCGCAGGCTCGGGGCATTTTCGGGGCGGATGTTGATCTCAAGGCGATGCAACTGCAGGTCATCAAAACAGTGGTCGACCACCAGCGCACAGGCTTCGGGCATCAGCCCGAAGCCTGCATGGTTGCGATCAATCCAATAGCCGATGGAAGCAGTGCGCGCGGCACCGTATTGGACAGCGGACAGCGATACCTGTCCGATCAATGGCGGCCTGGACTGATGCAGCTGTGGCAGGGCAATGGCCCATGAATAGCCGGTGCCGTCGCGCGCCGCCTCATCCTTGCCAGCGATCATCTGCCGATAAGTCATCGATTCCGGCGGCCCCATCGGGCTGGTGGGATCCCACGGGCTTAGCCATTGCGCATTGGCATACCGCAGGTTGATCCATTCGGTCTCGTCGCGCATGGTCAACTGGCGCAGCAGCAAACGGTCCGAACCCAATTCGGGAACCAGCTGTGAGGCACGGCGAGAGAAGAACATGAGCACATCTTAATACTCCCGGGTGGCTTAAAATGCATTGCATTGCCGGCCAGATGCAATTCGTTGCATTTTGCGTAAGCTGGTGCCATGACTGCGAAGAACCACGAGACCGAGAAGAAGGCTGTCCGCGCATCCATCCGAGCGTCCAGAGATTCGATGGATACCCGGACGCGTACCGAGCTTGGCGAAAAGCTGGCTGGAACAGTTCTCGGATATCTAGCGCAGAGCACCGGTATCGTCCGCAAGGTTGCCGCCTATACTTCCTCCCCCGGCGAGCCTGATACCGCGAAGCTCCTGGATGCCATGGCCGATGAAGGCATCGAGGTGTTCCTGCCCGTATGCGAACCAGGGTTCGCCTTGTCTTGGGCTGCCTATGTACCGGGGATTGAATTCAAGCGCAGCACCCTGGCCCCGGTGATGGAACCGGTAGGGCCACGGCTGGGAACGCAGCTGTTTGAAGACATCAATACGCTGATCATCCCGGCGCTTGCCATCGATGAGCAGGGGCTTCGCCTAGGACAGGGCGGCGGCTACTACGACCGCTTCCTGCCGCTCATCGAGGATTCCCCGGTGCGGGTCGCGGCGATCGTTTACGACAATGAATTCGTCCCTGCCGGCACCTTCCCTGTCGCCGAGCATGACCAGCCGGTGGACCTCGTGTTTACCCCGGCACAGGTGCACCAGATCATCTAGGGTGCGTGCCGCCGGGGTCCCTGCTTACTCACATTTCGCAACCGGGCGAGCCAAGCGGTGGACGTCCACAGCTTGCATGGGAGGATGAACTATTTCTCCAGGCCCTCCACGGCGCCCCGTCCCCCAACGATTCCCCGGCCGAAACTGCGTCCTGTCCGCACGCGCAGCGAACTGCTGCGGCGCTATCGGAAGCCACTTGCCATCGCCTTTGCGCTCTTGGCCTTGGCTGGTCTGCTCAATGTCTTCTCTTCGGGGCAATTGACCCAGCGCGAAGTGGTCATAGTGACCAGCGATATTGCCGCAGGAAGCGAAATCTCCGCCGCCCAGATTTCGCTGCAGACAGTTCGGCTCGACCCGCAGGATGAGGAAGTGTTCCATTCCCCCGAACAGCTGGTTGGCCAGCGCATCGCGGTGGGGCTCAGCGCAGGAACGGTAATTCGCAAGTATGCGTTGGTGGGCGAGCAACTCCTCGCCGGCACTGCTGAAGGCACCGTGGCCGTCCCGTTGCGCTTGAGCGATCCCGCAACGGTGACCCTGCTTCATCCCGGCCAGCTGGTGGATATCGTCCTGACCACCGGTGACGGTTTTGACCGTGAGATCGCCTCGCGCACTATTGCCCGATCGGTGCCGGTGCTGTGGGTGCCGCACAGTGCCGCTGATTCCGAATTCGGCATGCTCAACGGCGCGGCCCCGACCGGTGAAGGGATTATCGTGGTCGCGGCGGCCAGCAGCCTCTCGGATGACCTGTCCGGCGCGGTGTCGAGGGGCAAGGTCTCAGCCGTCTTGGTCAACTAGCAAGGCGCTCAGCCCCAGTGCGGCGGTTTTTCCCGCTTCATGAGCTCGGCGAGATCTTCTTTCGCTTCGCCCCACATCCGAGGGTCCTGGTCCTTGGCGACAAATTCAGCCAATGGATCAGCGCTGCGTTGCGCCGGGTTTCGGGCAGTAGCCGAGGCCGGGCCATCAGCGGATTGCGGGTCCGCCAAGGCACGGTCAACCGAGGCCGGGTGCGGGACCGGCGAGTAGCTTCCGGTAAGTTGAACGCGCTGTTCCAAATGCTGTGGTGGTGCGACAACGCGCGGCCGCTTGCGGCGGCCGCGCGTTGGTTCTTGCTCAGAAGTCATGACTCCTTGGGCTCCGACCGCTCAGCGGACTGGCTGGCTGGAACCGGTGCCGGTGTGTCGCTCGCCTGCGCGTCGGCAGCGGATGTTTCCGCGGCCTTGGCTTCCTTGCCATCAGCCTGCTTCTCGCCAGAAGGCTCGCCGGCCGCACCCTGCTTGGTCTCCAGCTTGGACTTCGCCGTCTTTAGCAATCCGGTCTTTTCCTTGGGCGCTGGTTCGGTGGTCACCTCGCGGGCTGACACCGGGCGGGCTGCTGCCACAGCACTGCGCGAAGGCGAATCCCCGGAAGGTGCCGGGCTGCTGGATGATTTCAGCGCCAGGGCCCTGGCCAGGCGTTCGGTGACGGCTCCCGGGTCGGTGAACACGTCAATGGTCCACAGCGGGACGTAGCGCCAGCCATGCTTCTCGAAGAATTCCGGGCGCAGCCGGCTGCGCTCGCGAACGGTGAGCTCTGAATAGTGTTCGGTGCCGTCATACACTACCGCCAACGGGCGGATTCCAGTGTCAGCGGCATCAAAGACGTGGGCCGAGAGGTCGAGTACGCCGCGGTAGTCTTCCGAGACGATAGCCCCGCGTTCGCGCAGGCGGCGTGCCAGGTCCGAGACCAGCGGGTCAAAGCGCGGGTTGCGCATGGCGCTGACTCCCGAGTCTCCGGCCTCAACGCGGCCGAAGAGCTCGAAGAACTGGCGGGCGCCGCGGTAGACGCGGTTCAGATCCACATCGCCTGGCAACAGGCTGGAGACCAGGGTCATGCGGCTTCGCGAACGAGTCATCGCAGCGACAAAGAGCTGTTCTCCGCCTTCGCGGGACAGCGCGCCGAATTCGTGCAAGGTCTTGCCGTGCGGAGTGCGGCCATAGCCCCAGGCAAAGATCACGGCATCACGGCGCAGGCCGATCAGGCGATCCATGGTGGTCACAACGAATGGTTCCTGCTTGGAACGCAGGTAGTCCATGGCGTACTTGTGATTTGGCAGCTGGACCCGAATGGCTTCGGCAATGGCTGCCGCGTGGCTGCGATTCGAGGCGATGACCGCCAGGGATTCGCGGCCCTGGTTCTTGAAGTGCTCGAAGACCAGGTCGACAACGCGAGCCACCTCGGCCGCGGTGGTCTGCACGCCATCTTCGCTATTGGACAGCGAACCGGTGGCGTCAGGCACGTACTCGCTGCGCAGCAGCGGCGAATTGCCGCTGATATTCACGGCCATCGGCAGGCGCGAGATGCTGGAGTCGTAGTAGGTGTTGGACAGCTGCTCCACCAGTCCCTCGTCAATCCCCCGGTACACGGTGGACAGCGAACCCGAAACCAGGACCTTGTTCAGCGCGCTGAGCGCCGAACGCTCCTGCTGGAGTTCCACCGCGCGGGCGGTCGGGTCAACCGACACTTCAAAGCGCTTTGGCCCGCCAAGCATTTCATCGCCGATGGCGATGACCTGGCTGGAGCGACGCAAGGCATCAAGGACCTCGCGCAGGGCAAGGTAGTTGGCTTCCAGGAGGATGACCGCGTCGAATTCCGCGTCTTCGGGCAGCGCGCTGCCCAGCAGCAGCGGAGCCGAAACGATCACCGGCGTCAGCGAGTTGGCCAGCGGGGCGCCGAGCTGCAAGAGGCCGGCAATGCTCGGGTTGCCGGACTTGAGCATCTCGCGCAAGGCCCGCGAACCGGCGCGGTGGTCGGCCAGGGCGGCCTTCCAGTTGCGCGACAGGGCCCAGCGGATGCGCTGCGGGCCGGCAGCGATATGCGCGCCGTCGGCCAGGCGGTAGTCGGCTTCGATTTTCTCAAGCTTGGAGCCGTCGTTCATCGCCAGGAAGTCATCCCCGGAAATCATGGCGTCCAGGACGGACTGCCACCAGGCCAGTTCCAGTTCGCTGTCGACCGCGTCGGCGTCGATCTCGCGCTCGGCGAAGTCGTCCAGCAGATCGCCCAGTCCGGCTTCGGCCAGCTGCTCGGAGATCAGGGTGCGCTCGGGCAGTTCTCCCAGATCTTCGCGGCGGTCAACGAGCGCTGCAATGGTATCGAGCAGCTCGGCGATAGGCATTTCGCGCAAGCGCGAGCCCAGGGCCGCTGGAAGCATGCCCGCCAGCTTGTCGATCCGGGCTCCTGCGTCATGGTAGCCGGCTTCAACATCCAGCAATCCGCCGGGAACCTGCGGGTTGCGCTGGCTGGTGGCGATGGCGCGCCAGGCGTCGCGCTGCACCGATACTGCCTGCAGGGCTGCCTGCAGGTCGGCGACGTGCATGCCCGGGCGGACGTATTCCTTGGCGATCTTGCGCAGCCGGGAACGGACGATGGAGCCCATTTCCACGCCGTGCTCGCGGCGCCATGCGCTGGTGGCGGTGGCCGCGATCAGATCGTCGATGTCGCCCTCGAAGATGTCCGATTCGAACTTGTCCAGCGAACCGCGCACGGCGACGAGCAGCTGGAGCTGGTCGCCCCACTTGTCGTAGCTGTCTTCCAGGCGGATCTGCGACTGCTTGGCGATCTTCTCCATGTGCTCGTGGAGAATTGGCAGGTCGCGGCCCAGGCCGCTGGCCAGGTTCAGGGCCTGTTCGGTGGCTTCGGCATTGCGCAGCGGCGCACCGTGCCATGGGCTGGTGGTGTGCTCCTTGGAGTACGCGCCGAGCTGTGCCGCGCGCTTGAGCTGCGCGGCAACATGGCCGCGCTGCCCCATGGAATCGAGGACCGAGCGCTTCAGGCGCACGGTGGTTGATGGCGCCGGTTCCAGCGCGGAGAGCCGCGCCAGCTCCTGCATGGCCTGGTACGGCGAGCAGCCCCAGCGGCTGCGGACCGAGTGCAGCGACTTGACGTGTTCGTGCAGCGCGTGGCGGGATTCGCGCAGGCGCTTGAAGAGCGAGCCGAGCTGCGGCTCGCTGGCCTTCTCGTTGCGCAAGATGGCCTTGGTGAGCAGGGTGCGCAGCTGCTCTGGATCCTCATTGGGTTCCAGCAACAGGCTCGCGGCATCCAGCTGTTCGTTGAACAGCGTCACGAATTCTTCGGCGGCTGAGCGCTGCTCGGCCACCACCAGTACGCGCTTGCCCTGCGAGGCCAAGAGCGCGGCGGCATTCAGCGCGGTCTGGGTGGCACCGGTGCCGGCGGCCGCATTGATGGCTACCGATTCCCCGGCGGCGACGTAGTCGAGCATCTTCGACTGCGACTCATCGGCATCCAGCAGGTAGAGTTCGTCTTCCGGGTCGCGTTCATCCGAGGACTTGACCAGGGTGCTGCTTCCGGTGTGGACCTTGCGGGTGGAAGGCTCGTCCACGGCGCCGGCATCGGATTGCTTGCGCGGGCGGGTGCTGTCCTTGAGGATGTTGCGCACCCGGCGAAGACGCGAGCCTCCCTCTTCGGCGGACTTGGCCTCCTCGGGCTTGGCATCTGCCGCTTCGGGCGCGTCGCCGCTGGCGGCGCCGGCCGGCTTGGGGGCTTCAGGCTTGGCCGCCGCGGTGTTTCCCGGCTTGGCTGCTACCAGGTTGGCCAGGGCTTCGGAGGCCTTGGAGTCAGCGGAGTCCTTGGCCTGCTTTTCGCTCAGGTCCTGGCGGATCAGCGCCTCGATGACCGGGTGCGATCCGGTGAGCTTGGCCGGGTCTGCCGGGTCCATCAGCTCGGAGAAGGTGGACAGCAGCAGCCGGTGGCCCACGACCACGCCGGGCACTTCTGCCATCTGGTGGCGCAGCGCGTCCATGCCGCGCACCGGATCAAAACGGGCAATGGAGTAGGCTGCGGAGTCAACGGCGCTGACATCCACCTTGGCGTTGTGGTCTGCCTCGAATTGGCGGACGAATGCTGGGGAGACGGTGGCACGGCCAACAAGCTGCAGGTCGTAGTCGTCGGCATCAACGTGCTTGGTCAGGGTGATCCGGCCCAGCATGATCGGCGCGGAAACCGGTTCGCTCTTGCCCTCGTGCACGGCACGCCAGTTGGCGACACCGGCGGCCAGGTAGCCGACATCGATGCCGCGCTCTTCCCAGAGCTCGCTGATCTTCGAGGCCAGGGCGCGGGCGGTGCGCCGCGCGGTGGCATACTGCTCGGCATCATGCAGCAGCGTAGAGAGCCGGGTGCGCCGTCCGGCAAGAAATTGCGCCAGCCCGGAGGGATTTGCATGGGTGATGTCGATGCTGTTGGACGTCGACGGGGCAAACCGCAAGGTGGTATCTGCACCCGCGCTTTGTCCCAGGGATTTCACCCAGGTTGCTACCCGCTCGGCGGCAGCATTCTGTCCACTAGCCACGACAGTCATTCCCTTCACTGAACCGACCACTTTCGGGCGCACTGCGGTGCAGAGGCGCCTCTTTCTAACGTAGTGCACAAGCCCGGCAGATCAGGGATGCGAAACACGTTTTAACTGCGGGAAGCGGAACCGCAACCGGTGAGCGCACCTGTTTGAGGTGCAGCTCACCGGCATGCCGGTTCCGCTTCCGATCCGCCAGCCGAAGCTGCGTGGACTAGCAGTATTGCGGGATTACTCCCACTCGATGGTTCCTGGCGGCTTGGAAGTCACGTCCAGCACCACTCGGTTGACCCCATCGACCTCATTGGTGATGCGGTTGGAGATCTTCGAGAGCAGATCGTAGGGCAGGTGCGACCAGTCCGCGGTCATGGCGTCCTCGGAGGATACCGGGCGCAGCACGATCGGGTGGCCGTAGGTGCGGTGATCGCCCTGCACGCCTACCGAGCGAACGTCGGCGAGCAGCACTACCGGCATCTGCCAGACATCCTCATCCAGTCCTGCAGCGGTCAGCTCGGCGCGAGCGATCGCGTCGGCCTTGCGCAGGATGGACAGGCGCTCCTCGTTGACCGCACCGATGATGCGGATGCCCAGGCCCGGGCCGGGGAACGGCTGGCGGCCGACGATTTCCTCTGGCAGGCCGAGTTCGCGGCCTACGGCGCGGACCTCGTCCTTGAACAGGGTGCGCAGCGGCTCGACCAGTTCGAACTGCAGGTCCTCTGGCAAGCCGCCCACGTTGTGGTGGCTCTTGATGTTCGAGGTGCCTTCGCCGCCGCCGGATTCGACGATGTCCGGGTACAGGGTGCCCTGGACCAGGAACTTCACCGGCTCGCCCTCGGAAGCTGCTTCGGCGATGATCGCCGCTTCTGCTGCTTCGAAGGCGCGGATGAATTCGCGGCCGATGATCTTGCGCTTGGTCTCCGGGTCGGTGACCCCGTCCAGAGCGGTCAAGAAGCGCTCGCGCTCGTCGGCAATGTAGAGCTTGGCGCCGGTGGAAGCGACAAAGTCCTTTTCAACCTGCTCTGCTTCGCCTTCGCGCAGCAGGCCGTGGTTGACGAAGACACAGGTCAGCTGGTCGCCGATGGCGCGCTGCACCAGGGCAGCTGCAACAGCGGAGTCTACGCCGCCGGACAGGCCGCAGATGGCCTTGCCGGTGCCCACCTGGGTGCGGATGCGCTCGATCTGCTCCTCGGCGATGTTGTCGGCGGTCCAGTCGCCGGCCAGGCCCGCACCGTTGTACAGGAAGTTCTCCAGGACGTCCTGGCCGAACTCGCAGTGCTTGACTTCCGGGTGCCACTGCACGCCGTAGAGGCGCTTTGCCTCATTGGCGAAAGCTGCGACCGGAGCACCAGCGGTGGTGGCCAGTACTTCGAAGCCCTCTGGAGCTACGGAAACGGAGTCGCCGTGGCTCATCCACACGGTGGGAGCCTGTGCGGCCCCTGCCAGAATGGAGCGTGCTTCGCCGTCAAAGGCGGTTGCGGTGCGGCCGTACTCGCGCAGGCCGGTCTCCGCTACGGTGCCGCCCAGGGCGTTGGCCATGGCCTGGAAGCCATAGCAAATGCCCAAGACCGGCACGCCGGCTTCAAACAGGTCGGCCCCGACGGAAGGGGCGCCATCGGCGTAGACGCTGGAGGGACCACCGGAGAGGATGATCGCTGCAGGGTTCTTGGCCAGGATGGCTTCGGTGGACAGGGTGTGCGGAACGATCTCCGAGTACACACGGGCCTCGCGTACGCGGCGAGCGATAAGCTGCGCGTATTGGGCCCCGTAGTCGACGACCAGAACCGGCTTATGTTCTGGATTGAGGGGAGCAGTAGTCACCGTTACAGTCTACGCGGTTCGCCGCCCGCGAAACAGCCGAAGAACTGTCATCAGCGTCACCAAGCGCCAAGCCGCCAACCCGGGGACAGGACATGAACGCAAACAGCGGGCGAACCAGGTGTTCTGGTTCGCCCGCTGGCTGATGGCTTATTGCCCGATTAGTAGCGCTTGGCGGCCTTGGGGTGGGCTGCCAATTCGCGGTCCACTTCTGCATGCACCTTGGACTCGGTGTAGAAGGACAGGAATGGAATCACGCCACCGAGAGCGATCGTAATGAAGCGCATAAATGGCCAGCGCATCAGCGACCACAGGCGGAAGTCAGAGAACAGGTAAACAACATACAGCCAGCCGTGGGCGATCAGGATGCCCAAGGAGATGTTTGCTCCCCCGACCACTTCAGCGCGGTTGTACAGGCCGATGGAGTTCGCTGCCCCGTCTGCCAGGGTGCCGCCGACAAAGAGTTCCAGGGACCAGAAGTACTTGAAGATCATCTCCACGACCAGCAGCAACAGCATCACACCGGTGATGTAGGCAAAGACCTTGTAGAACTTTGCGGCGCTGCGAATCTGCGCTGGGGTGCCGCCAAATTTCCGGGGCTTCGGTGCGGGGGTGGTGCTGGACATGGCTGGTGGTTCCTTCCGAGTCATGAAAGAGGTCGGTAATGCGTGATGCTAGTCGTTCGTGGTGCCCGGCGGGCTCTGTTCGGTGCCTGCGTCGCGGGCTTGGGCGGCCCGCTCGGCAATCTCGTCGAGGTCCCGCTGATAATCATCGCGGACCATGCGGTACCAGAGGAAGACTGCGAAGCCGGCGAAGAGCACCCATTCGATTCCGTAGAAGACGTTGAGCCAGTTAACCTGGGCTTCCTGTGGCTGTGGCCCGACGTAGATCATGCCGATGCCAGGCTGTTGAACGCTCTCGCCCTTGATAGTGGTGATCTCGTGGGCCGAGATGAATCCGTCATAAAGGACCGAATCCCACATATTCGCAAGCTGCGCCGAAGCGATCGATGGGAGGGTCTTGCTGCGCAGGTCGTGCTCGTTCTCCGGGCCTTCGCTCGGCAGCAGGCGGCCGGTGATTTTCAGTTCGCCCTGAGGCGCTGCCGAGGGCGTGGTTTCCTCTGGCTGCCAGCCGCGCACTACCGCGATGCCGGCCTCCTGCTCCGCGCCATCAACCTTGAATTCGCTGATGACCCAGACGCCTTTTTTGCCGTTTTCGAGTCGCTCGTCGATGAGCCGGTCGGTTCCGGGAACAAATTCACCGGTGAAGGTGACGATCTGGTCCGCTTTGGTGCCCAGAAGCTCGGTGCCGACCTCTTGGTGCTTGATCAGTTCTACCGGCTTCTCGGTCTTGTCGACCTTGACGATGGGCTCGCTCTCGGAGGCGCCGAACTGCCAACCCGAGAGGGCGACGAATCCGGTGGCGAGGGCGAGCGCGGCAATGAGGGCGCCGATCCACTTGGGCTTCAGAGCGGTTTTAAACACCCTCTAACCGTACTTCTATTTGGTGTAGAACTCGAAATAATGAGGGCGTGAGATTGGCCTAACAACCATATTTTTGGTTCTTGGGAACGAACCACGCAAGTTGTTCGTTGAGTTCCAGCGCCCAAGGCTGCACACGCAGACCCGAGGGGCGACGTCGTTAAACGAATCGAGCCCAGTTCATTTTCGTGAACTGGGCTCGAATCCTGGAGATCAGAAGCGGTCAGACTCGTATGGGGAAAGCACCACGTCTACACGCTGGAATTCCTTCAGGGTCGAGTAGCCGGTAGTGGCCATCGAACGGCGCAGTGCGCCAACCAGGTTGGAGGTGCCGTTGGTTTCATGGGATGGGCCATAGAGGACCTTCTCCAGCGAACCGACGGTGCCAACCTTGGCACGGTCGCCACGTGGGCTGGCCTCGTGAACTGCTTCCATGCCCCAGTGGTAGCCGGCGCCCGGTGCTTCTTCGGCGCGAGCCAGTGCGGTGCCGAGCATGACAGCGTCGGCGCCCATGGCGATGGCCTTGACGATGTCCCCGGAGTTGCCCATGCCGCCATCGGCGATGACGTGGACATAGCGTCCGCCGGACTCTTCGATGTAATCGCGGCGTGCAGCAGCCACGTCTGCAATGGCGGTAGCCATCGGCGCGTGAATGCCCAAGGTACGACGGGTGGTCGACGAAGCGCCACCACCGAAGCCGACCAGGACACCGGCAGCACCGGTGCGCATCAGGTGCATTGCCGGGGTGTAGCCAGCGGCGCCTCCAACAATGACAGGGACGTCGAGTTCATAAATGAACTGCTTGAGGTTCAGTGGTTCCGTGGTCTTCGAGACATGCTCAGCAGAAACGGTGGTACCGCGGATGACAAAGATGTCTACGCCGGCAGCAACTACGGTCTTGTAGTGCTCCTGGGTGCGCTGTGGAGTCAGCGATCCGGCAACAACAACGCCGGAGTCGCGGATCTCGGAGATGCGCGAGGTGATCAGTTCCGGCTGGATGGGTGCCGAGTACAGTTCCTGCAGCTTGGCGGTGATCATCGGGTCGTTGCGGGTTGCCGCCTCGGACTTCAAACCGGCGATTTCGGCCAGCACGGCTTCCGGGTTCTCGTAACGGGTCCACAGGCCTTCGAGGTTCAGCACGCCCAAGCCGCCGAGCTTGCCCAGGGCAATGGCGGTGGCCGGCGAGGTCACCGAGTCCATCGGTGCGCCCAGGATAGGGGTGTCAAACTGGAATGCGTCAATCTGCCAGGACACTGAAACGTCCTTCGGATCACGGGTACGGCGATTCGGTACGATCGCTACGTCGTCCAGGGAATATGCCTTCTGTGCCCGCTTGCCGCGGCCGATCTCAATCTCATTGCTCACCTAACTAGGTTACCAAGTCTCGGCCGAATTCCCGCTTTTCATAGAGCTAGGGCACTCTGTCGTGACGTTTCTAAAGCCCCTCATAGCAACAAAACTGTCACCGGAACAGACGAAAATACCCTGCCCTGCGGTGAAAGCTGGTCACCGCAGGGCAGGGCTGAGAAACTAATAGTTTCGTTTTTATTGAGTTTTCGGAACCAAGGATTGAGCGGTACGTGCCAGCGCCGACGCTGCTTGGTGTTCGGCTTCGGCAATCCGGTCCATGGCCTCGGCCATTCGCTCAAACATTGCACTGCGATCGTCCACCGCGACTTCTGGATCGACGAGGTCCGCGAATTCATCCCAGAGCTGGGCCAGCTGCACGTAGTCTGCGCTGTGCTCGCCCAGTGCCGACAATCCTGGCAGGCCGGAAGCTTCGTCGAGGAAGTCCGCGTAGAGTCCGCGCAAAGCGCCTTCGCCGCCAAAACGCGTGTCCGTGAGGAACCCGGAGAGCTGGTTCATGCCACCGGCTAGTCGTTCAGGGTCGGCAAACATGCGAGTCCATCCGGTTTTGGTGGTGGTGTCGCGCAGCCGGGCTGCAAAGCTGTGCATCCCGGTGATGCCGAAGTTCTTGGCGAAGTGCTCCGGAATGCCGGAGAGCTCGCGGGTTCCCAAAAGGCGCGAGGTGGTTTCCTCGATGGCTTCCAGTGCATTGGCGGCCAGGGTTTCCGCCTCCGGCGAGCGCGTGGAAGGCACCCATGCCTGCCAGTGCTTTTCCTTCTTGCGCTTGGCCCGGGCGAATGCCAGGTCCTCTGGGCTGATGACATTCAGTAGGCCCGAGCCATCATCGACCAGCAGATCATCTTCGTGGTCCCCCACGACAACCAGGTCAATGGTTTCAGCTTCATCAACTTCATTGCCATCAATCCATGGCAGTGCGTTGATGGCTACTCGAACCACTACAGCGCGTCCGGCATCCAGTGCTGCATCCATGTATTCGGCAGCCTTCTGGGCGGAGCCAGTGGTGCGTTCATTGATCTTGGCACCGCAGCGAGCCAGCAGGTTCTGGGTATATGGCTCCGGGTGGGCACGGGTGACCAGGGTCGCGGTGGTGGATTCGGCATATTCAAAGGTGAAGACCATGAAGCCGATGCCGCCTGCCAGCCCTGCCAGCAGTGCCTGGCTCAGTGGAGCGCTGGTCAACGGATTGGTGACGCCGGCTTGAACCAGGACGCGGTGCCAGAGCGCGGCATCGTATTGGATGACATCTTCTGGTGCCGGGTACTCCGGCAGTTCGTCTTGCGGAGCTGGCGCGGGTGCAGGTTTAGGAGCCTTGGGCTTGGCCCCGATTTTTCCTTCCCTGGCTTCTTTGGCGTAGTCACGTGCCTGGGCAGCACGAGCAGCTTTAGGGCTTTCCGGTTTCCCGGTGAGGATGTTCTTGCGCGCGGTGGTGTAGCTCTCCCCCGTGCGCGCCATGCGTTCTCGTGCTTGCTTCTTCAGGTTGGCTGGCTGGCCCAAAATGTAGTCCTTTATTGGCGGTCGCGCACAGTCCGCGGGATCCCGCGCCGATTGGTGCTGTTTGCCCATAATTCTACGCGTGGTCGATCAGTCCCCGGTCGCTATCCGTGGTGAGAAATGTCTGGCTCAGGGTGGCAGCCTCTGCGCCCGTTATTCTCCCTGCCATCAGCTAAGCAGGCCAAGGCGCTTTGTTCCCCAGGGCGGTGATCCGCCGTCATTTCCGTGGCGTTCCGGGTGCCCGTTGGAAGTTTCCCGCGCCGACGGATTCTCCCGGGAGCAGTAGATTTTCCGCCACCATCTCGTTTTGCGCCCTTCGGGGTTTCCTGCCTTTCAGGGAACAGGTGAACTATTGAGTAGCGGTTATCTAAAGGTTGGTAATGCGAGCGATGGCGCTTCGGACTTCTTCAGGGTCGCGTGCTTCTGAGTCCAGGGCCCTGTGAATGGTCAGCCCCTCGATCATGGCGTCCAGCAGACGGGCGGTCTGCGGGTCGAAGTGGGCCCCTAGCGCTAACTGGCTGCGCCCCATCCACCAGGTGGTGATGGAGCGGAAGGATGCATCACGGGTGGCGAGGGTATATAGCTCATGCGACAAGATCAGTTCATCGCCTTGACCGCTACTGGCTTGCAGTATCCGTTCAAACACCGCTTGGCAGGCAGATTCCCTATCGGCTGCCTCGGCCATCTGGCGCTCAAATCCATTGCTGATGCTTGTGGCGAATCGGCTGAAGGCGCTGTGCAGGAGGTCGTGCATGCCGTCAAAGTAGTAGGTCATCGCCCCGAGCGGCACGCCTGCCTGGGCCGCGACTTTTCGGTGTGAGGTGCCCGTGACACCGGAGTGCGCAATCACTTCAAGACACGCATCCATGATCTTCTCGCGGCGTTCAGGGTCATTGCGGCGCCCCAGGCGTGAACCGGTGGAGGAGTGTTGAGAGGACATCTAATTATCCAATGGCCCTGATGACCCGAGCTGGGTTGCCCACGGCAACGGTGTTAGCTGGAATGTCCTTGGTGACAACAGCGCCGGCGCCAATAACCGAATTCTCCCCGATGCTCACTCCCGGGCACACAATTACACCGCCTCCAAGCCAGACATTGTCCCCGAGGATAATCGGCGCGGCTGCTTCAAGCTTGTCGCGGCGAGGTTGCGGGTCAATCGGGTGGGTGGGCGTCAGAAGCTGGACATTGGGTCCAATCTGGCAGTCTTCACCAATGGTTATGGTCGCAACATCCAATGCGGTGAGGTTGTAGTTGATGAAGGTGCGGGCTCCGATGTGCAGATTCTCGCCGTAGTCCACAAAGAGCGGGGAGTTTACATGGGCGCCTTCGCCCAAGGTACCGACAAGTTCTGCGAGGATCCCGCGTGCTTGCGGATCCGCCGAGACATCCGCGCGGCGATAGGCTTCAGCCAGCTGGACGCCACGCTGGTGCAGACGTTCATTCTCGGGATCATCCGCGATATACAGGTCACCTGCAAGCATGCGCTCGCGGTTGCTGCGGGAGTCTCCTTCAAAATAATTCTCAGTCATGGGAGCGAATATACACGAGATTTGGGTACACTCGTACATATAATTTGAGTAGTCGTCAAGGCAGTGGCGATGCTTCCATCCCCCCGGCACGGCGAAAGACACCAACGCCCCATGTATTCAATACTCCTGACCATCATCTACCTCGCTTTCATCAGCCTCGGACTCCCCGATTCACTTGTGGGCGCTGGGTGGCCGGTGATGCATCAAGACCTTGGCGTGCCGCAGTCTTTCGCCGGCATCCTCACCATGGTCATTGCCATCGGAACCATCTTTTCCAGCCTTGCTTCGGAACGGTTGACCCGCAGATTCGGCGCAGGTGCGGTGACGGCAGTCAGCGTTGGACTGACCGCAACCGCATTGTTCGGATTTTCGTTCTCCGGCTCATTCTGGATGCTTTGCCTCTGGGCTATTCCGTATGGCCTAGGCGCGGGAGCGGTAGACGCAGCTCTGAACAACTACGTAGCGCTGCACTACGCGGCACGGCATATGAATTGGCTGCACAGTTTCTGGGGCGTGGGGGCCTCGATCAGCCCTTTGATCATGAGCCAAGCCCTGACGTCCGGGATGGGATGGCCTGGTGCCTACAACGTTGTTGCCGTCATCCAAATCATCCTCACGGTGGCGCTGGTCCTCACCCTGCCTCTCTGGCGCAAAGTGAATACCATGACCCCGCGGAACCACAGCCGCACTGAGGTCGAAGCCGATCCAGATGACATTAAAGCGCCGACAACCGAACCTGCCCACATTCCGCTGACACAAGTCCTGAAAATCCCGGGCGTCATGCTGGTCCTCGCGGCGTTCTTCGCGTACTGCGCGCTAGAAAACACGACGATCCTCTGGGCTACGACGTACCTTGCTGGCGATCGTGGCGTGAACCCTGCAACAGCGGCCGCCTTCGCGTCATTCTTTTTGCTGGGCATCACCGGCGGACGCTTTCTCGCTGGATTCTTCGCTGATCGCATCGGCGACCGCAACCTGATTCGCGGCGGCTTCATGATGGTGGGAATCGGTGGCCTGATGCTCCTGCTGCCGCTGGAAACCAACGGCGTTGCCCTGGCCGGGCTCGCTATCGCCGGCCTGGGATCAGCACCGATTTACCCCGCCATTATTCACTCGACTCCGGCCAATTTCGGGCGCCACAACTCACACGCGATCATTGGCATTCAGATGGCCGCAGCCTACCTCGGCTCAACGTTGATGCCTCCGCTATTCGGAGTCTTGTCTTCCTGGGTGGGGCTGTGGCTCTTCCCGCTCTTTGTTCTGCTTCTCGCCGCCATGGGGATGATTTTCTCAGAACGCCTGAACCGTCTTGTGGATGCCAAGTAGCAACCCGCAAAGGAAACTCTGCCGAAGAATTAGAATCTATTCAGTGATTAGTTGCGGACAACGCTCTGACACCCGAATCCACCATCGGCTCCGAGGAATCCACTGAGAACCCAGTTCAACTACCCGATGCTCCGAATGTGGGCTTTGCCATCGCTGTACTTGCTGTCGATGATTGCCATAGCGTTTTGGCCAGTCCCCGTCGATTCTTCGGCTGGGCCGGCTCTAGCATGGACGCTGAACTGGCTACATGCCCACGGCGTTCCCGCTTTTGTGGACTACGGGTTCGTGGAATTTTCGGCGAACATTCTCTTCTTCATTCCGCTGGGAATCTTTCTTGGAATGGGTCTTCGTCGATTCTGGATAGCATTCATTGCCGGGATTGTTGCCTCGACTCTAATTGAGCTCGGACAGCTACTCTTTCTTCCTAACCGGTTCGCGACGCTATCTGACGTCGTGGCCAACTCTTTGGGTGCTGCTCTCGGCACTGCAATTTGGCTTGCCGCCTCTAGAACTCGATTGAAGCAAAAGGCCCGAAAGACATCTGATTTCTGAGTCGAAAAACGCAGCCGTGGTCAATTAGTCGTGGCCCCTGGCGTTCGCTCAAAGATTGCGCTGCGCTCATCATCGGCTGTTTCTAGATACATGCGGGCAGCGAGCTGATCCCATAACTGAGCCAATTTTGGGTTGCCTGCGCCATGTTCGCAGAGCACCGACAGCCTTGGCAGGGCGCTTCGTCGAGGAAAACTTCGGACTGCCTGTGCACAGCAGGTCCGCATCAGCATGAGCAGAATCAAGCTCGCTTGGCCCCTGGAGCACCCCTCCTCCTTAAGGATGACGCGCCTCGTCCACAAACCTTGTTACGGTGGGTTTCACGAGTTTAGCTGCTAAATTGCTCATCTAAACCCATGTAAACGTGCAATTTTCTAAATTCCGAGAGTAATGATAGGAAGGCCGCACGATGTACTTAGGAATCGGATTCGCGTTCTCCCTCGCGATTGCTTTCGCTAGTCCCTATTTCTGGGTCTCATCTGAAAATCCGTCGCTCTTTTCTTCGCTTACAACTACAGCTGCCTTCGCCGTGCTCTGCGGAATCGGGCTCGTGATTGATCGTCGACGCAAGAAGAAGCATTCAAATTCCTGAAACGGCCCCGCAATGAAGCGAATAGGCACTATTGCCACGGCTTCCTACGTCACGCTCGCCCTCGCTTCAGGATCTTCAGATTGGGCTTTCACAGAGCCAGGTGAGCCGCACACGTCGAAAAAGGACGTGGCGCGAAGTTGTCCTATAGGTGGCACAGAATGGAATTCCCGTTGGAAAATCATCGGATGAGTCAAAGAAGCCAAAGCGATCTTCTGAAGGGCCTCGGACTTTTGGCCAGCCGCCCCATGGAGCCAGTTCAGGGCGTAAGCGGACCAGAAGCTACCGATCCGGTGAATCAGCTCTAGTACTCAATGGAGTTGTCGCGGCCTGTTTCTAGTCAAATATCCGAAACGGTAGGGTGAAGTATGGCAATTGAAAAGACTAGGTTCCCATCACTTGGCCAATCAATCAGCGGCCATCTCATGACAGGAGCCATGAAAGGCGTTCTGGCCTTCGTGCTCGCCTGGTTATGCACTCTGGTTTTCAACTTAGATGCCGCACTCGGGCAATTGGCGGTTGCCCTCTTCTGTTCCTACTTCATCGCGGAAGTCATGAGCGCTGTCATTGAGCGACCGATAGTCTTACAGCGAAACCGGACACAGCCAGGAGGGCTTGCATTCGTCTTCCTGCCATTCTCAGCCGCCTTGCTAATTACCTTTGTTGTAGGCTTCGGAACCACCAAAGACACAACAGCCGCAATATTACTCGTTGCAATTGTTGCAGTTATTAATGCGGCAGAAGTAATTCTCACAAGAAGTTGGATTCCTGGTCCGTCTGCAGAACAAGAGCAGAGGATTTTTGATGAGTTTAAGAACATGACCAAAGATCACTTTTCTGACGACCTAGATCGAATTAAACCGCAAGCTCGCGAGAACACGAAGAAGAAATATTTTGAAAAGAAAGAACGGGGTGAAAACAGAAAATAGGTAGTAAACTCGCTCAATTCGTAGCGCACCCATGTCTTCTCCAACATTCTCGCCCAATGCATGCGTGATTTGTTTCCGCCATGAGTCTGGCCATCAACCACGTAATAGGTTGTCGCCGGGATCCCGGGACCCGTGTTGGCTTCTGAAAAGGTCTTGGCTCAAGACCGTCGAGGTTTCCTCATGACGTGTGTCCCGTCATCGGGTGCCAGGCAAACCTGTGATCAAAAGATTAAATTATCGGTGCGGGATCGTCACGGACACCCAATACGACATCTGGCTTGGACTTGACGTCGGGATCACAAGCCATCACAGTTCGGATCTATGCCAGCTGGCAAGTCGGACATCGAGCACGAACTCCCGCAGGATGAAGCCGACCTGCAGCACATGACACGATCGCGCAGCACGATCATGTTCGTGCTTTGTTCATTGCTGATCAGTCGAAACACCATCGGTGCTTTCCGCTCGTTGTAGCCCGGGATGGTCCCGCCGGTATCGCCTGCCTGCCAGTGCTAGAGCTACTCAGGCCCGCTGACCTGCATCCGTGGATTCCATAGAGGTCTCGGACAAGTGGATGAAGTGCCCATGTAGCCGGTCTGGAGCCGTTACTTTTGCCTACCGAATCCCAGCTGATTCAGCAGCAACAATGGCATCTCAAAATTCTTGAAACGAAAAATCCCGCCCCGAACAACGCTTGAGCGCCATTCCGGACGGGAAATTTTCAGATGGGTTTAGCGCGAACGGTAGTTCGGAGCCTCAACGGTCATCATGATGTCGTGCGGGTGCGATTCCTTCAGTCCGGCCGCGGTGATGCGGACAAACTTGCCGCGCGCCTTCAGCTCAGGAACGGTGCGACCGCCAACGTAGAACATGGTCTGGCGCAGGCCGCCAACCAGCTGGTGGGTCACTGCAGAGAGCGGGCCGCGGTAAGGAACCTGGCCTTCGATGCCCTCCGGGATCAGCTTCTCGTTGGTAGGCGCGTCAGCCTGGAAGTAGCGGTCCTTGGAGTACGAGGTGTTCTTTCCACGAGTCTCCATGGCACCCAGCGAACCCATGCCGCGGTAGGCCTTGAACTGCTTGCCGCCCATGAAGACCAGGTCGCCTGGGGACTCTGCAGTACCAGCCAGCAGGGAGCCGAGCATCACCGAGTCGGCGCCGGCAACCAGTGCCTTGCCGATGTCGCCCGAGTGCTGCAGGCCGCCGTCAGCGATCACTGGCACGCCAGCTGGGATCGCGGCCTTGGCTGCTTCGTAGATGGCGGTGACCTGTGGAACGCCCACACCGGCAACGATGCGGGTGGTGCAGATGGAGCCTGGGCCCACGCCGACCTTGATGGCGTCGGCGCCGGCGTCGATGATGGCCTTGGCGCCCTCGTAGGTAGCAGCCTGTCCGCCGATCACGTCAACGTGGGCAGCAGCAGGATCCTTCTTCAGTCGGGCGATCATTTCCAGCACGCCCTGGGAGTGCCCGTTGGCGGTGTCAACGACCAGTGCGTCGACGCCAGCGTCGATCAAGGTCATGGCGCGCTCGTAGCCTTCGCCGAAGAAGCCCACAGCGGCAGCCACGCGCAGGCGGCCTTCCTCGTCCTTGGTGGCCAGCGGGTACTGCTCGGCCTTGTCGAAGTCCTTGACGGTGATCAGGCCGGTCAGCTTGCCCTCGTCGTCGATCAGCGGGAGCTTCTCGATGCGGTTCTTGGACAACAGCTCGATAACCTTCTCGGGGGCCACGCCGTCCTGTGCGGTGATCAGCGGCATGCCGGTCATGACTTCGTAGACCTTGGTGGTCATGTACTGCTCGCGAGCCACAAAGCGGGTATCGCGGTTGGTGATGATGCCCAGCAGCTTGCGATCCTCGTCCACTACCGGCAGGCCGGAGACGCGGTACTGTGCGCACAGCTCATCCCATTCGGCCAAGGTGGCGCCTGGGTGCACGGTGACCGGGTCGGTGATCATGCCCGACTCGCTGCGCTTGACCTGGTCGACCTGCTTGGCCTGGTCCTCGATCGAAAGGTTGCGGTGGATCACGCCAATGCCGCCCTGGCGTGCCAGTGCGATCGCCATGGGAGCTTCGGTGACGGTGTCCATGGCCGCCGAGCTGATGGGCACCTGGATATTGATGCGCTTGGTGAAGCGGGTGGTGGTATCAGCTTCCGAAGGGATCACATCCGTCGGGCCAGGCAACAGCAATACGTCGTCGTAGGTGAGTCCTTCAAATGCAAAGGGGTTGAACTCAGTCACGTAGGAACCTTTCGGGGCGAGAACGGAGGTTGGTTAAATGGTAGAGCCCTTTTGGCGCTGCAGTTATTCCCTTGCGGGGCACTGTGTCCAAGCTCATGCCCCACCAGGTCTCCGACAGGACTTATTGCCAGCCGGTAGCCTTCTTGAAGGCTTCGGCAAACTGGCGCTTGGCACTGAGCACAAACGTCTTGGACAGGTGCGAATCATCCAAGTACGTCGATACATTGCCGATCACAGCTTTGCAGACCCCCTCGGGGCAGAGCAAGCCTGTCATGTCCAATGACACCACTTGCTGGCCGTAGTCGTGCTGGGCCAGGAATTCCTGGACCGGGTTGATCTGCGCCAATGCTTCGTGGGCGGAGCCGTCGCAGGCTTCAAGATGACTTGGATTCGAATCCACGCATTCGGGAATGGAGTAGGTGTAGCGCGGGGTATCGCGCATCGCGATCACCTGGCTGCCGGCGTCCAGGAAAGGCTGGATGGCTTCGGCATAGTGATCCACGATGGTTTCCTGCTCCCCAGGGCTGCGCAGGTACTCATCCGGGGCGGCTACGGTTTTGCTGGCGGTGGTGAGCACCATCTTCGGAGCTAGATCAGCGACGTACTCTTCAGCGGCGTCCTGGAAGTTGGCGCATTCGGCTTCATCGCGGTCGGCGTCGGAGCCGTAGCGGCATCCCGGGTGGAAGACCAGGATCCAGCTTCCGCCGGATTCCTCCATGGCGGCAGCCGCGGCCGCGGACCAGTGCTGCATATGCGAGTCGCCAAGCATGACCAGATCCGGGGAACCATCGAAGTTGCCGCCCTGCTCGCAGAACATGATCCGCTCATCATCGGGGTTGTTGGACCCTGCACAGGGGTTGCCCGGGGTCTGCCATTCGTCGGCCAGCTCGGTAGCCAGCGGCAGGGTCAGGGCCGCCGGTGCCGGGTCCCAGTCCTCGGGGGCCGTCGCCCCGGGGTTATCGGTGGCGGTTTGTGACGCGGCCAGCGCCCGGCGGTGCTCTACGTTGTTTTCCCATGCGGTGACCGACAGGCTGGCGATGCCCAACCCGATGGCCACGACTGCGATTTGGCTGATGGCCTTGAGCCCGGTGCTGGGCATCCAGTGCGGGAATGCGAGGTTGTTCTGCCAGGCGATGACCGGCTTTTCGACGAACCTTGTGGTGCACCATGAGGCGGCGATGGACGCGGCGATCAGCAGGGTTCCAGCCGGGAACGATGCCTTCTGATTGCCGGAGACCTCAAGGTAGAAGACCAGCATCGGCCAATGCCACAGATACATCCCGTAGGACAGATCCCCGAGCTTCATCAGGGGCTTCAGCGACAGGACACCCGACGGATTGGCCCAAGCACGTGTTGCCGGAGCCGCAATGATCAGCGCGGCGGCCATGGTGGGAATCAGTGCCATGAAGCCAGGGAATTGGCCTTGGACATCCAGCACGGCACCGCTGGCCACGATGGTGATCATTCCGGCCCAGCCTGCGATGCGGCGGATCTTCTCCGGGAGAGTTGAAAGCCATGGCAGGGCCAAAGCCAGCAGGGATCCCAGGGCGAATTCCCACAGCCGGGCACCGGTGTTGAAATAGGCAACCTGCTGGTTATTGGCGGTGATGTTGATGGAGAAGGCCAGCGAGCCAATGAAGATGGCGCTGAAGAACGCTCCTGCCACCCACGCGAAGTTGAAGCGGGAGAAGAACAGCTTCCAGACCAAAGCGCTGACCGCCAGGACCACCGGCCAGAGAATGAAGATCTGGCCCTGCACCGACAGCGACCAGAAATGCTGCAGTGGCGAGGCCGAGGAAGTATTGAAGGCGTAGTAGTCGACCTGGTGGTTGGCCAGATACCAATTCTGTTGATAGAACAGCGAGGCCCTGGACTGGTCGATGAGTTCCAGCCATCGAGTGCTGGGCAAAATGATCCAGGCGGCAACCACCACGCTGACAATGACTACCGCAGCTTGCGGGATGAGCCGGGAGAAGCGGTGGAGCCAGCCGGTGATCAATGGCGGGCGTTCACCGTGGGATATCCTGCGTGCGGTGGATGAGGTGAGGAAAAACGCGGAGAGCATCAGGAAGATGTCCACTCCACCGGAAACCTTGGAGAACCAGATGTGATAACACATCACCAGCAGCACTGCGAGGGCGCGCAGGCCCTGCAAGTCGACCCGGAAACCGGCACTTTTGGTACTGTTCCGGGGCTGATCGAGGGTGTGAGTCACAGGCTAGGCTTCCGTCGGGAACTCGGGCACGTCATCGGCAGCATGGATCTTGACACGTCAGACAACCATCCATATTATCAATCGACGCTGTGGGCCACCTGCAGAAGTGCGCTCCCCTGGTCCCCCTCAAGGCATTAAATGCAAAGACTGTAGGGCGATGACGTGCGCGGGATTAATGGCTTGTCGTGGCGAACCGGTTCAAACTTTTTCGGCGCGTTGATACTCATCACGTGCCAATGGCCGCGAATTCACCTATCGCCCACCTGCCAGCGGATTTGGGATAAACAAAAAGCCGCCGCCGGTCCACGAGTAAACGTGGTCCGGCGGCGGCTTCAAGGCCGTCACAGCTGACTAGTGGCTGTGCGCTTCTTCCGCAACCTCGGAAGCCTTTTCGGCAACCAGGGTTTCGGTGGTCAGCACCAGGGCTGCGATCGATGCCGCGTTGCGCAGCGCCGAACGGGTGACCTTGACCGGGTCGATGACACCTGCATTCAGCAGGTTCTCGTAGACGCCGGACTTGGCGTTGAAGCCCTCGTTGGCTGGGGACTCTGCCACCTTGGATACAACTACTGCACCGTCGAAGCCGGCGTTGGTAGCGATCCAGAACAGCGGCTGCACCAGTGCGCGGCGCACAATGGCCACACCTGCGGCGACGTCGCCTTCCAGGCCGGTGACGCGAGCGTCGGAATCCAGCGAGGTCAGTGCGTCGACCAGTGCGGTACCGCCACCGGCAACGATGCCCTCTTCCAAAGCGGCACGGGTGGAGGACACTGCGTCCTCGATGCGGTGCTTGCGCTCCTTCAGCTCGACCTCGGTGGAAGCACCCACCTTGATCACGCCGATGCCGCCAGCCAGCTTGGCCAGGCGCTCGGAGAGCTTCTCGCGGTCCCACTCCGAATCGGTGCGGTTCAGCTCAGCCTTCAGCTGGGCTACGCGCTCAGCAACATCTTCCTCGGTTCCCGAGCCATCAACGATGGTGGTGGAATCCTTGGTGATGGTGACGCGGCGTGCCGAGCCAAGAACCTCGGTGCCTACCTGGTCCAGGGACAAGCCCAGTTCCGGGGAGACAACCTGGGCACCGGTGAGGATGGCCAGATCCTGCATCATGGCCTTGCGGCGGTCGCCGAAGCCTGGAGCCTTGACGGCAACCACGTTCAGCAGGCCACGCAGCTTGTTGACCACCAGGGTGGACAGGGCTTCGCCCTCAACATCCTCGGCAATGATCAGCAGTGGCTTCTTGGCTTCAAGAACCTTTTCCAGCAGTGGCAGGAATTCTGCCACGGTGGAGATCTTGGAAGGGTTGATCAGGATCAGGGCGTCTTCCAGGACAACTTCCTGGCGCTCCTGGTCGGTGATGAACTGAGGCGAGAGGTAGCCCTTGTCGAACTGCATGCCCTCGGTCACTACCAATTCGGTAGCGGTGGTGGAGGATTCCTCGATGGTGATGACACCGTCGGTGCCAACAGTCTTGAAAGCCTCGGCCAGCAGTTCGCCGATTTCATCCGACTGGGCGGAGATCGCGGCAACGTTGGCAACCTTGTCGGCCACGGCAACAGCGTTGGCTGCCAGCGCCTCGGAAACAACCTCGGTAGCCAGCTCGATGCCCTTGCGAACATCGCCTGGTGCTGCACCGGCGGCAACGTTCTTCAGGCCTTCCTTGACCAGGGCCTGGGCGAGAACGGTGGCGGTGGTGGTGCCGTCGCCTGCTACGTCATTGGTCTTGGTGGCTACTTCCTTGGCCAGCTGCGCGCCAAGGTTCTCGTATGGATCTTCAAGATCGATATCACGAGCAATCGTGACACCATCGTTGGTGATGGTCGGGGCGCCCCAGGTCTTGGCAAGCACCACGTTACGGCCTCGTGGGCCGAGGGTGACCTTCACCGTGTTTGCGAGCTTATCGATGCCCGCTTCGAGTGCGCGTCGCGCTTCCTCGTTGAATGCTAGCTGCTTAGCCATGCATTTTCTCCTGAAACTTTAGAGAGGTTGGCGTTACTTTACGACGACTGCCAGTACGTCGCGAGCCGAGAGCACCAGGTACTCTTCGTTGCCGACCTTGACCTCGGTTCCGCCGTACTTCGAGTACAGGACTACGTCGCCTTCAGCAACGTCTACAGGAACGCGGTTGCCCTTGTCGTCGATGCGGCCTGGGCCTACTGCAACAACGGTGCCTTCCTGTGGCTTTTCCTTGGCGGAGTCTGGGATAACAAGGCCCGAAGCGGTGGTGGTTACGGCTTCGACCTGCTTGATGACAATGCGGTCTTCGAGCGGCTTGATGGAGACAGACATGGTCTCTCCTTTTCGTGTATGAACCAATGGTGGTAGGGGTGCGCCCTATGGCATTGGACCAACCGTCGTCGCGGTGCCAGTTGGTGGTATCCAGTCAGGCGGTGGTTCTGCAAGCACGATGCATGCAGAACTTCCACCACTGACTTTAGGACGAGATTTAGCACTCGGTCAAGGCGAGTGCTAATCAAGCCCCTTAGTTCGTCACACCGGTTCGCGCAGAGCGCACAGCGGCCGACTCTTCAATGTCCTCTGGAGCAGTGAGATCCATATCGGAGAGCTTGACCATCTTGGACTTGGTCATCATGCGATGCCCCAGCCACAGGCCCAGGAACAGCGGCAAGCCGATGTAGGAAGAAAGCACTTCCAGCCCGTGCCCGGCCAGGACTGCCTGGTAGTTTTGGCCGACAATCACTGCAATGAGCATCAAGAACGCCACGATGGGACCCAGCGGGAAGAATGGTGCACGGTAAGGCAGGTCCTTGACGCTGTACCCCTGGGCCAGATAGCCGCGGCGGAAGCGATAGTGCGAGACCGCAATACCCACCCAGACAATGAAACCGCACAGGCCAGAAACATTCAGCAGCCAGGTATAGGCAGCACCCTGGCCCACCAATGCGGTCAGGAAGCCGAAGAGGCCCACGGCGGCAGTTGCCAGCAAGGCCATAACCGGCACACCCCGGGAATTGGTCTTCCCGAAGACCTTTGGCGCTTTGCCATCATGGGCCATCGAGTAGAGCATGCGGGTTGACGCGTAGAGGCCCGAATTGCCTGCAGAGAGGATAGCGGTGAGGATGACAGCGTTCATAGCAGCTGCCGCGAAGGCAATGCCGGCGCGCTCGAAGACCAGGGTAAATGGCGAGGAAGCAACGTCAGCTTCGCCGCTGGCCAGCAGGCTCGGATCAGCGAATGGGATCAGGCATCCGATGATGAAGATGGCGCCAATGTAGAACAGCATGATGCGCCAGAAGACCCGGCGGATGGCCTTGGGCACTTCGCGCCGCGGATCCTTGGCTTCACCGGCGGCCACACCCACCAGTTCCGTGCCCTGGAAAGAGAACCCGGCAATCATGAAGACCGAGATAATCGAAAGCCAGCCGCCATGGAAAACGTCTTTGCCTTCCTTCCAGTTGGCCAATGGATCAACCTGTGATCCAAGAACGCCAAAGATCATCAGAACGCCGGCAGCCAGGAAGGCGATCACAGTAACTACCTTGATCAACGCCAGCCAGAATTCGCCTTCGCCAAAGGCCTTGGCCGATAGCGCGTTCAGTGCAGTCAATGCTGCCAGGAAGAGCCCAGCCCAGACCCATCCGGGGACATCGGGCAACCAGAAGCTCATGACGATGCCTGCCGCTACGAGCTCGGCCGCAACGGTGATGGCCCAGTTGAACCAGTAGTTCCAGCCAATGGCGAAGCCGAAGGACGGCGAGACGAAGCGGGTGGCGAAGGTCTGGAATGAACCAGCCACGGGGATCTTGGCGGTCATCTCCCCCAGCGACTGCATCAGCAGATAGACCATCAGGCCCACTGCCGCATAGGCCACCAAGGCGCCGCCCGGCCCGGACTGCGCGATGGTTCCGCCCGAGGCGACGAACAAGCCGGTACCGATAGACCCGCCGATGGCAATCATCTGCAGGTGGCGGCTGCTCATGCCTCGCTTGAGTTGATTCTGGGCCAGCGGCGCAGGGTCGCTCATGCCCTTGGCGCCTAGGGGCGATTGATTGCTCGACGCCATCGTCGTTCGCTGCATAGATTTCTTCACAGGTGCCATGGAACACCAAAGCGAGCGCGAATGCGACCTGAGTCACTTCAGTTTTTCCGCGTGCATTTCAGCTTTGCCAAGCAAGGCCAGCGATGCACCTGTCGATCAAGCCAAACTGAACGGCAGACTGTAAATCAGCCAAAGCGCTACCTGCCAGAAGCTCTTGGAGGTTTCCACAAAGGATTACGCTTGCTAAACAAATGACGTTCCATGAAATAGCATCACTTACCCAAGGGAAAAGCCCGCTTCATAATCCCCGTACCCGGATCGACGCTCGGAACGAGCGGATGCGTCATCTTGAACCGCCCTGCCTGAACTTCGAGACGATCAAAAGAATCCGAATATGACGCCGTTATGTCACATAGCTCACAACAGCCAATCGGCCGCAATGGGTCCCGCGAACGAAGAGGCAAAGCATCAACGCTAGGCTTGAACTATGGCCCAGGCTTCTAACGACTCAACGCTCAACGAACAATTCGCCGCTCTGCTTTCCGCGGACGGATGGCAATTGCTCTCCACCATTGATCCATCCATGGTTGCTTCCAAGGATGCCGCGTGGACATTGAACGAAAAACTGCGCAAAGAAGGCCACGACCCCCAGGTGGTCCGCGCCGTCATTGCGCAATCAGAGCTTCGCTTCAAAGCACGAGTGAAATTCGGGCCCTTCGCTGATTCCCTGATCTTTACGCCAGCAGGCCTGGAACAGGCAACACGCTTGACCATTGCAGGCTTGCACGCGCAGCGCTTCACCAAGGCCGGGGCCACTCACGTGGCAGACCTCGGTTGCGGAATTGGCACGGACTCCATCGCGCTGGCCAGCGCCGGATTGCAGGTGACCGCGGTGGAGAAGGATGAAACTACGGCTGCAGCCACCACCTTGAACCTGATGCCCTTTGAGAATGCCACTGTGATTCACGGCGGTGCCGAAGAAACCGACCTCGCCGGAATCGACGGTGTCTGGCTGGATCCAGCACGGCGCACCGATATTGCTGGCAGCACCCGCCGGCTCTTTGATCCAGAAGCCTTCTCCCCTCCCCTGTCATTTGTTGAGAAGCTCGTGGACTCTGGGCTCGACGTCGGTGTCAAGCTGGGCCCGGGCCTGCCGCATGAAGCCATTCCTGCCAATGCGGAGTCCGTGTGGATTTCAGACCACGGCTCGGTCATCGAAGCCTGCCTGTGGTTCGGCAAGCTCAAGCGCGAGAATGTTGCGCGCGCCGCGCTGGTGATCGACAAGGATGGTGCGCATGAGCTCACCAGCGACATTGCTGCCAAGGAGGATCCGGTGGCCGACGTGGGCGAGCTGGCAGCGCACATCTACGAACCCGACGGTGCAGTCATCCGCTCGCACCTGATCTCCAAGCTCTTGGAAAGCACCGGCGGACATCTGCTCGATGAGCATATTGCGTACTTCACCCACGAGGAACAAATCGCGACGCCTTTCGCGCGGGGCTACAACGTGCTGGCAGTCCACGACTACAACGTGAAGAAGCTTCGCAACTGGGTCAAGGCCAATGGAATTGGCACCTTGGACATCAAGAAGCGTGGTGTTGACGCAACTCCAGAGGAACTTCGCAAGATCCTCCTGGCCGGCGCACCCAAGGGCGCAAAGAACCGGGCAACATTGATGCTGGCACGCATTGGAGAGAAACGTGTGGCGTTCGAGGTCTCGCCTCACTAATCTAGGGTGATGCACCTCCCATCGGCTGGGTATCCCGCCCGATGAGTTGCACTACATAGAATAGGTATGGAGGAACATCGATTTTCGGTGAATTTCCAGTCCTGTTTCTCGGCTCCGGAGCAATCCGTCCGAGACGTCATCACTAGGAGCGCCGTGCAAAAAATCGAGTTCGCCCAATCTGCCCAATCCACCATCGGTGTTGAATGGGAAATCGCCTTGGTCAATCGCGAAGATGCGGACTTGTGCTCGGTAGCCGAAAAAGTGCTTGATCAGCTTAAGGAAGATGCAGGACTGGGCCACGAGGATGAGCATCCAACGGTCAAGCCTGAACTCCTGATGAATACCGTTGAGGTAGTCACCGGAGTGCACAACACCGTTGCCGGTGCCACCGAAGAATTGCGCACCAACGTGCGCATGCTCAATGACGTTGCCGGTGATCATGGAGTGGACCTCTACTCCGCTGGATCCCACCCTTTTGCGGCGCCGACCTTGCAGCCGGTTACCGACAAGGACCGCTACGCCAAGCTCATCGACCGGACCCAGTGGTGGGGGCGCCAGATGGTGATCTATGGCGTACACGTTCACGTTGGCTTGGACAGCCGCGACAAGGCTCTGCCCATCACCGATGGCCTGATCAACTACCAGCCGCACTTCCAGGCGCTCAGCGCTTCCAGCCCGTACTGGGGTGGGGAAGATACTGGTTACGCTTCGCAGCGTTCACTGATGTTCCAGCAGCTGCCCGCGGCCGGCATCCCCTTCCACTTCAATTCATGGTCTGAATACGAATCCCACATCGCAGACATGCTGCACACCGGCGTGATTGACGACGTCTCGGAAATCCGCTGGGACGTTCGCCCTGTGCCACGTTTTGGAACCGTTGAAATGCGCATCTGTGATGGCTTGAGTTCGCTGGAAGACATCGCCGCGATTACCGCGTTGACCCAGTGCCTGGTCCATGACATGTCGATGTCGATTGAAGCCGGCTACAAGATCCCGATCATGCCAGCGTGGTTCCGCGTGGAGAACAAGTGGCGCGCGGCCCGTTATGGCTTGGACGCCATCATCATCTTGAACGCCCAGGGCGATGAAATGCTCGTGACCGATCACCTGCGCGCCGAGGTCAAGCGCCTAGCTCCGGTTGCTGAACAGCTGGGCTGCTCCAAGGAGCTGCAGGGCATCATCAGCCTGATTGAATCCGGCGCCGAGTACCAGCGCCAGCGCAAAGTCTTCGCTTCGTCTGGCGGGGACTTCCATGCCGTCGTGCGCGATAACGTGGCGCGGATGAAGGCCGTCTAAAACTAGCCACAATTCTTCAACGACAAGGGCGGCTGGATTTTTCCAGCCGCCCTTTGCCTATTCAATTCCTGACACGGATTTACGCACAAGAGGTTCGCAGTTCGCCAAGACGGTGGCGGACTCAAGTGGCCTGCTGCTGACGCCTACAGCAATCACTAGCAAACTTGCGATTGACGAACATTCATCGCCATCAGCCATTGAAAATTCCGTTCGCAGGACACCCAGACCCATCCGGTGGTTGCACCTTCCTGTACCAGCTGATGCGCCGCACCCCTGCCCTTTAATCCAATTCGTGGTTATACTGAGTCGCGATGACCGTTCACGAATACTGGAAGGCACAATCATGATGAAGAAAGCACTTGCCCGCTTGGCTGTCTCAACGGCCGCCATAGCGCTCGCTGTGGGAGGGCTAACCGCCGTAGCGCTGCCCGCCCAAGCAGGCTATACCTACCTCTATCCCACCGACTACTCGACTTTTGACGCGTGCAATACCAAACGCCTCACCATGAATTCTTCATGGACCCGTTCTAGCCAGTGCTTCATCTATTACGACACCGACCGCTACGGCAACCGCGTTGGACCCAACGTATGGAAGTTCTACGTCACTGTACGGTAGGCGCTTGAGCTTGTTCTGAGGGACAAGCAACGCACCAGCACCAGCACCAGCCCAGGCCAGAAGCAAACAATTGCCGCGCGAGCTTCTGCATTGGCTGGCATTCGGGACTGGAAACGCAGTCGCGTATTTTCTGCGGTTCGTTGCAAGCGAAGTCGAAGTAAGTCGCTAGCGTTCCTTCCTGGTTGAGCATTGCCTATACGCACAAAGCCCACGGGCGGTTCCCGATCAATGATCGGGAACCGCCCGTGGGCTTTGCTTCTGCTATGTCAACGCCTAGTCGCGGAAGCGCTCTTCCACTTGTTCAGAGAAACGCAAGAGGAGCGATGCGAGTTCCGAGACATCTCGCGGATCCCACGCTGCGAAGATGTTCCAGTACTCGGAACGCGTGGACCGCTTGATCTCCTTGAATCGATCGAGCGCGAACTCGGTGGGGCTGACCAAATACACCCGTGCATCATGCTCCGAACGCTCCAGCTGAATCAGGCCCCATTGCTTCAGGTCCTTGAGCTGCCGTGAGACCACCGACTTGTCCATGTGGCAGCCAGCAACCAAATCGGAAACCGTCAGGTCCTCTCCGGGACGGCGCAGTGCGCACAGCAGCACTGCCCGCAACACCGAGAACCCGGCGCCACGCAGTTCAGGATGGAACTTCCTGGCGTTGTGAGCCATGCGCTCCTTGATTGCGGGAGCCAGCCTGGCGAATGCTGCTTCGATGTCATCTAGCGCCGCACCGTTGGCGTCGTTCACGACTGCTCACTCCGATTCGGCTCTGTCGCACCGCCTGATGGTTCCTCGACTGCAGGTGATGGCGCGACAGGCTCGTCAGCAGCTTTTGGTTCGGTGTTGCCGGCCCCAGCAGCGTGGCGCCCCTGCATCCTGCTGACAGCACGACGCTCGGCTCGGGCCTGCAGCTGCAGTTCACGCTGAACGCGCTCGGTGTCATCCACGCGCTCCCCCAGAACATTCAATCGCTGGTCATAGGATTTCAACGCCTGGACGACGTCGCCGACCTGCTCTTCTATCTGGGCATGGGCGGCACGGGCCTTTTCCAGCGTGGTTTGGAGCTCTTCCACCATGAATTCAACGCGAGCGGACTCGTGATGGGCGTCAATCTCCGCTGCCTCCAGCGGCTGGGAGATGGTCGGCTCGGTGCCTGGCTGGCGAACATCAGTGTTGGCACCAGTGCCCTGCTGGGCATTGCGGGTGCGCATGACCTGCTCGGCAAGATCGCGCTCATCCATCCGGCGAGCCTGGCGCACCTGGCGACGGGCCTCGCTCAGTTCATCCTCGGAAGGAAGAGCGATGGCCCCGGTGGCAACGAGCTCCTCGTAGCCACGGCCTCCGCGTTCAGCAGGCTCCAGTGCGGAAAGTTCTCCGCCCAGCTCCTCTTCGATTTGCTCCGAAGCGGACTTCTTGGACAGCGGCTTGTTCGGGAGGAAGATGGCACAGATCAAGGTGACGATCGCCAGTGGGACTACCAGCAAGAACAGGAAGGCGATGGACTGGCCGTAGGAGCTTTCCACGACGGCGCGCACTGGTTCGCACAGGTCATTCACCGCGGGCACGGTGCCGCTGCCCAATGACTTGAGGCTGTCGGCGCAATCAGGATTATCAACCAGGAGCTGCGGAACACCGGCTGCCTTGTTGATCTCCTCGACGGCCTTGGCCAGGCCGTCCTTCATCTTGTCAGCCACCTGGGTGCCCAAGACGGAACCCAGAACGGAGACGCCAATGGTGCCGCCAAGGCTGCGGAAGAAGGCGATGGCACCGGAACCGGCACCAATCATGCGTGGCGGCAGGGAGTTCTGCGTGACCAGCACCAGGTTCTGCATCAGTACGCCGGAGCCCAAACCGAGCAGGAACATGCCCAGGTCAACGAACCACAGCGGGGTGTCGTAGTCGATTCGCGACATCAGGTACAGGCCAACGCTGAGCACCACGCCGCCACCGACAACATACTTCTTCCAGCGGCCGGTGCGCGAGATCAGCTGGCCGACGATAATGGCACCGAACATGGAGCCAAGAACCATTGGCAGGGTCTGCAGGCCTGCGTGTGTGGGCGTGAATCCTCGGGCGAGCTGCAGGTACTGGCTCAGGAAGACCGAGGTGCCGAACATGGTGACGCCCACGGCGACCGATGCGATGGATGCCAACGCAAAAGTGCGCTGGGCAAAAAGGCGGATCGGGATGATGGGTTCCTTGACATGCAGTTCCCAGAGCACGGTGGCAATGATCAGCACGCCGGCAGCAGCGGCCATGGTGATGCTCTGCGAGGAGTCCCAGGCAAATCCGCCGGAGTCCGGGGTCTTGCCGCCGAGGCTGATCCAGATCAGCAGCAGGCTGATGCCCGCAATGATCAGTGCCGAGCCGAGGAAGTCGATCTTCGTGGTTCCCTTTACGTGCTTTATGCGCAAGGTGGCCTGGATCAGGATCAATGCGCCAACAGCGAAAGGAACGCAGACGAAGAAGCACCATTCCCAGCCCCAATTATCGGCAATAACGCCGCCGAGCAGCGGGCCGCCAATCTGCCCAACAGCCATCACGGCACCCATGATGCCCATGTACTTGCCACGCTCGCGAGGCGAAATGATGTCTGCGATCACCACCTGGACCAGGGCCATCAGTCCACCGGTGCCAACCGACTGGACCAGGCGCCAGCCAATCAGCCATGACATCGCGCCCTCATGGGTATCGCCGCCGATCTGGCTGGAGAAGCCAGCCGCTACGGTACCGGCTACGAAGATGACCAAGGCAATTTGCAGCATCACCTTGCGGTTGAAGATATCGGAGAGCTTGCCCCAGATCGGGGTGGTGACGGTCATGGAAAGGAAAGCCGCAACCAGCACCCAGGTGTACTGGGTATTCGTGCCGTGGAGGTCGGCAACGATCAATGGCATTGGCGTGGCGATCACCGTCGATGACACCAATACGGTGAACATCGCGGCCATCAGGCCTGAGATGGAAAGCATTACCTGCGCCGGCTTCATGGCGGCTGCAGGTTTTGCCTCGGTTTCTAAAGGCGGTGCAGAAGTTGACATTACTCAACCATCTAAAAAAGGTTGAGTATTGTCAACTTCTTATTTTGAGCTAAGTGGCGATCGAAAATTGCATTGCCAGGCTATTTATTACGCTGATTTCCGGGAGTCGCACCCCGCTGCCAACCTGCCCGCCAGGCGGTGCGGGAAAGCAAAATGTCGCCAAGCTCACAAGACATTTTCCTGATTAAACCCGCAAAGGAAAGCGGCCGCTGGGAAATTACCCAGACAGCACCGGAACAGCAGTGGCCGCCTTGGCAGCTATGGCATCCAGCTCATGCAGTAGTCAAGATTCTCGATCACTGTTCTGGCCGCAGCATCAGGGTCTCCGGCTTCGATGGCGTCAACGAGCGTTTCATGCCCCTCGCGCAGGCAGCCATCAAACCCATCAGCGAGCCGTTGGACCATCTTGGCACCATGGAAAACATCGCCGAATCCTTCATAGATCTCATGCATCAGCGGGACCCCAGAGGCACGCGCCACTTCCAGATGGAACTGCCAATCGGCCTGCGACCATGCTTGAAAGTCCCGCGCCGTCCACGCGTCATCGCGTTGCGCCAAGAGCGCGCGCAAAAGCTGGACAACATGCGCATCGGCCGCATGGGCGGCGAGCCTCGCCGATTGGGTGTCGAGAGCAAAACGAACCTGCAGCACGTCACGGTCCGAATGCTCGCGGTAGATCCGCTGCGCGGTGCCGCTGATCTCATTGGTGGCCCGAACGTAGGTCCCGTCACCCCGGCGGACTTCGAACATGCCGGTGCGCGCCAAGGCCTTGATGGCTTCGCGCAGGGTGCCGCGCGAAATGCCGAACTCCGCCATCAGCTCGGGCTCGGAAGGAATGCGCTCGCCAACCGGCCAGCGCCCCCGGGCGACCGCGTCTTGCAGCTTGGCGGCTACTTCATCGGCCAGGGGCCGTCGCATCTGCGTGGCACTCATGCCTGTCCCTTCTCGGATGCCGCATCCACCTCAACGAGGTGCCGTGAATCATGATCCTGGCGAAGACCCCCGAGCTTGTAGCAAAACAGCAGCTGCACCACGGCGCAGGCCAGGATGATCACCAAACCGGTCGTCCATGACCCCAGGGCGCCTTGCATAATGCCCAGGGCAAAGGGGCCGATAGCGGCAATCAGGTAGCCAACGGATTGCGCCACGGTGGACAGGGCCGTGGTTTCTTCTGCACTGCCCCCGCTGCGGCTGAGCATGAGCATGACCAGCGGGAACACCCCGAATCCAAGGCCGATCAGAAGCGAGGTCAACAGCGACAATTCCACCGGCAAGAACAGCAAGGCAGTGAAGCCCAGGACCGAGCAACTGGCAGTCAATACGAAAGCGGCGCGTTGCAACCCCGGCTTCGAAGCCATCCAGAGCACCGCCAGGACGGCAAGAATGCTGACGCCCTGAACGATTCCCAGCATCAAGCCCGCTGCGACCGGTTCCAGCCCCCTGGATATCAGAATGTGGGGCAACCAGCTGACCACCGTGTAGACCAGCAAGGACTGGATGCCGAACACTGTGGTGAAGAGCAGGCCCTTGCGCGTAGCCAGCAAGGCCCAGGGAGAGACGTGGGCACCCGGTGAGACGGTGGCCCGCTTGCTCGAGAATGCCAGCGGTATGAAGACCAGCAGTGCCATGAAGGCCGGAATTGCCCACAGGGCCAAAGCTGTTGTCGGCGAACCTGCCTTGGCGGCCAGCGGGACGCTGATCGATGAGGCCAGGGTTGCTCCAATGGACATGGTGGTCGTGTAGGCCGCCGTCATCGTAGCCGCGCGGTTCCCATGATATTGGCGGATGAACGAGGGCATGGCGACATTGCAAACAGCCAGCCCGCACATGCCTACTACCGTTCCGCCCAGTAGGGCCCACGTTGAATCAGCAACGCGCAGCGCCAATCCGGCCGTAAGCAACAACAGGGAAAGGGCTATTCCAAGCTCAAGGCCCGTCCGCCGAAGCAACGTGCTGGTCGCTGCTCCAGCCACCGCAAAGCACAACACCGGAATGGTTGGCAACAGGGAGGCGACGAAGGTCCCGTACCCCATCAGCTCTTGAAGGTCATGGAACAACGGCGGTGCCGACGCGATTCCCATGCGCAGGTTCAGGCCGACAAGGATGACGGCCACAACCGCTAGGAGATTCGCCCTCCATGCAGGCTTTAGGGCTTCTTGAACTGGTGGCTGGCTCGATGGTCCAGTTGAATTGACGCTCACTCCTAAACATTAGACGTTTGACGTTTGAGAACGCGATTTATGTGGCCCGTCTTACATCGCACTGGCCCATGGCCCATCGGTGGAAGACGGCATTGAACAAGAATCGCAGGCCCGTGGCCGTGGACGGCAAAGCGCTCTGCCCAGGACACAAAACATCGCCAACCACAGGACCACCCCGCTTCAGTAGGTAGGATTCGAACATGCCTGAAGCCGTTTACCGAATCGCGCGCGTTCGCCCCAAAGACAGTGGACCATCAGCAATCGCCGAACAATTTTTTGTCCGCAATGACGCTGCTGATTTCGATTCTGCGGAAGGCCGCATGTGGAAAGTCGTCGCTTCACCATTCGCTGGCTCGCGATCGAATCAGAATAGCCCTGCACGGCCAGGCTGGCACATCGATGACCTGGTAGCCGAAGAGCAGTTTGATCTCCTATCCCCCTGCAACCCAACGAACATCTTCGGGATGGCGCACAACACCGGGGCACCAGGCCGCGCCTTGCCGCCGCAAGCCTTCCACAAGGCAGCCAGCTCGGTCGTGGGTCCTATGGACGCCATAAAGCTGGACGATAGCGGTGCACGCGTTGATCCGGAAGCAGAGTTGGCAATCGTCATTGGTCGGCCCACCAAGAACCTCACGCTGGAAAATGCCCGTGAAGCTGTTCTCGGTGTAACCATCGGCAATGACGTGACGGACCGTGACGCCCAAAAGGCTGATGAGCTGTGGATCAGCGCCAAGAGCCCTGATACCTTCACTCCGGTGGGCCCGTGGATTGTTGCCGGCTTAGATGACAGCGATCTGGAAGTCGGCATCGTGCACAATGGCGAGGCTCTTGCGACCTCGACCACTCAGAATCTCGGGTGGGGCGTTGAAGAGATCCTGGTTTACCTCAGCGGATTCATGACCCTGCAACCGGGCGATCTCATCTTGACCGGTTTCCCTGCCAAGTCCCGGCCAATTGCCGCGGGCGATGACGTCATTTGCAAGATCCAGGGCATCGGGGAGCTGAAGAATCCAGTAGTTCAGGCCAGCTAATGCACTTCGAAGGAGTCGAAACGGGCAGGTGCCCAGGAAATTCATTTCCTGGGCACCTGCCCGTTTTTCTATGCGAAGCTCAGGTTGCGCACCGTGAGATTCTTGTACGTTGCCTTGCCTCCGGAGACGAAAAGCTTTATCCCGGAATCTGATGCCAGGGGGAACACTCGATGCGAATGAACTATCCGTCCGTCGCCAAAGAACACTTCGACGCTGGAGCGGTCAACCAGGATCCGCACCTTGATTTTCCCTCCGGGTACTTCCAGCGGGCTCTTGGTTTCGCTCTTGTCCCCCGGGTGGAAGCTTGGCTTGCGGTTCACGTAGGCGAACCCGCCGGCCAGGTAAAGCCCGGTGGCCACGTGGCGGGTGCCGGTCTGTGCCCTGCATATCTCGAATCCGATGTTCTCAGGTGGATCCGCGGGGTCCCAGTTCAAGTCGCATTCCAGCTCATAGGCGCTGCTGGAGAAGGTCAAGACCTGCTCGCTGGAAACTGTTGGGCTGCCCAGGCTGGTGCTCGGGCCAGCCAGCTGCGCCAGTTCAGCCACCGGAACCGAAGCGAAGTAGTAGCCTTCGGAGCCGGCAATCAAGCGGATTTCGCGCACAATCATGTCGTCACCGTTATAGCCATCGGTGGCCATGCTCGGAGCATTGTGCGGGTAATCCCAGAAGTTGTTCCAGCCGATGGCACGGCGCAGCTCGGGGTTGACGCTGCCATCGGCACGGTGATCCGGATAGGTGACCGCTCCGTAGAAGTCGAATCCCCAGTCCAGCCACTGCGGGTCATCGTCCTTGGCAGTGAAGGCCCTGCCATCAAATTCGCCCAGCCAATAGGCATAGGTAGCCGGCAAATCACGTGGTTTGCCGTTGGCGCTCGTGCCTAGCACCCAGTGTTGTGTTCCATCCGAGGCCCGAATCTGGAATAGGTCCGGGCATTCGAGAATGCCCAAGTTGGTCCGCACAAATTCGCTGGTACGCTTCCACCGCTTCAGGTTCGGCGAAACGTAAATTCCAAGACGATCACCCTCTGCGTTCAGCATGACCCAGCGGGAGGTTTGCTCATGCCAGATGACCTTCGGATCGCGGAATGCTTCTTGGCCAGGGTTAGCCAGAACCGGTTTGGTACCGCCTGGCTTGAACGAGCGTCCCTTGTCCGTGGAGTACCAGAGGAACTGTGCTTGTTCGTTCCCAGGCGCCTGGGTTACCAGTGCTATGAGGGCGTTCTTCCCGTAGCCAGCGGTGTTGTTTTCATCAATGACAATTGACCCTGACCAGCAGTCGCCATTTGGACTGTCATGCTTGCTGATGGCGACGCCATGGTCAGTGAAATTCACGTGATCAGTGGTGGTCGTCAGGCGCCAGCTCGTACCCGCGCCGCCAAGGATGTAATCCTCGTTGTACAGGTAGTAATACAGGTATTCACCGTCCAGGTAGATGGGACGTTGCGGGTCATTTTTCCAATTGTCCGGAACGCTGAAGTGGTAGCTGGGACGGTAGCTCATCGCGCTGGACACATTATTCCCTGTTTCTGTTCGCGGGGTCGCCGGTGCAGCGTGAGTTGTTCCCGCGCCAAGACCGGTCAGGCCCAAGGCGGTCGCGGAGGCCAGAGTGGTCACGATGCTTCGACGAGACGGACCAGCATTGGCCACGCTGTTCGTATTCAGATTCAAATCGTTTCACTTTCGTCAGCCAGCACCCAGTGCTGGTTGGCTTCATCGATGACATGCTTTTTCAAATTTGAACTGCTTGACCAGCGTGCGATTTGCTCACGCAGGACAGCACGCTTGGAAGCGTCGAGGCTGCCATCGCGGTCTGGATTAGGCACGGCTCCAACGAGAAGCTGGGTGTATGGATGCCTCGGGTTCTCCAGCAGCTGCACGGATTCCCCGGACTCTACAATTCGTCCTTCGTTGAGCACCGCAATTCGATCCGACAAGTAGCGGGCCGAGGCCAAATCATGGGTTACGTACAGGATGGCGATCCCGCGCTCGTCGCGGAGCTTATGCAGCAGGTTCAGGACGCCAATGCGCACGGATACGTCAAGCATGGAAGTAGGCTCGTCCGCCAGGATGACACTGGGCTTGGCTGCCAGGACACGGGCGATGGCGATACGCTGGCGTTGCCCGCCGGAGAGCTCATGCGGGAAGGAGGAGAGCACGTCCGGACTAAGCCCCACGGTGCTGACCAATTTGGCCATTTCGCTGCGCTTCGACTTGAACTCGGGCTGATGCAAAGCCAGGGAACGTTCCAAAATGTGCTCCACGCGAAAGGTCGGATTCAACGATCCGAATGGATCTTGGAAGACCATCTGCACTTCACTGCGGTACTCGCGGGCGGCTGCGCCGTTGAGCCCGGCAATGTTCTGCCCATTAACTAAAACTTCTCCGGAATCCGGAGTCTCAAGCAGGGCCAAGCAACGCGCCAATGTGGATTTGCCAGAGCCCGACTCCCCCACCAGAGCGACGATTTCTCCGCGCTGAATCTCCAGGTCAACATTCCTCAAAGCAGGAACCTTCTTGCGGCTGAAGAGCGATGAGCTGTTGTAGGACTTGCTCAGTGAACGGATGTTCACGGCCGGGCTAATTGCGGTCTTTTCTGTTGTCGTTGTAGTCATAGCGCTTCTCCTTGCGACAGCACTGGTTGATTACTCGGTGCAACCCAATGGCCTTCGCCGATGTCTTCCAAGTCCTGGACATTCGTGAATTTGACGCCTTCTGCCAGTCCAGTGAGTTTGACCTTTGGTCCGTGCAACGGTGGGAACGCACCAAGCAGCGCCTGGGTATAGGGATGGCGGGAACCATGGCGCAGGATGCCTGATGGCGCCAGCTCAACAATGCGGCCTCCGTACATGATGCCAATGCGGTTCGAGAGTTCCAGCATCAACGACATGTCGTGAGTGATAAACAGGATGGCAAAGCCCAATTCTTTTTGCAGTTCACGGATCTGCTCCAGAATCTCTTGCTGCACCACCACGTCCAGTGCCGTGGTTGGTTCATCAAGGATCAACAATCGAGGGTTCAGCGCACAGGCCATGGCAATGACGATGCGCTGACGCTGTCCGCCAGAAAGCTGATGCGGGTAGGCGCGCAAACGCGCTGGATCAATGCGCACCATTTTCAGCAGCTCTTCAGCGCGCTGCATTACTGCGGCACGGGTACCACCACGATGTGTGCGGATCACGTCAACAAATTGCTCGCCAATCCGGGTGACCGGATTCAACGAGTTCATAGCTGACTGGAACACCATGGCGACATTGTTCCAACGCCATGCGCGAAGTTCTGCCTCGGCCATGCCCAACACATCTTTGCCGTCGAAGAGGATCTTGCCGTGGGTGATCCGGGCAGGATCTTTCAATAAGCGCATGATCGAGTTGGCAATGGTCGACTTGCCACAGCCAGATTCCCCGGCCAGGCCAAAGATCTCACCGGAGTGGATGGTGAAGCTGACCCGGTCCGCACCGCGCACGGCACGTTCATCGCTGACGTATTCAACAGTCAGGTCCTGGACTTCCAATACCGGGACGCTCATTTTTCTTCCTTTCGCGCAACGGTAGTTGCCGCGGTGCTCTTCGTTGCGTGTTTTGGACGGCGAAGACGCGGGTTGGTGATTTCGTCTACTGCGTAGTTGCACAGTGCCAGCGCGAATGCGACCAACGCGATAGCAAGACCCGATGGCACAAAAATCCACCATTGGCCGAGCATCAAAGAGCCGTCACTGGTGGCCCAGAACAGGTTGGTGCCCCAGGAGATCGTATTGACATCTCCCAAGCCGAGGAATTCAAGACCGGCCTGTGCGCCGATGGAACCAATGATGCAACCAAGCAATGTGGTCATTACCACCGAAGCCATGTTGGGTAGCATTTCGCGGACCATAACGCGCAGCGGGCGCTCACCCGATACCAGGGCCGCGGCAACATAGTCTTTTCCGCGGATGGACATGGCTTGGGAACGCATGACACGCGCGCTGCCCGCCCAACCGGTAATCACCAGGACAACAATGACCGTGCCAATGCCAGGAGGCATGAAGGCCGCGAGGATCACGAGCAATGGAAGCCCGGGAACCAAGAGGAAAACGTTGGTGACCAAGGACAGTACTTCGTCCAGGCCGCGCCCGAAGTAGGCTCCGCTTAGACCAACCAGGACACCAACTACGGTCGAAAAGATGCCAGCGGCGAAGCCGACAAATAGCGAGGAGCGTGCTCCCCACAAGGTGAGCCCCAGGACATCCTGACCCTTGGCGGTGGTGCCCAGCCAGTGTTCCACGCTCGGCATGCTTGCACCGGCGTTGGTAATCCGGGATGGGTCTCCGGGGAAGATCACGGGAGCAAGCAAGGCCAAGATGATGAAGGCCAGCAAGATGCTGAGGCCAGCTACAGCCTTGCCGTTGCGCAGCAAGGTCCGAACTAATCTGGCGGCACTGATGCGGGCGCGCGCGGAGGTGCTCTCTTCGGCTGTTTGCTCCGCGACGAGGGTCTGAGGATCTGTTACATTCTGGCTCATGATGATCAGCCCTTCCGCACACGAGGGTCAAGCCGGACGTAGACCAGGTCTACGAGGAAGTTTGCAATGAGCACCGCAGCGGTGATGGTCAAGAACATGCCCTGCATCAGCGGGTAGTCAAGGCCTTGGACCGCGCCGAGCAGCTGGTAGCCAACACCTGGGTAAGCGAACACCACTTCCGTCAGCAGCGCGCCGCCGACAATGAACCCGATGCTCATGCCCATGCTGGTGACCGACGGCAGCATTGCATTGCGTGCTGCGTAGTTCAGCATGATGCGTTGCGGACGCAAGCCCTTGGCCTCGGCCATCAAAATGTAATCTTCAGAGTTGGTGGCAATCATGGTGTTTCTCATGCCCAGCATCCAGCCGCCCAATGAGACCAGAACGATGGTCAAAGCGGGCAAGACCAGGTGTGCCGCTACGTCCAGGATGAATTCGAGATTGAACCCCGGAACCAGCCCAACAGAGAAGGCGTGGCGCATCGGTGCAATCCCCATGTTGATTCCAAAGATGTACAGGGCACCCATGGCTAGCCAGAAGTACGGGAATGAGCCGATGAACACCAGCAGTGGTGGTGCCACGGAGTCCAGGAAGCCGCCGCGGCGCCAGGCCGCAAGGATGCCCAAGAGATTGCCGAGGACCACGGCGAAGATCAGTGCCGTTAATCCAAGCAGCAGGGTCCATGGCAGCTGCGAGGCAATGACCTCAGAGACTGGAGTGGGGAAACGGGAGATCGACATCCCAAAGTCGCCAGTCAGGATGCGGCCAAGATAGCCAAAATATTCAGGGATGATGGGGCCGCCGTCAACGCCCATCAACGTTCTAAGTGATTCGACTTGCTGCGGCTCAAGTCGTTGCTGCGATCGCGATAGCATGCGGGTGACGGGATCACCTGGCATCAGCCTCGGGAGCAGGAAGTTCAGGGTGATGGACGCCCAGAAGGCTAGGAGATAAAAGCCCAGGCGTCGTAAGAGGAAACTCATGATGTGTGTCCTTGACTAAGGATCGCAACGCGGTGGGCGGATGGCATCCGCCCACCGCGGGGGAAATGTTGCTAATTCGCTGGTTCCAGGCTGGTGAGCACAAGAACAGTGGTTGGTGCCCGGTTGCTCAGAGTCGCGTAAGGGTTCTCTTCAGTTGGCCAGCCAACGAAATTCTCGGTGGTGTAGGCGCCCCACTCTGGGCCAGCGAACAGTGGAACGACTGGTGCCAGTTCGCTGTAGCGTGCCTGCAGATCATTTACGACCTGCTTTTGTTCGCCTTCATCGCTGGCAGCAACGAATTTGCTAAGTAGCTCATCTGCTTTCTTGTCGCTGAAACGGTGGTAGTTATCGAAGGTTTGCTTGCCTACCGGCTTCACATTCTGGCTGCCCATGAGGTTCAAGTAGTACTGGTACGGGGTTGGCGCGTTGGCGGTCCAAACGATGCCAGTATCAAACTCACCGGTTTCGTAGCTTGCGGTCACTGCTGCCCAGTCAGGGGAATCGACGGTGGCCTTGATGCCTACATCCTGGAGGTTCTGGGCGATGATGTTCGCTACAGAGAGCCAGTCAGAAGAGGTTGATCCTACAGAGATGTCAAAGGTGAAAGGCTTGCCAGCAGGTGTCGTGCGCTGGCCCTGTGCATTCTCCTTGTAGCCGGCCTCGTCGAGAAGCTTCTTGGCTCCTTCAACATCATGCTTGGTCCAGTTGCACTTCTCTACCACTGAAGCGTCGCGCCATTTGTCGTAGTTGCCTGACAGGCCGGTGCAGTCTGCTGGTTCGGTGTAGGCAGACATGCCAACCTTGACTACCTGTTCACGGTCAACTGCCATGCTCAGCGCCTTGCGCACACGAACATCGGAGAATTCCTTCTTGGTGGTGTTCAGCTGCCAATTGATTTCTGCGCCGGTGGTTGGGAACCAGAAGTGGCGGTGCTCTGGATCCTTGTCCACGTACGTGGATTGGATATCGGGCATGTACGTTTGCGTCCAGTCAACGTCACCGGAGATGGCAGCCAAGTTGGCACCGTCGTTTCCGGCGAAGGCGAGCATGCGAATGCCACCGATTTTCTGCTTTTCTGGTTGCCAGTAATTCGGGTTCTTACCCAGTTCGAAGGACTGTGCCTGGAAGTTGGCTACCTCGGTGTATGGGCCGGTGCCGATTGGTTTCGGGTTCTCCTCATTTCCAGGCTTCTTGAACTTTGACCATATATGCGCCGGAACGATAACTTGCTGCCCCAGTTCATACAAAGCCGGAGTGTAGGCCTTCTTGAAGGTGAACTCCACGGTGGAGTCATCTGGAGTCTGGATGGACTTCAAATAGTCGTAGCTGCCAAGTAGCTTCTTCTGCAGTTCTACAGAAAGCTTGACGTCCTTGGAAGTCAGCGTGCTGCCGTCAGAGAACTTAACGCCTGGACGCAGGTTGAAGGTCAAGGATTTGCCGTCCTTGCCTGCGCTCCAGTCAGTGGCCAGCCACGGCACGGTGTCGCCACCTGCTGGGTTGTAAACCAGCATGGACTCATAGATGGACTGGCCGGTCATCGGCGCAGCGTTAGGCGAGAATGGGTTGAAGTTCCTGGAGAAAGTTCCCATGTCTTCCCGCGGAATGGTGAGGAACGCGGCGCTTGCTGTAGCCTCGCCTCCTTCAGTTCCGCCAGGATTAGAAGCGACGCACCCGCTCAAAGCGAGTGTGCCGACCACAGCGGTTGCCGCCACGGCAAGGTGCGCGCGGCGTAAGTATTTGATTATCATTGAAGTTCCTCATCCATTCATGTGATGTGTAGCGGAGGGGAAGCTCATCTTTGGCCGTGCATGGCCACAGATGAACGAATGCGTGGAGGGCAGCCGATGGTAATTTGGCGATTCTCAATCGGTGAGCCCTCTACCATTTGATTCAGTAGAGACACCCCGGCCATACCCAATTCTTCAAAGGGCAAGGCAATGGTTGTCAGTTTTGGTCGCATATGCGGTGCCAGAATTTCTTGATCATCAAATCCGACGATTGAAATATCTTCTCCCACACGCAAACCACGTTCTTTGATTGCGTCATAGGCGCCCATAGCGATCCGGTCATTTCCGCAGAAAATTGCGGTTGGCGGATCAGGCTGGCTTAGTAACGCTTGCGTCCCGTGATATCCGCTGTCGGCTGTTCCATCACCGGGGACGATTTTTGTATCGTCTGGTTCTATCCCGTAGTCACGCAGGGCCTGCTTCATACCGGTTTGGCGCCCGATTTGTGCAGGGATCCCCATGGCAACGGTGATATGTCCAATGTTGGTGTGCCCGGCCTTGGCAAGAATTTCAGCAGCAGCGTAGCCGCCACCGATTTCGTCCGGAACTATTGACGGAAACTCACCGTCAGCGTCGAAACAATTGACCAGTACGCAGGGAACTGATTTTGCGTTGTCCGGCACAGTGATTTGACGGTGCCAAGTGGTTGCAATGATCAATCCTCCGACTTGCTGTTCCAGCAGTTTCTCCACGGCACGTTGATCCATGCCGGGTTCCGCATCGCTAGGCGCGACGAGTAGAAAATTTCCGTCTTTCCATGCTGCCTGTTGTGCTCCTTTGATCACATCAGTGGCAAAGGGCGACGTCGCAATTTCGGTTACCAGACCGAACCAAGAACTGCGTTTGCTGGCCAAGGTTCGTGCGGCTGCGTTGGGGCGGTAGCCCAGTTCGCGGGCCGCCTGGTTGATTCTTTCCCGCGTGGTTTCGGGGATGCTCGATTCCATCCGTCCATTGAGTACAAATGACACCGTTGTTCGGCTGACTCCGGCTGCCTTGGCGACATCAGCCATGGTGACGGACTGCTGGGACATGTCCCCTCCTCCCCTATGAGATCACTGCGTATCCTGCCGTGCAAATGATTTGCTAACACGATTCAGTAACGCGCGTTACTACGCTGAGAAATAAGGTAACCCACATCACTTAGGAGTGTCAAGAAGGTTGGCCTGGGAGGACTCAAACCCATAGTCCGCCGCAATTTTTGGCGCGCAAAGCCCTAAATCGCATGCAGGAGCTTGTAGTGCTTTCATGATCCTGTGTAGGGATTTCGCAACAAGTAGCAACTAACCGGCACTACACAATTCACGACGGAACATGGAACACATTCCACACAAAGCCACTAGTGGGACGTCCAGGAAAACCGCGTAGATTTTTTGTAGCAAGCGCAAAAGGACAGACGTTGATTCGTTTAGTTTCGCTTCATGGAGTCGCGTTCAATGAGCGGCATATCAATCTGGTGCTCGCCAGGCTCCAGGCTTCCCTCGAGCAGCAAATCAACAGCAAGGGCACCCATTTCCTCATAGGGAAGCCGGATAGAGCTCAGCTGCGGTCGCAAGTAGCTGGCAATGATCTCATCATCGAAGGACAGGACCGACAGATCCACTCCCGGGGTCAAGCCCTTTTCGGCGAGCGCTTGGAAGACGCCCATCGCCACACGGTCGTTGGCACAAATTATCGCTTCGGGCTTGTACCCCTCGGAAAGCATCTGCGTTGTGGCTTGGTACCCGTCAGTGGGGTTCCAGTCGTCGAGCACCCAGTGACCCAGAACTTCCAGGTTCGCATCGGACAAGGACCTTCGCAGAGAGCCGAAGCGGCGTGTGATGCTGGGATACGTCCTGGGATCTTTTTCAGCGATTCCAAGCTCGCCGATGACTGCGACGCTGCGAGCACCGGATTCAACGATATGCCGCACCGCTTTAGCGCCGGATTCATTTTCATTGGGAAGAACCGCGGTGCAGGGGCTGTCATCAATGCCGTTGACCAGCACGGTGGGTAATCCAGTCTGGGGAATCTTCAAATCACGCTGACGGGAATCCATGAATCCGAGAATGAGCCCGTCCACATCTCGGTGTGCCATCTGCTTTATGGCTTCAGCCATTTGCTCAGGTTTTCCAAAGGTCTCAGCAATGAGTACCGTATGCTCTCGACTTTCCGCGGCGCGCAGGATGCCAGTGATCATTTCCGAAGCGAAGCGGGTGACCGTCACTTGGTCGGAAATGAAGCCAAGTGTGCGTGTCTTGCCACTGCGCAATGATTGGGCCGCGGCATTTGGACGGTACCCCAGTTCCTTTGCCACCCCGCGGACTCGTTCAGTTGCCTCAGCTGACAGTCGCGATCCCGGCTTGTTATTCAGAATCATGCTGACTGCCGCTTTGGACATGCCCGAGGCTTCTGCCACATCGGCTAGTGTGACCCGTTTTGCTTTGTGCGATTCCACGTTTCCCTCTTGCGAATGACCTAAATGCAATTATTCGACCCTAGCCTATTGCAGGGCTTGGATCACACTGTTAGAGTTTTTTGCTAAATGCATTTAGCAACCACTTATTGAAGGATGGCATCGTTGCCCAAAACTCAGCTGGTCGCGGTGAAGCGACCGCAACTGCACTTCACTGCGAAGAAAAACTGGATCAATGATCCCAACGGATTGTTCTTTGATGGAAAGCAGTACCACCTGTACTTCCAGCACAATCCCAATGGCGTTGGCCACGGCTACATGTCGTGGGGCCACGCGGTGAGCACCGACCTGGTGAACTGGGAAGAATTGCCCATCGCCATCCTGCATGGCGATGTCGCTGACATCTTCTCGGGGTCCATCGTGGTGGACCACGAAAACACCAGCGGCTTCGGCGACGGCACAGTTCCACCGGTTATTGCCATCTACACCGCAGCGGCCAAGGACGAGTCTAACCAGTCCCAGGCCATCGCCTACTCGCTTGATGGCGGGGTATCCTTCACCAAGTACGAGCAGAATCCAGTGCTTGACCGTGGTTCCAAGGACTTCCGAGATCCCAAGGTCATCCGCTACGAATCCGGGCAAGGTTCCTACTGGGTCATGGTTGCTGTTGAAGCCATCGAACGTCGGGTGCTGGTCTATCGTTCTGAGAACCTCAAGGACTGGACCGAGCTATCCAGCTTTGGCCCTCAGTCCGCCATCGCAGGAATCTGGGAATGCCCAGACCTCTTCCAACTGCCAGTAGCCGGCACCGACCAGCTCAAGTGGGTACTGATTGTTTCACTGAACCCAGGAGGCGTTGCCGGCGGCTCTGGTACCCAGTACTTCATTGGAGAATTCAATGGCACCTCCTTCACCCCTGATCAGGATCAACAAGTCCGGGATAGCTTCGAATACGAATCCTTGAAGCAGGGCAACTGGCTGGATTGGGGTCGCGACTTCTATGCGGGCGTCAGCTTCCACGGCCTGCCAGCAGACCAGCAGACAGTCATTGCCTGGATGAGCAACTGGGATTACGCACGGGAACTCCCCCACGATGGATGGCGCGGATCCATGAGCACCGCCCGGCGTCTCGACCTCGTAAAGAATTCTGACGGAAAGTTTGAGATTCGCCAGTGCATTCTTGGATTGCCGGCAAGCGAAGTTGCTGCTGTTGCTCCAGCTGGCGATGGCCGTATCGAGCTTGGCTCCCCTGCCCTGCTTGAGTTGGCCGTTGGCGGCGATGCGAATGGATCAGCGGCCCTTTCCCTGTTCCGTGCTGATGACACACTTATCAGTGAACTCACCATTGAATCCGAATTGATTCAGCACCGCCGCGAAACAGGCAAGGTGGATCATGAGCTCTACGCCTCCAACCAGCGCATGCCGCTGCCAGCGGATTCGGGTAATCTAGCTGTGCAAGTTTTGGTGGACCACGGATCTGTAGAAATCCTTGCGGCTAATGGCCTGCGTTCCCTGACGGATCAGCTGACCGGTGAAGAAGCACCAGCCTATGCGACGCTGCGCGTAGCAACCGGCGCGAGCGTGAGTTTCAAAGTCCTGCCACTCTCGGATAAGTCAGTGGAGCTCAACGCATGAGCCGCATCAACGTATTAGGCGAATCCCTCGTCGACGTTGTCGGCGATAAAGCTCATCCAGGTGGTTCACCGCTGAATGTCGCTGTCGGACTGGCTCGGCTGGGCCACGAAGTTCAGTTCTATACCGAATTCGGACAAGACGCCCACGGTAATCTAATTGCTGGACACCTTGGGCAAGCTGGGGTACATGTGGCCGCAGGCTCAGTGACTGAACGCTCCACGTCCGTGGCACAGGTGGAGATGGATGAGCATGCCAATGCGCACTACAGCTTTGATATCCACCAGCAGATCCCTTCGGTCCCAGTAGCTGAAGGCGCGAATCTGCTTCACACCGGTTCGATTGCGGCGTGGATTGAACCATCAGGAGAATGCATTGTTGACGCTTTCAAGAATGCAACGGACGATGCGCTACTAAGCTACGACCCAAACTTGCGCCCAGATCTTGTTGTGGACCGAGACGCAGCACTACAACGTATCGAATTGCTCATGAGCTTAAGCCATATCGTGAAGCTCAGCGACGTCGATGGACAGTGGCTCTATCCAGATCTAGATGCATGGGAAGTTCTGGAGCACGTAGCTAATCTCGGTCCAGCTTTGGCAGTGCTGACTCAAGGCGGAGACGGGTGTTTGGCTCTTTCGTCCGGTCAGCGATTCGATGCTGCTGCTTCACCTACCAATCTGGTTGACACCATCGGAGCAGGCGACGCGTTCATGTCCGGGTTGCTCTTTGGCCTTCTGGACAAGCCTGGTTTAGCTGAAGCACTTCGTAACGGCGTGGATGCAGACTCTGATGAGGTTGAAGATGTACTTCGTCATGCGTTAACCTCAGCTGCACTGACCGTGGCCCAAGCCGGAGCCAATCCCCCGTGGATTCAAGACTTCTCCCTCGCAATTTCCAAGTAACTTCGCTTCATAGCTTTCACGAAAGAATCCAGGACAATGATGGCTGGCTTTACAACAACTCTGAAAAATCCCACTTACCGCCAAAGCTCATTCTCGATGCTCTTATTCTTCGCATCGTGGGGCATCTGGTGGTCCTTCTTCCAGATTTGGCTCACGAGCGAATCAGCTGGACTGGCTTTGAATGGCGCCCAAGTGGGTACCGTCTACTCGGTGAATTCTCTGGCAACACTGGTTTTGATGTTTGCCTACGGAGCCATTCAGGACCGCCTAGGCATTAGAAAGCATCTGGCCGTCATTTTGGCTTCAGTGACCGCGCTGGTGGGTCCGTTCTGTACTTGGGTTTATCAGCCTCTGCTGCAATCGCACTTCATGACTGGCGTTATTTTGGGTGCCATCGTGCTGTCGATTGGATTCCTTGCAGGTGTTGGCCTATTTGAAGCCTTGACCGAACGCTTCAGCCGTCGATTCAACTTTGAATACGGGCAGGCCCGCATGTGGGGATCCTTCGGCTACGCCGTCGTCGCGCTGGCCGCTGGCTTCCTTTTCACTATCAATCCAGCACTGAACTTCTGGATTGGTTCCGCATTGGGCTTGGTCCACCTCTTGTTGCTGGTCTTCTCCCGCACTGGTGAACCGCCCGTGATCAAAAAGACTGCAGTTGAGGGAATCTTGTCTCCTGCTTCAACTCCGACGATTCGCGATATGCTCAGGCTCTTCCGGTTGCCGAGCCTCTGGCTGATCATTCTCTTTGTGATGCTGTCCTGGACTTTCTACACTGTCTTTGATCAGCAGATGTTCCCTGATTTCTACACCGGGCTCTTTGAAACTCCGGAGATTGGCCAGCGGGTCTACGGCATTCTGAACTCGGTTCAGGTCTTCCTGGAAGCCGCCATGTTAGGCATCGTGCCCCTCGTCATGCGCCGCGTTGGCGTTCGCACTTCATTGCTCCTGGGTGTTTCAATCATGTTCATCCGCATTCTCGGATGCGCCCTGGTTGATGATCCAATCTGGGTTTCGGCAATCAAGATGCTGCACGCCATCGAGACCCCGCTGTTCATCTTGCCCGTTTTCCGTTACTTCACCCTGCACTTCAACCCCGCTTTGTCGGCAACCCTGTACATGGTTGGGTTCCAGGTGTCGGCACAGATCGGCAACGTCATTCTGTCCACTCCCCTCGGTGCCCTTCATGACCGCATGGGATACCAGCAGACCTTCATCACGATCTCGGTCGTGGTTCTGTTTGCTGGCGTGTACGGATTCTTTGCCCTAAAGAAAGACGATCAACAGGTTGATGGTGATCCATTTTTGCGGCACTCAAAAGCTAAGGTTGACGCATAGCTCAACTAGCTAAGGACAACTGCTGCAACAAGGGCTGGCACCCATCAAGAGTGATGGTTGCCCGCCCTTACTCCCTTGGCAACGACCTACTAGTCCAGGTACCAAGGCGGGGTCGGCAGTGAGTCCCGTTTTTCTTAACGAACGCAGTTAGGTAAGTGCCTAGCGGGCACATCTGACGGTAATCGCGGCGAGAAGTAGAAACACTAATGGCACGGCATCAATTGATGCCGTGCCATTAGCGTTGTAACCAACAATTATCCCGATGACTCACCAGAGCGTACATCTCATGGCAATCGAAAATATCTTGATCCGTTTGTTGGACGACGAGTCGTTCGAAGATAAAAATATGAATCTAGTTCAGAACAATGTTCGTCACTGGCTGAGACGAGTCTGTCGCGAAGTCCAGCCCCGATGGAGCAACTCCATCAGCCACTAACTGCGCGCCGAGAGCCGCAACCATTCCACCATTGTCGGTGCACAAGCTGAAAGGTGGAACCACCAAGGCAATACCCGCTGATGCGCACCGAGCCGCGAGCAACTCGCGCAGTCGAGTATTTGCCGCTACTCCCCCGCCAAGAAGCACCGTCTTCAGACCATGCTCTTGCATTGCCCGGACAGCCTTGGACGTGATCACGTCAACAACGGCTTCCTGGAAAGATGCTGCGATGTCTGCCACTGGAATTTCTTCCCCGTTGGCTTCGAAATGCTCTACGCAGCGAGCAACTGCGGTCTTCAATCCGGAGAATGAGAAGTTATGGCGGTGCTTGCCAGGATTCTCTTCGCTACCCACAAACTTAGGCAGGGTCAGTCCTCGTGGGAAGCGGAAAGCCTTGCGGTCTCCATCTTTGGCTGCCTTATCGATGGCAGGTCCACCCGGGTAACCCAGACCTAGCAGGCGAGCAGTCTTGTCGTACGCTTCACCGGCTGCATCATCGATGGTGGAACCCAGCAATTGCACGTCGTTGGTCAGCGACGTGACCTTCAAGATTTCAGTATGACCACCCGATACCAGCAATGCGCCGAAGGTCGGTGGCAGCACTGTTCCTTCAAGCACTCCAACACCAACGTGAGCCACGAGGTGGTTGATTCCGTATAGTGGCTTGCCGGTTGCCAGAGCCAATGCCTTAGCGGCCGAGACTCCCACCATCAGTGCGCCAGCTAGCCCGGGTCCGCTGGTCACGGCAATGGCGTCAATGTCGTCGAGAGTTAACTCAGCGGTGTCCAATGCAGACTGCAAAGTGGGAACAAATGCTTCGAGGTGTGCACGCGCAGCAATCTCGGGAATCACTCCGCCAAAGCGTACGTGCTCATCCATGGAGCTAGAAACTGCGTTGGCCAAGAGGCGGTTACCGCGCACAATGCCCACACCAGTTTCATCGCATGAAGATTCAATGCCTAGAACTATAGGTTCGGTGGTGCTCATGCTTTGTGCTCTTCCTCTTGTCCCTGCAGGGCATCCAATTGCAGTCTCATGATCAATGCGTCAACGCCGCCCTTGTAGTAGCCCACGCGGCGATGAATGGTTACAAATCCCATTGATTCATACAGTCCAATTGCCGTTGGATTATCAAACCGGACTTCCAGCATGACATCCAACGCGTTGCGTTCTTTGGCCGTTTCAACAAGAAGCTTCAGCAGCTTGCGCCCCAGCCCCTGCCCCTGGAATCCAGGGCTGATGGCAATAGTCTGAACATCGCTGATCGGCAAGACAGTGCACAGACCGGCATAGCCAAAAACCTTGCCGTCGCTTTCATACACCCAGTAATTGCGAGTTTCGCTTTGTGCCAGTTCGGATTCGAAGGCAGCCAGTGGCCAGGCATCTTCTGGGAACAGTTCAGTCTCAAGCTGGTGGACCACAGGGATATCACTGACGGTCATCTCACGAAGAATCACGTTCATACTTTAGCCTGCTTCATGAAGGCAGGCACTTGGGCGTCTGACTCTCGCAAATACTGCGGCCCTGTGTCGGCCAGGTCTTTTCCTGCGGCCAGGTCGCGCATGCCTCGTTGTGCCAAATTCTCAGCGTCCGCAATCCAGTCAAAGGACTGTTCTTGCGGGTGCGCTCCAGCTTCTCGAAGCTGCTCGGCATAGATCCCTGCACCAACGCCGAAAACAGGTAGCGCTGGCAGCGTTGATGCCGCCGCTACATGCGGACCGTCAACGATCTGACCGGTTTGGTCGTAGCGAGCCCAGTACACTTCTTTGCGGCGTGCGTCAGAGGCAACGATAAATTCTGCCGGAACGCTATCCGTTGCAAGTACTCGTTCGGCGAGCGCGTGGAGGGACATCACGCCATATACCGGGATGTTCCAGACGAAGCTGAAAGTACGTGAAGCAACAAGGCCAACGCGAAGCCCCGTGAAGGGACCTGGGCCAATGCCAACAAAGATGCCGGCCAGATTTTGGCCTTCTTCGCTGTTTTCGTCCAGCAGATCACGCACGTAGGAGGCCAAGGTTTCTGTTTGGTCATTGCCCTTGGGCGACGTCTTCTGGGCGATAACTGAACCAGTCGTGGACTCGACCAGTGCAACAGAGGCGTGCGCCGAGGTGTCGATGGACAGATAGTTAGGCATGCTTCTCTCCGGTGCGCTGTGCATTGATAGCAGAGCGCAGGTTGTCTTTCAGCTGGGCGAAGTTTTCCGAGTCCCAGCGTGGTCCGATGGCTTTGAGAGCGAACTCCCTGGGCTCATCCAATTCTTCTTCGGATTCTTCCCATGGATTCTCTACGGCTACGACGTTGACCTCGCGGTCCAGAGTGATTTCCAGACGCGAATCCGTAAGATGTTCCACCTTGCCCAGGCCCCACTCCACGACAGTGACCGATTCAGCCAAAGTGGATTCAAGGTCGAGAGTGTCTACGTCATTCTGATCTTTCAGACGGTAGGCATCTACGTGAATCAAGGTAGGACCATCAGCCAACGACGGGTGCTGGCGTGCCAGAACGAAGGTTGGCGAGATGATTCCTTCACGGACATTCAGTCCGACACCCAGTGATTGAGTCAGCGTTGTCTTGCCGGCGCCTAATGCGCCAGTGAGGATCACAAGATCTCCAGCTTTTAGATGCTTGCCTAGCGCTTCGCCTAAGGCTTCGGTCTGCGCAAGGTCAGTGAGCTGGCAGTTAAATTCTTTAATCGCTTCATTCACCGGCTTCACCCCAGCTGCCCTCCACGTAATGGCGCGGCACTCGTGGCGAAATTCGCGTCACCACTTCGTAGTTGATGGTGTTGGCAGCATGGGCCCAGGTATTCACTGATTGGCCTCCTGCGCCAAAGATGATTGCCTCTGCGCCCAAGTAGTCTTCCGGGGAGATCTCTGGGCCAAGGTCGATGACGCACTGGTCCATGGCAATGCGACCCCGTACCGGATAGCTGCGTCCTTTCACCGTCACCGGTGCTCCGGTGCCAATGCGTGGCAGACCATCCGCGTAGCCCATAGGAATCAAGCCCAGGAAGGTTTCGCCTTCGGTCTTGTAGTTCAGTCCATAGGAAACACCTTGCCCGGCATGCACCTTCTTGACGTTGGCCACTCGGGTGACCAGCTTCATGGCTGGGCGCAGCCCGAAACTATCCGGCGAATCATTTTCGAATGGGCTCAGTCCATAGAGGCCCAGGCCGAGGCGAACCATGTCATGGTGCGCATCAGGGCGGGAGAGGATGGCTGGGGTGTTGGCAATATGGCGGACTTCCAAATCGAAGCCTGCCGCTTCCACCAGCTCAATGGCCTTGCTGAACACTTCCAGCTGCTCATCGGTTTCCGGCCGTTCTGGCTCATCTGCCACGGCAAGGTGGGAGAACAGTCCAACGACGCGCAGCAGCCCTTCTTCCTGGAAGACGCTGGCGCGGTTGAGCAAATCCGGGAAGTCATCCATAGTGGATCCGTTGCGTCCCAGCCCGGTATCAATTTTCAGATGAATGCGGGCCGGAGTCTGTACCGAGCGCGCCGCGGCAGCTACCCGTTCTAGTTCCCATCCGGATACTCCAAGGTCAAGGCTGGCATCAACGGCAGCCTCGAATGGGGTGTCTGCGGTATGCAACCAGGCAAGCATAGGGGTTTGGATTCCGGCCTCGCGAAGAGCCAGGGCTTCGGTGACATGTGCGCAGCCGAGCCAGCTGGCACCGCCCTCCACTGCCGCTTTGGCCACTGGGATAGCACCGTGGCCGTAGGCGTCTGCTTTGACGACGGCCATGACTGCAGCGGGGGCCACCAAGTCGGAGATCTGCTTGACGTTGTTGCGGATGGCGGACAGATCTATCACTGCGCGCCGTTCAAATCCGCTGGCCTGTGCACTGCTGGTACTGGTTGTCACGTTGCTTACTTCAAGTGCTTCAGAGTTCACCTAATCATCTTCCCACTTTTCTTTTGCCGTTGCTGTGTTGCGACCTGCGCGGTTGAGCACATCTGCGTTTTAACGCTAGAAGGGGCGGGCCGAAGCATCATGCGATGCTTCGGCCCGCCCCTTGGGAGACGGTTGGCTTGTGCGTCTAGCGCAGGCTCTTCAATTCGTCGCGGATCTGAGCCAGCAGTTCCAGCTGGGGATCGACTTCTTCCTCTGGCTCTTCTTCGCCGGCGGCGCGGCGAGCAGCGAGGTGGTTGTTCAGCTTCTGCATAGGCATAACCAGAGCGAAGTAGACAGCTGCGGCGATGAGCAGGAAGTTGACCAGTGCGGTCAAGAAGACGCCGAACTTGATGTCAACCCCATTGATGTTCAGCAGCAGGAAGCTGTCGAAGTTCGGGGAGCCTACCAATGCGGCGATCAATGGCATCAGCACATTGTCCACAAGGGCGGTAATAACGGCGCCGAAGGCAGCACCGATCACAACAGCAACGGCCAGATCGACAACGTTGCCCTTCATAATAAAATCGCGGAAACCTTTAAGCATGTTTAGAGCATACACAGGCGAATCACAGGATCAAGCACAAATTCCCATATGAAATCGATAAGTTAGGCAAACTCTCAGCTTTTGTTTCCCTGCCGATGAGCTGGTGAATTTTGATCTTCAGATCAGATTTTCCGCAACAGCATTCGCCGCACCGAGTGATCCGCCGATTTTCTCAGAACCAGCTGGGCCCGCCCACGGGTCGGCAGCACATTCTCTTTCAGATTCGGCTCATTGATCCGCTTCCAGATTCCGTGAGCTGTTTCGCGCGCCTCGTCATCGGTCAACTGCGAATAGCGATGGAAGTAGCTGGCCGGATCCGCGAAGGCCCCGGAACGCAATCGCATGAATCGGCTGATGTACCACTCTTCAATGTCATTGGTGCGCGCATCGACATAGACGGAGAAATCGAAGAAGTCGCTCAGCGCCAGGCCCACGGTTCCATCTGGACGGGTCCGCGCAGGCTGCAGAACGTTCAGCCCTTCGACAATCAGCACCTGCGGGCTGCGCACCACATTGCGCTCCCCCGGAACGATGTCGTAGGTCAGATGCGAGTACACCGGGGTGCTGACTTCCGGCACTCCGGACTTCACCGCGGAGACAAAACGCAGCAACGCACGGCGGTCATAGGATTCCGGGAAGCCCTTGCGGTGCATGATGCCACGCCGCTCCAGCTCGGCGTTGGGGTACAGGAAACCGTCAGTGGTGATGAGCTGGACGTCGGGTGTTTGCGGCCAGCGGCGCAGCATTTCCTGCAGCACACGGGCCGTTGTTGACTTGCCAACAGCCACCGAGCCGGCCACGCCGATGACAAATGGCGTGCGGGAGGTCTGCTCCCCCAGGAAAGTAGTGGTGGCCTGATGTGTCGCTCCGGCGCCTTCGACGTAGAGATACAGCAGGCGGCTCAATGGCAGGTAAACGTCCCGGACCTCCTGGAGGTCCAGTTCATCACCGAGGCCACGCAGCCGTTCGATGTCGGAGAGGTTCAACGGCTGTTCCATTTGGTCGGAGAGCCGCGCCCAGGTCTCGCGCTCAAGGTCGACAAAAGGCGAGATGGGTGTTTCAAGTGTTCCGTGTGGTTCCACGAGGTCAAATTCTGCCAAGAATATGCTCCACATCCCAATTAACAGGTTCTTACGTCCGTTGTCCGCCGTGGCCCGCACGCCACCGGGGTGAGCCACTGCACATCGATTTTTGAGGGGTGAAACACGATTGTTCCCGTCGTTGGGCATTGAGCCGGTAGGATTTTACCCATGTGCGGAATTGTTGGATATGCAGGAACCTCGAGCCGAGTCACCGACCACGGTGCCCTCGACGTTCTGATTGAAGGTTTGCGCCGGTTGGAATACCGCGGCTATGACTCGGCTGGTGTCGCTGTTGTCGCCGATGGCGCGATTCACTCTCGCAAGAAGGCCGGCAAGCTGGCCAACTTGGAGAATGAAATTGCTGAAGCTCCACTGCCCCAGTCGATGACTGGCATTGGACATACCCGTTGGGCAACCCACGGTGGGCCAAGTGATGGCAACGCCCACCCACACCTCGCCGATGGTGGCAAGCTTGCCATGATCCACAACGGAATTATCGAGAACTTCGCTAGCATCAAGGCCGAGCTGCTCGCCGAAGGCGTTGCTTTCCTCTCGGAAACCGACACCGAAGTTGCAGCCGCCTTGCTGGGCAAGATCTACACCAACGAAGCCGAAGGTGATTTGACCCGCGCCATGCGGTTGGCCGTTCAGCGCCTGGAGGGCGCCTTCACCCTGTTGGCCGTCCACCAGGACCACCCAGGTGTTGTTGTGGCGGCTCGCCGCAACTCGCCACTGGTCCTCGGTTTGGGCGACGGCGAGAACTTCCTGGGATCCGATGTTTCCGGCTTCATCGACTTCACCCGTCGTGCTGTGGAACTGGGCCAGGACCAGATCGTCACCATCACCCCTCAGAGCCACTCCATCATCGACTTCAACGGCACCCCTGCAGAGGGCAAGGAATTCACCGTTGACTGGGATGCAGCCAGCGCCGAGAAGGGCGGCTTCGCCTCCTTCATGGAGAAGGAAATCTTCGACCAGCCTGCCGCTGTCGCCGACACCCTGCTGGGCCGCTCGGACGCTAACGGCCGCTTGACCCTCGATGAGCTTCGCATCTCTCCCGAAGAGCTGGCGAAGATCACCAAGATTGTGGTCCTTGCATGCGGCACCAGCGCTTACGCCGGCACCGTAGCAAAGTACGCCATCGAATCCTGGTGCCGCATCCCGGTTGAGGTCGAGCTCTCCCACGAGTTCCGCTACCGCGAACCAATCGTGGACGAGAACACCCTGATTGTGTCCATCTCCCAGTCCGGCGAGACCATGGATACCCTGATGGCTGTGCGCTACGCCAAGGAGCAGGGCGCCAAGACCCTGTCCATCTGCAACACCAACGGGTCCACCATCCCGCGTGAATCCGATGCGGTGCTGTATACCCACGCAGGTCCGGAAATCGCCGTGGCCTCCACCAAGGCATTCCTGGCACAGATCACCGCAACCTACCTGCTGGGCCTGTACCTGGCGCAGCTGCGCGGCAACCTGTTCTCCGGCCAGATCAAGGACATCCTTGCCGACCTGGGCAAGATCCCTTCCAAGATCCAGGACATCCTGGACCGCGCTGAAGAAATCAAGACGGTGGCCCGCAAGATGGCTGACACCCCATCGGTATTGTTCCTGGGCCGCCACGTTGGCTACCCGGTAGCAATGGAAGGCGCCTTGAAGCTCAAGGAAATCGCCTACATCCATGCAGAAGGCTTCGCCGCCGGCGAGCTCAAGCACGGTCCGATCGCCCTGATCGAGCAGGACCAGCCGGTCTTCGTGGTGGTTCCGTCCCCGCGCGGCCGCGACTCCCTGCACTCGAAGGTTGTCTCCAACATCCAGGAAGTTCGCGCCCGCGGTGCAAACACCCTGGTGATCGCGGAGTCCGGCGATGAGGACGTCCGCGCCTACGCGGAGTTCGTCTTCTACGTGCCAGAGACCCCAACCCTGCTGATGCCGTTGCTGACCACCGTTCCGCTGCAGCTGTTCGCTTGCGAGCTGGCTTCAGCCAAGGGCTACGACGTGGACCAGCCGCGCAACTTGGCCAAGTCGGTGACCGTGGAGTAATCCACGCGTCGCCCCACGCAAAGAGTCCACACCATTTTGGTGTGGACTCTTTGCTGTTAATTCAAGAAGATCTCGGCAGGACTACTAGCTGGCGTCGTGGTCGGTTTCCAGGACTGCCGCCAGTGCATCCAACGCATCTTGCGCGCCGGCATCTTCGCTGCGCAGCACCACCACTTCCCCGTGCCCGGCGCCCAGGCCCATCAGGGTCAGGATGCTGCTGGCATCGCCCGCGTCTTCCGCCGGCTCGCCCTGGCGTGCAATGGTGATGTCAAAGTCGTAGTCGCTGGCGGCCTCGGCGAAGATCGCTGCCGGACGCGCGTGCAAGCCGACCCTGCTGCCGATGGTGGCTGTACGTTCAATCATGGTGTTGTTCCTTCTCTGGTTGTTGGTTCGTGACAGGCTTCTAGGGCTAGAGCCCGAGCTGATCGAGAATGGGCAGGCCGGCGCGCACCTGCTGCTGGGCTTGCTGTGCGGTACGCGCGTTCAGCGCCAACTCGGCCAGTTCTTGCGCCTGCGCCAGGGTGACCGAGCGCAACACCGAGCTGACCGCGGGAATCGAGCGTGCGCTCATGGACAGGGTGGCAACGCCCAGGCCCACCAGGACCACCGCCATGGAAGGATCGCCTGCGGACTCCCCGCACACGCCGACCGGGCGATGGCCTGCCAGCTGCGCGCCGTCCACCGCGTGCTTGACCAGCTGCAAAACGGCAGGCTGCCATCCAGTGTTCAACGCGGCCAAAGAGCCAAGCTGCCGGTCTGCGGCCATCGCGTACTGGGTGAGGTCATTGGTGCCCAGCGAGGCGAACTTCACCGGTTGCAGCACGTGCCGGGAGTTGAGCGCAGCGGAAGGCACCTCGATCATCACCCCGGGAGTCCTCAGACCGGCGTCAGCGCACATCCGGGCAAAGGCCTCGGAATCCTCGACGGTGGAAATCATCGGGGCCATGACCCAGACCTCGGCGTTGCTCCCGGCAGCGGCCTGGGCGATGGCCTGCAGCTGGCGCTGCAGCACGCCGGGGTTGCTCCAATCCGTGCGGTAGCCGCGCACGCCCAGCGCGGGGTTCGGCTCTGTCGAGTCGGTCAGGAAAGGCAACGGCTTATCAGCGCCGGCATCCAGGGTGCGGACCACGACCTTCTTGCCGGCAAAGGCATCAAAGACCCCGGCATAGGCGGCAGCCTGTTCCTCCACGCTGGGCTCGCTATCGCGTTCCAGGAAGCAGAATTCCGTGCGGAACAATCCAACGCCTTCGGCGCCGTCGGCAGCGGCTTGGCGGGCGCTATCGGCGCCCCCGACGTTGGCCAGCAGCGGCACCGTGTGCCCATCGGCGGTGGCGCCGGTGCCGTCAAAACTCTGCAGCAGGGCCGAGGCCTGCCACCGTTCTGCGGCCTGGCGCTCGGGCTGCCCCGGTTCCAGATGGATCTCTCCGGTGGCGCCGTCCACATAGATCTCGGCATCCCCCGGGATCTGTTCGGCGCCAGCAGCGGCCACCACCGCTGGAAGCCCCAGCGAGCGGGCGATGATCGCGGTGTGCGACTGCGGACCGCCTTCGGAGGTCAGCAGGGCCAGCACCTGCGCGGGATCCAGGGTGGCTGTGTCGGCGGGAGCAAGGTCCTGGGCTACGAGGATGAACGGGGAGTCGCTGTGCGGAATGCCCGGGGCCGGGACGCCGCGCAGCTCGGCGACGATGCGCTGGCGCACGTCCAGCACGTCGGTGGCGCGTTCGGCCATATACCCTCCCAGGGCGCCCAGCTGGGTGGCCACGTTCTGGGCTGAGTCCCAGATGGCCCGCTCGGCAGAGATGCCGGCGGTGATCTTCTTGGCCGCGGTCTTGAGCAGCATGCTGTCCTTGGCCATGAGGGCGGTGGCTTCCAAGACGGCCTTGGCATCTCCCTGGGCGTGACTGGCCCGGTCTTTGAGCTGTTCATGCACGCGTCCAGCGGCCGCTTTCAGCTGCGCAATCGCGTCCTCGGCTGAGACATCTGGTGACAGCCGCTGCTCGGCGTGCGGTTCTTGAACCGGTTGCGGCATGTGGCGGATTGTTCCGATAATGCGGCCGGGGCTGACCCCGACGCCCTTCAAATTTTGCATGGTCGTTCCTTGTCTTGGCGCGGGCGCACCCATCTCCGCTGCAGTGCGGGTATGGTGCGGGTTTCGCGATAAGTTCTTGGCGTTTGCGCGATGCTGTGATTCAATTCATATAACAGCGCTATAAGTGATAGGGTAACGCTTATGAGTTCCAATGACCAGTTGCCTCCGAAAACTCGCCTGTTGCTAGCAGCCACCGAACTGCTGGCGAATGCAGGCAGCGAGCCGGTGTCGACTCGGCAGATCACCAAACTCGCTGGTGTCACCGCGCCAACCCTTTACCACCACTTCGGAGACAAGGAAGGACTGTTCAATGCAGTAGTCACCGCAGGTTTCGAAGAGTACCTGGAAGGCGAACGAGCCATCAATTTGGATTCCAATCCAATCGAGGACATCCGCCGCCTCTGGGATGGCCATGTGCAGTTTGGCCTTGATAAGACCCACCTTTATCTGGTGTTGTTCGGCAACATCCGCCCCGAGAGCCGCCCGGCAATCGTGGCAGAGGCTGAACAGCTGGTGGCCGAACGGCTTAACCGTGCGGCCATAGCCGGGCAGTTGAAAGTTCCACCGCATGAAGCGGCACGCAGCATCATGGCCGCCAACGTCGGCGTCACCCTGATGCTCATCGCCGAATCAGCGGACCGGAGAAATCTGGAGTTGTCCACGATGACGCGCGACTCCATGATCCAGGCCGTGTTCAATGACGAAGCGCACGCCCAGTTCTCCGAACCCACCAATCAGTCCTCCGTCGTCGTTGCCGCTATTGCCTTGAATGCGGCACTGCAGTCTTCGAACTCCAACGAGCTATCCAGTACAGAACTCAAGCTGTTTTTGGAATGGCTTCACAGGATCTCTTCCTCCGGATAGCCTCGAAGTCCCACGACCACCCATAATCTCCAGATCTACTACCCGCCCACGGGCGAATTCTTAGGATTAGTCATGGAAACAGAAACGGTTGAAAAACCACGCGCCGGCTTGAGAGTCGGTGTCCAGAAGTTCGGCACCTTCCTCTCGGGCATGATCATGCCCAATATCGGCGCATTCATCGCCTGGGGCCTGATAACAGCCCTGTTCATCCCGGACGGCTTCCTGCCAAACGAGAAGCTGGCACTGCTGGTGAGCCCGATGATCACCTTCCTGTTGCCGTTGCTCATCGGCTATACCGGCGGACATGCCATCTACGGCTTGCGCGGCGGCGTTGTCGGCGCCGCGGCAACCATGGGCGTGATCGTGGGAACCGATATCCCGATGTTCATTGGCGCGATGATCATGGGCCCGCTGGCGGCTTGGGTCATGAAGAAGCTGGATGCGCTGTGGGAAGGCCGCATCAAGCCCGGCTTCGAGATGCTGGTGAACAACTTCTCGGCGGGTATTGTTGCCGCCATCATGGCCATCATCGGCATGCTGCTCGTGGGCCCAGCCGTCAAGGCCTTCAGCCAGGGCGCAGCCACCGCAGTTGATTTCCTGGTCCAGCATGGCCTGCTGCCGCTGACCAGCATCCTGATCGAGCCGGCCAAGATCCTGTTCCTGAACAACGCCATCAACCACGGCATCCTCACCCCGCTGGGCACCGAGGAATCCTTGAACGCCGGCAAGTCGATGCTGTTCCTGCTCGAGTCCAACCCCGGCCCGGGTCTCGGACTGCTGCTGGCCTACACGGTCTTCGGACGCGGCATGGCCCGCGCCTCGGCTCCCGGTGCCGCGCTGATCCAGTTCGTCGGCGGTATCCACGAAATCTACTTCCCTTACGTGCTGATGAAGCCAGTAATCGTTCTGGCTCCGATCCTCGGCGGCATGACCGGCGTCTTCACCCTGGTCGTGACTGGTGCCGGCCTGCGATCGCCTGCGGCTCCCGGCAGCATCTTGGCCGTATTCGCCGCGGCTTCCTCGGATAGCTATCTTGGCGTCACTCTCTCGGTGCTCTTTGCCACCATCGTTTCCTTTGTCGTTGCAGGGCTGATCCTGAAGCTGAGCAAGAACACCGAAGGCGACGAGCTGGGGGAAGCCACCTCGAAGATGGAGGCCATGAAGGGCAAGAAGAGCTCGGTAGCTTCTGCTTTGGTTTCCGCGGCCGCCACCTCCGGTCCAATCCGCACCGTCGTTTTTGCTTGCGATGCAGGCATGGGCTCGAGTGCCATGGGCGCTTCGGTACTGCGCAACAAGATCAAGGACGCCGGCTTTGGCGACATCAAGGTCACCAACTCGGCCATTGCCAACCTGACCGACACCTACGACATCGTGGTGACGCATCAGGACCTCACGGATCGCGCCAAGCCGAAGACCGGAAGTGCCACGCACGTCTCGGTGGACAACTTCATGAACAGCCCTCGCTATGACGAAATAGTTGAGCTGGTGCGCACGAGCAACACTGTCCCAGCCGATGCCGCGTCTGCCGAAACCGTCCCGGCGGCTCCCGCTGCTGCGGACGCAGCCTCCGAGTACGTGAATGCCGAAGCCCAGCCAGCCCACGAGGTTCTGGCGGCTGATGGCGTGGTGCTCCAGGGCACCGCGACCGAGCGCGATGCAGCCATCGACGAGGTAGGACAGTTGCTGATGCAGCGTGGTTCCGTGGACGCGGACTACGTGTTGGCCATGCACGAACGCGAGACCTCGGTGTCCACCTACATGGGCAACTTCTTGGCCATCCCGCACGGCACCAATGACGCCAAGGAGCATATCAACCACTCGGCCGTCGCCGTGGTCCGCTACCCGGAAGGCATCGACTGGGGCGGCAAGGACGTGAAGTTTGTCGTGGGTGTTGCGGGCTTGAACAATGAACATCTGAAGATCCTGGCCTCCATTGCCAAGATCTTCACCAACAAGGACCAGGTCGCCCAGTTGGAGCAGGCCACCTCCGTCGAGGAAATCCTTGATCTATTCGGAAAGGTCAACACCAAGTGAAAGCCGTACATTTTGGAGCGGGAAACATCGGCCGGGGCTTCGTTGGCTTGCTGCTGCACGAAGCCGGCTATGAGATCGTCTTCGCTGACGTAGCTGCAGAGCTCATCGACAGCCTTGCCGCTGCCGAGAGCTACACCGTGCATGAAGTTGGACAGCAAGGACAGGACAAGGTCGTCACCGGCTTCAGCGCCCTGAATTCCGGTTCCCAGCAGGCCGAGGTCATCGAACAGATCGCCACGGCGGACCTGGTGACCACCGCGGTGGGCCCGCACATTCTGAAGTTCGTCGCCCCAGCTATCGCACAGGCCCTGGCCCAGCGCCCAGCCCAGTTGGCTCCGTTGCACGTGATGGCCTGCGAGAATGCCATCAATGCCACCGATATCCTGCAGCAGGAAATCCAGGGAGCATGGGAGGGCACGGAGCAGGAACTGGCCTCCCGCGCCATCTTCGCCAACACCGCGGTGGATCGCATTGTCCCGGCACAGGCACCAGGGCAGAACCTGGATGTCACCGTTGAGACCTTCTACGAGTGGGTCATCGACCGCACCCCCTTCAATGGCAACGAGCCAGTGATCCCCGGGGCAACCTTCGTTGATGAATTGCTGCCGTACATTGAACGCAAGCTGTTCACCGTGAATACGGGACATGCCAGCGCAGCGTACTTCGGCGCCGTAGCGGGAATTGAGAAGATCTCTGATGCGATGGATGATGAGCAGATCTCGCAAAAGGTGAATGCAGTCCTGCAGGAGACCAAGGCGCTGCTGGTGACCAAGCACGGACTGGATCCAGTAGCGCAGGAAGCCTATGTGCAGAAGATCCTGACCCGCTTCACCAACCCGCACCTGCCTGACACCGTGGGCCGCGTGGGCCGTGCGCCAATGCGCAAGCTCAGCCGCCATGAACGATTCATCGGCCCAGCTGCGGACCTGGCTGAACGCGGAATGCCAACCTCTGCCTTGGCTCTAGCCATTGCCGCGGCTCTGCAGTTCAACGCACCAGGAGATGAAGAGGCCGTGACCCTGCACCAGATCCTGGCAAGCCAGTCCCCTGATGAGGCCACCGCCTCGATCACCGGACTAGAGCCAGAGCATCCGCTCTTCGCGCAGGTCAGCTCGCTCATCGCTGAAGCCGTCTAGCAGCAGCAGGGTTTGTGCAAACTCGCGGGGTTCCGCGTTGCCATGGGGCAACGCGGAACCCCGCGATTTTGTATCCGAGAACCATCCAGGCATTTCGCCCAGATGGCGGCCGATATAATGGAATCCATGATTGCAGGTATCGGAGTGGACATTGTCGACGTGCCCCGTTTTGGCCGACAACTCGAAAAGACCCCGCGCCTGAGAGAACGCCTCTTCACGGAAGAAGAACGCGACCTGCCTCTGCGCTCGCTGGCCGCCCGCTTTGCAGCCAAGGAAGCCATCGCCAAAGCGCTTGGCGGACCCGCTGGGATGAACTGGCAAGACTGCACCATCCGCAAAGATGAAGCCGGGGATCCACAAATCCACAACACCGGATCCGTCGCCAAAGCCAGCGAACAGCGGGGAATCACTTCATGGCATCTGACCATGTCACACGATGGCGACATGGCCATCGCCATGGTCATTGCCGAAAGCTAACACTTCCAGAACAAAAGAATAACGACACGATTGGCATTAAATAAGGATTCAGACGACCGCCTTGAGTATTGTTTGAATTATGATCCCTGTCTACAGTGTTGCGCAGATTCGTGCGGTTGAGGCCCAGGAGATTTCCAAGCGCGGCGAAGCGAGCCTGATGAAGCAAGCCGCCGCCGCATTGGCTTCAACGGCAGCCACCATGCTGGCCGAAAAACCAGGCACGGAACCTGCCTTTGTTATCGCCCTGATTGGACCCGGCAATAACGGTGGAGATGGCCTTTATGCACTGGCTCAGCTCCAGGAGCAAGGAATCTCCACGCTCGCCTTACAGTTCGGGGACCACGTACATGCCGAGGCCGCCACAGCGTACCAGAACGCTGGCGGAACACTGACTGATTATTCTGATGGTCAAAGTGAACTGGCTAATGCTTCACTGATCATCGACGCGCTGTACGGCTTGGGGTACCGCGCTGGTTCCCCACTGCCGACACTTCCTGCACACAGCCGCGTGCTTGCTTGCGACGTACCCTCGGGGTTGCACCCGGATACCGGGGTCGCTGAAGACAACGTGTTGCGCGCCGAGCGCACCGTGACCTTTGGTGCCATGAAGTCGGGGCTGCTGACCGTTGATGCACCACTGGTCACCGGGGAAATCTCCATTGCTGGTCTTGGATTTGATTTTTCTGCAGTGGCACCCGAAACCCAGCTGGTCGATGAGTCTGCTGCGCAAGAACTTCTGGACGAGCACCGTTCGTGGCGCGACGCTGGACGCCACAAATACCAGCGCGGAGTCTTGGGCCTGATCGCAGGCTCTGACCTCTATCCTGGTGCTGCCCAGCTGACAGCCAAGGCGGCCGTGAACTGCGGTGTCGGCTTGCTGCGTACTCATGTTCCGGACTCCGTGCGCCCATTGGTTGCCGTCTCGGTTCCGGAATCCGTCCCGCTGGATGATCAGCAGATCAAGGAAGCACTCTCTTCCTCGCGTCGCCACCTGCATGGCAAGGGTGCCAAGATCTCGGCCTGGGCCATCGGTCCCGGCCTTGACGGACGGACTCCCCCAACTGGTGTCATTGCCGAAGTGTTCGCCAGCCGCCAGCCAGCGGTCATTGACGCTTCTGGCCTGGAAGTCGTTCCAACTGGCCCCAGCGAACAACCACGCGTCCTGACCCCGCATGCCAAGGAACTGCGGATGCTGCTGGGCCGCGCCGGCGTCAAGGTGACTCCCGACGAGATTGCCCAGGATCCGATCCGGTGGACCCGCTGGGCTGCCTTGGCCTACAACGCAGTTGTCCTTCTGAAGGGTCCGACCAACTACATCGTCGCCCCGAATGGCAGCAGCCTCGTGGTAACCCACTCGTCGCCTCAGTTGGCCACAGCCGGCAGCGGCGACGTGCTCACGGGCATCCTCGGCTACCTGCTTTCCGACGGATCCCTGACCGGTACGCAGGGCATGCGAACCGTGCCTAACCGTCGCATCATGGAACTCTCTGCCTGTGCTGCGATCATCCACGGCCACCTTGGACGAATGACTGCAGAAGATGGAACGGTCAGCGCTTCGCGCCTGATCGATAACCTGCCAAAGGTCATGAAGCACTTCGGCTTCTAGGCGTCGACGCCAAGAGGCAAAAATGCGGTTGTCTTTCGACAACCGCATTTTTGCTATCCACGTAGCGCTAGGACTGAACCGGAACCGGCCCGGTTGCAACGTTGTTGCTGTTGAGCTCGAAATACTCGCCTGGACCGGTCATGACCCAGCCCTGCTCGCGCCAGGCCGGACGGTCCAGCACGTTGCGGCCGTCGATGAGCATCTTCGATGCCACGACTTCACCCAGCTGTTGCGGATCCAGATCGCGGAATTCCTGCCACTCGGTCAGCACCAAGGTCAGGTCTGCGTTGCGGGCAGCTTCCTGATGCGAATCCACGTAGTTCAAACGCGGGAAGCGGCCTGCGGCATTGGCATTGCCCTCAGGGTCATAGACCGAGACTTCGGCGCCAGCGTTATACAGGCGTACCGCGATGTCCAATGCAGGGGAATCGCGCACGTCATCACTGTTGGGCTTGAACGTGACTCCGAGGACGCAAATATGCTTGCCAGCCAGCACATTGCCCAGCATATTTTCAGCCAGCGAAACAACGCGGTCTCGACGGCGCAGGTTGATCTGGTCAACCTCGGAGAGGAAGTTCATGGTCTGGGTCAGCCCGAGCTCGCTCACGCGCGCTTGGAGGGCGCGAATGTCCTTCGGCAGGCATCCACCGCCAAAGCCCACTCCGGCGTTCAGGAAACGACGGCCAATGCGCTTATCGTGGCCAATGGCGTCGGCCAGGGTCTTGATGTCGCCGCCCACGGTTTCAGTCACCTCGGCAAAGGCATTGATGAAAGAAATCTTGGTCGCCAGGAACGCATTGGCGGCCACCTTGACCAGCTCCGCGGTCTCAAGGTCGGTGACGATTTCAGGGATTTCCTGGGCCAGCACCGGTGCGTACACTTCGCGCAGCAGCTCAAGGCCGCGCTCGCCTTCAAGGCCATAGACCAGGCGGTCAGGCCGCAGCGTATCGTTCACCGCGAAACCTTCACGCAAGAATTCAGGATTCCATGCCAGCGCAATGGAGCTTCCGGGCTTGGCATCTTGAGCAATTTTTTCGCTCAACCGGCGGGCGGTGCCCACCGGCACGGTCGACTTGCCGACAATCAACGCTTCCGAGGTGATGTGCTCAAGCAGCGAGTCGACAGCCCCGTCTACGTAAGACATGTCTGCTGACTGCGAATCAGCACGCTGGGGCGTACCCACGGTAATGAAATGGATGTCCGCGTTGGCCGCTACATCGGCATAGTCGTCGGTGAATCGCAGGCGTCCGGAGGAAACATGTTTGCGCAGCAGTTCCGGCAGGCCTGGTTCATGGAAGGGCAGCACGCCGGCGGCCAGCGCATCGAGCTTGGCCTTATCCACATCGACGCCGATGACTTCATAGCCCAATTCGGCCATGCAGGCGGCATGGGTTGCACCGAGGTAGCCGGTGCCGATCACGCTGATGCGTAGAGTCACGAAAGTCCTTCTCTCCGAGAACACGAACCGATGTCTGTTTCTACTTGTTAGCATGCCACACCCCCGCAGGCTGTTCTTATGCAGAACACCCTGCGGGGGTGTGAGTTTTCTTGATATTTCCGTACTAGTTGCCGAACGCCCGCTGAACTACAGGGAAAGGTGTTCCTTGACCGAGGCGCTCAGTGTCTCGGCTTCAGCCTGGGCCTGGTCATGCGTAGCCGCTTCAACCATGACGCGAACCACTGGCTCGGTGCCCGATGGACGCAAGAGCACGCGGCCGGTGGAACCCAAACGGGCTTCCGCGGCAGCGATATCCCGCTGCAGCGGCTCGCAATCCGGTGCCGCAGCCTTGTCCACGCCACGGACGTTGATCAGCACCTGCGGCAGGACTGTCAGCACCGAGGCTAGTTCCTTCAAGGTTTTGCCGGTGGCCTTCACCCGGGCTGCGATCATCAGGCCGGTCAGAACGCCGTCACCGGTGGTTGCGTGCTTGGAGAAAATCACGTGGCCTGACTGCTCGCCGCCAAGCGAGTAGTTTCCTTCGTGCATTCCTTCAAGTACGTAGCGATCCCCCACACCAGTCTGCTTCAACGTGATCCCTGCAGCTTCCATGGCCAGATTCAAGCCGAGGTTGCTCATCACGGTGGCAACAAGCGTGTCATCCTTCAGCTCACCGCGGTCTTTCATGTCCAGCGCCATGATAGCCATGATCTGGTCGCCATCGACAATGGAGCCTTCGTGGTCTACCGCGAGGCAACGGTCTGCGTCACCGTCGTGGGCGATGCCCAGATCAGCTTGGTGCTCCAACACGGCAGCCTGCAGCTTCGCCAAGTGGGTGGATCCATAGCCATCATTGATGTTGATGCCATCTGGGTCTGCGCCAATGACGATGACATCGGCGCCTGCAGCCTTGAATACTTCTGGTGAGCAGCCCGAAGCTGCACCGTGGGCGCAATCCAGAACGACCTTCAAACCGTCGATGCGGTTAGGCAGCGCCTGCAGCAGGTGCATGACGTAGCGGTCTTCAGCGTCGGCGAAACGTGCGACGCGGCCCACTTCGCCACCGGTTGGGCGGGGCTTGGGCATTTTCAGGCACGCTTCAATGGCGTCTTCCAAAGAGTCATCGAGCTTCTTGCCACCGCGGGCCAAGAACTTGATTCCGTTATCCGGAGCTGCGTTGTGCGACGCGGAGATCATGACACCGAAATCAGCGTCCAGGTCCCCTACCAGGAAGGCTGCTGCGGGAGTTGGCAGCGTGCCTGCGTCCATGACGTCCACACCTGAGGCGGCGAGGCCGGCCTCAATTGCTGCGGAGAGGAAGTCACCGCTGATACGCGGATCTTTTGCCACCACCGCAACAGGCTTGTGCCCGTCTTCAGGTTGGCTCAAGCCCAGCACCACGGATGCTGCCTGCGCCAGCTCCAGCGCCAACTCGGGAGTTAACAGTTCGTTTGCTTTTCCTCGGACCCCATCGGTCCCAAATAATCTTGCCATCGTTTCCAATCATATGCCCTCTGCTTCGATTTATCTTCGTTGAAGAGATGCGACGGGTGTGGAATGGGAGAAGATTATTATCGACCCCGAGAATGCCACCGTTAATGGACCAAAGGCCCCAACTTCCCTTGCGGGATGTTGGAGCCTCCGGAAAAGACCTTGAAGTAAGGTTTAGCGCTTCGAGAACTGCGAAGCCTTACGTGCCTTCTTCAGACCAGCCTTCTTGCGCTCGATGACGCGTGCGTCACGAGTCAAGTAGCCAGCCTTCTTCAGGGTTGCGCGGTTTGCATCGCGATCGATCTCGTTCAGCGAGCGAGCGATACCCAAACGCAGTGCACCGGCCTGGCCGGAAATGCCGCCACCGTTGATACGAGCGATAACGTCGTAAGCACCCTCAAGACCAAGGATCTTGAAAGGCTCGTTGACGTCCTGCTGGTGCAGCTTGTTAGGGAAGAAGTTCTCCAGGGTGCGACCGTTAACGGTCCACTTGCCGGTACCTGGTACCAGGCGAACGCGGGCGATAGCCTGCTTGCGACGGCCAACTGCTGCACCTGGAACGGTCAGCGGAGCGCGCTCGGTTTCGGCAACTACGGCCGAAGCAGAGGTCTCGGTGGTGTAAGTCGAAGGGGTCTCGCCTTCGAATTCAGTGGTTTCTTCAGCGTTCTGAGCCACGATAATCTCCTATTAAGTATTTCTTCTCGGGGCCAGGACTACTGAGCGACCTGGGTGATTTCCAGTGCCTTTGGCGACTGAGCAGCGTGTGGGTGCTCGGCGCCGCGGTATACCTTCAGCTTCGAGAGCTGAGCAGCAGACAGCTTGTTCTTAGGCAGCATGCCCTTGATAGCCTTCTCAACAGCCAGAACTGGGTTCTTCTCCAGCAGATCTGCATAGTTGATGCTCTTCAAGCCACCTGGGAAACCGGAGTGGCGGTAAGCGCGCTTGTTCTCAAGCTTCTTACCGGTCAGTGCAACCTTTTCTGCGTTGATGATGATGACATGGTCGCCCATGTCCATGTGTGCAGCGAAGGTTGGCTTGTGCTTGCCGCGCAGCAGGGTTGCGGCCTGGACGGCGAGACGGCCGAGTACTACATCGGTGGCGTCAATGACATACCACTGACGAGTCTGGTCAGCCGGCTTTGGGGTGTACGTACGCACAGTAATTGCCTTACGTTGATTCGTTTCTGGTCAAACAGTCGCTTGGCTGAAGGCGGTGAGATCCCCCAGTGACAGGCACTGTCGTGTTGTTCTTGTGTTTAGACCAGTACGTCAGGTGAGGACTGATGATAACCGGCCGTCCATATGTTGTTCGCACACCCAGCAGACCAGCGACTATGCAACTAAGCCGTCACGCTTGGGCGTGTAGTGTCGAACGTGGACATACACAACTCATAAAAGTTTAGCGGATTAAAGTGTTTCCGGCCAAAAAAGCATCTGCGTCGTGAGCAACAACACCCTTAAGATCCCGGGGATTATCGGCCGCTCAAGCCTGGGCCGATGCTTCTCCAGCTTCATCTTCGCTGCGCCGAGCTCGCGTCTGCAAAGCCCGGGCGGCAAGCTCGCCGGCGTCTGGATAGTAGACCTCTTCGAGAACAAGCGCCCGCGGATGCGAGAGCTTGGTCTTGGAATCGCGCACCATCTGCTCCAGCCGAGCCGCCAGGAATCCAGGCTTCTCACGCCCATCACCCACCATCATGGCCGCCCCAATGAGAGCGCGGACCATATTGTGGCAGAAAGCATCGGCTCTCAAATGAGCGAGGATCAGCCCATCAGCACCACGGGTGAAGCTGAACTCCTGCAATGTACGAATGGTCGTCGCATGAGGACGTGGCTTGCAGTAGGTCAAGAAGTCGTGGCGCCCCAACACACTCTGCGCTTCGCGGTTCATGGCTTCAACGTCCAGCTCTTCGCGGTGCCATGTAGTCAGATGCCGGGTGAGCGGATCCCAGCGGTGCTGGCCATCGGCAATGCGGTAGGAGTACCGGCGGGCCAACGCCGAGAAGCGGGCATCAAAGCCTTCGGGAGCGCGCAGAGCTTCGTGGACCCAGACGGCTCCGTCCTGGCGGCCAAGGATGCCATTGATTCGGCGCACCAAAGCTGGGCCAGGTTCCAGCGAGGCCTTGCGCGGCAGGCTGTCATATTCATCCTGCGTCAAATCGAAATGCACTACCTGTCGGCGCGCGTGCACACCGGCATCGGTGCGGCCTGCAACAACAACGCGCACCCTGCGGCGCACCAGCATTTCCAGTGCCTCTTCCACGAGCTGCTGCACGCCGATGACATTGGGCTGGCGCGCCCAGCCGTTGTAGGCGGCACCGTCGTAGCCGAGCACCATCTGCATGCGGATCCATGCGGGGGTTTCGGTGCTTCCTACTGCGGAAGTTCCCATTGGATCGAGGCTGTCAGGCTGCGTGCTCATACCCTCAATTATGCGTGTTCTCATGCATCTAGATCCAATTGGCACCGATACGCGCGACGCCCAACAACCTGCAGCGATACTCGCTCATCACATGGATTCCAGCGTTTCTGGACTCCTCCATGGATCATGCTCTACGTGCGTAGTTTGCGATCGGCCGGCTTGGTTATGCAACGAGCTTCATACTGTAACGCCTACGACAACGATATTTTCCGCATGTAGAGTAAAGGTCAATTGCCAACTTGGATCATATCCATTGGGGCCCATCATCACTACATGAGGAACATATGCTCAAGAAAATTGGCGTGACGACAGCCGTTGTTGCACTTGGACTCTCAGCCCTGACCGGTTGCTCGTCAGGAAAACTCTCCACTGAAGAAACCTGCACTTTGCTCACTGACAAGGCTAAAGAATTGAGCCTCGCAGAGACAACTGATAGTGCCGTACAAGATATGCTCGATGGCGACGGCGACGGTTTTAAGGCAAAGATGGCTGAGGTTACTGCCTTCTTGCAAGAGGCATCAGACAAAACCGAAGATGAGAAATTGGCAGAAGCTCTGCAAGCCTCTATCGATCAGAACAACCAAATGATTGAACTCATGACCGACAATGATCTGACATTGATGGAAAAGTCGTCAAAGGTTCAGGGCCTCAGCACCGCAGAAGATTCCAAGACAATGGCCTATGTGAGTACGGCGTGTCCAAGCCTCGCGGAATTGGGCCAATAGCGACTACGCTGCATGAAAAAGCACGGCCCCCAAAAAATTCGGTGGCTATACACTGAACTGGTTCAATTCGTGAAGAGCCTCTCCTGTACTTTGATTTAGCTATGCCCTTCCCACCGGACACCGCCTTATCGCCTGGAGCGGCCTGCATCAGGCCAGCGGCAACACCGCCTCGTTTACTCTTCTTAAGACATGCCCGTTAATCGATGAACCGCTGTTGTCGTCCAAGACCGGCTGATCTTACGACGGAAGGCTAAAAAGGAACATAGCAAAAGCGCTTCGCTTATAAAGGTCTGTTGTGGCCGCATCGGTTGCTATTCATTCGCGCCAACGGATGCTTGAGCCTGCATGTTGCCTTGTCGCCGGACCAACATATCGACGTCGCTTGTGTAGGCTTAAAACAATGTTGACAAGGCTTTCAATGCCCGCAGTCACTCGATCATCCCAAGGCAAGGAATTACATGCTCAAGAAGGTTGCTGCTAGCGCCGCAGTGCTGACGCTGGCCGCTACGGCTATCACCGGTTGCTCCTCGGGAAAGCTGAAGACCGAAGAGACCTGTTCTTACATCAATGACCAGGTTGCTGAAAAAGACTTGCTGCACAAGGCGGACGATCTCAGCGAGCAGCTCATCGCCGGTGAGACCAAGGACTACGCGAAGATCATGGACGAATTCGATGCGATCCTGGTGGACGCGGCGTCCAAGACCAAGGACAAGAAACTTGTTGATGCCTTGACCGCTGCCTCGCAGCAGAGTCAGGAAATCTCCAAGCTCATGGCACAGGGCACCAAGGAGAACGTCACTGAGATCTCTGAAAAGATCTCGGCGCTGGATACCGACGACGCGGCAGAAGCCACGGCCTATCTGGATGAGGCCTGCCCGGATATGGAGAGCTTCAGCTAGGCCTCCAGCGTTCTGCTCCCCCGGTTCCTGCTGATTAAAGCAAAAAAAGATTCCCGTTGTTTCCTTTCGGATCCAACGGGAATCTTTTTATCACCCCTGGGGGTGCGAGCTTCAGCTCGAAGGGGGCTTATGCCTCTTCGGTGGCCTCTGCCTCAGGTGCTTCAGCAGCCTTCTCGGCAGCCTTGGTGGCTTCCTTGACGACGGCCTGCTTTGGCGAAACTGGCTCCATCACGAGCTCGATAACAGCCATAGGAGCGTTGTCGCCCTTGCGGTTGCCGATCTTGGTGATGCGGGTGTAGCCACCCTCGCGGTTTGCCATTGCTGGTGCGATGTTCTCGAACAGCTCGTGAACGATCGACTTGTTGGTGCGCGAACGCGAAGCGATGACAGCCTGAACGCGACGACGCGATGCCAGGTCTCCGCGCTTAGCGAAGGTGATCAGGCGCTCTGCGTGTGGACGCAGACGCTTGGCGCGGGTCAGGGTGGTGGTGATCTTCTTGTTCTCGAAGAGCTGTGCCGACATGTTAGCGAAAATCAGTCGCTCATGTGCTGCACTGCCGCCGAGACGCGGACCCTTGGTAGGGGTAGGCATTGTGGTTCTCCTAGATGAATAACCCGTCCGGCACGATCTTCTCGTGCCAGCGGATGAAGTAGTGTGTCGCTAGACGCGGGTCTTTACAGACCTTCGTCGTATTCGTCGCCATCTTCGAGGGCGCTACGAGCGGCCAGATCAAATCCTGGAGGGGAATCCTTCAGGGCCAGACCCAGTTCAACCAGCTTGGCCTTGACTTCGTCAATGGACTTTGCACCGAAGTTGCGGATGTCCATCAAGTCAGCCTCGGAGCGGGTAACGAGTTCACCCACAGAGTGGATGCCCTCACGCTTCAAGCAGTTGTACGAACGAACGGTCAGTTCCAGATCCTCGATCGGCAGTGCCATGTCGGCAGCCATGGCTGCGTCCGTTGGCGATGGACCGATTTCGATACCTTCAGCTGCGGTGTTCAGTTCGCGGAACAAGCCGAACAGCTCAACCAGGGTGGTACCTGCGGATGCCACGGCATCGCGCGGGGCGATCGATTCCTTGGTCTCCACGTCAACGATCAGGCGATCGAAGTCGGTGCGCTGCTCAACACGGGTGGCTTCCACGCGGAAAGTCACCTTCAGAACTGGGGAGTAGATCGAATCCACAGGGATGCGGCCGATCTCGCCATCGATGTTCTTGTTCTGAGCGGCAGACACATAGCCACGGCCACGCTCAATGGTCAGTTCCATATCGAACTTGCCGTTGGCGTTCAAGGTTGCAATATGCAGATCAGGGTTGTGGAACTCCACACCGGCTGGCGGGGTGATGTCCGCTGCAGTAACGATGCCCGGGCCCTGCTTGCGCAGGTAGGCAACGACTGGCTCGTCGTGCTCGGAAGAAACCGACAGGTTCTTGATGTTCAAGACCAGTTCGGTGACATCTTCCTTGACACCGGCTACGGTGGTGAACTCGTGCAGTACTCCGTCAATTCGAACACTGGTGACAGAGGCACCAGGGATCGAGGAGAGCAGGGTACGGCGAAGCGAGTTACCCAGGGTGTAGCCAAAGCCTGGCTCCAGTGGTTCAATGACGAACCGGGAGCGGTTTTCGGCAACTACTTCTTCGGTCAGGGTTGGGCGCTGCGTAATGAGCACTTACATTTCCTTTCAGCGAGCGTCCGCTATATGACGCTTCACGGGGGTGGAAACGACGGTAGCCTTAGGTGGCCGTTCGTCTTTTGCAGGCGAATGAGTCCAAGATAGCCACCGGAGCATTCTGTGAATGCTTCGGTGACTTCTTAGGCCTAGCCTAGCGAATCAATTAGACGCGGCGACGCTTTGATGGGCGGCAACCGTTGTGAGCGCTTGGGGAAACATCCTGGATGGATCCAACCTCAAGGCCAGCAGCCTGCAGCGAACGGATCGCGGTTTCGCGTCCCGAGCCCGGGCCCTTGACGAAAACGTCAACCTTGCGCATGCCGTGCTCCTGAGCGCGCTTTGCAGCAGCTTCAGCAGCCATCTGGGCAGCGTATGGGGTCGACTTGCGCGAGCCCTTCATGCCTACCTCGCCGGCCGAAGCCCACGAGATCACAGCGCCAGTCGGATCGGTGATCGATACGATGGTGTTGTTGAAGGTGCTCTTGATATGCGCCTGTCCCTGCGCAATATTCTTTTTGTCCTTGCGACGCGGCTTACGTACCGCTCCACGAGTCTTTGGGGGCATTTCTTCTCCTACGAAAAAAGTATTTGAGTTAGATCGCTAAGATTTAGCGAGTCTTCTTCTTACCTGCGACGGTACGCTTCGGGCCCTTGCGGGTACGTGCGTTGGTCTTGGTGCGCTGACCGCGGACCGGCAGGCCCTTACGGTGACGAATACCTTCGTAGGATCCGATTTCTACCTTACGGCGGATGTCAGCCTGAACCTCACGGCGCAGGTCACCTTCTACCTTGTAAGTGCCTTCGACGAAGTCGCGCAGCTGCACGAGCTGGTCATCGGTGAGATCCTTGACGCGAGTGTCCGGGTTGATACCGGTCGCTGCGATGGTCTCTTCTGCACGGGTCTTGCCCACGCCGTAGATGTAAGTCAGCGCGATGATTACGCGCTTCTCGCGTGGAATATCCACGCCTGCTAAACGAGCCAAGTGGCTACCTTTCAACGAACGGAGGTCTGGAGCAGTACCATCCGTGATCTCTCACGGCCCCGGCCTCCGAATCCGGGGGTACACCAGGACAAAAGTCCTGGCTGATACTGCCTAATTGACTACGCGTGGGAATCCCGTAAAAACGGAATTAGCCCTGACGCTGCTTGTGGCGTGGGTTTTCGCAGATCACCATGACGCGACCATTGCGGCGGATTACCTTGCACTTGTCGCAGATCGGCTTCACGCTAGGGTTAACCTTCAAGGGTTTACTCCTCTTGCGGTTGCAGTTAAATGTGGAGCAGTAAAAAGCTTGTCCAAGAACAATCATTCAGCGATCGAGATCACCTTGCGGTGACCGCGGTCGCTGAGAAAGTTTTCAGTCTGCAGATTTACTTGTAGCGGTAAACGATACGACCTCGGTTGAGATCGTATGGGCTCATTTCAACCTGCACTCGGTCCTCTGGGAGGATTCGAATGTAGTGCTGACGCATCTTACCCGAGATAGTGGCGAGCACTACGTGTCCATTCGGCAGCTCCACGCGGAACATCGCGTTCGGCAGTGCCTCTGAGACGGTGCCCTCTACCTGGATGACGCCTTCCTTCTTGCCCATTTTCCCCGCTAACTTTTTTTGTTGGCAATTTTCGCCAACAAGTAATTGGTTCTGGCTCATGAACCGGTAATGTCCAAACATAGAATTTTGGGCACACTTAATTCACGAACCAACAGTCAACGATACGCCATTGAAGCGTTCAGTGCCAATCGTTCACTGATCTAAAAATGTTAGATCCAGCACGCCACAAGCTTATGGCGTACTGGATCTAGAAAAAACCGCTAATTCTCACGCCTTGATCGGCGATGGGGCTACTCCGAATGGAGCCAGCCCGGCCTCTCCCCCATCGTGGGCGGAGAGCACCCAGATGCCACCCATGTGGAATGCCACGGTGTGCTCCCACTGCGAGGCGTTGGACTTGTCGTTGGTGACCACGGTCCAGTCGTCCTCCAGCACGGAGGTCTCGATGCCGCCGCGCACCAGCATCGGCTCGATGGCCAGCGCCATGCCCGGCTTGATGCGCGGACCGCGGTGCCCGGAGTTGTAATTCAGGACATCGGGCGCCATGTGCATGGCCGAGCCGATCCCGTGTCCGCAGTAGTCTTCCAGTATGCCCAGCTCAGCGCCTGGCTGGCTAGTGACATAGTCGTCGATGGCTTCGCCGATCTGGCCGATGAAGCGCGCGTTGGCGGCCGCAGCGATGCCGGCCCACATGGCCTGCTCAGTGATCTCGCTCAGGCGCTGATCGGCCGGGTCGATGTTCTTGCCCACCAGCACGGTGCGTGCCGAGTCGGAGTGCCAGCCGTCGATGATGGCGCCGCCATCGATCTTCAGCACGTCGCCGTCCTTCAGCTCGTAGCCCGATGGGAAGCCGTGGACCACTTCGTGGTTGACCGAGGCACAGATATTCGCCGGGAAACCGTGGTAGCCCAGGAAGTTGCTGGTCGCGTTGTGGCGTTCGAGCACCTTCCCGAAGACCTTGTTGATCGCTTCGGTGGTCACGCCGGGGCGAGCCATCGCAACGGCTTCATCCAATGCTTCAGCCAGCACCAAGCCAGCCTGGCGCATCTTCAGGATTTCGGAGTTGGATTTGTACTCGATTTTCGGCTGTCCAAAAGCCAATGTGATTCCCCTAGCTCAGTGGTGGATCCGCGCAAGCAGTGATCCGTGCAAAAGTGCGCAGGGACCGCGCTGCAACTTTCATTGTTGCTGCACGATCCCTGCGCGATGTTCTTCGAGGTGCCTAGGCGTTGACGTTCAACGCTGCCAGCACGCGCTCGGTTACTTCGTCAATCGCGCCAAGGCCGTCGACCTTGCGCACGATGCCGCGTTCCTCATAGCGCTCCACGACAACCCGGGTCTCTTCGTTGTACAGGCCCAGGCGGTGGCGGATGACCTCTTCGGTGTCATCTGCGCGGCCTTCGATCTCTGCACGCTTGAGCAATCGGGCAACCAGCTCGTCGTCATCGGCGGTCAGCTGCAGCACAGCGTCCAGGGCGATGCCCTTGCCGGCCAGCATGGCGTCCAGCGCGTCGACCTGCGCGCTGGTGCGCGGGTAGCCATCGAGCAGGAAGCCCTGGGCCACGTCGTCCTGGTTCAGGCGATCCTCGACCATGTTGTTGGTTACCGAATCGGGGACAAAGTCGCCATTGTCAATGTACTTGCTCGCTTCGATTCCCAGCGGGGTGCCGCCCTTGACGTTGGCACGGAAGATGTCGCCGGTGGAGATGGCGACAATGTCCAAACGCTCGGAGATCTTTACGGCCTGGGTGCCCTTGCCGGCACCTGGAGGTCCGATAATTAGCAGTCGACTCATCGCAGTAGCCCTTCGTAGTTTCGTTGCTGCATTTGAGCATTGATTTGCTTGACGGTTTCCAATCCCACACCAACCATGATGAGGATCGATGTTCCGCCAAATGGGAAGCTCTGATCGGCGTTGAACAGCACGAAGGCAATCAGTGGGATCAACGCAACGAACGCGAGGTACAGCGCGCCCGGGAAGGTAATTCGAGAAATCACGTACTGGAGGTATTCGGCGGTTGGACGTCCAGCGCGAATGCCTGGAATGAATCCACCGTACTTCTTCATGTTCTCGGCAACCTCAACCGGGTTGAAGGTGATCGCAACATAGAAGTAGGCAAAGCCGATGATCATCAGCGTGTAGGCCAGCATGTACCAAGGCGACGAGGTCGAGGAGTGCTCCTGTAACCACATGGCCCAAGCCGGCAAGGTGCCATCGTCATTCTGGTTGAACTGCACCAGCATCTGTGGCAGGGCCAAGATGGAGCTGGCGAAGATCACCGGGATCACGTTGGCCATATTCAGCTTCAGCGGGATGTAGGTGGAGGTGCCGCCCACGGTGCGGCGGCCCACGGTGCGCTTTGCGTACTGGACCGGGATGCGCCGCTGGGACTGTTCCACGAAGACCACAAGCCCGACGATCAGCAGGCCGATCAGCAGCACGCCGATGAAGGTCATGACGCCCTGGGCCTGCAGGATCGCGCCCATTGCCGACGGGAAGCCCGAAGCAATGGAGATGAAGATCAGAATGGACATGCCGTTGCCGATACCGCGTTCGGTGATCAGCTCGCCCATCCACATGATCAGGCCGGTGCCTGCGGTGAGGGTGATGACCATCAGCAGGATCACGATCAGCGAGTCATCCGGGACCAGCGGGAGGGAGCAACTCGGGAAGAGGCTTCCGGTGCGGGCCAGGGTCACTAGCGTGGTGCCCTGCAGCAGCGCGAGGGCGATAGTGAGGTAACGCGTGTACTGCGTCAGCTTGGCTTGCCCGGCTTGGCCTTCCTTGTGCAAGGTCTCGAAGTGCGGGATCACCACACGCAGCAGCTGGGTAATGATGGATGCCGTAATGTACGGCATGATTCCCATTGCAAAGATGGAGACCTGCAACAGGGCGCCGCCACTGAAGAGGTTCACGAACGAATAAAGTCCACCGGTGGTTTCACCCATTGCCAGACACTGCTGAACGTTGCTGTAGTCAATGCCCGGAGCGGGAATGAATACACCGACACGATAGATCGCAATGATCCCAAGCGTGAACAGCAACTTGTTGCGCAGATCAGGCGTCCGAAAAACTCGGGCTATGGCGCTGAACAAGCGTCCTCCTGAAGTATGTGCTAGAGCCCAGGAAGAGATACTTCCCATGACCTAACGATTCTAGCCGTCCACAGTGCTCTCCTGCCAAATACGCCACACGAATTAGACGCAAATGTTTATGGACAGAAATGTTTATGGCCTGATCAACCAAGCATTGATGGTGTTCTTGGAAAATTTCTCGCCGATAGCAGAATGGTCCCGGTTCACGTCGATTACTCGACGCGAACCGGGACCATTCAAAGGCTAAACCCTGGTTTAGAGGGTGTTTGCCGAGCCGCCAGCAGCAGCGATCTTCTCGGATGCGGAAGTCGAGAAGGCGTCAACCTTCACGTCAACCTTGACCGTGATCTCGCCGGTGCCCAGTACCTTGACAGGCTGGTTCTTGCGAACAGCGCCCTTGGCAACCAGTGCCTCAACGGTGACTTCGCCGCCTTCTGGGAACAATTCCGAGATCTTGTCCAGGTTTACAACCTGGAACTCGACACGGAATGGGTTCTTGAAGCCGCGCAGCTTTGGCAGACGCATGTGCAGCGGAAGCTGACCACCTGCGAAACCTGCCTTCACCTGGTAACGAGCCTTGGTACCCTTGGTACCGCGACCTGCGGTCTTACCCTTGGAACCTTCACCGCGACCAACGCGGGTCTTGGCGGTCTTTGCACCCTCAGCTGGGCGCAGGTGGTGAATCTTCAGTGCTTTTTCTTCAGCCATCTCTACTTCGCCTCCTCAACCTTCAACAGGTGTGGGACCTTGTTGACCATACCAACAGTCACAGGGTCAGCGGAGCGGACAACGGTCTGTCCGATGCGCTTCAGGCCCAACGAGCGAACAACGTCGCGCTGGGACTGGTTACCACCGATGATGGACTTGATCTGGGTGATTTCCAGCTTGGCGTCGCTTGGAACAATGTTCTTAGCCATTGATTAAGCACCTGCCTTCTGGCTCTGGATGTGACGCAGCATTGCTGCTGGTGCAACTTCGTCCAGCGGAAGACCGCGGCGAGCTGCAACAGCTGCTGGCTCTTCAAGAGCCTTCAGCGCAGCAATGGTGCCCTGAACGATGTTGATCTGGTTGCTAGAACCCATCGACTTCGACAGGATGTCGTGGATGCCTGCGCACTCCAACACGGCGCGCACTGGACCACCGGCGATAACACCGGTACCAGGAGCAGCTGGACGAAGCATGACGACGCCAGCGGCGGCCTCACCCTTGACCAGGTGTGGAATGGTGGTGCCAACGCGTGGAACGCGGAAGAAGGACTTCTTGGCTTCTTCAACGCCCTTGGCGATAGCTGCAGGAACTTCCTTGGCCTTACCGTAGCCAACGCCTACCAGACCGTTGCCGTCACCAACAACGACAAGTGCGGTGAAGCTGAAGCGACGACCACCCTTGACGACCTTGGAGACGCGGTTGATAGCTACAACGCGCTCAAGGAACTTGTCCTTGTCTTCGTTGCGGTTATCCTTCTGGTCACGGCCACGGCCGCGGCCTTCGCCACGTCCACGACCTTCACCACGACCGCGGCCTTCGCCGCGACGGGATCCAGCGTTCTCGGTAGCGGGAGCCGATGCAGTCTCGACTGCTTCAGTAGCTTCAGACACCTGAGTTTCCTTCTTGTTAGTAGCTTCGCTCACAGTGCCAGCCCACCTTCACGTGCGCCGTCAGCAACAGCAGCCACGCGACCGTGGTACTTGTTGCCGCCGCGGTCGAAGACTACTGCTTCGATGCCAGCTGCCTTGGCGCGCTCTGCAACGAGCTCGCCAATCTGCTTAGCCTTGGCGGTCTTGTCGGCTTCGCTTGCACGAAGCTCGGCTTCCATGGTCGAAGCGCTGGCCAGGGTGATGCCCTGCGAGTCGTCTACGATCTGTACGAAGATGTGACGAGCCGAGCGGTTGACAACCAGGCGTGGACGAACGGTGGTACCAACGATGTGCTTGCGCAAACGCTGGTGACGACGACCGCGCTGAGCGGACTTGCTCTTGCCCTTGATTCCGATAGCCATGATTACTTACCAGCCTTTCCGACCTTGCGGCGGATGATCTCGCCAGCGTAACGGATACCCTTGCCCTTGTAAGGCTCGGTCTTACGCAGCTTGCGGATGTTGGCGGCAACTTCACCGACGTGCTGCTTATCAATACCAGCAACGGTGATCTTGTTGTTGCCCTCGACCGAGAAGGTGATGCCGTCAACGGCAGTAACCTTCACTGGGTGCGAGTAACCCAGAGCGAGCTCCAGGTCAGCGCCCTTGGCCTGTACGCGGTAACCGGTTCCGTGGATTTCGAGCTTCTTCTCGTAACCCTCGGTCACACCGATGATCATGTTGTTGATCAGGGTGCGGGTCAGACCGTGCAGCGAACGAGACTCGCGGGAATCGTTCGGGCGAACAACGGTAACAGTGTTCTCGTCCTTGGAAACGGTGATTGGAGCCGAAACGGTGATCGAAAGTTCACCCTTCGGGCCCTTAACGGCGACCTGCTGGCCGTCGATGTTCAATTCAACGTTGGCAGGAACGGTGATCGGAAGACGTCCAATACGTGACATTGTATGTTTCTCCCTTCCCGTTACCAGACGTAGGCGAGGACTTCCCCACCCACGCCCTTCTTTGCAGCCTGACGGTCAGTAAGCAGACCGGAGGAGGTGGACAGGATCGCGATGCCAAGACCACCGAGCACGTGAGGCAGGTTGGTGGACTTTGCGTATACGCGAAGACCTGGCTTGGAGATACGGCGCACGCCAGCGATCGAACGCTCGCGCGATGGGCCGTACTTCAAAGTGATAGTCAGAGTCTTGCCGACTTCTGCTGCAACTTCCTCGAACGAGGCAATGTAGCCCTGTTCCTTCAGGATGTTTGCAATGCGTACCTTGAGCTTGCTCGACGGCATCGACACAGTGTCGTGGTATGCCGAGTTAGCGTTACGCAGACGAGTCAGCATATCTGCGACTGGATCTGTCATAGACATGTGGGCTTCAGCCCTTCCTCGTTACGGTTTCCTTAGCGGACCTGTAACGTAGTGAGATTAGTTGTTGGTCTTGAATGGGAAGCCCAGAGCCTTAAGCAAGGCACGGCCTTCGTCATCAGTCTTGGCGGTGGTCACCACAGTGATGTCCATACCGCGCACGCGATCGATCTTGTCCTGATCGATTTCATGGAACATCGACTGTTCGGTCAGACCGAAAGTGTAGTTGCCATTGCCATCGAACTGGCGGTCGCTCAGGCCGCGGAAGTCGCGGATACGAGGCAGTGCCAGGGTGATCAAGCGATCAACGAATTCCCACATGCGGTCGTTGCGCAAGGTGGTGTGCGTACCGATTGGCATGCCTTCGCGCAGCTTGAACTGTGCGATGGACTTGCGGGCACGGGTGATCACTGGCTTCTGACCGGTAATAGCGGTCAGGTCGCGAACTGCGCCTTCGATAAGCTTCGAGTCCTTGGCAGCTTCGCCGACACCCATGTTAACTACAACCTTGGTCAGGGATGGTACCTGCATTGGGTTTGCGTAGTTGAACTGCTCCTGCATGGCAGGGCGGATCTCTGCGTTGTACTTTGCCTTCAGACGTGGCTGGATCTTGGTGGCTGCTTCAGTCATTACAGATCCTTTCCGGAAGCCTTGGCGAAACGAACGCGTACAGTCTTGGACACGCCGTTCTTTTCTACGGTTTCCTCGCGGAAGCCGACGCGGGTTGGCTTCTTGGTTTCTGGGTCAACCACAGCAACGTTCGATACGTGCAATGGAGCCTCGACAACCTCGATGCCGCCAGTGGTCGAACCGGATTCGGTCTGACCAGCCTTGGTGTGCTTGGTGACGCGGTTTACGCCTTCAACCAGCACGCGGGAGGACTCGGTGATGACCTTCAGGACCTTGCCCTGCTTGCCACGTTCCTTGCCTGAGATGACCTGAACCAGGTCACCCTTCTTGATCTTTGCGCCCATGGTTACAGCACCTCCGGAGCCAGGGAAACGATCTTCATGAACTTCTTGTCACGAAGCTCGCGGCCCACTGGGCCGAAAATACGAGTACCACGAGGATCTGCAGCGTCACCCTTGAGGATAACTGCAGCGTTCTCGTCGAACTTGATGTAGGAACCGTCTGCGCGACGGATTTCCTTCTTAGTGCGAACGATGACTGCCTTGACGACGTCACCCTTCTTCACGTTGCCGCCAGGAATTGCATCCTTGACGGTAGCGACAATGGTGTCGCCAATGCTTGCGTAGCGACGCTTCGAGCCACCAAGAACACGAATGGTAAGGATTTCCTTAGCACCGGTGTTATCGGCAACCTTAAGTCGCGACTCCTGCTGAATCACTTCTTACTCCTGTCGTCTCGCTGGTTCTCTGAACGAGCCTTGCGGAACGGATATGGTCTCCACGATACGTATCGCTTACCCCCACCGACGCGGGCGCACCGAATGCTGATCCCAATTGGCGGCAGGGCCGAGGCGTAAAATATCGAGGCTGCACTTGTGCGTCTAAACTGATTTAGACCGCACCGCATAGTTTCGGAGGTGGATAGTCCCCGAACACAATGCGCACAGATTCTTAAGTCTAGCGCAGAGTGGCACAAAACCGAAATGGTGTGGTATGCGGAAAGAAGGCGTCGTTCGTCACATGAACCGACGCGCACTTCCCCGGCTTTACGGGGCTCCGGCACCACGGAACTCAAGGATTCACGTAGCTCCAAATTGCCCGGCTGGCTTTGGGCCACGAGATTACCGCGGACTCGATGTTCCAGGAAGATTTTTCTTCCATCAATGCCGTGAGCAGCCGGCACGTATTTGCTGGCACTCGCTGCCCTCGAATACACAGCGTCGCCAATCGGCAATCGGCAATCGGCAATCGGCAAACAAGACCGGGCTATGCAATTCCACCGAGTCAAGTACCCGTCTCAATATAGTAATTTGTTGGATTTTAGGGGAGGATAAGCACTCATCCACCCCCGATGCCTCGGCGCCTTGATCGCTGGACATCAAATCCACGACTATCGGAGTTCACGATGAAACGATCATTGGCCCTGTGCACTGCAGGCATTCTTGCGCTCTCCGCCCTAACAGGTTGCACCTCATCCACCGATGAGGCCCCATCCAATGCCTCTTCCACCGAAGGAACCTCAGCCTCTGCAACGACGCAGTCGCCGTCCGGGGAATCGGAAACACCCACTGCTCCTGTTGATACCTCAAACGTCATTGCCACCAAGGAATTCACCGTCCCTGGACATAAAGACGACAAAGTCACGGTGGGCATCCAGTCTCTGAAAGTTGAGGGCAAAACCATGACCCTCCAGTACGTGCTCACTCCTGATTTTGCCTCTGCCGGTGACTCCGCAGCCATCTCGATCTACGACATGTTCGGGAATTCCTCGCCACGCACGACTCTCGTTGATCGGGAAAACCTCAAGGAATATAGTGTCATTTCGGATGTGGGCCGAACTTGGGCCGCAGATTCCGTCCGAACTTCAACCTCAAATCATGAGCCCGTTATTTGGTGGGGAGTTTATGCCGCTCCCGAGGACGGCAATGAAAGCTTTGATATCCGTGTAATCGATTCGATGGCGGAGTTCACTGACGTACCGGTGACACGATGAAAGCACTACCAGTTCGGCTCATAGGAGCCGGGGTTTTGCTGGCCTGCCTCGGGTGCCAGTTGCCAGCTGCACAGGCAACCGCAACGAATGCGCAGGAACTGCCCGAACCTTCAAGCGAGCTTATTGCGAAGTCCGTGCTCGTTTGGGACCCGGGTACAAGTGTCCTCGCCTGGGATCTCACCGGATCCGTGAAGGCTGTTGAACAGGTTCAGGAGAAGGACGGGGAAACTACCATTACCCTGGCAGCCGACATCCTTTTCACTCCAGATAGTTCGAAGCTTCCAGCCACAGCTTCTGCCAAGTTGGAGTCATTGGTTTCCAAGATACCCAAAGGCGCAGACGTCCAAGTTAATGGCCATACGGACTCCGTTCATGGCGCGAAGGATAACAAGACTCTCTCCACCGACAGGGCCAAGGCTGTCGCCGCGATGCTCAAGAAAGCCCGTCCCGACCTGAACGCAAAGGTCAAGGGGTTCGCCGATACCCAACCAGCGGTTCGAGAAGACCCGAAAGATCTGTCGACCTACGCCGCTAATCGTCGAGTGGAAATCATTTACGCCGGCTAGCAATTTTGTGCTTCCTATTTCGCGCGGATATTCACCGCTCGGTGGGCCATGTCTGCGGGGCAATGGCTCTACGCGTGCCCTGCTAATGTGGCACACCGAGTTTCACGATGAGTGCCAGGTGATCGGACCCATCAATCTTGGCTGCCTCTTGCTTGAGCGGAACGAGGCCGCGGGCTAAAACGTGGTCAATCCCAATCATCGGCGGCACCCTTCCCCCAGTTGGCCATGTCGATACGGGAAACAGCGATCGTTCAGGTCCCATGCTGGAGACAAGTTCTCGAAACTGTGGATGGGCTCGGGTGGAGTTGAAGTCCCCTGCCAAGATCATTGGTTCGTCTTCCTTCTTGTCAACCCACTGCTGCATAGCCAGCAGCCCACCCTGCCACCGCCGCGCATCTTGCAGCGGAGGATAAATGTGTACCCCAACGACCGTGATTGGCCCGCGTGGAGACGCAATGTCGACGATGGGCAATCCGTACCAATTGGTCGCATCCGGGCCAAGCGAACCTGATCGTTCTCTCGCCGGATAACGCGAATAAATCACCGTATCGGCTTCTCCCCCGGCAGGCGCCGGTGCGCTTCGGTATGGCAAGGTATCCAATGCTCCTTGGGCAGCCAATCTCTGGTGAAGAGCTTCACTTGTCTCTTCGAGCACCAGGACCTCAGGGTCGGCCATTTTAATGCTCTGCGATAATTGCCTAGCATCAGCGCCAGCCTTGAGCGCATTGAAGGAAAGACTGATGACTCCGGGGGTGCATCCGATGGCAACGATTCCCCGGTTGTCATAGCCAAGTTCGGGACCGCACCGATGGCCAGCAAGACCAAGAAGACTACCGAAACCAGCCACCGGCATTTGAATGAGGCCAGCAATACGGCCAGGGCAACGCCGAGCAGCATCCATGGTTGGGATGCTTGGAGCCGCGGAACCCATCTGGCAACTGTCCACGTTATATAGGGCAGAATTCCAATGCCCAGGCAAGGGAGCATGAGAATCGCCCACAGCCACTGTGAACGTGGTTGCGGGCGATTCATTGTCGTGGCTTCAGCTTAGTTCAGCGTCTGGCACGGACAGCTCAATTCGAGGCCGCTTCCGACTGCTGCGCAGCCCAGACTGCCACCCGTTGAGCACTTTCCTCTTCGCTCAGATCTTCAATTCTGCTCATGATGGACCACCTCACTCCGTAAGGATCAATTATGGATGCGAATCTGTCGCCGGAAACAAAATTGGTCACCGGTTCCCTTACCGTAGCGCCTGCCTCTGTAGCTCTTGCCAGCACTGCATCCACGTCTTCGCAATACAACCCGAGCGAATAGCAAGCATTCGGGGCAGCTGGCGGCGGCACCAAGCCGTACGCGGGACTGGGCTCACCAATTTGCAGGTGTCCTTGGCCAAAGTCAATCTCGGCATGGACAACGACCCCGCCCATGTTGGTGACATCAATGATCCGTGCTCCAAACACGTCTTTGTAGAACTCCAGGGCCTTCGCCGCATTTGGTACAGCGAGGAATGGAGTTAGTGACGTTACTCCGTGTGGAACACCAGCGGTGGTGTGAGTTCCGGTGACACCATGCACCAATTCGTTGTGATTTTGCATATCTCAAGGCTATGAAGTTATGGAATGCTGGGGCTTGTAAATTTGCGACAAATTTGAGGTGCTGCTGCATGGTCGATATTCATGACGGTCGAGGGGTTTTGTATCCGGCCCGGCTGCCGGAATTCCAGCGCATCCTGCCTCCCGAACATTTGCAGCAGTACGTCAGCTGGTATTGGATCTCGCGCTGGGATATTGCTGCCGGCCGGATTTCCCGCCAGCAGATCCTGCCTTTCCCGCTGATGAATCTTGTGGTGCAACCTGAGGGGGTGACAGTCGCTGGTCCAAGCCGCGGTGCATCTCATAGGGATCTGCGCGGTACCAGCTGGGCGGTAGCTGCCCTGCTCCGCCCCGCTGCAGCTCCCTATTTGGCCTCCTTGGTCAAGAGCACGCCGCAGCAGCTGCTGGACCAAGAAGCAACCATTGATGCAGGTGCACTTCATCAGGCCCTGCTGGACGAACACCAGCTGAGTGACGACGCAAACTCGAATGCAGGCTGTGCTCATCAATTATCTTTATGGCTGGAACAGCGTCTGCCGCCAATCACCGAGTCCGGCGAACTAGCCAATAATTTCTTGGATCATGTATCGACTAACAGCTCAGCCTTGCGTGTTGACCACGTCGCGAAAGATTTGAATCTCACCGTACGCAGCCTGCAGCGCTTGTCCCTGAAATACTTGGGACTTTCACCGTTGGCAGTCATTCGGCGCTATCGCTTGCAAGAAGCTGCCCTGCATTTGCGTGAGCATCCGCAAACTTCACTTGCTTCGCTGGCCGTGGACCTCGGCTATGCCGACCAGGCCCACCTGTCGACAGACTTCCGAAAAGTACTCGGCTACTCCCCTAGCGAGTATCGAAGCAGCTAGCGGGAAACGCTGACTCGTGCTTTGGAAATCCGTCTCCTAATCAATGAACAACGCCGCAACTGCGCTGATTTCAATCAGACCGCCAGGGATGCCTAGCTGGGAGACAATGGCCGCGCACACCAGCGGTGGTTCATCAGAAACCAGTTCTGGGCCGATAGCCGCATAGACGCTATTGATATCCACGCCGTCCACCAAAAGGACGTTCCATTGGACTACATCGTCAAACGTTGCTCCGGTTGCTGCCAACGCTGCCTTTGCATTGTGCAACGCATATCTTGCTTGTTCCGCGGCATCGCCTTCGCCAATCAGTGTGCCATTCTCGTCAACCGCATTCTGTCCGCCAAGGTAGACGGTGCTGGCTCCCGGCGGGACGATGGCTACGTGGCTGAAGGCTGGCGACCGGACAAGGCCTTCTGGACGCAGTTTCTGAATTGATTGCATAATCCAGTGTCGTATCCGCGAACTACAGGGTCAATGCAGAAATGCCCCGAACTCTTCTTGCGAAGTGTTCGGGGCATTCTTCAATCACGAGATCCGTGAAATCGAAGCGAAAGCTTACTTAGCCTTCTCTACGATCTCAACGAGACGCCAGCGCTTGTCAGCAGACAGCGGGCGGGTCTCAGCGATGACAACCAAGTCGCCGATGCCGGCTTCGTTGTTCTCATCGTGAGCCTTGACGTTCTTGTTGCGACGCATAACCTTGCCGTAAAGGGCGTGCTTTACACGGTCCTCAACGTCAACGACGATGGTCTTCTGCATCTTGTCGGAAACCACGTAACCACGGAGGGTCTTGCGGTCGTTACGCTCGGTAGCGTTATCCACACCGTTCTCCTTCTCGCTCATTACTTGGATTCCTTCTTGGTTTCTTCAACCGGAACGACGACATCCTGACGAATGCCCAGCTCGCGCTCGCGCAGCACAGTGTAAATGCGGGCGATATCGCGCTTGATAGCCTTCAGGTTCGCGTTGCTCTCCAGCTGGCCGGTAGCCGACTGGAAGCGCAGGTTGAACAGTTCTGCCTTGGCCTTCTTCAATTCCTCGTTCAAACGAGCGGTATCGAAGCCGTCCAGGGACTCAATGCTAAGGTCCTTAGAACCGATAGACATCCCTATTCACCACCTTCACGACGCACGATGCGTGCCTTCATTGGCAGCTTGTGGATTGCAAGACGCAATGCCTCTTTAGCTACCTCTTCACTGACGCCACCGAGTTCAAACATGACTCGTCCTGGCTTGACGTTGGCGACCCACCACTCTGGGGAACCCTTACCGGAACCCATACGGGTTTCAGCAGGCTTCTTGGTCAGCGGACGGTCTGGGTAGATGTTAATCCACACCTTACCGCCACGCTTGATGTAACGGGTCATGGCGATACGAGCGGCTTCGATCTGACGGTTAGTCACGTAAGCCGGGGTCAACGCCTGGATACCGAACTCACCGAAAGCAACGGTGGTTCCGCCCTTGGCAGCACCCGAACGCTTTGGGTGGTGCTGCTTACGGAACTTGACTCGACGTGGGATAAGCATTTAAGCCTCTCCTCCTTCCGCAGCAGGAGCTGCAGCGCCCTTACGGTCGTTACGACGACGGCGTTCGCCGCCACGTGGACGATCGTTGCCACCGCGACCACCGCGAGCTGGAGCAGCAGCAGCCTGCTGTGCAGCCAGTTCCTTGGCGGTTACGTCACCCTTGTAGATCCAAACCTTCACGCCGATGCGGCCGAAGGTGGTCTTGGCTTCGAACTTGCCGAAGTCGATGTTCGCACGCAGGGTGTGCAGCGGCACACGGCCTTCGCGGTAGAACTCCTTGCGGGACATTTCTGCACCGCCAAGACGACCGGAGCACTGAACGCGGATGCCCTTGGCACCAGCGCGCATTGCCGACTGCATTGCCTTCTTCATCGCACGGCGGAAAGCCACGCGGGAAGCAAGCTGCTCGGCGATGCCCTGGGCGACCAGCTGGGCCTCCATGTCAGGGTTCTTGACCTCGAGGATGTTCAGCTGAACCTGCTTCTTGGTGAGCTTTTCCAGCTCGCCGCGAATACGGTCGGCTTCTGCACCACGGCGGCCGATAACGATACCTGGACGTGCAGTGTGGATATCCACACGTACGCGGTCACGGGTACGCTCGATCTCTACGCGGGCAATGCCTGCGCGATCCATTCCCTTGGACAGCAGTGCACGGATCTGTACGTCTTCTTTTACGTAGTCCGCGTAACGCTGGCCTGGCTTGCTGGAATCAGCAAACCAGTGCGAGATGTGGTCAGTGGTGATGCCGAGACGGAAACCGTTCGGATTTACCTTCTGTCCCATTTAGTTCTCCCCACCCTTCTGGGTTGAAACAACCACAGTCACGTGGCTGGTGCGCTTCTTGATCTGGAATGCGCGACCCTGTGCACGCGGCTGGAACCGCTTCATGGTCGGACCTTCGTCAACAAACGCTTCGCTGATAATCAGCTCGTCCTCATTGAATGCTTCACCTGCGCGGTCCGCGGCGGCACGGGCGTTAGCCACTGCCGATGCGACAACCTTGTATACCGGCTCCGAAGCTGCCTGTGGGGCAAACTTCAAGATGGCCAGTGCTTCGTTGGTCTGCAGACCACGAACAAGGTTGACGACGCGCCGGGCCTTCATAGGCGTTACGCGGATGTGACGCGCAATTGCCTTGGCTTCCATTGCTATCCTTCTCTCGTCTATCGAAGAAGTGCTAAGCGATACTAGTTCCCTTGCGGGGCCTAGCGGCGCTTGCCCTTCTTGTCGTCCTTTACGTGGCCACGGAACGTACGGGTTGGGGCAAACTCTCCGAGCTTGTGTCCAACCATCGATTCGGTGACGAACACAGGAATGTGCTTGCGACCGTCGTGTACGGCGATGGTGTGTCCCAGCATGTCCGGGATGATCATCGAACGGCGGGACCACGTCTTGATGACGTTCTTGGTGCCCTTTTCGTTTTCAGCAACGACCTTCAGGAACAGGTGCTGATCGACGAAGGGGCCTTTCTTCAGGCTGCGTGGCATGTTTCCAGGCTCCTATCGCTTGTTCTTGCCGGTCTTGCGACGACGCACAATGAGCTTGTCGCTTTCCTTGTTCGGACGACGGGTGCGTCCTTCACGCTTACCGTTAGGGTTGACCGGGTGACGACCACCGGAGGTCTTACCTTCACCACCACCGTGTGGGTGATCAACAGGGTTCATGACTACACCACGAACGGTTGGGCGTACGCCCTTCCAGCGCATACGGCCGGCCTTACCCCAGTTGATGTTGATCTGCTCAGCGTTGCCGACCTCGCCGATGGTTGCGCGGCAGCGCACATCAACGTTGCGGATTTCGCCCGAAGGCAAACGCAGCTGAGCGAAGCGGCCCTCACGGGCTACCAGCTGGATCGAGGCACCTGCGGAACGAGCCATCTTGGCGCCGCCACCTGGGCGAAGCTCCACAGCGTGAATCACGGTACCAACCGGGATGTTACGCAGTGGCAGGTTGTTACCTGGCTTGATGTCGGCGTTGACGCCGGCCTCAATCTGGTCACCCTGCTTGAGGTTGTTCGGTGCGATGATGTAGCGCTTGGTGCCGTCCACGTAGTGGAGCAGTGCGATACGAGCGGTACGGTTCGGGTCGTACTCAATGTGAGCGACCTTTGCCGGAACGCCGTCCTTATCGTGACGACGGAAGTCGATAACACGGTAAGCGCGCTTGTGTCCGCCACCCTTGTGTCGGGTGGTGATCTTACCGGAGTTGTTACGGCCGCCAGTCTTGGTGAGTGGACGAACCAGCGACTTTTCCGGAGTCGATCGGGTGATTTCTGCGAAGTCGGCTACCGACGAGCCGCGAAGGCCCGGGGTAGTCGGCTTGTACTTACGAATTCCCATTTATATTATTCCTCGTTAAAGTGGTCTCCGCTTAGGAAAGCGGACCGCCGAAGATGTCAATCGAGCCTTCCTTCAGGGTGATGATGGCGCGCTTGGTGCTCTTGCGCGATCCCCACCCGAAGCGGGTGCGCTTGCGCTTACCGGCTCGGTTGATGGTGTTTACGGAGTCAACCTTGACGTTGAAGATAGCTTCAACGGCGTACTTGATTTCCGTCTTGTTGGAGCTTGGTGCCACCTCGAAGGTGTACTGACCTTGATCGATCAGACCGTAGCTCTTTTCCGATACGACTGGTGCGATGACCACGTCGTGTGGAGCCTTGGAGTTGATGCTCACTTGGCTTCCTCCTTCTGGACCAGGGCGTCGAAGGCAGCCTTGGTGAAGACTACGTCATCCGAAACCAGAACATCGTAGGTGTTCAGCTGGTCGACGTACAGAACGTGCACAAGGTCGAGGTTGCGAACCGAAAGGGCTGCAACATCGTTGGCGCGATCGATGACGACAAGCAGGTTCTTGCGCTCGGTGAGCGAACGCAAGGTAGCCAGAGCTTCCTTGGTCGATGGGGTTTCCCCTGCAACCAAGTTCTCAATCACGTGGACGCGGCCGAAGCGTGCGCGATCAGACAAAGCGCCGCGCAGTGCAGCAGCCTTCATCTTCTTCGGGGTACGCTGCGAGTAGTCACGTGGGGTTGGACCGTGGACAATGCCACCGCCGGTCATGTGAGGTGCACGGATCGAACCCTGACGGGCGCGGCCGGTACCCTTCTGCTTGAACGGCTTGCGACCTGCACCCGATACCTCGGAGCGGTCCTTGGTCTTGTGGGTACCCTGGCGGGCAGCAGCAAGCTGTGCAACGACAACCTGGTGCAGCAGCGGGACGTTGGTCTGTACGTCGAAGATCTCTGCAGGCAGTTCGACGTTAAGTGCCTTAGTCATTTACTTATGCTCCCTTCACGGCGTTGCGTACGAGAACGACGCGGCCGCGGGCACCTGGAACGGCACCCTTGATCAGCAGGAGGTTCTTCTCAGCGTCGATAGCGTGAATGGTCAGGTTCTGAGTGGTAACACGCTCAGCACCCATGCGACCGGCCATCTTCTGTCCACGGAAAACGCGACCTGGGGTCGATGCGCCGCCGATGGAACCTGGCTTGCGGTGGTTCTTGTGAGCACCGTGCGATGCGCCAACACCATGGAAGTTGTGGCGCTTCATCACACCGGCGAAGCCCTTACCCTTGGAGGTGCCAACGACGTCGACCTTCTGGCCGGCTTCGAAGAGCTCCACGGAGAGTTCCTGGCCCGGGGTGTACTCGGCAGCGTCTGCGGTGCGCAGTTCTACCAAGTGGCGACGTGGGGTGACGCCTGCAGCCTCGAAGTGACCAGCCAGTGGCTTGGTGACCTTGCGAGGATCGATCTGGCCGTAGCCGATCTGAACTGCGGTGTAGCCATCGCGCTCAGCATTGATGAGCTTGGTGACAACGTTGCTGTCAGCCTGCACGACGGTGACAGGGATCAGGTTGTTGTTCGAATCCCAAACCTGGGTCATGCCGAGCTTCGTGCCCAGCAGGCCCTTGAAATTACGGGTTGCGGTCATAGTTTTCTCGCCACCTCCCCTTAAAGCTTGATTTCGATGTTGACATCCGCTGGCAGGTCGAGACGCATCAGCGAATCAACAGCCTTCGGGGTCGGATCAACGATGTCGATCAGACGCTTGTGCGTGCGCATTTCGAAGTGCTCACGGCTGTCCTTGTACTTGTGTGGCGAACGGATAACGCAGTACACGTTCTTCTCCGTTGGCAGCGGCACTGGGCCGACTACGGTTGCGCCTGCGCGCGTGACCGTCTCAACGATCTTCCGGGCCGAAACGTCAATGACCTCGTGGTCATACGACTTCAGCCGGATGCGGATTTTCTGTCCCGCCATGGCGTCATGCCTCTTTCTGTTAGCACTATCTAAGATTGCTGTGCCTATATACGGGTTCTTGCGAACCGGCACGCCTTGCGCTGCGGCTGAATCCGGATCAGATCCGGGTTCCTCACCCGCAGGAGGCTCCGACCCCCGAACTCGGGCGTGTCGCGAAATTTTCAGTCGCGACAAGACCGCAAAGTTTTCACTTTATCGAAGGCCTTATAATTTGAAACTGTTGTATCGATCCCGAACCACAGGCATTATCCTGCGTGAGAGCCGATCCCGGTTGTTCAAATCAGATTCGATTACCCCAATAACGGGGATCGAGTTGCACTCAAGCAACTTATCTAGTCTGACAGGTCGGCAACGATCGCGCAAATCTTTTATGGGCTTCGAGCCCCGTGATCTTGACCTCACCGACCTGCCGCTAGCACTACTCCCGCTCGCCTGGCTCCTGCGGCGAAGCTGGCGGCCGCTGCTCCTGCGGCTGCACTGGCGGTTGCGCGGGCTGCTGCCACGGCAGTCGCGGCGGGCCCTGCTGGACTACCGGCGGTTGATAGGCCGGCGGCTCGGCTGCTGGCTGGCCGGCCTTGTCGACCTTCACCAGCTTGTAAACGGCGGCGGCGATCAGTCCCAGCCCGATAATAACCAGCCACAAGAAGACGAGTTCACGCAGGAACCAGATGACGGACAGGGTGATCGCAATGGCACCCCACCAGATGAACAACCGCTCCCCCAGCTTCAAGGCCCAGGCGATCAGGCAGCCAAAGAACGCCAAGCCCATGACTTGGGCGAGCGTATTGGATTCGGCCAAGGAGGCGAACAGCGCCATGCTGCCAGCCACGGAGGCAGCGATGAGATAGGCCTGTTCAAGAAGCCGGTGGGCCTTGATATTGCGCCAAACCACCAGCACGACCGCGATCACGCAGAAGTAGGCCATGATGCTGCTGAATTGCAGAACCGCGATAATTCGTGAATAGGAGGTCAGGACAAGAACCGCACCAAGCACGATCAACCCGTCCACCGCGTAGGGAACAGCACTGGCCGGCAGCTCGAAGAAGCGAACCACCACGGCCACGCCGAAGATGAGCGCCGCGGCCCCAATAATGCTCCAGGTCTGCGAGCTGTCGACGTGGGCAATGCAGCCGGCCGCCAACAGGGCCAGCAGCATGGACGCAAAATAGATCCGTGACGCCGCGCCAACCGGGTCTGCATGGCGGTAACCGGATTCCGGATAACCAGGCGCCGGATCTTTCATTCGCCCATGGGCCATCGCCAGGAGATAGAGCGCTATTCCCGTGCCGATCAAGGACCATGAGACATCCATCGATGACAGCCATCGAGTTCCCCCGATATGCCGCGTTTCCATCACGGTCCGCAAGATCGCCACCGTGAGCATCAGCGCGCCGCCGATCGCATACCAGGCGCTCCTGCGCGAGTGCACCAGCAGCATCAGCGCGACAGCCATCAGCGCATGGGCGCCAACGGCCCACCAGGTTCCAGCCTGCCACCATGCAGCGAGCGCTGCCGGCAAGAAGATGGCCAGCGCGATGGCGACGGAGTACTTCTTGTTGCCCCGCCAGCGCCATTCGGCCAGCACAGCCAACAGGCACATGAACAGCAGCATGGCGCTGGCAACGTCGGTGCTCCACCATTGCGCTCGAATCCAACCGGTGTCATCTGGCATCGTGCTTGCCTGGACCCCGATCACAACGATCAGCGACACAATGGGGGCAAAAAGGTAGAACTGCCGCGGGATTTCAGGGATCGCTTCGCCGGCCTTGAAAGCCATGGCCCCATGGATCCCGATGCACAGGGCAGCCAAGAGGATCACTCCGCGATCAAAGCCGCCCGCGAACCATCCGTACCCCAGCGTTGCCGCCGGCATGCCAATGAGCAGTCCGATGGCCACCCAGCGCAATTCCTGGCGAAGCGGTGCGCCCCGGCGAATGCTGAGCAGCAATCGGGCTACCTGCGGAATGCTCAGCGATACGAGCAGCAATGCGAATCGGCCGTGGAGATCAAAGTCCATTGCGCGGGCGAACCACCAAACCATCGAGCTGAAGAGCAGCTGGGCGAGGCTCGCATAGATGATCTTCCATTGCGTGCTGGTGCTGCGTCGAAGGTTCACCAGGTAGTCGGCCAGCGCAGCTACACCGATGAGCAGCGCAAATCCCCAGGTGCCTTCAGCAAAGCTCAGCGCATACAGCATCAGGAGCAGAGCCGCCGCCGCTGACTTGATGGGCTGCTCCAGCTCCGTGCGCTGCCCAGCAACAGAACGCAAACGCCACCCGCTGGCAATCCCCAAGCCGGTGGCCGCCACCGCGGTGATCATGAACCAGATGAATCCTCCGAGCCCGATGAACTCCACGAGCTCATGTGGATACATCTCTTCGGCAGCCAGCACTCGAAGGTAGCACAAGGAGGCTATGGCAATCGCCGCAGAAGCCGCGATCCGACCCAAAAGGTGGTTCTGCGGCATGCCCTTCTCGGCAAGGTGCCGGCTTGCCAGGTCGATAGCCCAGAGCATCAGCGCCATCGCCAGAACGGTGACGAGCTTTGCTGCTGCCTCGGATCTTCCGGCGGAACCGTCCAGGGATTCATGGATGGCCGCACCCAGCACCCCGGCGCCAACCAGCAGCAGCGCCCAACGAGCGTGCTGGCAAACCTGCTGGAGGAGGCCAGCTGATCGATGCCGCGCGATGCTCAGTCCGATAATGGCCACTACAAACAGCAGGAGCGGTCGCCAGCTATGGCGCTGCATATCCAGCAGTGCCACCAGCGGAAGCGCCGAGACCACCGCAACTTCCGTCTTGGCCCCGCGCAGCAAGCCGGGCAGGCAGAGCAGTGCCAGCAGTGGAACGACCAGGACGCTGAGCACCAGCGAGGTCTCGCCGTTCGAGGAGGCGTAGGCCCCGATCACCGAGATCACGCTCAGGCCCCAAAGCGCGCTTCGCTCAAAGCGCAGATGTCGGGGATCCAGGCCCATGCGTTGCTGGTACGCCGCGGAATACATCAGCACCGCGAGTGCTTGCAGGGCAAGGCTGAACGCGAGGATCATTGTCGTGGTCGTCGCGGAGAATCCAACATAATTGCTGCCGGCAACCAGCATCAGCATAAAGGTAACGCGGGCTGCGTAGAAACGCGCCATTCGCAAATTGCCCAGCAGCCGCATGCTGAGCAGCAGTTGCGCGGTGAGCAATGCGAAAATCCAGAAGAAGTCGCGGCTTCGGAGGGACTCAAAGAGAATTGCTGACAGCACGATGACGAAGGCAGGCAGCAACTGCGCGGTGCCCATAACAGCTTGGAAGAAAATCGAACGGCGCACCCGCTGGCTGCGCACGGCCAAGTAAAGCAGCACGAGGGAAAGCAGCAGCAGTACCAGCATGTAGTTCAAGATTCCGCGCTGCAGTGTTGCGGCCCCGGCCATGCCGGTGCTGACCAAGATCAGCACGGCTACCCAAGACAGCACGCGCGACTTCAGCTTGAGCGTGGCATAGCCAACGGCCAGCGTGCCGATGGCCGAGAAGATCAGCCAGGTGGCAGCCCCGCTGATATCAAGGGTGTTGTACGTGGCGATGGCGCACAACGGAAGCAGCGCCAGGCCAGTTCCGGCGAAGGCTGCACCTGCAGGACGCAGCGATGGCTTCAGCGCGTAGGTGGTCAAGCCCCCGGCGTAGAACGCGGCGGCCAGGAAGAAGAAGGCCACGAGCTTGGCTACCGGCGGGAGCGCGAAGCTGAGGAACAGTGCGCCGGCGGCGACAATCATCAAGGCGGCCACATACAAGGTGATGTTGATATTGCGCAATTCCCGCTCGCGCTTGGTCAGCACCTTGACCGGCTTGGGTGGCGCGGCGGGCCTGGAGACCATTTGGCTTGGCTGCGGGATATTGACCGGGTTCTGCTGCCCGAAGGTCTGGTCCGTTGCCGGGTAGGTGGCGTTTGTTGATCCAGCCGCCACCGGTTGATCTGGCCAGGGCTGCGGGCTATAGGGCTGTCCAGCCGGTGGGGCTTGCTTCCTGGCCGGCGCCTGCTCGGACGGTGGAGCTTGAGGCTGGGTCCCGGAGCGTCGCAGAAACTCGCTGGCCGCTTCATACCCTTGTTGCCATGCCTCGCGCAGCTGCTCTGCTGACGTGCCGGGAAGCTGTTTTTGGGATTGCTTGCGCCCCCTCGCCTGTCCGAAGAAGAACGCGGCAACAGCCAGCACGATAGCAAGCAGGATCCAACCGGTCATCGATGCCACTCCCCTAGTGAATTTTCAGTGCGCCCTCTAATTGGACCACCTTCTAGAAATATTCACTAGTTCGAATTGCTTGTTAGCGCAAAAAAATCCCCCAGCACTGTAATAGTGCTGGGGGAATTCTCAGATCTCTATGGATCTAAATCATCAAGTAATGACTACTTGGTGATTGCGGTGACCTTGCCCGAACCAACGGTGCGACCGCCTTCGCGAATTGCGAAGCCGAGGCCCTCTTCCATAGCGATTGGCTGGATCAGCTCAACCGACATTTCGGTGTTGTCGCCAGGCATAACCATTTCGGTGCCCTCTGGGAGGGTGATAACGCCGGTTACGTCGGTGGTGCGGAAGTAGAACTGCGGACGGTAGTTCGAGTAGAACGGGTTGTGACGTCCGCCTTCGTCCTTCGACAGGATGTAGACGTTTGCATCGAAGTTGGTGTGTGGGGTGATCGAGCCTGGGGCTACGACAACCTGGCCACGCTCAACATCGTCGCGCTTCAGACCGCGAAGCAGCAGACCACAGTTCTCGCCTGCCCATGCTTCGTCGAGCTGCTTGTGGAACATCTCGATACCGGTAACGGTGGTCTTCTGGATTGGGCGGATGCCAACAATCTCAACTTCCGAGTTGATGGCAAGGGTGCCACGCTCGGCGCGACCGGTTACAACGGTACCGCGACCGGTGATGGTGAAGACATCCTCGATAGGCATCAGGAATGGCTTGTCACGGTCACGTACTGGGTCCGGAATGAAGGTGTCAACAGCTTCCATCAGTTCCTCAACAGCTGCAACCCACTTCTCGTCGCCTTCCAGAGCCTTCAGGCCGGAAACGCGAACAACTGGTGCGTCGTCGCCATCGAAGCCCTGGGAGGACAGAAGTTCGCGAACTTCCATCTCCACGAGCTCGAGCAGCTCTTCGTCGTCGACCATGTCGGACTTGTTCAGTGCGACCATCAGGGTTGGAACACCAACCTGGCGGGCCAACAGAACGTGCTCGCGGGTCTGAGCCATTGGACCATCGGTAGCAGCAACCACGAGGATTGCGCCGTCCATCTGAGCAGCACCGGTGATCATGTTCTTGACATAGTCAGCGTGACCTGGAGCGTCAACGTGTGCGTAGTGACGCTTCTCGGTCTGGTACTCGATGTGCGAGATATTGATGGTAATACCGCGCTGGCGCTCTTCTGGAGCCGAGTCGATGTTAGCGAAGTCGCGCTTTTCGTTCAGGTCTGGGTACTTTTCAGCCAGAACCTTGGAGATAGCTGCGGTCAGAGTGGTCTTACCGTGGTCAACGTGACCGATGGTACCAATGTTGACGTGCGGCTTGTTGCGCTCGAACTTTGCCTTTGCCACAAGTTCCTCCTAGAAACATTTACAGAAGACTTTTTTCGTCTGCGCGGTTCGCAAACGAACTTCAATTAGTCTACTGGGGGCGTGGATAATTTTGGAAATTTCGGTCCTCTGCGGGCCCTGCATGTGATGCAAATCCCTCGTTGGCCGTTTGCGGGGCCGGCCTCAATGGCGTTGAAGCCGGCTCCGCGATCGGCCACTTCCCCACAATGGGGGTCACGGCCAAGTTTTGGTTCCGAAGCGATTATTCGCCGCGGGACTTCTGGATGATCTCGTCGGCAACTGCCTTCGGGACCTCGGAGTAGCTGTCGAAAGTCATCGAGTAAACAGCACGGCCCTGGGTCTTCGAACGCAGGTCACCAATGTAACCGAACATCTCAGACAGCGGCACGCCTGCACGGATGACCTTGACACCCGCAGCGTCGGACATCTCGGTGATCGAACCACGACGGGAGTTCAGGTCGCCGATAACGTCGCCCATGTACTCTTCCGGGGTACGAACTTCAACAGCCATCAGCGGTTCAAGCAAAACAGGGTTAGCGCGGCGTGCGCCTTCCTTGAATACCTGCGAACCAGCGATCTTGAAGGCCATTTCCGAGGAGTCAACATCGTGGTAAGCACCATCGATGAGGGTAGCCTTGACACCAACCAGTGGGTAGCCTGCGAGGATACCGTACTGCATTGCGTCCTGGATACCAGCGTCAACGGATGGGATGTACTCACGAGGAACACGACCACCGGTCACGGCGTTCTTGAACTCGTAGGTTACGCCGTCAACAACTTCCAGAGGCTCGAACGAGACCTGGACCTTTGCAAACTGACCCGAACCACCGGTCTGCTTCTTGTGGGTGAAGTCAACCTTCTCCACAGCCTTCTTGATGGTTTCGCGGTATGCAACCTGTGGCTTACCAACGTTTGCTTCCACGCGGAATTCGCGCTTCATGCGGTCAACCAGGATGTCCAGGTGAAGCTCGCCCATGCCGCCAATGACGGTCTGGCCGGTGTCTTCGTTCAGGGACACGGTGAAGGTTGGATCTTCTGCCGACAGCTTCTGGATAGCGGTCGACAGCTTTTCCTGGTCACCCTTGGTCTTTGGTTCGATGGCCACGGAGATCACTGGATCCGGGAAGGTCATCGATTCGAGAACGATTGGGTGGGCTGGATCGCACAGGGTGTCACCGGTGGTGGTGGCCTTCAGGCCGATCACAGCGTAGATGTGACCTGCGTGGATCTCGTCTACCGGATTCTCCTTGTTGGAGTGCATCTGGAAGAGCTTGCCTACGCGTTCCTTCTTGCCCTTGGTGGAGTTCAGCAGCTGTGCGCCGGACTCTGCCTTGCCGGAGTAAACGCGGATGAAGTTCAACTGGCCGAAGAACGGGTGAGCGGCGATCTTGAACGCAAGTGCCGAGAACGGTGCGTCCTCCGAAGGCTCGCGGGTCAGCTCAACTTCTTCATCCTTCGGATCGTGACCGATGGTGGCGCCAACGTCCAGTGGGTTTGGCAGGAAGTCGATAACTGCATCCAGCATTGGCTGAACGCCGCGGTTCTTGAAGGCCGAACCACAGAATACTGGGTAGGCTTCCGAGTTCACGGTCAGCTTGCGGATGCCAGCCTTCAGTTCCTCAACGGAGATTTCTTCACCTTCGAGGTACTTCTCCATGAGCTCTTCGGATGCCTCAGCGACATCTTCAACCAGCTTGGCGCGGTACTCTTCAGCACGCTCAACCAAGTCGGCAGGGATTTCGCGGGTTTCGTAAGCAGCACCCATGGTGACGTCGCCCTTGGCGTCGCCTTCCCAAACGAATGCCTTCATGGACAGCAGGTCAACGACGCCGGTGAACTCGGACTCGGAGCCGATTGGCAGCTGCATAACCAGCGGCTTGGCACCAAGGCGCTGGATGATGGTATCTACGGTGAAGTAGAAGTCGGCACCCAGCTTGTCCATCTTGTTGACGAAGCAGATACGAGGAACGTCGTACTTGTCAGCCTGGCGCCAAACGGTCTCAGACTGAGGCTCAACGCCTTCCTTGCCATCGAATACGGCAACGGCGCCATCGAGCACGCGAAGCGAACGCTCCACCTCAACGGTGAAGTCAACGTGGCCTGGGGTATCGATGATGTTGATCTGGTTCTTGTTCCAGAAGCAGGTAACGGCCGCGGAGGTAATGGTGATACCGCGTTCCTTTTCCTGTTCCATCCAGTCGGTGGTCGACGCACCGTCGTGGGTCTCACCGAGCTTGTGGTTCACACCCGTGTAGAAAAGGATGCGCTCAGTAGTAGTGGTCTTACCGGCATCGATGTGGGCCATGATGCCGATATTGCGGACCTTGTTCAGGTCAGTAAGCACGTCCTGTGCCACGTTGTCTCCCTAAAAGGTGAGGCCGGAACTGCTGGGCATCGGTTGATGCCCAGCATGTTCAAGCATTTCTTACCAGCGGTAGTGTGCGAAGGCCTTGTTGGACTCGGCCATCTTGTGAGTGTCTTCGCGACGCTTCACAGCGGCACCCAGACCGTTCGATGCATCCAGGATCTCGTTCATCAAACGTTCGATCATGGTCTTCTCGCGGCGAGCCTTCGAGTAGCCAACCAACCAGCGCAATGCCAGTGCGGTTGCACGGCCTGGCTTGACCTCAACAGGAACCTGGTAGGTCGCGCCACCGACACGGCGGGAACGAACCTCAAGGGCTGGACGGATGTTGTCCATGGCCTTCTTGAGGGTCGAAACAGCGTCGGTACCGGACTTTGCAGCGGCACCTTCGAGTGCACCGTAAACAATGCGCTCTGCAGTGGACTTCTTGCCGTCTACGAGAACCTTGTTGATCAGCTGGGTGACCAATGGGGATTCGAAGACTGGATCAGAAACTAGTGGGCGCTTTGGCGCCGGACCCTTACGAGGCATTACTTACCATCCTTCTTTGCACCGTAGCGGGAACGAGCCTGCTTACGATCCTTCACACCCTGGGTATCCAGAGCACCACGTACAATCTTGTAGCGAACACCCGGAAGGTCCTTTACACGACCACCGCGAACGAGCACGATGGAGTGTTCCTGCAGGTTGTGTCCGACACCTGGAATGTAAGCGGTCACTTCGATGCCACCGGCAAGGCGCACACGTGCGACCTTACGCAGAGCCGAGTTTGGCTTCTTCGGGGTGGTGGTGTACACACGGGTGCATACGCCACGGCGCATTGGGTTGCCCTTCAGGGCAGGGGCCTTGGTCTTGACGACCTTAGGCGAGCGGCCCTTGCGGACCAGCTGCTGAATAGTAGGCACTTTCGTGTCCTTCCATTGTCTAAGTTTGTCGGCACCACGTCATAAGCACTGTTGCCTAGTAGAGTTTCGGTGCTTCCTTCGTGGAGCTAGCTGCTTGCTTTACCGCTCAACCAGGATCTAAAAGTCCCTAGGCGTGCGAAAGTGTGGCATTCGTTGCGCAACCTACCCGCAACCCGGACTGAGTCCATTTTGCCACACATAAAACAATTGATTTCAGTCTAGCATTAATCCGCTGGCCAACCATCTCCAGTAACCGAGATCACCGTGCTCGCCCCGGGCGGCCGCGCACTGCGCCGGCTCGGCAATCCCGCATCTTCAGGCTATCGCGCCCTGCCGAACAGCGGCCGACGCCCAGGCGAAGGGCAGATGAACCCGCTGGGCAGCACCTCTCCCCCGCCGCAAACGACCGCGACTTATTCTCTAGTTGTCTTATCTCCCAGATGATTTTTCAACTATGTCAAGGGGTGATCGCTCGTTGCTGCCCGCCGCACCGCGCCTTTCCCTGCACGAGCCTGGCGGTCAACGGTTAAACGCCCAGCGCCTGCCCGCACTTTCGTGCGGGCAGGCGCTGGGTCAACTACCTAGCGGTGTTCTTTCCGAATTTACCGGAAGTCCGAACCGTGGTCGTAGTCGTCCATCGAGATGGCACGGAATTCAGGCGACAGCCCGCCTTCCAGCGCATCGTCGTACAGACCCGAGGAGAAGGCCGAGGTGCCGGTGAACAAAGTTGCCTTTGCCTCATCGGTTGGCTCGACGTTGACCTGGGTGTAGCGATCCAGACCGGTACCGGCCGGGATCAGCTTACCGATGATCACGTTCTCCTTCAGGCCGCGCAGCGGATCTTCCTTGCCTTCCATCGCGGCCTGGGTCAGGACGCGAGTGGTTTCCTGGAAGGAAGCAGCCGACAGCCACGAGTCCGTAGCCAGCGATGCCTTGGTAATACCCATCATCTCGTCACGACCGGCAGCTGGGCGCTTGCCTTCGGTGACAGCCTTGCGGTTCGCAGCGGTGAAGCGCGAACGGTCGGCCAACTCGCCTGGCAGCAACTCGGTCTCGCCGGACTCGATCACGGTGACGCGACGCAGCATCTGGCGGACGATGACTTCCACGTGCTTATCGTGGATGCCTACACCCTGGGACTGGTACACATCCTGGACTTCGCGGACCAGGAACTTCTGTGCTTCACGTGGGCCGAGGACTCGAAGAACCTGCTTCGGATCCAAGGTACCGCTGGTGAGCTGGGTACCGGCAACAATGTTCTGGCCTTCCTCGACCAACAGGCGAGCACGACGCAGAACCGGGTAGGCCTGCTTCTCGTCGCCGTTGTCCGGGGTGACCACAACACGCAGCTGCTTCTCGTCGTCCTCGATCGACACGCGACCGGTGACCTCGGACATCGGAGCCACACCCTTAGGGGTACGGGCTTCGAACAATTCCTGGATACGAGGCAGACCCTGGGTGATATCGTCAGCCGATGCCACACCACCGGTGTGGAAGGTACGCATGGTCAGCTGGGTACCAGGCTCGCCGATGGACTGCGCGGCGATAATGCCAACAGCCTCGCCGATGTCCACGGTCTTGCCGCTGGCCAGCGAACGGCCGTAGCACAGTGCACAGGTTCCAACAGCCGAGTCGCAGGTCAGCACGGAGCGAACGCGGATTTCATCCACGCCTGCGTTGTACAGCGACTCGATCAGCACGTCGCCCACATCGGAACCGGCGGTTGCCAGTACGGTGCCTTCGGCGTCCTTGACGTCGGCGGCCAGCGTACGGGTGTAAGCCGAGTTCTCAACGGTTTCGTGCTTGACACGAATGCCCGCGGAGTTATCCGCGATGGCAACGGTCAGGCCGCGCTTGGTGCCGCAGTCCTCTTCGCGAACGATGACATCCTGCGACACGTCGACCAGACGACGGGTCAGGTAACCCGAGTTTGCGGTCTTCAGTGCGGTATCGGCCAGGCCCTTACGCGCACCGTGGGTCGCGATGAAGTACTCCAGAACCGACAGGCCTTCACGGTAGGAAGACTTGATCGGGCGAGGAATAATTTCACCCTTAGGGTTGGACACCAGACCACGAATACCGGCAATCTGGCGCAATTGCAGGTAGTTACCACGGGCCTTGGAAGTCACCATTCGGTTAATGGTGTTCAACTCTTCCATGCCGTTCTTCATGGCCTCGGCAACCTCGTCGGTAGCCTTGGTCCAGATGTCGATCAGGTCCTGGCGGCGTTCGGTATCCGCAATCAGGCCCTTGTCGTAGGAAGCCTGCACCTTGGCGGCACGTTCCTCGTATGGCGCAAGGATGGCTGCCTTGTCCATGTTCGAGGTGATGTCCGAGATTGCCACGGTGACGCCCGAGCGGGTAGCCCAGTAGAAACCGGCATCCTTCAGGTTATCCAGGGTAGCTGCGGCGATGATCTTCGGGTAGCGCTCTGCCAGATCGTTGACGATCTCCGAGAGTGCATCCTTGCCGGCGACGCGGGCAACCCATGGGTAGTCCGCTGGCAGGGTGTCGTTGAACAGCACCTGGCCCAGCGAGGTCTCCAGCAATGCGTCGGTGCCTGGCTCCCAGCCCTCAGGAGCAGGCTGCTCCTCGGAAGGAACGAAGTTCGGCACGCGGACCTTGATCGGTGCGTTCAGGTGCAGCTCGCCACGGTCCTTGGCCATGATGGCCTCGGAGATCGTGGAGAACACGCGGCCGGCGCCGATCTCGTGAGCACGCTTGGTGGTCAAGTGATGCAAGCCGATGATCATATCCTGCGAAGGCAATGCCACTGGGCGGCCATCGGAAGGCTTCAAGATGTTGTGCGAGGACAGCATCAAGATGCGGGCTTCAGCCTGGGCTTCTGGGCTCAGCGGCAGGTGGACTGCCATCTGGTCACCGTCGAAGTCGGCGTTGAAGGCGCCACAAACCAATGGGTGCAGCTGAAGGGCCTTGCCTTCAACCAGCTGTGGCTCGAAGGCCTGGATGCCCAAGCGGTGCAGGGTTGGTGCACGGTTGAGCAATACCGGGTGCTCGGTGATGATCTCTTCGAGAACGTCCCAGACCTGCGGGCGGTAGCGCTCGACCATGCGCTTGGCCGACTTGATGTTCTGTGCGTGGTTGAGGTCAACCAGGCGCTTCATCACGAACGGCTTGAAGAGCTCCAAGGCCATCTGCTTAGGCAGACCGCACTGGTGCAGCTTCAGCTGCGGGCCAACCACGATGACCGAACGGCCCGAGTAGTCAACGCGCTTGCCGAGCAGGTTCTGGCGGAAACGACCCTGCTTGCCCTTGAGCATGTCGCTCAGGGACTTCAGCGGGCGGTTACCTGGACCGGTGACCGGACGGCCACGACGGCCGTTGTCGAACAGCGAGTCAACAGCTTCCTGCATCATGCGCTTTTCGTTATTCACGATGATCTCTGGCGCACCGAGATCAAGCAGGCGCTTGAGGCGGTTGTTGCGGTTGATCACGCGGCGGTACAGGTCGTTCAGGTCCGAGGTGGCGAAACGGCCACCATCGAGCTGGACCATTGGGCGCAGTTCTGGCGGGATCACTGGAACGGCGTCAAGCACCATGCCCTTAGGCGAGTTGCCATTGACCAGGAAGGCGTTGACAACCTTCAGGCGCTTGAGGGCGCGGGCCTTCTTCTGGCCCTTGCCGTTCTCGATGATGGTCTTCAGCTCTTCAGCTTCGCCGGCCAGATCGAAGTTCTCAAGGCGCTTCTGGATCGCTTCTGCACCCATGGAGCCCTCGAAGTACAGTCCGTACTTCTCGCGCATGGTGCGGTACAGGCCCTCGTCGCCTTCGAGGTCGGCGACCTTCAGGCCCTTGAAGCGCTCCCAGACCGCACGCAGGCGCTCGGCCTCGGCCTTGGCGCGCTTGTCGATCTGCAGAACGGTCTTCTCGGCCAGGGTACGGGCCTTGTTCAGCTCGGCGTTCTTGGCGCCATCTGCTTCCAGGCGCTCCAGCTCGGCTTCCAGGTCGGCTGCAACAGCCTTCTTGTCAGCTTCTGCATTGTTCGCCAGGTTGCGCAGTTCCAGGTCGTGCTGGGCCTGCAGGTTAGGCATTTCGGCGTGGCGACGTGCCTCGTCAACACCGGTGATCATGTAGGCAGCGAAGTAGATGACCTTTTCGAGGTCCTTCGGAGCCAGATCAAGCAGGTAGCCCAAGCGCGATGGAACGCCCTTGAAGTACCAGATGTGGGTCACTGGAGCTGCAAGCTCGATGTGGCCCATGCGCTCACGACGAACGTTCGCACGGGTCACCTCAACGCCACATCGCTCGCAGATGATGCCCTTGAAGCGCACGCGCTTGTACTTGCCGCAGTAGCATTCCCAGTCGCGGGAAGGGCCGAAGATCTTTTCGCAGAAAAGACCGTCCTTCTCCGGCTTCAGGGTGCGGTAGTTAATGGTTTCCGGCTTCTTGACCTCGCCGTAGCTCCATCCACGGATTTCATCCGCGGTGGCAAGGTTGATTCGCATGAGGCCGAATGAGGAATCGCTGGACATATGGTCCTTTTCTCTCTTCTGTGGTGTCTGAAGTCGATACGAATGAGGGTTGAATTCTCGGCCGCTGCCTGCAGGTTCACTGCAGGCAGGGCGTCAAATTAAACTTCCTCTACGGAGTTCGGCTCCGACCGTGAAAGGTCGATGCCCAGCTCTTCAGCGGCGCGGAACGATTCCTCGTCCGACTCACGCATTTCGATAGTGTTGCCGTCAGTACCAAGTACCTCGACGTTCAAGCACAGCGACTGCATTTCCTTGATGAGCACCTTGAACGATTCTGGAACACCAGGCTCTGGAACGTTCTCGCCCTTGACGATAGCTTCGTAGACCTTAACGCGACCGTGGATATCATCCGACTTGATGGTCAGGATTTCCTGCAGCGTGTAAGCGGCACCGTAAGCCTCCAGTGCCCAAACTTCCATTTCACCGAAGCGCTGGCCACCGAACTGGGCCTTACCACCCAATGGCTGCTGGGTGATCATGGAGTATGGACCGGTGGAACGGGCGTGGATCTTGTCGTCCACCAGGTGGTGGAGCTTCAAGATGTACATGTAGCCAACGGAAATCGGATCTGGCAACGGATCGCCGGAGCGGCCGTCAAACAGCTTCGCCTTGCCGGAGTTGCCAATCAGGCGCACCCCGTCGCGGGTCTTATTGGTCGAATCCAGGATGCCGCGGATTTCTTCTTCCGAAGCGCCGTCGAACACTGGAGTTGCCACGGTGGTGGACTCGGACTCGCGTGGCAGGTTCGGCAGATCGCGAACCCATGCAGGCTCGCCCTCGATCTTCCAGCCCTGCTTGGCAGCCCAGCCCAGGTGGATTTCCATAACCTGGCCGACGTTCATACGGCCTGGTACACCCAGCGGGTTCAGGATGATATCCAGCGGGGTGCCGTCCTCGAGGAATGGCATATCCTCCAGCGGCAGGATGCGGGAAATAACACCCTTGTTACCGTGGCGGCCAGCGAGCTTGTCACCGATGGAGATCTTGCGCTTCTGGGCAACGTAGACGCGGACCAGCTGGTTGACACCAGGGGAAAGGTCATCGTCGTTGTCGCGGTCGAAGATGCGAACACCAATGACGGTGCCGGACTCGCCGTGCGGAACCTTCAGCGAAGTATCGCGGACTTCGCGGGACTTCTCGCCGAAGATGGCACGCAGCAGGCGCTCTTCCGGGGTCAGCTCGGTCTCGCCCTTCGGGGTGACACGGCCTACCAGCACGTCGCCGGCTTCAACCTCGGCACCGATGTAGACGATGCCGCGGTCATCAAGCTGGGAGAGGATGTCTTCCGAGACATTCGGGATGTCGCGGGTGATTTCCTCGGCACCGAGCTTGGTGTCGCGGGCGTCAACTTCGTGCTCTTCGATGTGGATCGAGGTGAGCACGTCGTCGAAGATCATGCGCTGGGAGAGGATGATCGCATCCTCGTAGTTGTAGCCTTCCCAGGACATGAATGCCACGAGCAGGTTCTTGCCCAGGGACAGCTCACCGGAGTCGGTGGACGGACCGTCGGCGATAATCGACTGGAACTCCAAGCGATCGCCTTCGGACACGCGAACGCGCTGGTTGTAGGCGTTGCCCTGGTTCGAGCGTGCGAACTTCATGATCGGGTACATCGACTCGGTGCCGTCATCGTTCATGACAACAACCAGGTCAGCCGAGACCTCGGTGACCACACCTGGCTTGGAAGCCACCACGGAGTCGCCGGCGTCAACTGCCGCGAACTTCTCCATGCCGGTACCAACCAGCGGGCGCTCCGACTTCAGCAGCGGCACAGCCTGGCGCTGCATGTTGGCGCCCATCAGTGCTCGGTTGGCATCGTCGTGCTCGAGGAATGGAATCAGCGCGGTAGCTACCGACACCATCTGGCGAGGCGAAACGTCCATGAAGGTCACTTCAGCCGCGTCGACGATAACAGGCTCGCCGCCACCGCCCTTTTCACGAACCAGAACGGTCTCTTCCATGAAGCGGCCGTTCTCATCCAGAGGCGCGTTGGCCTGTGCGATGTAGTGCTGCAGCTCGTCGTCTGCGGTCAGGTAGTCAACCTCGTTGGAGACAACACCGTTGGATACGCGGCGGTATGGGGTTTCGATGAAACCGAAGGCGTTGATGCGGCCGTAGGTTGCCAACGAACCGATCAGACCGATGTTCGGGCCTTCGGGAGTTTCAATCGGGCACATGCGTCCGTAGTGCGACGGGTGAACGTCTCGAACTTCCATGCCTGCGCGGTCACGGGACAGGCCGCCTGGGCCTAGAGCCGACAAGCGGCGCTTGTGGGTCAGGCCGGCCAGCGGGTTATTCTGGTCCATGAACTGCGAGAGCTGCGAGGTTCCGAAGAACTCCTTGATGGCAGCCACGACAGGGCGGATGTTGATCAGGGTCTGCGGGGTGATCGCCTCGACGTCCTGGGTGGTCATGCGCTCGCGCACAACACGCTCCATGCGGGACAGGCCGGTGCGGACCTGGTTCTCGATCAGTTCGCCCACGGCGCGGATGCGACGGTTGCCGAAGTGGTCGATGTCATCCACGTTGACCGGGATGTCAACGATCTCGCCCTTGCGGGTGCCCTGAACGGTCTTCTCGCCGGCGTGCAGCGCAACGAGGTAGCGGATCATGGCAACGAGGTCGTCAAGTGCCAGCACCGATGCGTTCTCGGCGTTAACCGGGGTCTCGACACCGAGCTTGCGGTTGATCTTGTAGCGGCCAACCTTGGCCAGGTCGTAGCGCTTAGGCTCGAAGTACATGTTCTTCAACAGTGCCTGAGCGGCCTCGACCGTTGGAGGCTCGCCTGGACGCAGCTTGCGGTAGATATCCAGCAGCGCTTCGTCCTGGTCCTTGATGCTGTCCTTTTCCAAGGTGGCGCGCATCGAATCGTACTGGCCGAACTCGGACAGGATCTGCTCTTCGCTCCAGCCCAGGGCCTTGAGCAGCACGGTGACCGACTGCTTGCGCTTGCGGTCAAGGCGCACGCCGATCTGGTCGCGCTTGTCGATTTCCAGCTCGAACCATGCACCACGCGATGGGATGATACGTGCCGAGTAGATCGTCTTGTCACTGGTCTTGTCCGGTGCGGACTCGAAGTAAGCACCTGGGGAGCGAACCAGCTGGGACACAACGACACGCTCGGTGCCGTTGATGATGAAGGTGCCCTTTTCGCTCATCAGCGGGAAATCGCCCATGAACACGGTCTGCTGCTTGATTTCGCCGGTTTCATTGTTCATGAATTCGGCCTTGACATACAGCGGTGCCGAGTAAGTGGCGTCGCGGTCCTTGCACTCGGCAATCGAGTACTTGGGATCAGCGAACTCCGGCTCCGAGAAGCTCAAGGACATGGTGTCCTGGAAGTCCTCGATCGGGGAGATTTCCTCGAAGATTTCAGCCAGGCCCGAGGCGTTGGGCACGCTGAAGTCGCCAGCGGCTTCTGCCTTGGCCAGACGCTCTACCCAGTTCTGGTTGCCGACGAGGCGATCAAAGCTCTCGGTCTGCAATGCCAGCAGGTTAGGCACTTCAAGTGGTTCGTGAATCTTTGCAAAAGAAAGTCGGCCAGCGTATGCAGCATCGCGAGCCGAACTAGCGGTTTGGTTGTTAGGGTTGCTCGAGGCGACCAAGATGGATCCTTCCAAAGACCGTCAGGTTTCCGAACGCTTACCGTGCTAAGGTACCTGCCATAGGACAGTTCCTCTTTTGGGACCGCACGAACCCACCGCTATATGAAGGTCGCGCGCGCAAACAGTAAGGCGCAAATTTCTACTCTACCGGAGTAATTTCCGGTTGTCGATACTCGGTGCACAAATCCGTGCTATAGTTTTCGCCCCTGGATTACGCCCGGCCCTAGCGATGCCAATTCCCCGAGAAACCGCTGGCTTCCCCGCAATCGTCGGCCTACTCCCCTCAGCGCATTTAGCCTACTGATCCCGCAGATTCTTGGCACATACGCTACTGCGGTGGAACGCTTGACGCGCACATCAGTCACGCGAAAACACTATTTGCCCGAAGCGGTATGCGTTTTGTCACATCACCGAATTTGCCGCCTCTGACGACCCAGTGGCGCCCCGTGGATCATTTGCAACCGAATTTTTTCATTCCCCGCGGACCTGTCCTTGTAACAGTTTCATTCCCGTGCCCTCTCCGGTGGGCAGATGGCCGAACCCCGCCTGGACATGCACCCGTGCATCATGGAATCTTCACTCCCTAATGACTATGCTGGGGCAAACATCGACGCTCAGGAGATCCAGTGAACAAGTTGCAGTCCGACGAAGCATTGACCCGAGTAACGCTCGACGCTTCCCGCCGAAACATCCCCATTGAGCTGGTACCGCGCGACAAGGTGAAGTCCTTGGAGGAGGCGGCCGAGGCCTTGGGAATCAAGCCCGCCCACCTGTTGAAGTCCCTGGTGATCAAGAAATCTGATGACACCTTCGTTTTCGCGTTGATTCCCGGAGGCCGCAAGCTGGACTGGGCAAAATTGCGCAGCCAGCTGGGCGTCAACAAGCTCTCGCTGCCCGATTCCGGCGTTGCCTGGGATGTCACGCGCTACGAAAGCGGAACCATTACCCCCTTCGGCTCGCATTCGGTACTTCCGGTGTACATCGATGCCAGCGTTTTCGAGGAGCCGGTACCTGAGCATATCGGGCTGGGCAGCGGCGATCGTGGCCACGGGCTGCTGGTTCACCCGCAGGACCTGGTTACCGGGTTTGATGCCACGATTGCTGATATTTCGGCTCCGGAATAGATAGCGGCGGACGGCTCAGCGCCTTCTTGACCCAATCGGAGGTGACGTTCAGCGTCTTGATCGTGGCGTTGCGCAAGGGCAAGCCAACTGGCCGCTCGACAAATCGGGCTACCAGGTACGCCCAGCCGAGCATGAACACAACCAATCCGAAGAGCAGCACGTACTTGTTCATGACGCCGTGAAGTTCTTCGATGATCCACCAGCCCCACAGCTGGTGGAAGAGGTATAGCGGGAAAGTCAGCGAACCAGCAACGGCCATCCATCGTGCCTCGATGTGCTTTAGCGGCGTCAGCGTGCATACTGCCAAAATAGCTACGCAAGCCACCGCGAGTACTTGGAAGTGCCACGCTGGAACGTCGAGTCCGGAAAGATAGCCAGCATCGAAGCGGCCCTTGATTCCAGTGAAGAATGCGGCGATTGCGGTATCAAGAATCAGCAGCAGCCAGCGCAGGAACGTGTGGCCGTTTTGGTAGATCAAGTACATCATCATGCCAGCGGCGAAGAGAGCGGCATATTGGCCAGCGAACCAGTCCTGAACCTTATCCAGCTGGGTGAAGTGAAGATAGAGGCCAATGGCCGGCCACAACGCGCACAACCACATAATGTGCTTGTTCTTGACCAGCCCGAGGGCCAGCAGCAGGCCGAGCAGAATATAAAAGCGCAGCTCAACCCACAGCGTCCAATAGACGCCATCTAGGTCCTGGATGTTGAAGGCCGACTGCATCATCGTCAGGTTTGGCAGGATATCGCTGGCAGTTCGCCCGTCGTTGCCCGCTGGCCAGATTTTCAATGACAGCACTGCTGCGGCAATGACGGCCAGCCAATAGGCTGGATAAAGCCTTCCGACGCGTGATCCGATGAATCCGATGACGTTTTTGCCCTGCAGGGACATCAGGATCACGAAGCCTGAAATCAAGAAAAAAAGCTGCACTCCCAATTGGCCGTACCGGGTGATTTCAGAGAGCACCGGCCAGAATTCTGGAGCCTTGGCCCCCCAGTGGTCATGTCCCCAAGCCGTGTAGTGGTAGAACACCACTATCAGAGCAGCGGTGATACGCAGTGCGTCTAATAGACCAAGTCTCGGCGCAGTTGCATGGGTCCGGGGAGTTAGAGAATTCGACACCTATTTAGCGTATACATTGAACTTGAATAAACGCTGTTAATAGAAACGTTATAAAACAATTCAGATGAAAGTACCAGTTAACGGCCAAGGGGCCCACAGGCTTTCGCCTGTGGGCCCCTTGGCAATAAGTTGCGAGTGACCGCGGAACTTACTTAACGGTGACGGTAGCGCCGGCAGCTTCGAGAGCTTCCTTAGCCTTCTCGGCAGCGTCCTTTGCAACACCCTCAAGCAGAGCCTTTGGAGCGCTGTCAACGAGCTCCTTGGCTTCCTTCAGGCCCAGGGAAGTGATTGCGCGAACTTCCTTGATCACTGCGATCTTCTTGTCGCCAGCCGATTCCAGAACTACGTCGAATTCGGTCTGCTCTTCAGCAGCAGCTTCGCCGCCGCCAGCTGGACCGGCAACTGCAACAGCAGCAGCGGTTACGTCGAAGGTCTCTTCGAATTCCTTAACGAACTCGGAAAGCTCGATGATGGTCATTTCCTTGAATGCGGAAAGCAGCTCTTCGTTGCTGAGCTTCGCCATGGTCGGCGTCCTTTCGGTTTTGGCCCGGGGGCCTAATGAATTTGGGATTACGTTGCGAGAGATCGCGAAAGCTTAGGCTTCTGCCGGAGCTTCCTCGGCAGCAGCGCCACCGTTGTCCTCTTCGAGCTTTGCACGCAGTGCTTCGACGACGCGAGCAGCAGCGGAGGCCGGAGCCTGCAGTACTGCAGCAACGCGAGCGAGCTGGGTTTCGCGGGATTCCAGTGCGGCCAGTGCAGCGATGCCGCTCTGGTCCAGCGCCTTGCCTTCGAACCAGCCGGTCTTGATAACCAGCTTGTCGTTGGTCTTGGCGAATTCCGTGAGGCTCTTAGCAGCAGCAACAGCATCGCCCTTTACGAAGGCGATAGCAGTTGGGCCGGAAAGCTGCTCATCGAATGCATCGATGCCAGCGTTCTTAGCTGCGATTGCGGTCAAGGTGTTCTTCACAACTGCGTACTTGGTCTCCTGACCAAGCGAGCGGCGCAGATCCTTGAGCTGTGCAACGGTAAGCCCACGGTATTCGGTCAAGACAGCCGCGGTTGCTTCGTTAAAGTCCGCAGTGATTTCTTCAATCGCTGCAGTCTTGCTCGGGGTTGCCATAACACTCCTTCCGGGGATTTGTTCGGTACCGTTTCAAAACCGGCGAGGCCATAAAAATAGCCCCGCGCAGGAGCACAGGGCAGTTCAACTCATTCAAGTTAAAGCAAATCTATGTAACCTGCGTTGGTTGTCCTTGCGGACCTTTAGGAACATTGGGAATCCAATTGTTCAACCGACGGTCTTCGGTAGTTCCAGTCTAAGCCAGATCATCCTGGCACAGCAAATCGAAGCTGGACCCAGGATCATGATACTGATCACTTAGAAGTGGTTTGGGGTGACGGGACTTATTTACCTGCGCTTGGGGAACACGGGCAATAAGTCCCGTCGGACCTAGAAGCTTGGGGAACTTCTAAGCCTCATCGGTGTATAGCCTTGGGGGATCCATACACAGATGTCCGAATTACTCGGCAATCCAAGCCTATCACCGGCAATTATGGTTTCCTATCCGCACACGGGCTTCGCGGAACAGGTTGGAATCGCCGGTTAAACACTGAGGGAGCATGCCGGTAATCGGCATGCTCCCTCAATTGATTAAGCTACTAGGCTTAGGCCTCGACGCGGGTCACGTTCGGGTCAACAGGGATGCCTGGACCGAAGGTGGTTGCGAGGGTGGCCTTCGAGATGTAGCGGCCCTTCGAAGCCGAAGGCTTCAGGCGCAATACCTCTTCAAGAGCTGCTGCGTAGTTCTCGGTCAGCTGCTTCTGGTCGAACGAAACCTTGCCAATGATGAAGTGCAGGTTCGAGTGCTTGTCGACGCGGAAGTCGATCTTGCCGCCCTTGATGTCGGTAACTGCCTTGGCAACATCCATGGTTACGGTACCGGTCTTAGGGTTTGGCATCAGGTTACGAGGACCCAGTACCTTACCCAAGCGGCCAACCTTGCCCATCAGGTCAGGGGTAGCAACTGCTGCGTCGAAGTCAACCCAGCCGCCCTGGATCTTTTCGATCAGGTCGTCCGAGCCAACGAAGTCGGCGCCAGCTTCGCGAGCTGCTTCTGCCTTGTCGCCGTTAGCGAAAACAACCACGCGGGCGGTCTTGCCGGTGCCGTGTGGAAGGTTGACGGTACCGCGGACCATCTGGTCAGCCTTGCGTGGGTCAACACCCAAGCGGAAAGCAACCTCAACGGTCGAGTTGGTCTTCTCGCCTGCGGTCTCCTTGGCCAGGGCAATTGCCTGGGCCGGAGCGTAGACGTTGTTGTCGGCATCGATCTTAGCCGCGGCGGCTACGTATGCTTTGCTGCGCTTTGCCATCTGCGTTTTCTCCTTATGCAGTCGTGGTCATATGGACCGCGCGCGGTCCTGCCACGGGCGAATCGATCAGCTGATCGTTTCGCCTTAGATTAAATTCTTTGTTGCTCTTCACCAGGTGAACAGCGGAAGGCGGAATTAGCCTTCTACGGTCACACCCATGGAGCGAGCGGTACCGGCGATGATCTTGGCTGCGGCAGCCAGATCGTTTGCGTTCAGGTCAGCCATCTTGGAGGTGGCGATTTCCTCAACCTGTGCCTGGGTCAGGTTTGCAACCTTCAGGGACTGAGGAGTGCCCGAACCCTTTGCAATGCCAGCAGCCTTCTTGATCAGCTCTGCTGCAGGAGGAGTCTTGGTGATGAAAGTGAACGAACGGTCTTCGTAGACGGTGATTTCAACTGGAATCACGTTACCGCGCTGCGACTCGGTCGCTGCGTTGTAAGCCTTGCAGAATTCCATGATGTTGACGCCGTGCTGACCAAGGGCTGGACCAATTGGCGGAGCTGGGTTAGCAGCACCTGCCTGGATCTGCAGCTTGATGAGTCCGGTGACCTTTTTCTTTGGGGCCATGTCGGGTCCTTCTTACTCTTGCGTTTCCCGCGGCACAGGAGCGTGGCACGGGGATCTGGCTATCGTGGCGCGACAGCCAAACGCGCCCTCACATCGATAAGCGACCGATATGGGGCACGAAGACTTAATACTACTGGATCTTGGTGACCTGGTTGAAGTTCAGGGTCACTGGGGTTTCGCGTTCGAAGATCGAAACCAGTACCACCAGCTGAGCTGCATCCAGCTTGATTTCCGAGATCGTGGCCGGCATCGTTTCGAATGGACCATCGTTGACGATAACCGATTCGCCAACCTCGAAGTCCACAGTGACCTCAGTGATTGGAGCACGGCCAGGCTTGGACGCCGATGGCTGCTCTACTGGGTCGACCACGGTGTGCTCAAGCATGGAGAACACTTCGTCGAGGTTCAGCGGGTTGGGATCGTGGGCGTTTCCAACGAAACCGGTGACGCCTGGAGTGTGTCGAACAACACCCCACGAAGCGTCGGTGAGCTCCATGCGAACCAGGACGTACCCCGGGATGCGCACGCGGCGGACAATCTTGCGCTGAGTGTTCTTGACCTCAACGACTTCTTCCATCGGCACCTGGATGTCGTAGATGAACTCTTCCATGTCCTGGGTCTGGATACGGGTTTCCAGGTTCACCTTGACGCGGTTTTCGTAACCGGCGTAGGTGTGGATGACAAACCAGTCACCAGGCAGGCGGCGCAGCTTCGAACGGAATTCTTCCTTGAGGCGAGCAACCTTGTCTTCGCCGGATTCCTCGGCGTCGGCTTCTTCAACCTCTACGTCAGATTCAGCGACCTGAGCATCTTCGTCAGATTCAGCATCAGCAACCTGGGCATCTTCAGCATCTGCGGCTGGGGCTTCGGTCGAGTCGATATCAACCTCAGCGGCTGCATCTACCTGATCGCTGTCGGCTTCAACGAACTCGTTTTCGACCTCGTCATTAATCTGCGGTTCGAGTTCCTTGTCGGACACTGCAGCTCCTGCTTTCTTTGACTGAATGACACTGAAATTGCCTCGGGGGCGATTATACCTCCGAGGCAACTAAACTTACTGTTCTACCTGTTTAGTGAACAGGAGGATCGAACCTTGCCCAAAGACGAAATCCAGGGCTGTCACGATCAGCATCACCACGACAACAAATCCGACAACTACCAAGAAGTAATTGAGCAATTCGCTACGGGTCGGGGTGACTACCTTTTTAAGTTCCGCGATTACCTGACGGAAAAACAGCATGATTTGGGCAAAAAAGCCCTTCTTCTGCTTACTCTTTCCAGAGTTGAGAGCAGATTCGGTCACGTTCTTCCTCGTTTCAATTTTTTTGGCCAGTTGAAACAATCACGGTGCGTCGTAGCCTGACCGACCACAACACACCGTGACGTGAGTAATTCGCTGAGCGACAAAATCGCTACTGCGCAGGGCAGACAGGACTCGAACCTGCAACCTGCGGTTTTGGAGACCGCTGCGCTACCAATTGCGCCACTACCCTTCGGAGCTTTTCTCGCTCCCACCTAGATCATCTTAGCGGATAAAAGCATCGAGCTTGTTCCGTTGCGATGTCTCGGCAACGAGAAATAACTTTACGCAACGAAATCGCAAATGTCGAACTGACAACCCATGGTGTGGCGCAGAACGCATAGATCAGCGTCCATTGATCCGCGTTGATGTCATTTTCACTCATGGTCGATTGATCTGGGGTTCAGGGATCTAAACTGGGAAACAACAGCTGACCCCATAGACTTCAGGACGAATTCTCACATGTCTCGAATTTCTCGCCGCATCGGCGCAATCTCCGAATCCGCAACCCTCGCCGTCGACGCCAAGGCCAAGGCCCTGAAAGCCGCTGGACGCCCAGTCATCGGGTTCGGTGCCGGTGAACCTGACTTCCCAACGCCTGGCTACATTGTTGAAGCTGCGCTCAAAGCTGCAACAGATCCGAAGAACCACCGCTACTCCCCTGCTGCTGGCCTTCCAGAGCTGCGCGAAGCCATTGCGGAAAAGACCCTGCGCGACTCCGGCTATGAGATCTCCGCATCCCAGGTCCTGGTGACCAATGGCGGCAAGCAGGCCGTGTACAACACCTTCGCCACCTTGCTCGATCCAGGCGACGAGGTCATTGTTCCAGCTCCATACTGGACCACCTACCCTGAAGCTATTCAGTTGGCCGGCGGCAAGGCCGTCTCGATCTTCGCCGGTCCGGAACAGGGCTACAAGGTCACTGTTGAGCAGCTCGAGTCCGTGCTGACCGATCGCACCAAGGTGCTGCTATTCGTTTCGCCGTCGAACCCTACGGGCGCCGTGTACTCGCCAGAGCAGGTTCGCGAGATCGGCCAGTGGGCAGCTTCCAAGGGCCTGTGGGTTGTCACCGACGAAATCTACGAGCACCTGACATACGGAGATGCCAGCTTCAGCTCCATCGCCACCCTGGCCCCGGAGCTGGAAGATCGCGTCGTCATCCTCAACGGCGTCGCCAAGACCTACGCCATGACCGGTTGGCGCGTTGGATGGATGGCCGGCCCAGCCGACGTCATCAAGGCCGCCACCAACCTGCAGTCGCACGCCACCTCGAACGTTGCCAACGTTTCCCAGCGTGCCGCGCTGGCTGCCGTCTCCGGCCCATTGGATGCTGTCAATGAAATGAAGACCGCTTTCAACCGCCGCCGCCTGGCCATCGTCGAGGGCCTGAACGCCATTGACGGCCTGCACTGCCCAACTCCGGAAGGCGCGTTCTACGCGTACTCGGACGTTCGAGGACTGCTCGGCCGGGAAATCCGTGGAGTCGTCAACAACACCAGCGCCGAATTGGCCGCCTTCATCCTGGAACAGGCCGAGGTAGCCGTTGTCCCAGGCGAAGCCTTTGGTCCATCGGGCTACATCCGCATGTCCTACGCGCTGGGGGATGCCGATCTCGCTGAAGGCGTAGCACGCATCGCCAAATTGCTCGGCGAAGCCAAGTAGACACAGCATCAACGCAGACTGCCGGTGGGCCAAGGAACTCCTTGGGCCACCGGCAGTTTTTTGCCCAGCTGCGATTAAAGGATCTTGCGGTCCACGGCCCAGCGGGTGAGCTCATGCCGGTTGGATAGCTGGAGCTTGCGCAGGACATTCGATACGTGGGACTCCACGGTTTTCACCGAGATGAACAATTCCGTAGCCACTTCCTTGTAGCTATAGCCACGGGCGATCAAGCGCATGACCTGCAATTCGCGGTCCGAGAGCAGATCCAGTTCTTCATCGACTGCCGATACTGCGGTGCTGCTGCCAAATGCATCAAGCACAAAACCGGCCAGTCGCGGCGAAAAGACCGCGTCGCCAGCAGCCACACGACGCACCGCATCTGAGATTTCCTCACCGGAAATGCTCTTGGTGACATAGCCGCGCGCTCCGGCGCGGATCACCGTGACCACATCTTGCGCTGCATCAGAAACGCTCAGCGCCAGGAACTTCGTTGTCCCCAGTAGCTGGGTGCAATTCTTCAGTACTTCGGCGCCTCCCCCGGCCCGGCCGCCAGGCAGGTGGACATCGAGCAGCACCACATCAGGCTTTTGCTCGGTAATCACCGCGATGGCTTCCTCAACGCTTCCTGCCTCCCCAACAATTTGCATGTCATTGGCGAGGTCCGCTTTCAGGCCGGAGCGAAAAATCGCGTGATCGTCGACAAGGACTACACGATAGCTTTGGGTGCTGTTTTCGGTGCTCATGAATGTGGTTCTTCCTGCGTAGTGTTCCTAGGCATGCTCAGCCGGATCTCGGTTCCGGTTTCGCTGCTGCGTATCGTGGCCTTGCCACCAGCACGCTGCATGCGTCCAATAATCGACTCCCGCACTCCATGGCGGTCCTCGGGAATCTCGCCGAAGTCAAAGCCCTCGCCGCGGTCGCGGACAAAGACTTCAACGGCCGTCTCCGAGCACTCGATGTACACGGAGATCTTGCCCGGCGCGTGCTTGGCCGCATTCATCATTGCTTCCCTGGTAGCCGCGACCAGCGCCTGCTGCCCTTCGAAGCCTTGGGCGTTTCCCACGGCGATGACTTCAACATCGCGCAGCAGCAATTGTTCGATGTCGCTGGCTTCGTGTTGCACCTCGACCACAACGTCTTCATCGTCCAGGTCCTGGTTGCCGTAAAGCCACTGGCGCAACTCGCGTTCCTGGATGCGGGCCAAGGTCCGCACTGCGGCGGGGTCATCACTGCGCTTTTGGATGACGGCCAAGGTCTGCAAGACCGAATCGTGCAAGTGGGCTGCGAACTCCGCGCGTTGTGCGGATGCCTGCCTGGAACTTCTTTCGGCCAGGAAATCTCGCCAAAGCCTAGTCCCCCATGGCAGCAAGACGACCACTGCACCGACGATAATGGCTATCGCGGCCCACATCCCGCCCAGCAGGTCCGCCACGCCAACGGAACCACTGAGGATGGCGAGCAAGCCACCGATGACCAGCAACAAACCAAGGCCAAGCCGGATCAGAAGCGGCGCCGATTTCTTCCTGCCCGGCCTGGTGACCTGTTCGTCCAGTTGCAGCCATGCCAAGAGTATTCCGGCAATGATTCCCAGCGAAGGCCAGATCAGATCCCAGCGGATATTCCATCCTGCCCACTGGGCCAAAGCCAGCACGGCCAGCACCAGCAGCCCGCAGCCGATCAGAAGTTCACGCCAGGAGGAATTCTTCTCCCATCCTTCCCGGGAGCGGAACAAGCCCTGCTGGACCCTGTTCATCTCCTCGGCAAGGCTTCGCCTTCTTGTCCCCCAGGACCTGATTTCATCGGCCTGTGCTTCTTCCACGCTTGGGACAAAGACCCAAAGCCACGCGTAGAGCAGGATTCCGATACCGCCACAGGCGGTCAAGGCGATAAACCCCAGCCGGACGTAATTCAGTGGAATTCCCAGATGGGCTGCCAGTCCGCCACTGACGCCAGCGATCATGCGATGCTCGCTGCGCACCAAGAGGCTTCGTTCAGGGCTTTCCATAGTTCTAAGTCAAGCACGTTATGACCGATTTTTGGTGTTTGATCACCACATCTAGGGGCACCCCTAGGGGAAGTTCAGGGTATCCCCTCATAGCGGTGCCCGGCAGGAACACGAGATCATGGAGCTATGAACAATTCGGAGTCTGGGCGTCGGGGCTTTTTCAGCCAGCTGGGCAAATCACCAATTATCCGCAAAGAGTCGCGGTGGCTCGGTGGTGTCGCCACAGGAATAGCAGATTATTTCAAGATCGATGTGATTCTGGCGCGCGGCATCGTCGTCGTGCTCAGCTTCCTCGGTGGCCTGGGGCTCATTCTCTACGGCTTGGCCTGGGCACTGTTGCCTGACCAGCAAGGCCGCATCCACTTGGAACGAGCAATCGACAAGGACTGGACCAGCGGCATGACCGGTGCGGTGGTTCTGGTGGCCTTGGGAATCTTTCCTGCACAGTGGATTCTGGATTCAGTAGCTCCTGTCTTGTGGCCGGTGGCAATCGTTGCCGCTGTTCTTTTCATCATTTTCAGCCGGAAGAATACAAAGTTCGAGAGGCAACGGCCGGCTAAGCCTGCCAAGGAGCAAGCACCACCCGCTGCCTCGCCTCACACCACCGCGATGGAAATGCCTTGGCGCAAGGATGCGTTCACCTTTAGCAGCAGCGCCCCGCCCAGCACGCAGCCGACCAGCGCGAACCATATCGATCAGGAGGAAACCGTGGCTAACGGCAACCCGGATCCACAGCAACAGACCAGTGGTTACGACTATGCGTATGCTCCTGATCCCAAATACACCCGGCCTTACAACCATGATTCATTCAAGGGCAAGGCTGCTCGCAAAGCGCAAGCTGCTGAACCGATCCCAGGGTGGCTATCCACGACTGCAGCAGGCTTGAGCATTCTGGCGATCGCCGCGGTGCTCTGCGCTGACTACCTTCACATCATCGATTTACCCGGTGCCGGTTGGGGCGTAGCACTAGCCGCCGGTTTGCTGATCACCGGACTCTTCGTCGTCTCCGCATCCCTCGTGCGGCGCACCAGCGGCGGGCTTCTGGGCTTGGGCATTCCCTTGCTGGTGCTGACTCTGGTCTTCTCCGGTTCCTCGTTTGGCACCGAGGACCGCCAGGCGGTTCGCTCGGAACCCGGCGGCAATGAGTACAGCGCAGTTTTCAGCCGCTCCACCATTGATCTGACCTACCTTGACTCGATCAGCACGCCAACTATCGTGGAAGTTGATTCGGTGTTCTCCCGATTGGATTTGAAGCTCCCGCCGAACGTGCCAGTGAAAGTGACTTCGGATGGCGTCTTCAACTCCCAGATGGATCTTGAGCTGCCGCAGGATCAACGCCAATTGGATCAGGACGCACCGCTGCTGACCATCGAAGTCGACGGGTTGTTCTCGTCCTTCAGCACCGAGGTGGCCACCACGGCTACGCCCACCGTCATCAACCCGGAATTCTAAGGACTGAGCACCCATGGGCAACGATTCCCTGCAAACTAAAAAGTTTCCCACCGGAACCTTGGTCTTCGGACTGATCCTGATTGTGGTCTCCGTGGCAACACTGAGCCGGACATTCTTCCACTGGAGCTTTGACATGCCATTGTTCCTGATCATCGTTGTCGCCTTTGCCGGCGTGGCAATGATCATTTCGGGACTGTCCGCGGCAGGCAAACGCCGTCAACGCGAAACGGAAATTCCCGCACCAAGCGACCCTAGCCTCTAGCTTTTCAAACTCATCCAATTCAAAGGAGATTCACCATGGACAAATTCTTCAATTCCCTTCGTTCAATGCCACTTCGCCGCGGGCCTTCACGCCTTGCTGGCGGTGTCGCCGGCGGCATCGCCGACAAGTTCGGCTGGGATGTCACGATCGTGCGCATCGCGCTGCTGCTTTCCTTCTTGCTGCCGGTCTTCGGCATCGGTGCCTACATCGTCGCCTGGCTTCTGATCCCGGCTCAGGACAACAACATCATTTTGCAGAACTGGCTGCGAAAGTTTTAAGACCTCTAGATTTCCGCAGTGTTTCGCGGAATTCATGACGACAGGTTGAGCAACAGGGCGAGATGCGGTCACTTCGGTGACGTGCAACTCGCCCTTGTGGCATTAAGCACGTAGACTGTCATGCAGAATTGATGCTCAATGACGCGCGGATATTAATTGACATCCGAACGGAATTCCTTGTTGCTCTAGTGCCGTTGCCATGCAATAGCGTCCAACCAGTTGCACAAGGATTTCCAAGTTTACGAAGCGAGGCCCAATGCGCGTTGGAATCATGACCTCGGGCGGAGACTGCCCGGGCTTGAATGCCGTCATCCGAGGAGCCGTTCTGAACGGCATCAAAAGCTACGACTATGAGTTCGTTGGCTTCCGCGACGGCTGGCGCGGTGTCAAAGAAGGCGACTTCTTTGATCTGCCTCGCACCGCTGTCCGAGGCATCGCCAAGCAGGGTGGCACCATCTTGGGCACCTCGCGCACCAACGCCTTTGAAGGCGAGCTAGGCGGGGCAGAGAATATCGCCCGCGTGCTCAAGGACAACAACATTGACGCCCTGATCGCCATTGGCGGCGAAGGCACCCTGGCCGGGGCACAGCGCTTGTGCGCCGAGGGACTGCCTATTGTCGGTGTCCCAAAAACCATCGACAACGACTTGGACGCTACCGACTACACTTTCGGTTTCGACACGGCCAACCAGATTGCGGTTGAAGCAATAGACCGCCTGCGCACCACCGGCGACTCGCACCACCGCTGCATGGTTGCCGAAGTGATGGGCCGCCACGTTGGCTGGATTGCCTTGCACGCTGGCATGGCTTCGGGCGCTCACGCAGTGCTGATTCCTGAAGTGTCCACGCCGATGGAACAGATCTGCCAGTGGGTTACCGAAGCGCATGAGCGCGGTCGTGCACCGTTGGTAGTGGTTGCCGAAGGTTTTGTTCCCGAAGGCATGGAAGAAGCCTTCTCGGTTCGAGGCGTGGATACCTTTGGCCGTGCACGCTTGGGCGGCATTGGCGAAATGCTCGCCCCGGTCATCGAAGAGCGCACCGGAATCGAAACTCGCGCCACGGTTCTTGGACATATCCAGCGCGGTGGCGTGCCAACCGCATTCGACCGTGTATTGGCTACGCGGTTGGGCATGGCCGCCGTGGACTCCGTGAACGAAACCGCTTGGGGCACCATGGTTGCCCTGCACGGCACCAAGGTCCTGCGCGTGCCGTTGCGGGCCGCTTTGAATAACCTCAAGCGCGTTCCAATGGACCGCTACGAGGAAGCCGCAGTCCTCTTCGGTTAATACCGAGGTCTGGCAGGCATACGAAGATGGCCGGGAATGCTTAGCATTCCCGGCCATCTTCGTATGTGCAGCTTATTCCAGCCTTCTGCAGTTTGGCGCGATTCCTAGCCCTGTGGCGGGGTGCGGAGGAATCCGGTAAAGCGTCCTGCCACCTGGCCAGCGTCAGGAGTCACGATGACATCCTGCGACGCCGGGTAGCTGGTCTCGCCGTCGACAACAGACAGAACCGTTTCTGGATCCACGTTGCGCTTGATCACTGCCAGGGCAATCGGCCCTGCCTCATAGTGCAACGTGGCCGAGGTGACGCGTCCGACGATGCGCTCCCCCACCTTGACCTCTGCCCCGGTGGACGGCAGGGTGTGCATCGAACCGTCAAGGTCCAAGAATACGACACGGCGCGGCGGATGCCCGATGTTGTGCACGCGGGCAATCGTTTCCTGGCCCTTGTAGCAGCCCTTTTCCAGGTGCACAGCGGTGCGCAGCCAATCCAGCTCATGCGGGATGGTCTTGTCGTCGATTTCCGCGCCGAAGCGTGGCTCCCAGGCGGCAATTCGCAGAGCCTCAACCGCCATCATGCCGGCCAGATCCTCGTCAGCTGCCGCTGACGCCAGCTCATCGATAGCCACCACATGCAACAGCCAAGGCCGTTCCTTGCCCGGATGGTCCTCGCGAGAGTAGGCCCACCCTCCCGGAACGACACCCGGCCACGGGTCAGTCCACACCGGCGCCTCGGTGCCCGGAATCGGCCGGGTAGCCGCCAGGACGCCATGGGTACGGGAAAGGTTATTGACCTCAACACGCAGCATGAAACGCATGGAGTTCAAGAACTGCTCCAGCGCGGCACCCGCGCCAGGTTCAGCTATGAGAATCAACCGGTCCTGGTCGGCCAGCACCTTCATCTCGTGCTCAATACGGCCCTGGATCGAGAGCAGCAGCGTCTGGGTGCTCTGACCCGGTTCCAGGTTATTAATACGCTGGCTGCTGAGGGTATCGAGCCAGCTTCGACGGTCTTCGCCACGGATCTCAAGCACATCAAAATGGCTCAGATCGGCAATAGCCTTGCCTTCGGCCAGCTTGCGAGCTTCACGCGTGGGAGCACCATAATGTGCTGCCACTCCGGCATCGACGCCACCTGCTTCTACGGCGCCGTCGCGCTGCAGGAGAACGGACTGGTATCCAGTGCCCATGGCTAGTTCACCGAATCTTCGGCGGCTACGCGCTTGAGGGCCGCAGAGGCGTGGGCCTGCAGATCCAGGTTGCCCTGGGATACATCCCAACGCCAGAACAGCTCGCCGTTGACCAGCCCGTAGATGCGGGTAGATGATGCATAGGGTTTGGCGTTCTTGCTGCGCAGAAGGCCTTCGGTGGCCAGCTGGATGCGCGGGCCATCAATCAGCCCATAGTAGAGCTCGGAGAGACCTCCAGGATGCACGATGTGCGCTTGGATCTTGAAGCCTTCATCGGTGTGCAGCTTCTGCACGTCATCGGCTGAACGCAGTACCGGGAAGATGTCGCCTGGGGTCATTCCTGGGCCAGCGTCAGCATCTTGCTGCTGGCGATCCAGGGACCAGAAGCCGTTTTCAACGGCAAGAATCCGCAGCTTGGTTCCGTCGGCTTCGGTGAGCCACGATTCGCTGCGGTATTCAAGATATGGGCCGCCAACGTCACGGAAAGTGACTTGCTGCCAAAAGTACCCGTCCTCGGCTTCGCCTTCGCCAAGCCGGCCAGCACCTTCCCAAGTGCCAATGAGCCATGCGAAAGGTACTAGTTCCGGGGTGAGGTCCGTAGGGAGATCAAATGCCATGGACTACTCGCTCCTATTCGTCAGTGGTGAAATGAAAAGCAGCGCACACGTTATTGTGTGCGCTGCTTTTACTTCTGCCCTTGGAAGAGGCGCTTTACTACCAAGCCTGCGAAGCCCGCCATGCCTAGACCGGCGATCACGACAAGTGCCTGGAAGAAAATTTCGAGTGCAAGATAATTTTCATTCATGGCTTCATCTTAGCGCGACACGAAGCATAACTTCGACACGCGTGACATACCCCGCACGATGTTGCGCTATATGAACACCAGGACCTCCATGGCGTACCAGCTGGCAGCACCACTGAGCAGGATGATTCCGCACGACAGGCCAAGAATCCCGCTGACATTGCGCACGCTCTTGCTCGCCAACGCGAGTGCTCGCAATGAACCGACGAGCAGCCCAGCCAGCAGGCCCATCACAGCACCTTGGAACCACAGGATGTCTATGGGAAGCGCACTGGCGGCAGCGCCCAGAGCCACGGCCACCAATGGCGCCAGCAGCATCGTGATCCGATTCGGCAATCGGGTGACAACGACTGCGCCAGCCCCAAGCAGTGAAATGACGGTGACGACGGTGAGCCCAAATCCATAGCCAACCAGCGCGCTGGCAGCCCACGCTGAGCCCAAGACGGCCAGGACCATGCCAGTAACACCAGACACGACGCCTGCGAGGCGGCCTTCGGCTTCTGCTCCACGCAACACCTGGCTGATGAACACCAAAAGCACGCCGACCGCGATGGCTTCAACGCTATGTGACATCACCGAGGCGCCGGGCATGAAAATTGTTGCGGCGGTGGCAGCTAGCGAGCACAACGCAAGAATTATGGTGATGGGCCACGGCGCATCGGAGCGGACCATGCGCGGCCAGGTGTAGGCAAAAACCAGCTGTAATATTGCGGTGACCGCGCCCATGGGCCACGTCAGTGAAGACAGGCTGGATGCCAAGGTCAATAGGGCGACAGCGATGAGCCCACACAATAAAACTTTGATTCTCAATCTATGTTTCCTGACGGTAATGTGTCTGCATCTGCGTGTTCACATGCATGATTCAACGGATTCATTCCTTATACTGTGACACGTAAAGATGATTTATTCGCAACCAATTGGCAGGAGGACGACCTATTGGCCCACCTACTGCTACTTAGCAATCATGCCGAAAATGCGGCCGAAGTTCTTCCGGCACTCGAATTACTACTGCATGAAATTTCTTTTCTCCCCGCAAGCACCGAATCGCTGAGTCAAGTTCCAGAATGTGACGCCGTCATCTTGGATGCACGCACGGATCTGATTCCAGCGCGATCGCTGGCACAGATACTTCACGCGAATCTGAATTTGCCGCTCCTGCTGGTGGTCAGCGAGGGCGCCTTGGGCATCTTGAATTCTGAATGGCATGCAGCCGACTTCCTGTTGCCGTCGGCCATCCCGGCTGAATTGGACGCCCGCATCCGCTTGATGCTCGCAACCATTTCCAACACTGCACCAGCTCCGGAACCAGCCGAGAACACCTCGGGCCTGCGCATCGATGAGCTGAGCTATACCGCTCGCATCGATAACCGCATGCTGGATCTGACGTACAAGGAATTCGAGCTCCTGAAGTACCTCGCTCAGTTCCCAGGACGGGTATTCACTCGCGAACAATTGCTGCATGAAGTTTGGGGTTACGACTACTACGGTGGCACTCGAACCGTGGATGTTCACGTCCGTCGCCTGCGCGCAAAACTGGGCACTGATCACGAACAACTCATCGGAACTGTGCGTAACGTAGGCTACCGTTTCCACACCGAATCATAACTTTCAGCCATTTTGTGGCGAGTTCAAACCTTCACCCACTATCGTGAATGACATGAGTGAACTGCCACAGACCACAGTATCCGTTCAACACGTGACCGCTGAACTAGATGAACGCACCCTGAGCGATGTGCGCCAGCTCGCTTCAGATGCCCAGGACGTCGATGGCAATCCCCCGCTGAGCGACCAAACGCTGGTTGCCCTGGCATCGGATGAATCCGGTGACAACATCACCACGTTGCTCGCCGAAGTCGGAGAGGGCGCGGAGGCAGTTCTCGCAGGCGTTGCCGTTCTGGTGCGTGAAGCACAAGATCAGCCATGGGTGATGGAACTTGTGGTGCATCCCGAACACCGCCAGTCAGGTATTGGCCGCGCCTTGCTGACCAAGCTCAACGAGCTGGTGGACCTGGCCACGGTTCAAGCATGGGCTCACGGAGACCATGAAGCAGCCAAAAAGCTGGCAGCCAAGATTGGCCTGAGCCGAGTACGCGAGCTCTACCGCATGCGCCGCGAAGGCACCGATTTTGTTGAAGAGCCACCGGCTGATCGCCGCTTTACCGTTCGCACCTTCCGTGTCGGTGAAGACGAGCCCGCCTGGCTCGAGGCAAACTCAAAGGCCTTCGCCCATCATCCCGAGCAGGGTTCGCTGACCCTTTCAGATCTTGACGCCCGCATGGCCGAGGATTGGTTTGATCCTTCCGGCTTCTTCCTTGCCTTCGATGCTGAGCAGAACCTCTTGGCATACCACTGGACCAAGCTCCACCCTGCCTCCGGCGATGCCATTCGCCCTACCGGCGAAGTTTATGTCGTCGGCGTTGTCCCCGAGGCACAGGGCATGGGATTGGGCCGGTCTTTGACCATTACCGGCATCAACTATCTGCTGGAGCTCGGAGTCGACGCCGTCATCCTCTACGTTGATGCCGAAAACGAACCCGCCGTCAAGCTGTACCGGTCGCTGGGTTTCACACTATGGGACGCCGACATTATGTACGGTCCGCAACCGATAGACTAGTAGTACCAGCGGTTTCGTGTACCAGCAGGACCGCTCTCACGAGGTGTTTTGACATCTACTCGCAGGAAGAAATGAGTTCAGCAGATGACTAGCTCCCCCCAGGAAACTACTTCTCACTTACGCGACGTTCCCTCTTCGAAAGTCAACGAAGACAGAATTGAGCCAGCTGAATCACTTCCGGACCTGCACCCCGCGGGCGAATTCCACAACGAGCGTTTTCTCGATCGCGAACTGAGCTGGCTGCACTTTAATGCCCGCGTGCTGGAACTGGCTGAAGACACGACACTGCCGCTCCTGGAGCGCGTGAACTTCTTGTCCATCTTTGCCTCGAACCTCGATGAATTCTTCATGGTTCGCGTCGCCGGCCTCAAGCGCCGCATTGCCGCAGGGCTCGCAGTGCCCGCGGCCAATGGCATGAATCCGGTTGACCAGCTTGAGCTGCTGCTGTCCTCCGCCCACGCGTTGCAAACGCGGCACGCAAAAGTATTCTCCGATTCGGTCACTCCGGATTTGGCTGAGCAGGGCATCCGCATCACTACCTGGGAAGATCTCTCGGCAAGCGAACGAGACGTGCTCTCCAAGTGGTTCGTCTCCCAGGTCTTCCCGGTGCTCACCCCACTGGCCGTTGACCCGGCGCACCCTTTCCCCTACATCTCAGGCTTGTCGCTGAATCTTGCCGTGGTCGTCCGCAACCCGCTGACCGGCAAGCAGCTCTTTGCCCGACTGAAGGTTCCGGACACCATCGCGCGCCTGATCAGCATTGACGGCACCCGTGCCGCCCATTCATCGCATCGCACCGCGCGTTTCATTCCCCTTGAGGCGCTCATCGCAGTGCACCTTGAGCTGCTCTTCCCGGGCATGGAAATCGTTGAACACCATTTCTTCCGCGTCACCCGCAACGAGGATCTGGAAGTCGAAGAAGACGACGCGGAAAACCTGCTCCAGGCTCTGGAGAAGGAGCTGTTGCGCCGCCGCTTCGGCCCACCGGTGCGGCTTGAGGTTGCCGATGACATCAACCCGGAAATCATGGAGTTGCTAACCCGGGAATTGGCGGTCGAAGAAGACGAAGTCTTCAAGCTGCCAGCCCCGCTGGATCTGCGTGGACTCGGCGTCATCGCTTCGCTGGACCGTGCCGAATTGCATTACACGAAGCACATGGGCCACACTTCGCGGCACTTGAACGAATCGGAAACGGCCAAGGCAGCCAACGTATTTGCCGCCGTTCGCCGGCGCGACATCTTGTTGCACCACCCGTATGATTCCTTCTCCACCAGCGTTCAGGCGTTCTTGGAGCAGGCTGCTGCCGACCCGAAAGTCATGGCGATCAAGCAGACCTTGTACCGCACTAGTGGCGATTCACCCATCGTCGATGCTTTGATTGACGCTGCCGAAGCTGGCAAGCAGGTTTTGGCCCTGGTGGAAATCAAGGCTCGCTTTGACGAGCAGGCGAATATTTCCTGGGCGAGGAAGCTAGAACAGGCCGGCGTCCACGTCGTATATGGCATCGTGGGCCTCAAGACCCACTCCAAGTTGTCCCTCGTGGTGCGCCGCGAAGGGGACAAGCTGCGGCGCTACTGCCACATCGGCACCGGCAACTACCACCCGCGCACCGCTCGCTACTACGAAGACTTCGGGTTGCTCACTTGTGACGACGCGGTCGGCGAAGACGTGTCCAAGCTCTTCAACCAGCTTTCCGGGTATGCTCCGCGCTCCACCTACAGCCGTTTGCTCGTGGCCCCGCGCTCGGTGCGCACCGGCTTGCTGGCACACATCGAAAAGGAAATCGCCAACGCAAAGTCGGGCCTTGAGGCCAAGGTGGTCATCAAGGTGAACTCCATCGTTGATGAAGCGATTATCGATTCGCTGTACCGGGCCAGCCAGGCAGGTGTCAAAGTTGAAGTGATTGTTCGCGGCATCTGCGCCCTGCGCCCAGGTGTTCCGGGTTTGAGCGAAAACATCGAAGTGCGTTCCATCCTGGGCCGCTTCTTGGAGCACAGCCGCGTCTTCATGTTTGCCAACGCCGGAGACCCGCTGGTCTACATCGGTTCGGCCGACATGATGCACCGCAACTTGGACCGCCGAGTCGAGGCTTTGGTCTCCCTGCACAACCCAGAAGACGTGGAGGACCTGACCAATCAGCTGGAGCTCTACATGGCCGACTCCACGGCCTCGTGGCACCTGAACTCCGACGGGGAATGGATCCGCCATTCCCAGGATGAAGAAGGCAACCCGTTGACCGATATCCAGTTCTGGCTTATCGAAGACCATGCCCGCCGACGCAATAGTGGACGTAACAGCTAGTGATCGAGCCTCAACTGCACGAAGCCGCTTCGCGGGTTCGTGAGATCATCCGCTCGGTGGATGCCGAGGAAATCACTCTCGGCGACTTTGACATCGTCGCCGCCGGTGCGATCCCCTGGCGGATCGTCGATGGCAAATTGCAAGTGCTGCTGATTCATCGGCCAAAGTATGACGACTGGTCATGGCCCAAGGGCAAACTGGATCCGGGCGAGTCCATCGCCGAATGCGCCGTGCGCGAAGTGCGTGAAGAAATCGGACTGCGCATTACACTCGGCCTCCCGCTCTCGGCTACGGCTTACTCGGTGAAGCAGAAGTCCAAGGTGGTGTACTACTGGGCGGCCAAGACCGATCCGCAAACATCCATTGATCCCGATGGCGCCGAATGCGACGACACTCGATGGGTCAGCGCCAAAAAGGCTGCGCAGCTGCTGACCAATCCCACCGACGCGCAACCGCTGGTGGATCTGGCCAAGGCCCACAAGAATGGGACGCTTGATGCCCTTCCCGTCTTGATTGTCCGGCATGCCAAGGCAAAGCCCCGTGGAAACTGGACCCGGGCCGAGGACGAACGCCCTTTGGCAGCCACCGGCCGGCGCCAGGCACAAGCGGTTTCCCGCATGCTCGAAGCGTGGCAACCAGCTAATATCGCTTCCTCCCCGTGGCTGCGCTGCGTCCAGACCTTCGCCCCGTACGCCACCTTGCACGCGATGAAGATGAAGAACCTTCGGTCGCTCACCGAGCATGCCGCGACACGGCACCCGGAACGCGCGCGCCGCGCCGTCCAGAAGCTTTTCGATAAATATCGCTCGCAGGCCATCTGCACGCACCGGCCGGTCCTGCCGTTCGTTTTGGAAGTCCTGGCTGAGAACTCGTCGACTGAATTGGTGAAGTCCCTGCCGAAGGATGACCCCTATCTTGAGCCCGGCTCGCTGATTGTCGCCCAGCAGGTGCAAGGCGCAAAACAGCGGATCGTCTCCTTCGAGATCCACAACCCGTTCCACGACTGATTTCCTGCTCGGCCCTGCCTCTCGGCGGGGTCTTGCCATATTCTCCAGAACTGCTCAAAGCCGTTGCATTCGGCTCCGATTAGGGATAAGACTGTAATCAGCAAACGTTTTAACCCGAAATCGAGGTACGGTCATGACTGCTCAACAGCCGCGGCAACCAGTGGAAAAAGTTGTTCACCATGGACTGCGCCTTGACCACGACGAAAGCCGCGGACGCTTTTCGCTGTGGCATGGTTCCACCTTCGTGGGCTTCCTTGGCTATTACCGGGAAGGTGACGTCGTTACCCTCCAGCACACCATCGTCAATGAAGAATTCGGCCGTCGCGGATATGCCCGCGCCTTGGTGACTCTGGTGCTGGATCGCTTCAAAAATGAAGGCTTGAAGATCATTCCTGAGTGCAGCTACGTCCAGGATTACCTGCGCCGCTATCCGGAATACAACAGCATGGTTGTCAAGAAGAGCTAGTTTCCACCACTGCGAGATGTATCATCACGCCCAGTAGTTCACGGTGCGGTTGCCGTGAACTAAACTTGGGTGGGTGAACATCGCGACACCCTATGAAGACCTGCTCGAAGATGTGCTGGAGAACGGCACCTCTAAAGAAGACCGCACCGGGACCGGAACCATTTCCGTCTTTGGCCGCCAAATCCGCTTTGATCTTCAAGACTCATTTCCGCTGATCACCACGAAAAGAGTGCACTTCAAGTCGGTCGCAGCTGAGCTGCTGTGGTTCTTGCGCGGCGAATCCAACGTGAAGTGGCTGCAGGACCAAGGTGTGCGCATCTGGAACGAATGGGCCGACGAAGACGGCGAGCTCGGACCGGTGTACGGAGTCCAGTGGCGCAGCTGGCCAACGCCCGATGGCGGCCACATCGACCAGATTTCCCAGCTGGTCGACTCATTGCGCAACAATCCTGACTCTCGTCGCCATATCGTCTCGGCATGGAACGTCTCCGAGATCCAGAACATGGCATTGCCGCCATGCCACGTCTTCTTCCAGTTCTACGTTGCCGACGGCAAGCTCTCCTGCCAGCTCTACCAGCGCAGTGCAGACATGTTCCTCGGCGTGCCATTCAACATCGCTTCCTACGCCTTGCTGACCATGATGCTGGCACAGCAGCTGGATCTTGAGCCCGGTGAATTCATTTGGACCGGTGGCGACGTGCACATCTACACAAACCACCTGGAACAGGTCAAGGAACAGCTACGCCGGGATCCCTACCCGTACCCGACCTTGAGCTTCACTTCCAAGCCTTCCTCAATTTTTGACTACACGCTGGAAGACTTCACGATCAACGATTACCAGCACCACCCGACGATCAAGGGAACTGTCGCCGTATGACCGAAGCACCACGCCACGCTGAGAGATTAGAACCACTGCTCGGAGCTATTTGGGCCCAGGCGAACAACGGGATTATTGGCGCGCAGGGCACCATGCCGTGGCATGTGCCAGAAGATCTGGCGCACTTCAAGCGCATCACTGCCGGGCACCCGGTGGTCATGGGGCGCACGACATGGAATTCATTCCCCGCAAAGTTCCGCCCGCTTCCCGGACGCACCAACATTGTGCTGACCGGCCAAGCCGAGCTGCATGAGCAGCTGCGCAAGGACGGAGCCGTTCCGGCATCGACCTTGGATGAAGCCTTGGCTTTGGCTCGCAAGGCCGAAGGCGGCGAAGAAGTGTGGATCATTGGTGGCGGAAAAGTTTATGCCCAGGCGCTGTCGCTCTTGGACGTAGCGGTGATTACCAAGCTGGATCTGGAGCCAGCTGGTGATACTTCTGCCCCGCAGCTTTCCAGCGACTTCGCCATCGGAGCCACCGAACCTGCACAAGATCCGGATGAAGCCAACTGGCGTGCCTCCTCCACCGGTATCCGCTACCGCTTTGAAACCTGGCTGCGCCAGAAGGACTAGGACAACCATGAAAAAATACCTCGGAGAGCTCAAGCAGCACTCGGAAGCACTATTCGTTCTCGGCTACATGCTTTTCCCGCTGCTGGCACTGGTTGTCGCGGCCCTCGGCTTCTTCATGGTGCTGGGAGGCCACAAGATCTTCGGCTTGGTCCTCTTGCTGGTTCCAGCGCAGATCTTCATCTTCTCGGCCGTCTGGGCCATTAATAACCGCAAGCGCCTGCTTGAGGAAAAGTAAAACTTTTGCTGTACCGAATCACACCTGAACCCTGCTGGGGCTTGGGTGTGATTCTGCTTTAACTGCTGTAACGAACCGGGCTCCATAGCCTGATCGCCCCTACCATGGAGACATGACTTCATCTGTTGGTTTTGTAGGTTACCGTGGCATGGTTGGCTCCGTGCTGATGCAGCGCATGCTCGACGAGGGCGACTTTGCGCAGATCGATCCGGTATTTTTCTCCACGTCGAATGCCGGCGGCCAGGCACCTTCCTTCGCAGAAGGCGCCGGCGCGCTAGAGGATGCGTATGACATCCAGACGCTGTCCAAGCTGCCGATTATCGTCACCGCGCAGGGCGGGGACTACACAACCAAGGTCCATGCAGAACTGCGCAAAACGGGCTGGGATGGCCTGTGGATCGATGCCGCGTCCACGCTGCGCATGAATGATGACTCGGTCATCGTCTTGGATCCCGTGAACCGCAGCGTCATCGACCAGTCCCTTGAATCTGGCGTGAAGGACTTTGTCGGCGGCAACTGCACCGTCTCGTGCATGCTGATGGGCTTGGGCGGGCTGTTCAAGAACAACCTGGTCGAGTGGGGCACCGCGATGACCTACCAGGCCGCTTCCGGCGGCGGCGCCCGCCATATGCGCGAGCTGCTCACCCAGTTCGGCGACATCAACGCCTCGGTAGGTGCCGAATTGGCCGACCCGGCCAGCGCGATCCTGGACATTGACCGCAAGGTGCTCGAAACCCAGCGCGGCGCTTTGGATGCTGCGCAATTCGGCGTCCCGCTCGGCGGCTCGCTGATCCCGTGGATCGACGCCGATCTGGGTAATGGCCAGTCCCGCGAAGAGTGGAAGGCCGGCATGGAAACCAACAAGATCCTGCAGACCTCGGGCGAAGACCACATCATCATGGACGGCCTGTGCGTGCGCATCGGCGCCATGCGCTCGCACTCGCAGGCGCTGACCTTGAAGCTGAAGGAAGACCTGCCGGTTTCCGAGATCGAGTCCATTCTGGCGGCCGACAACGAGTGGGCCAAGGTCATTCCCAATGAAAAGGAAGCGACCATGAACCAGCTGACCCCGGTGGCTGCCTCCGGCACCTTGGACATCCCTGTGGGCCGAATCCGCAAGCTGGAAATGGGCCCCGAATACATCTCGGCCTTCACCGTGGGCGACCAGCTGCTCTGGGGCGCCGCTGAGCCGCTGCGCCGCATGCTGGCCATCGCCCAGGGCCGCCTCTAAGCTCCCTGGGTCATCCAATAATTACGGCTCGGGCCGGAACAGGAATCTGTTCCGGCCCGAGCCGTTTGCCTTGCCGGTCGGCAACTTACATCGACCGCGAAAATTCGTGGCGAAGCAATGAATAAATGTGTTGGTCATGCCAGCGGCCATGACGCCACTGGGACTGCCGGATAACCCCTTCACGGCTGAATCCCGCTTTTTCCAGACTGCGCTGTTCGGCAATATTCCCAGCTGCCGTGGTCGCTTGGATGCGATGGCGCGGGTAATGGGCAAAGAGGTAGTCGGCCAGCAGCCGCTGGGCTTGGGTTCCATGGCCCTGGCCCCGGTGCTCCGCGAAGATGCCGATCGCGATCTCCCAGCAGGCCGAGGTATTGGCCCGTCCCCAACTGGTGACGGTGAACCAATCAACTTTGCCGATGGTCCGCTCCCCCAGGCAGATAGCCAGGGCTCCATCATTGCCGCCGATAAATTGGTCGTGGCTCAGCCGGGTGCGCAGCTTCTGGGTATCCCAGAATCCAAACCATTGGGATTCGCCGGCTCCTTCGAGCGACTGGAAGTTTTCCTCGATTAAATCGATATCGCCGCTGGAGAGCTTGCGCAAGGTCAGTTCTGGCATCAGCGTGGCACTTTCTGGATAGGTACAGCCCTTGGCCCCAGGCTATTAAAGCTCCAGGCCGATGAGCAATGGCTCGTTGACCAGCATAATCCCAAAGCGTTCTTGCACCCCGGCACGCACAGCGCGGGCTATGGCCACAATGTCCGCGGCCTTTGCCCCGCCTCGGTTGGTGATGGCCAGGGTGTGCTTGGTGGACAGCGAGGCACGGCCTTCTGCCACGCTGAAGCCGCCGGTGCCTTCAAGCCCGTAGCCCTTGCCGAAGCCCGCCTGGTCAATCAGCCAGGCCGCGGACAGTTTCACCATGCCTTCTTGCGGCACCGGGTAGTTCGGGGCATTTTCCGGAAGCCGCCCAAGGACCCCGGCATCGACGATCGGGTTGGTGAAGAAGGAGCCGGTGGAGTGCGAGTCGGGATCCTTCAGGTCGAAAACCATTCCCTTGGAACGGCGCAGTTCAAGAACCGTCTGGCGCACCAGGAGCGCGTCGGCACGATCGCCGGCCTCCACATCCAAGCGCCGGGCCAGCTCGGCGTAGCGGATCGGCGCCGACAGGCTCTCACGCTCAAGCAGGAAGGCAACTTCCAGGACCACGTAGCGTGGCGATCCGTCATTGCTGGTTCGCTTGATGACCGAATCGCGATAGGCAAATTCCAGCTGGGAGTTATCCAGCTTGAGCACCTGGCTGGTTTGGCGGTCGTAGACCCTGGCCCACGCAAGGCTCTGGGAGACGTCTGCCCCGTAGGCGCCGACGTTCTGCACTGGCGTGGCTCCGGTGCATCCAGGAATTCCGGAGAGCGCTTCAAGGCCGCTGAGCCCCTGGACGAGGCTGTATTCAACGGTGGCGTCCCAGCTTTCACCGGCGGCAGCACGGAGCAGGACTTTGCCCGATGGCTGTTCGTCGAGGTGCAGGCCGCGGGTGGCGATCTGGATGGCCACGCCCGGGAATCCTTCGTCGCTGATGACCAGGTTCGACCCACCCCCGATCAGCAGGACTTTCTGGCCCGCGCTATCCGCGGCCGCGACAGCTTGGGCGAGTTCGGCCTCGCTCGTGGCGGTGACCAGCTGATGCGCGGGCCCGCCAACGCGGGTTGTCGTCAGGTTTTTCAGCATTGATTCCATGTGCTTTCAGTGTCGAGGCCATAGCGTGCAGCCAGGTCAACAATCTAGTTTTCGGTTGCTTCGTCGTGTTGCGGATATCCTGCGGCATTCGAAGAGAGGATGTATGCGACAACGATCAGCAGGGAGATCGAGCCCAGCGCTGGCAGCAGGCCAATGGCCTGGGCCAACAGGCCCAGCAGCGGCGGGCCGCCGAGGAATGCGCCATAGCCGATGGTGGAGACCACTGCGACACGCGTGGCAGCATGCAGCGGATCATCGGAGGCGGCGCTCATTGCCAGCGGGAAGGTCAAGGCTACGCCCATGCCCCAAATGGCCAGGGCGGCAAAGGCCAGCGGCAGGCTATTGCCAAAAGCGAAGAGCAATACGCCGATCAATGCGCTCATGGCGCTGGCACGGATCATGGTGACCCGGCCTAGCCGCAAGATCAGATCGCCGGACAACAATCTGGTCAGGGTCATGGCCGTGACAAAAATGCCATAGCCGATCGCTCCGGTTGCTTCCGTGGTATGATACCCGTCGGCCAGGGCCAATGCCACCCAGTCCCCCGCAGCGCCTTCGGCGAGCGCCATGCCCAAAACCAGCACGCCGAGCAGCACGGTCTGCGGTTCGCTCCACGCGCGCCGCAGCGACGGGCCATTGGATGTTCGCGGGGTGCGGCTGAAGTCTTCACCGAAGAACCGCGAGCTGTAGAGCACCGTGCCGATGATGACCAGGCCGATCAGCCCATAGTGGTATTGAAGCGGCAGGCCGATGGCGGCGGCCAGTGCGCCGATCCCGGCGCCGATGACGGTTCCGATGGAAAAGAATCCGTGCAGGGCCGGCATGATGCTCTTGCCCAGGGCCCGTTCCATGGCAGCGCCCTGGACGTTCGAGGCCACATTCCACGAAGCGGTCCCCAGCCCCTGGGTGAACAGGAAAATGCCACAGGCCAGGGTGCTGCCCAGGACTCCGGTGCTGAATCCGACAAGGAGCAGGGAGCCGCCACCGATGGTTGCGGCAATGCGCATGACGTTGGCTGCGCCCAGGCGCAGCACCAATTGGCCTGAGACCGAGACCGACAGGAAGGATCCTGCGCTCATGCACAACAGGAGCAGGCCCACGTTGGCGTGGTCGAGGTCAAGTGCGTCGCGCACTGCTGGCAGTCGCGAGACCAGAGCGGAGATCAATAGTCCGCTGGCCAGGTAGGCTGCCATCAACGCGTTGCGCCAGCGGGTTGCCAGCTGGTGCGCATTGCCGTTTGGGTGCATCTCTAGAGCTGCACCACTGCTTGGCACTTGAGCAGCACCTTGCTGTCGTTGGCGGTGACGGCCAGATCGATGCGGGCGGTGCGCTGTTCGCTATCGAGCGCGCCGACCTTGCCTTCCACCTGGATGCTGGTGCCTTCAAAGTCACCCGGGTTGCTGCCCTCGGGATCTTCGACCACCACCGGCTTGGTGAAGCGGGTCTGGTAGTCGATGATGGCTCCGGGGTTTCCCACCCACTGCGATACCAGGTCGATGACCGAGCCCATGGTGAACATGCCGTGGGCGATGACCGAGGGAAGCTCTACTTCCTTGGCGAAGCGCTCATTCCAGTGGATCGGGTTGAAGTCCCCCGAGGCGCCTGCGTAGCGTACGAGGTCCGCGCGGTTGACCTGCACAATGCGGGAACCGATGACCGTTCCCTTTTCAAGGCTTTCGAATTCGATCATGCTTAGTCCTCAGCTCGTACCAGTAGCGATGAGATGGTGGTGGCGACCGATTCGCCGGCCACGGTGGTGATTTCGGCGCGCGTGGTGATCATCGCACCGGCGCCCATTTCGCGGACCTGGTCAACATGCAGTTCTGCAACCAGTTCGTCGCCGGCGACAATTGGGCGGTGGTGGGTGAAGCGCTGGTCTGCGTGGACCACCCGGGAGAAATCGATGCCCGAGGCCGGGTCGGCAATCAGCTGCGCGTCGGCGCGCTGTGCCACGATGATGGCGAAAGTTGGGGGCGCGACCACGTCGGCGTAGCCCAGCTCCTGGGCTGCCTGCACGTCGAAGTGAGCTGGCGAAGTGGCCTTGGTTGCCTGGGCAAATTCGCGGATTTTTTCGCGTCCTACCTGGTAGGACTCTCCAGCGGGGAATACGCGCCCCACTAGTTCGGGATTGATGCCCATGGATTCTCCTGAACGTTGATGTAACTGAAAATGACGTGCTGGAGCAAGAAGTGTTCCTGCTCTGGCCCGCCATCTGCGGTGTGGTTCTAGCTAAAACTTACTGTGCGTCGTCGGCTGGGCGCTTGGAAGCCCGTGGGGCGGCCAGGCCGTTCTCGACGCGCCACTGGCGGGCGTCCTTGGCCCGGACCATCATGCCGGCGATGTGGCAGAGCATGCCGACGATCATGATGCCGATGGCAGTGTACACCGTGGGCAAGGATGGAATGTTGGCGCCGATGATCGCCAGGATGATGCCTATTCCCATGATGGCCATGGCCGTGAAGACGAGCTTCTTATAGCGTGGTGAGGCAGCTTCCCAAGGAGTGTTGGTCATGGATCAAGTCTAGTTCAGCTCTGGCTTCAGGGCTCATTGGCGCAACGGCATTTCCTCGTGACTCCACCGACAGGGTCTGGACGATGAATCTAGAACAACGCCGACTGCTCTTCCCTGAATTCCCCGCGTTCCTCAGCCAGATCCACCTGGCGGGTTTTCAGCTCGGCCGCATCAAGCAGGCGCAAGGTGGTGCCATCCCCGCTATCGGCCATGATGCTTTGGCCCAGCACCCCTCGGATGCGCAGCTTGTGCCGCGCACCGGGCACCGGGGAGGACCAGGCGTGCAGGGCGCGGGTGTTCCACGCATCGATGACCGGGCGGGCGAAGCCCGGTTGCTCCCAGAGCTCATCACGCAGCTGGACCCCGTAGGTTTCCAGTCCCCGTTGGGCAGCCAAGAAGTCGCGGGCCTGGTTGGCTGCCTGGCCATTGATGGCATCCAGCTGCTGGTAGTCAAGCTCCCAGCCGACCAGTCCCTTGATCTTGGATTTTTGCCGCACCTGCTGGCTCAATCCCACGTGCTCGGTGACCAGGTCTTCAAGTACCCGGATTGCTGTGCCGTCGTTGGCGCGGGCAATGTAGCGGGCAATCGCTGCTCCCTGCTGCGCCAGGCGGGTCCATTGGCTCTGGGCCGAGGTGGTTCCCACCTTGGTGGCACCGTGGGCGAAGCTGGCGATATACAGGAAATGCGGCTGTTCCAGGTATTTGCGCATGCCTTCGGGGGCTTCCCCCGTCTTGTGGAAGTGGTGCATGAATTTGGAATGGTCCAGCCTGCGGCAGCTCTCGCACTGGGTGCCGGTGCGCAAGGCCTTGATTTTGGGGCAGGGCAGAACATTGCGTGAGCCATCGCGATTCATGGTGATGTAGCCGAGGCAGAATTTCAGATCCCCGACCGCCAGGCTCAGCGAGCGGTTCAGCTCCAGGTATTCGGTTTTCCAGTTCTCCCCGGTGCGCAGCCGGAGCATGGGCGCCTGCTCGTGCTGGGAGAATCCGATGCCGTGGCAAAGTTGCCGGGAAACGCTAGCGAGTTCCATCAATACCTTCCTGAAGCTATCCCTACAACCTTAGGGCACGCCGCATTGCCGGCTACGCTCCGGCATGCTCCAGCATGTGGTGCCTTCCTGCCGGCAGGATCAATGGCTTGAGGGTGCTCGGGTCGGCAATCACCTGGCACTGAAGCCCGAAGACCTCGTGGACCACCTGTGCGGTGAGGATGTCTTCCGGCTTGCCCTGCGCGCGGATGGAACCATCGCGCAGGGCAATGAGGTGGTCCGAGTAGCGGGCGGCCAGATTCAGGTCATGGAGCACCATCACCACGGTAGTCCCTCGTTGCCGGTTCAAGTCGGTGAGCAGATCCAGCACATCCAACTGGTGGCTGACATCCAAAAAGGTGGTGGGTTCATCAAGCAGGAGCGTCTCAGTGCCCTGGGCAAGCGCCATCGCAATCCAAACACGCTGCCGCTGCCCGCCGGAGAGTTCATCTACCGGGCGGTCGGCTAATTCCACGGTGTTGGTGACTTCCAGGGCCTCGGCCACCGCGGCGTCGTCGTCTTTGCTCCAGCGGGCAAACAGGCCCTGATGTGGTTGCCGTCCTCGGCCTACGAGGTCCGCGACGGTGATGCCTTCTGGAGCGATCGGGTTTTGCGGCAGCAGCCCTAGGATCTTGGCCAGGGCCTTGGGCTGCATTCGGTGGATGTCCTTGCCATCGAGCAGCACCTGGCCTGCCTTGGGATGCAGCAGCCGGGACATCGAGCGCAACAGGGTGGATTTTCCGCAGGCGTTGGGGCCGACGATGCAGGTGATCTCGCCCGGCGGAATGCGAAGTTCCAGGCCGTCGATGATGGTGCGTTCGCCGTATCCGACCCGAAGGCCGGCAACGGTCAGTTCACGAGGTGGCATTAGAGCGAGCCTCCAGCCCGATTGGTTCGAATGATGAGGTAGACCAGATACGGTGCTCCGAGCACTCCGGTGATAACTCCCACCGGGAATCTGGTGCCCAGCAGGTATTGGCCAGCAAAGTCTGCAACAAGCACCAGCAGCGCGCCGATGAGGGCCGCCGGGATGAGCTTGGAGCCGCGGGCCCCGATGATGCGGCTGGCTATGGGACCCGACAAGAACGCGACAAAGGCGATGGGGCCGGTGGCGGCGGTGGCGAAGGAAATCAAGCCGACGGCCGCCATGATCACGAGGATTCGAGTGCGCTCTACCCGCATCCCCAGCGCAGCAGCGGTGTCATCGCCCATCTGCAGGCTGTCCAGGTGCCTTGTTTGGCTCAACAGCACGGGGCCGAGCACGCCGAGCGCGATCAACGCTGGCATGGTTTCGCCCCAGGTGCTGCCGTTCAAGCTTCCGGTCAGCCAGCGGGTGGCTTCTTGCAGGTCCCATTGCCCAGCTTGGGTCAGCACCCAGCTGATCAGCGATTCCAGCATGGCTGCCACGCCGATGCCAACCAGGATCAGCCGTGTTCCTGCCGCGCCGCCCTTGTAGGCGAGCAAATAGATCAGCGTCGCGATCAGCAGTCCTGCCACGATGGCGAAGACCGAGACCACGCTCCCTGACAGCGACAGGATGACAATCGCGAAAGCTGCGGCTGCGGAGGCACCGGTGCTGATGCCGATGACGTCGGGGCTGGCCAATGGATTGCGCAAGAGGGTCTGGAAGCTGACCCCGGCTAGTCCGAAACTCAGGCCGGCGATCAGGGCGATGGCGGTTCGCGGCAGGCGCAGCGTACCCACGGTGAAGCTGGCGCCGGGCACCTCATGCCCTTGGATCACTTGCCACACCTGGGCTGGCGAATAGTTGGTTTGCCCCAGGCACAGGCTCAGCACGATCATGGCCAGAACCAGCAGGCTGAGCACTGCAACGATGATTCGCCGCTGCTTTGAGCGCTGGTTGCGCGCTCCGCGCAACCGCTGGATCAGGGCTGCGCGCTCCTGGCGCACGATGGTCGCTGCCTGGACACCGGGCTGGGTTGCGGTGCCCGAAATGGAATTGTTCACAGTTCTCGCACCTTAGAACGGCGCACGATGATGATGAATACCGGGGCACCTATCAGTGCGGTCAGGATGCCGACATCCAGTTCTCCGGGCCGGGCGACAACCCGCCCGATGATATCCGAGAGCACCAGCAGCCCGGCTCCGGCCAGGGCCGAAAAAGGCAGGAGCCAGCGCTGGTCAATGCCGACCAGCAGCCGGCACATGTGCGGGACAACCAGCCCGACAAAACCGATGGGGCCCGCCATGGCGGTGGCAGCGCCGCACAAGATCACCGCCGCCAAGGCTGAAACGGCTCGAACGACCATGACCTTCTCGCCGAGGCCGGCGGCCAGTTCGTCGCCCAGGGCCAGCGAATTCAGCGAATTGGCGCTGCCTATGGCAATAGCCAGCCCCACGGCCAGGAAGGGCAGCATGGGCGCAATGTTGGCGAAGGTGGCCCCTCCAACGCCTCCTATTTGCCACGAGCGGATGATGTCGGCCAGGTCTGCGCGCGGCAGCGAGATCGCGGTGACAAATGATGCCAGCGCGGCAGAGGTTGCTGCCCCTGCCAGTGCCAATTTCAAAGGCGTCGCTCCCCCGCGTCCCATGGAGCCGACCACGTAGACGAATACCGCGGCCATGGCGGCGCCCAGGATGGCGGCCCAGATATACCCGTGCGCGGTGCTGATGCCAAACCAGGTAATGCCCATAACCACTGCGAGCGATGCGCCCATGTTGACGCCGAGGATGCTCGGATCAGCCAGGGGATTTCTGGTGACTGCTTGCATGATCGCCCCGGAGAGTCCCAGCGCTGCGCCGATGACCAGTGCCAGCACTGTTCGCGGCACACGTTTGACGACGGCCGCTTGCGGCACGTTGTCGCTGTGTCCGAGAAATCCTGCCCAAATGTCTGATGGAGCCACGTGCCTGGCGCCGATGGAAACTGATCCAACGGCCAGTATGAGCACTATTAGTACGGCCATAACCAGCCAGAACAGACGCCGACGGCGTGGCTGGCGAACGGGTGCGCCGGCCACGCCGCGACGTGTAGCAACTTCATTCATAGTGAGGTAATTCCCCGACCTTCAACTTTCGGTGCGTGCGTCGAAGCCAATTGGCGGTTACTTGCCTGCTTTGGATGCTGCTTCATCTAGCAGGTCAAGGTAGTCATCGAGCACCCATGAAATTGCCAGCGGCGTAGGGTTTGCCGCGGTGCCCAGCGGACCGCTTCCATCAAGGGCCACGATTGCTTCGTTCTTGACTGCTGGCATCTGCGACAGCAGCGGATCTGCTTCGAGCGTGTCAATGAGGGTGTCGTTGCCATAGGTGACAATCACATCGACGTCCGAGAGCTCGTCAACGTTTTCGGCTGAGATTTCACCGGAGAATTTCACTTCACCGCTGGAGGCTTCTGCCACTGCCTTGGGAGTGGTCATCCCCAGGTCATCAAAGAATGCGGTGCGGGTGTCGTGCGTGGTGTAGTAGTTGACCGTGGACAGGTCCGCTGGGTCTACGTGAGTCACGAACATCACCGATTTTCCGGTGATGTTGGGGTGCTTTTCGAGACCTTCAGCAATGTCCTGTTCAATGCCCGCGATCAGTTCCTTGCCTTCGGCTTCTTGGCCCATGGCTTCGGAGCTGAGTTCAATATTCTCGCGCCAGCTGGTGGACCATGCTGCTTGAGGGTAGGCCACTACAGGAGCGATTTGGCTCAGGGTGTCGTAGTCTTCCTCGGTGAGTCCCGAGTATCCAGCCAAGATCAGGTCCGGGTTGGAATTTGCTACGGCTTCAAAGTCCACGCCATCGGTTTCGTCGAAAAGCACCGGGGTGTCTCCACCGAGCTCGGTGAGCTTTTCCTCGACCCATGGCAGGATTCCGTCGCCGTCATCATCACCAAAATTCGCTGCGGCCATTCCCACTGGGACGACGCCGAGTGCGAGTGGAACTTCCTGGTTGGACCAGTTCACGGTGGCAATGCGTTCGGGCTTCTTGGAGATCTCTGCCGTGCCCAGGGCGTGTTTGATGCTCTTTGGGAAGCCCTGATTTTCTCCGGATGCGGCGGTGGCCTGTTCATCAGAACCCGTGGCGGCTGATGAACATCCTGCCAGCGCCAATGCACCTGCGGTGATGAGGGCGGCAGGTTTCCAGAAGTTGCGGCGTGATGCGAGCATGGGTGATTCTCCACGAGGTGTCAGCGAGTGTGCCCAACAGGGAGGGTGCTTATTTGTCAGAGAATCATTGCCGGCAATAGGTGCAATTCTCGTTTAGCAATCCACTTAGGTGAGCCTTTCCTCTCTATCGTATTGATCGCATGGAATGTTCGCAATCACGCGAAATTGACAATATTCGCGCAAAACGGACACGGCTATTTTGAATCGCGAAAAGTTGAGAGCGTAAATCCCGTATTCCGGCGAAATGCTGCACCCAGTGAGCTCTGGGAGCTGAAGCCAAGCAGCTGGGCAATATCCTGGAGGTCATCGCCTCGAGCCACCATTTCCATGGCTTGCTGCGCATGCAACGAGGCGACCCACCGTGAATAGCCGCTGCCCGTTTCAGCTTGAAACGCCCTGGAGATCGTTCGCCCACTGACCCCCAACCGATCAGACCATTGCTGAAGGCCTAGCGCGGGCTGGGGCTCATCAACCATGACACTGACTATTGGCTGCAGCAGATCCGCCTGTGGCATATGAATGGACAGATGGCCTGGTGCGGGTTCCAAATTATCCATCGCTGCAGCTTCCGTGATGGCACGCGACGTTGGATTCAAGCCCGGATCCGCCAGACGCTCCAAGAGCAGCCTCAACAGAGGTGTTATGACGACCGGGACAGGCTCCAGGGCAATTGGCTCAACACTGTCGATCCCGAAATGGCTCATATTGCACACGCTCCCGGCACAAGCCCGGCCTTCATGCAAGACGCCGGCTGGCAGCCAGACACCCATCACTGGCGTAATGGTCCACATTCGCGGGCCGACGCTCACAGTGGAAGCGCCACGCTGATTCCATAGCAGCTCGTGCGTTGGGTGGGAATGCGATGGCCAGCAAGTGTCGATGTCAACGCGCTCTTGAAAGAACCCGATAACGAACGGAACATCGATAGCGCCTGCTGCGTAGGCCGGAAGCTTCCGTTGTTCAATCATGACCGCACCTCAGTTGCCTAACGCTCCACGTCCACCCGATAGATTCACGACTTCTTCTGGCCCAATTCTTAGATGGATGACCTACGCTAAAACTATAGAGCGTTCGTGTCTGTTGACATCGCCCCAACCTGCAGAGGTGATTTAGGATTTCCACTCCAAACCCAGAAGACAACGGCGGCGTTATCCCGCTGCCTTCTACGGCAAACCTGAGTTCAGGCGAACTACAAGAAATGACCCAGGCATTCCGGCTACAGTTCCAGCGATTCATGATGGAATACCAGTTTGCCGTCGACGAAGTTCTGACCAAAGTCTCGATTCTTCGTGAAGAGTTCCTCTACCTGCACAAGTACAATCCCATTGAGCACATTACCTCCCGGGTAAAAACTCCGGAAAGCATCATGCGCAAGGTGAGCCAGAGGAATATCCATCCTTCCCTCTCGGCCATCAGGGAGAACATCAGCGACATCGCCGGTGTCCGAATCACCTGCAGCTTCGTGAAGGACATCTACAAGGTACTCAATACCTTGACCGCGCAAAATGACATTCGAGTCATCCAGATCAAGGATTACATCAAGAATCCAAAGCCAAGCGGTTACAAGAGCGTGCATGCCATCGTTGAAATCCCGGTCTTCCTCTCGGACGGACCGGTGAATGTCATTGTTGAGCTGCAGATCCGCACTATCGCCCAAGACTTCTGGGCCAGCCTGGAACACAAGATCTTTTACAAGTACGAAGGCGAAGTCCCTGCCTATTTGGCTTCAGAACTTGCCGAAGCCGCAGCCGTAGCCACCAAGCTTGATATGCAGATGCAGCGACTGCATACAGAGGTTCATGGCCACGACGCCAACGACGAAAACGCTAACGGGCAAGAAGTAGACGCGGAAGTAATACAAGGACTGCTCATGCTTGCCAAGGAAGCTTCAACAGGCAAGGAGCACCGCGATAAGGGCGCAACCCAGTAGCGATAGCCCAAAAATAGAGCAAGGCCTCCGAGCGAAAGATTGTTGCGCTCGGAGGACTTGCTCGTTACAGATATTTTCAGAAACGAAAAAGCCCCGAAATCCAAGGATTTCGGGGCAAAATCTGTAGCGGCGCCGGGACTCGATCCCGGGACCTCACGATTATGAGTCGTGCGCTCTAACCAGCTGAGCTACGCCGCCACAAGTGAGAAGCAATCCAGTAGAAGCCAAGAAAGCTTCTCACTCAGAGCCCCCTGCCGGAATCGATCCGGCGACCTCGTTCTTACCAAGAACGCGCTCTACCACTGAGCTAAGGGGGCAACGAGTAAATACTCTACACGGATTCGCGCACAAACAAAAATCGGCGTTCAACCCTCTAATTCGACACCAGTCGGGAGAATAACCACTAGTCAGATTCGGTTATTGGCGATTTAGGCACTCACGCGGCACAACCAGTGGCACAAAAGTGCTTTGGTGACGATGCTCACTGAGGGGAATTTGGTGATCAGCCTGCAATTATCCGCCCCCTTAATTCACTTCTAATTTGCATGGCAAGCAAGCCCGGCACCCTTCAAACACAGCAGGAATGCTGCAACGGCTCCGGGTGCGAATGGGCAAGCCCCAAGAACGCCCCTAATGCGGTCGGAAGAGCCAGAATAAATCGATGATCCCTGTGGCGCCAATAGACTTTTCCCCTGATCGAATACTGGTGCCTGGAAAACTTCCGCAGGCAGTGACCCACCGCCCGCATTCCGGGCTTGAGTAGTACGCTTGTGACCTCAGCTACAAATCCATTCAGGATTTTGCAAACGTCAGAAACCTGTGTAGAGTATTTACTCGTTGCCCCCTTAGCTCAGTGGTAGAGCGCGTTCTTGGTAAGAACGAGGTCGCCGGATCGATTCCGGCAGGGGGCTCGAAATAAGAGAGACAATCTGATTGCAGATTGTCTCTCTTTTCGTTTACCCAGAACTTTTATTCTGGACCGAATATGGCCAGAATTTCATCCTCGCTTCGCAAAAAACATTTCGCTGGCCGATCGTCACCTTGTGGACTGTTTGCCTCCGATAGAAATTTTCGTGCTAGTGTCATCTGCGACCACACGGGAGCCCCATGGCAAGGGCTGAGATCGGACTGCAGCTGTCCGCGACCGTTGAACCTGTCCGGGTAATGCCGGCGAAGGAAGTGAGTTTCTCAATGGAACAATTTGAACAGCATTCCGCCCACTCTCTCGCGTTCCGCGAAGCCGATGGGATTTCAGTTCCGGTTACGCAGATCCAGCTTGCGGACTCCCCCAATGGCCAGCCCAACGAGCCGGTGGTTGTGTATCGCACCAGCGGGCCGGGAAGCGAACCAACGCAGGGACTGAAACCGTTTCGGGAATCTTGGATACTTGAGCGTGGAGACGTGCAGCGATATGCGGGACGCGAGCGGAACCTGCATGACGATGGGCGTTCAGCGGTCCGCCGCGGTACTGCCAGCGATGAGTGGGCTGGACGTTCCGCTCAGCCGCTCAAGGCCGTAGACGGGGCAGCAGTGACTCAAATGCACTACGCTCGTGCTGGAGTCATCACCCCGGAAATGCGCTATGTAGCATTGCGCGAAGAATGCGATGTAGAGCTGGTGCGCAGCGAGCTTGCCGCCGGACGAGCGATCATTCCCTCGAATATCAACCACCCTGAATCCGAACCGATGATCATCGGCAAAGCGTTTCTCGTAAAGATCAATGCGAATATCGGCAATTCAGCAGTGACCAGCTCCATCGCTGAAGAAGTCTCCAAATTGCAGTGGGCCACCAAATGGGGCGCAGACACTGTCATGGACCTTTCGACCGGCGATGACATCCACACCACCCGCGAATGGATCATTCGAAATTCGCCGGTCCCCATCGGCACCGTGCCGATCTACCAGGCACTGGAAAAGGTCAATGGCGAAGCGAACGCCCTGACCTGGGAGATTTTCCGGGACACCGTCATTGAGCAATGCGAGCAGGGCGTGGACTACATGACCATCCATGCCGGCGTGCTCTTGCGCTATGTCCCGCTGACAGCCAACCGCGTCACCGGAATCGTTTCGCGCGGCGGATCCATCATGGCCGGATGGTGCCTGGCTCATCACCAGGAGAATTTCCTCTACACGCACTTTGACGAGCTGTGTGAAATCTTTGCGCAGTACGACGTGGCCTTCTCATTGGGCGACGGGCTGCGTCCGGGATCCATTGCCGACGCCAATGATGCGGCCCAATTCGCTGAACTTGATACCCTTGCCGAATTGACCAAGCGCGCGTGGAAGTACGATGTTCAGGTGATGGTGGAAGGACCGGGGCACATCCCTTTCCACATGGTCCGCGAGAACGTGGAACGCCAGCAGGAACTGTGCGACGGCGCGCCCTTCTATACGCTAGGCCCGTTGGTCACCGATGTCGCACCCGGCTACGATCACGTCACCAGCGCCATTGGCGCCACCGAAATCGCCCGTTATGGCACCGCCATGCTTTGCTATGTCACGCCCAAGGAACATCTGGGATTGCCTAATCGCGATGATGTGAAAACCGGTGTGATTACCTACAAGATTGCAGCACATGCCGCAGATCTGGCCAAGGGGCATCCTGGGGCCACCGCCCGCGACGACGCGCTGAGCAAGGCTCGCTTCGAGTTCCGCTGGAACGACCAGTTCTCCCTGAGCCTGGACCCTGTCACGGCGCAGGAATTCCATGATGAGACGTTGCCTGCGGAACCTGCCAAGACGGCCCACTTCTGCTCGATGTGCGGCCCGAAGTTCTGTTCCATGCGCATCTCCCAGGACATTCGCAACGAGTACGGCTCAGCGGAAGCGCAAGCTGCGTTGGCGGGCATGGCGCAGAAGAGCCGGGAGTTCGTAGAAAGCGGCGGAAAAGTCTATCTCGGCGATGATATTCCGGTAGGCAGTACCGCCCCGTAGAGCTGGGGCTGCGGCCCCTATTGTTGTGGAAACGATAATGCCCCTGGATCAAGCCTTTTGGCTTGATCCAGGGGCATTATGCTGTGCTAGCTAATAAGCTGCAGCGGGCGCTGGCTTAGTAGTCGCGACGTCCACCGCTGCGACCCGAATCGCTGAAGCGATCCTTGCCACCACGGCCACCGAAGCGCTTTTCGCCGCCACCACGACGGTCGTTGAAGCCGCCACCGCGTCCACCGCGGAATCCACCACGGTCGCCACCGCCGCGTCCACCACGGAATCCACCGCGGTCGCCTTCGTCATCGCCACGTGGCTTGCGGCCGGAATCCAGCTCCATGCTGATCAGCTCGCCGCCGATGCGGGTCTTGGACAGTGCACGCCACTGGTCCTTACTCAGCTCTGCTGGCAACTCAACCAAGGTGTGGTCCGAACGGATCTCAATGCCACCGATTTCGGAGGAGTTGAAGCCGCCTTCGTTAGCCAAAGCGCCAACGATCGAGCCTGGCTGCACGCGGTTGCGGCGGCCGATGGCCAAACGGTACATGGCGTTGCCTTCGGCAGCGGTCTTGCGCGCACGTGGGCCGCGGTCTCCGCGATCGCCACGGTCACCGCGGTCGCCACGCTCTGGGCGATCGCGATCCATGCGGGCCTTCTTCGAAGCAGGAATCACTGGTTCGGTCATCAACAGCGGGCGTCCACCCTGGGCCATCAAGGCCAAAGCGGCAGCGATTTCCAGCTGATCGAGATCTTCGTGATCAGCAGCGAACTTCTCGACGATTTCGCGGAAGGTGGTCAGATCCTGGCCGCTGATGGTCTTGTCGATGCGATCGGTGAACTTCTGGATGCGGCGGTCGTTGACCGAGTCCAGGGAAGGCAACTGCATCTGGGTCACCGGCTGGCGGGTAGCCTTTTCGATGGCACGCAGCAAGTACTTCTCGCGCGGGGTCATGAACAGGATCGCGTCACCCGAGCGGCCGGCACGGCCGGTACGGCCAATGCGGTGCACGTAGGACTCGGTGTCATGCGGGATGTCGAAGTTGATGACGTGGGAGATGCGCTCCACGTCCAAACCACGAGCTGCAACGTCGGTAGCAACCAGGATGTCGATCTTGCCCGAGCGCAGGTTCTCAACGGTGCGCTCACGCTGCTGCTGAGGGATGTCGCCGTTGATGGCTGCAGCGGTGAAGCCGCGGGCCTTCAGCTTGTCAGCCAAGTCCTCGGTAGCCATCTTGGTGCGAACGAAGGTGATGACACCCTCGAATTCCTCGGATTCGAGGATGCGGGTCATCGCGTCCAGCTTGTGGGCACCCATGACCTGCAGGTAACGCTGGGTGATGTTGGTGCCGGTGGACTGCTTGGACTTCACGGCAACTTCCTGCGGGTTGCGCAGGTATTCCGAAGCGATGCGGCGGATGGTGCGTGGCATGGTTGCCGAGAACAGGGCAACCTGCTTGTCCTCAGGGGTGGCTTCCAAGATCTTGTCGACCTCTTCGGCGAAGCCCATGCGCAGCATTTCGTCGGCCTCATCGAGTACCACGTACTGCAGGTTCGACAGGTCCAGGGAACCCTTGTTGATGTGGTCGATAACGCGACCCGGGGTACCGACGACTACCTGTGCTCCACGGCGCAGGCCGTTGAGCTGCGGGCCGTATGGCGAGCCACCGTACACTGGCAGAACGGTGAAGTTCGGCAGGTACTTGGCGTAGGAAGTGAAGGCTTCGGCGACCTGGAGGGCCAGCTCGCGCGTTGGAGCCAGAACCAGGATCTGCGGGGTCTTGGCTGGACCATTGGTGTCAGCCAGTTCTGCCATGCGGGACAGGGCAGGAAGTGCGAAAGCAGCGGTCTTACCGGTACCGGTCTGAGCCAGACCGACAACGTCGCGGCCTTCGAGAAGCAGTGGAATGGTTGCTGCCTGAATTGGCGATGGCTTTTCGTAGCCAAGGTCGGCAAGCGAGGCAAGCACGCGGGCATCCAGACCAAGTTCGGAGAAGAGCACGGTTGGCTCTTCTGGGGTCTGGTTGTCGTCAGTGTTTACGGGCATGTCAGAAGACACGAAGAATTACCTCATTCGTTGGGGATGGGCCTTGGCCGTCCCCAAAGAAACGACGTATAGGCTGCACAGTCAGATACAAGTCACGCTCACCAAGCGCTCCCCTATGACATAAAGACCCGCACACACTTTGCGGAAAATACAACACGAGAAGGCTCCGGCCTCAAAAATTGGGCTGGATGCGAGAGGGATACCCTGATGTTCGCGAACACTTAACACTAACGTGTAACCCCTGTAATTGTCAGTGCTCAGCCCGTGTGAGATCGGGCACCGCGACAAAGCACGTAGTGTTATAGGTGTGAAAAATCCTCTATTGGCGCGACGCCCGGACGAGCCCGTCCCCGGTGGCCTGCTCATCGCCCAGGTGCTCTGGTTCCTTGCCGGAGTGCTGTTCCTTGGCTTTGGAGGCTTCCTGATTTATGAGCACAGCGACACGGCATCGCTGAACTTTGGCGCCGTTGCCTTGGCTTTGTTTTTTGCCGTGGCAGGCTGTGCCTGCGCAGTGCTCGGATACCGGCTATTCATCGGCGAGCGCTCTGCCCGCGCCAATTTGACCTGGCTCGGCGTGATCACGGCCCTGCCGCTGCTTCTGCGTTTCGGACGCTATTCCCTGCTCGCTGCCATCATCATGTTCAGCGTGGCCTTGATGTGGACACCCAGCAGCAATCGCTACTTCAAGATTGTCTCGCCCAAGCCGGCAAAAACCCGCCGGTAGCGCCAGCCACCTCACCGCGGAAACGAACAAGTACGCGGGGATCAGTTCTGAACCGAACTGTTCCCCGCGTCCTTGATTTGTGCTGCCTAGAGGTTGGTGAAGGCCTTATCCAGGTCTTCGATGAGATCCGCTGGATCCTCGATGCCCACCGACAGGCGCAGCAGGTTCACTGGTACTGCCAGCTCGGTGCCCTTGACCGAAGCGTGCGTCATTTCCGATGGGTAGTTCATCAGCGACTCGATGCCGCCCAAGGACTCAGCCAGGGTGAACAACCTGGTGCTTTCGGCAATCTTGCGGGCCGCTGCTTCGCCGCCCTTGAACTGAACCGACACCATGCCGCCAAAGCCGCTCATCTGCTTCTTGGCAATCTCGTGGCCCGGGTGGTCCTCGAAGCCCGGGTACAGGACGCGCTCAACTTCGCTGCGCTCGCGCAGCCACTGGGCAACCTGTGCGGCGTTCTCCGAGTGGGCGCGCATGCGCACACCTAGGGTCTTCAGGCCGCGCGTGGTCAGGAAGGCATCCATGGGTCCGGAGACGGCGCCGACGGCGAACTGGATGAATCCAATCTTTTCTGCCAGCGCGGCGTCCTTGACGATAACTGCACCGCCGACAACATCGGAGTGCCCGCCGATGTACTTGGTGGTTGAATGCACCACGATGTCCGCGCCCAATGTCAGCGGCTGCTGCAGGAAGGGGCTGGCGAAGGTATTGTCAACGACCAGCAAGGCACCGGCAGCATGGGCCACTTCGGCGACCTTGGCGATGTCGGTGATGGTCATCATCGGGTTCGATGGGGTCTCTACCCACACCAGCTTGGCCTTGTTCTTTTCAATGGCTGCAGCCAAAGCCGCTTCATCGGCCATATTCACCGGCGTATTGCCGATGCCCCAGTCACCGAGCACGCGGTCGATGAGCCGGAAGGTTCCGCCGTAGGCGTCATTGCCAAGAACAATGTGGTCACCCGGGCGCAAGATGGCACGGATCAGCGAGTCTTCCGCCGCTAGTCCCGAGCTGAAGGAGAAGGCATGCGTGCCAAACTCGGCGCCAGCCAGCTGTGTCTGCAAGGCGTCACGGGTCGGGTTGCCGCCACGGCCGTATTCGTAGCCGCTGCGCAGGTTGCCAATGCCGTCCTGTGCGTAGGTCGAAGAGAAATGCAGTGGTGGTACGACGGCACCGGTGCGCGGCTCGAATTCCTGTCCGGCGTGGACGAAGCGAGTGTTGGAGCCCTGAATGTTTTCGGTCATCGATATCAGTCCTTTAGTGAATTCTTTAGCGGGTCGAGTAGGCCAGCAGGTCCGCTGCGGTGGCGGCGGCAATAACTTCGCCGGCCTTGGTCACCAGTACGGCCGGGTGGGCCTGGAGCAGTTCCTGGGCATTGTCGAGGGTGTCGGCCACACCGATCAGCGGCATGGGCAGGCTGCCCAGTTCCTTGATGGTGCTCGTGCCCTCGGCCCCCGAGAGCAATGCTTCGGTCAGGGTGCCAGCACCAATGACTCCGCGCACCTCGCCGATACGGGCAGGCAAGGCAGCGGCCGAGACGACCAGCGCGTCGGCACCCTGTTCGCGCAAGGCCATGGCAGCTTCAAGCAGCGTGGCATCTTCGCTAATAGTCTCTGGGCCCTGCTTGGATAGTGCCGAGCCGATGAAGTCCAAGGCGGAGTAGTCATCGGTGGTGAAGCCCTGCTGCAGCATCCAGCTGTCGTTGAAGATCTTGGCGAGGTAGCCGCGTCCACCATCCGGTGCTATCACGACGACAACATCATCTTCGCCCAGATTGCGGGCTGCGCGCAGGGCGGCGACGACTGCCATTCCCGAAGACCCGCCAAGCAGCAGCCCTTCTTCTTTCGCCAATCGACGAGTCATCTCGAAAGCTTCAGCATCGGTGACTGCCTCGACTTCGTCGGGCACCGATGGGTCGTAGTTCCCCGGCCACATGTCTTCGCCAACGCCCTCGACAAAGTAGGGGCGTCCGGTTCCGCCTGAATAGACCGAGCCGTCCGGGTCGGCTGCGATGATCTTGACTGGGCCTGAAGCGCGGTCGGCCGAAATCTGCTTCAGGTAGCGCCCGGTGCCGGTAATGGTGCCGCCGGTTCCGGCGCTGATCACCGCGTGGGTGACTTTTCCATCGGTGTCATTCCAAATTTCTGGACCAGTGGTTTCAAAGTGGCTGTCTGGAGCACCGGGGTTGGAGAACTGGTCTGGCTTGTATGCGCCCTCGATTTCGGTCACCAGCCGGTCAGAGACACCGTAGTAGGACTCTGGTGAATCTGGTGCGACGGCGGTTGGGGTGACCACAACTTGGGCTCCGTAGGCGCGCAGCACGTCGCGCTTTTCTTCGCCAACTTTGTCCGGGGTGACAAAGATTGTCTTGTAGCCCTTGAGCTGGCCCACCATGGCCAAGCCAACGCCGGTGTTGCCACTGGTTGGTTCCACAATGGTTCCGCCTGGCTTGAGCTGGCCGCGCTCTTCAGCGCGTTCAACCATCTTCAACGCGATGCGGTCTTTGATGGAACCGCCTGGGTTCAAGTATTCAAGTTTGACCAATACCGTGGCTTTGACGCCATCGGCAACGCGGTTGAGCTTCACCAGCGGGGTATTGCCGATCAGATCTAAAACTGTGGACGCATACTTCATGTCAAGAACTTTACCGGCGCCCGTCATACATGTCGTTCCGAAACGTAGCGAAACGTCATGCAGTGGACGCGGTCTTTTCATCAGTGTTATCAGCCCAGGGTTGTTTTCCTGTCTGGGTCACGCTATATGATGCGAAATATGCAGAAATCTTGGAGCGCCAGCTTCTCCCCCGGACGGCCGGTGTCTCTGGTTAAGTCCTTGGGAATACTGCGTCGCGGTCAAGGCGACCCAACGATCCGGATTTCTGAATCCGAAGCCTGGCTGGCATTTTCCACGCCCGAAGGCCCAGCGACCCTGCACATTTCCAAGCCACTGCGCCTGGGGCCGGCCGAGTTCCGTGCTTGGGGGCCCGGTGGCGAATGGGCAGTTCATAGTGCACCAAACCTGCTCGGCGCCGGGGACGACTGGAGCGAGTTTGACGACCTGCTCCACAGGGGACTTTTTCCAGAAATTGTCGTCCGCTCGCGAGCCGAGCACCCGGATCTTGTGCTGCCCGCGACCGGCAGGATCTTCGAGCATGCCATCGGGGCCATTCTGGAACAGCGAGTCACCGGAATTGAAGCGAACTACGCCTGGCGTTGGCTTATCAGGCATCATGGACAACCAGCGCCTGGCCCGGTCCCGGTCGGCTTGAGAATTTTTCCCTCGGCGCAGGAGCTTGCTCCGCTTCGCCGCTGGGATTGGCAGATTGCCCGTGTTGAAGGCAAGCGTGCTGAGGCCATCCGGAATTTTGTTCAGGCATCCGGTGCCCTGAATTGGTGGGCCGACAAGCCCTTGGATCAGCCAAAGCCGACGGCGAAAACGCCGGGAACACTTGAATCGGCTCTAGGATCAGTGCCTGGAATTGGGCCTTGGACGATTGCCGAAACGCTGCAGCGTTCTCATGGCTCAACCGACCACATATCCGTGGGAGATTTCCATTTGGCCGATTTCGTGGGACAAGTCCTGACCGGACGTCGAATCACTGATCAGCAGATGCTGGAGCTCATGGCTCCCTTTGCCCCGCACCGGCAGCGGGTCGTCCGGCTTTTGGGACTTTCCGGCGAGAGAAAACAAAGCTTCGGGCCCCGCTACGCTCCGCTGGATCACCGGCAGAGGTAGGGCCCGAAGCCCACAAACAGTCTTAGGAGTTGGCCTGGGCGGCTTCCTCGGCGATCTGCTTGTGTACTTCACTCATATCAATGCCCTTGACCGCGGTCACCAAATCTTCAAGCTGCGGCTGGTTCAACGCACCGGCCTGCGAGAAAACGAGAACCTGCTCGCGGAACGCCATGATGGTAGGAATCGAGGTCACGTTGGCTGCACGTGCCAGTCCCTGCTCGGCTTCGGTATCCACCTTGGCAAAAACAACATCAGTGAACTTTTCCGAGGTCTGATCATAAACCGGAGCGAACTGCTTGCACGGTCCACACCAATCAGCCCAGAAGTCCACGAGGACGATGTCGTTGTCTTCAATCAACTTCGCGAAGTCATCTTCGCTTACATTTCTAGTTGCCATGCCTATACGGTAGCCGAATTTCAGATGAAATACGTAGAAAGGTGATCTTCATTGAGAGCGGGAATAGATCCGGATCACAATGAAACTTTATCGGGGAAGCAAAAAAACTCCCGGATCAAGGATCCGGGAGTTATTTGTGGCAGATACTGGATTCGAACCAGTGAAGGCGTTGCCAGCTGATTTACAGTCAGCCCCCTTTGGCCACTCGGGTAATCTGCCGAGATTGCTCTTTCAAGAACATTTGTTCTTGTCGGAACGAGAAATAACTCTACAGGAGATTTTCGACGAAGTGAAATCGAGGGGGCTATTTTCCCTGTAAGCCTGATCACAGCCCGATTTCAAGGCATAAAACCGGTAGGCTATGTAGCGAATAAGACCCGTTACAGCTAGGAGCATTCACATGGCTAGTGATTCCACATTCGACGTCGTCAGCAAGGTAGACAGCCAGGAAGTCGCTAACGCGATGAACCAGGCCCAGAAGGAAATTGTCCAGCGCTACGACTTCAAGGGCGTCGGCGCCGAGGTTGATTTCAGTGGCGAGAAGATCTTGATGAAGGCCAACTCGGAAGAGCGCGTCAATGCGGTCCTCGACGTTTTCCAGACCAAGCTGGTCAAGCGCGGCATCTCGCTGAAGTCCTTGGACGCTGGAGAGCCTTACGCATCCGGCAAGGAATACCGCATCGAGGCCAGCATCAAGGAAGGCATCGCACAGGATGTCGCCAAGAAGATCAACAAGTTGATCCGCGATGAAGCTCCCAAGGGCGTCAAGTCCACCATCCAGGGCGATGAGCTGCGCGTCTCCTCCAAGTCCCGCGATGACCTGCAGGCCACCATGGCCCTGCTGCGCGACTTCGATGAAGCAGACTTGCAGTTCGTGAACTTCCGCTAGGAACAGCACCGGCACCCTGTGTGCCAACAACATTGGAGGCGGCTTCCCACCGAAGTGGGAAGCCGCCTCCAATGTTGCTTTAAGGGCTCCTAGTACCCGCGTCCGCCAGCCATGGCCTCGAGACGGGCAATGCGCTGATCCATTGGCGGGTGCGTGGAGAACATCTGCTTCAGGCGCGAACCGAAGGGATTAGCGATCATCAGGTGGGAGCTGTTAACCAGCTTCTGGTCGCCGGCAGCCAAAGGCGCCTGGGAAATGCCCGATTCGAGCTTGCGCAACGCGCTGGCCAGGGCCAGCGGATCATTGGTCAGCTTGGCGCCATCCTCGTCTGCATCGTACTCACGAGTGCGGCTCACGGCCATCTGGATGATGGACGCGGCCAATGGAGCCAGCAGGGACAAGGCAATCAGCGCAATCGGATTGACGTTGCGGTTCTCGTTGCTACCGCCACCGCCGAAGAACATCAGGAACTGGGCGATGGAGGTGATGACACCCGCGACGGCGGCGGCTACCGAAGAGGTGAGGATGTCGCGGTTATACACGTGCATCAGCTCGTGGCCCAGCACCCCGCGCAATTCGCGTTCGTTGAGCAACTGCAAAATTCCCTCGGTGCAGCACACCGCGGCGTTCTGCGGATTGCGACCGGTGGCAAAGGCGTTGGGAGAGGAAGTTGGCGAGATGTACAAGCGCGGCATTGGCTGCTGGGCGTTCATCGACAGCTCCCGCACAATGCGGTACATCATCGGGTTCTCGGCTTCGCTCACCGGGTAGGCGTGCATGGAGCGCAAAGCGAGCTTGTCGCTATTCCAGTAGCCATAAGCAGTGGTTCCCAGGCCGATAAGCGCGAAAATCCAAATGAACATCGACCGGCCGGTTCCGGCAGAAATGAGCGAACCGATAGCCAAGAGCAGGGCGAACATTCCGCCAAGCAGCAATGCTGTTTTCAGTCCGTTGTTATGTCCATGCAACTTGACGCACTCCCCTAAATGACAAAGACCAAGATGGTACTTCCTAGTCTAGTCAACGGATGGATGGCACGGTCAGTTCCAGCAATTGCAGCTTCCGCCCAGGAGTGTGAGGCACCGCACTGGCTTCGAAACCCAGGTTTCGCTCAGCGGGGAATATTACTGTACCTGCGGCGTTGTAGTTTATTAGTTGCAAGGTGCAATTTTTTGTCGCCGCACTCCGACTGCTCCTGAATCACATTAGCTCGAAAGCGTACATCCTGAATGTCATCAAGCACCACCGCTCCCGTCCGTTCTGAACACAGCTATGGTCTGATCCAAGGCACATCTGCCTACCTCATTTGGGGCTTGCTGCCGGCTTACTTCCTGTTGCTTCCGCAAATCTCTGCCGTTGAGTTCGTCGCAGTACGAGTTCTCTTTTCATTGGTCTTCTGCTTCATACTGCTCGCGGCCACGTCGCAGATCCGCCAGTTTGCAGCGATGTTCCGCGATACCAAAACCATGGGCCAGCTGGCTTTGGCCAGCATCTTGATCGCCGCCAACTGGGTGCTCTACGCGTTGGCGGTATTGACCGGACACGTGCTTGAAGCATCACTGGGCTACTTCATCAACCCGATTGTCGCGATCCTGCTTGGCGTGCTGGTGCTCAAGGAGAAGCTGCGCCCGCTGCAGTGGGCCGCGGTTGCCCTGGCCACCGTCGCCGTGATTGTCCTGACCGTGGGCTTGGGACGGGTGCCATGGATTTCCCTGGGTCTTGCGTTCTCCTTCGGCTTCTATGGACTGGTCAAGAACAAGGTGGGATCCAAGGGCAGCGCTCTTGGCGCGCTGACCATCGAAACCCTGTGGCTGACCCCGTTGGCCATCATCTACGTGATCTGGCTGTCCCAGACTTCCGGATCGACCCTGCTGAACAGCAACTGGGCCGGAATCCTGCTGCTGGCCTCAAGCGGAATCATCACTGCTGTCCCGCTCCTGCTTTTTGGCGGTGCTGCCCGCCGCCTGCCGTTGAGCACGGTGGGGTCTCTGCAGTTCATCGCTCCCCTGCTCCAGTTCATTCTTGGTGTCCTGGTCTTCGGAGAACACATGCCCTTCGAACGCTGGATGGGCTTCGTCCTGGTGTGGATTGCGGTGATCTTCGTCCTGGTCGATATGCTTCGTGCTCCCAAGGCAGGGCGCCTGCCAGAACCCAAGAAGATCGGCTAGCTGCCGCAAGCACTGGGGCGGTTAACAAATAATGCTCCGGTTTCTCCCGCAGATGCGGGAGAAACCGGAGCATTATTTATTGTGCCCGGAACCCGGGGACTAGGAAGCCAACTTGCGGATTGCCGACTCCAGCACGTCAAGTGCGTCGTTGAGCAGCTCATCGCCGATGACCAGCGGTGGCAGCAGGCGAACGACGTTGCCGTAGGTGCCGCAGGTCAGGATGACAACACCCTGGGCCAGGCACTCGGCAGCAATTGCCTTGGTCAGATCGGCGTCTGGCTCCTTGCCGCCAGCCTTGACGAATTCAAGGGCGATCATGGCACCGCGGCCACGAACTTCACCGATGGCTGGGAACGCGGACTGCAAAGCGGTGAAGCGGGCGAAGAACTTCTCTTCGATTTCGCGGGCACGAGCTGGCAGGTCCTGCTCTTCCATGAACTTGATGGTCTCAAGAGCTGCGGCTACGGCTACCGGGTTGCCACCGTAGGTGCCGCCCAGGCCTCCGCCGTGGACCGAGTCCAGCAGGTCGGCACGGCCAACGATGCCCGACAGCGGCATGCCGCCGGCAATGCCCTTGGCAACGGTGATGATATCTGGTTCGATCTGCTCGATGTCCGAAGCGAACCATGCACCCGAACGGGCGAAGCCGGCCTGGACTTCATCGGCGATGAAGACGATGCCGTTTTCCTTGGCCCACTCGGCAACGCGTGGCAGGAAGCCGGTGGCAGGGACGATGAAGCCGCCCTCGCCCTGGATTGGCTCGATGATGATCGCAGCGATCTGGTCGCCGCCGATCTGCTTCTCCATGGCCAGGATGGCGCGCTCAGCAGCTTCCTTGCCGGAGATGTTCGGGTTCTCTTCGCGGAATGGGTAGCTCATTGGCATGCGGTAGATCTCCGGTGCCAGTGGGCCGAAGCCGCGCTTGTATGGTGCTGCCTTGGCAGTCAGGCCCATGGTGAGGTTGGTGCGGCCGTGGTAGGCGTGGTCGAAGGCGACAACTGCCTGGCGGCCGGTGGCGATGCGAGCTACCTTGATGGCGTTCTCCACCGCTTCGGAACCGGAGTTGAAGAAGACCGCGCGCTTCTCGAAATCACCGGGGGTGATCGCGGCCAGCTTCTCAGCCAGGGCGACGTAGTTCTCGTACGGGGCAACCATGAAGCAGGTGTGGGTGAAGTGCTGTGCCTGCTCGGCGACAGCTTTGGCCACGGCTGGGTTGGAAGCACCCACGGTGGTCACAGCAATGCCCGAGCCAAGGTCGATCAGCTGATTGCCGTCGACATCGACGATGATGCCACCGTCAACATCTGCTGCGTAGACTGGCAGGCTGGAAGCTACACCGGCAGCAACTGCCTTGGCGCGGCGTGCGGCGAGTTCTTCCGACTTGGGGCCGGGGAATGGCCCGTTGATCTTGCGCTTCTGTTCAATGCGGTAGCTAACGTCCACCTGCTTGTCCTTTCACTATGGTTTTACGAGCGCGTGGCTCGACGTGTTCTTACAAGAAGAATATTCTTCACGGCCCGTTGCCACTACCAGACTTGGCACAAATACCTCTGGGATCAGTAGTGCATCTGCACAGAAAAATACCTCCTCGCGCCAAGCGAGGCTCGGCGCAAGGAGGTATCGGTTGCTGCTGGATGTCCCTACAGGCTGTTATTGCCCGCAGTTCCAGCAGTTTCAATGACGTCGTCATCGTCCTTTTCAGGATGACGCGAAAGGTTGATCAATGCGAGGGCGAGGCCGCCCCAGATGGTCAGCATGGAAATGATCATGAAGACAATGGCTATGCCGGTCATGGCTAGTATTCCTTTCCGGCTGGTTCGGGAATTTCTTCGGCTTCAACGTTCTGCTGATGCACTTTGAACTCCGGGTCATTGGCCTTCGAGTTCTTGCTCCATGGAATCAAGGAGAGCACCAGGGCGCCGACGATCAGCAGGCCGGCCATGCCCCAGCCGAAGACTGCGTTGAACCACAACGGGTATCCGGAGTACGACTCACTGATCTTGGATTGGACTTCGTTGATCAGCATGTAGCCAAGGGCCGCTGGGCCGATGCCGCCAACAAGGACCTTCCAAGCGGTGCCCAGCTTGATGGAGCTGTGGCGGTTCATGTGCTTGGCCAGCTTTGGCAGCATGCCAAGGCCTGCCCCGAAGACGATGACCAGCACCAGTGCGCAGGCCAGGATGCCGAACTGGTTCACGAAGGCGTCCATGGTATCCAGCAGGTACAGGCCCGTGGTGGTTGGGAACAAGATCAGCGAGATGATCGCCACCGGGACAACAACGACCAAGGTGGCCGGGGTGCGCTTCCAACCCAGCTTGTCCTGGAAGGCCGCCACGATCACTTCGAGAATCGAGATCAGGGAGGTCAGGCCGGCGAAGACCAGCGAGCCGAAGAACAGCACGCCAATCAGCCCACCCAGAGGCGCCTGCGAGACGATGGTCGGGAAGGCAATGAAGGCCAGGCCGATGCCGCTGGTGGCCACCTCGTCAACGCTGGAGCCGGCGTTGTGCGCCATGAAGCCCAGGGCAGCGAAGACGCCGATACCGGCTAGCAGTTCAAAACTGGAGTTGGCGAACGCTACGACGTAGCCCGAACCGGTCAGATCGCTCTTGCGCTTCATGTAGGACGAGTAGGTCACCATGATGCCGAAGGCCACGGACAGCGAGAAGAAGATATGGCCGAAGGCGGCAGCCCAGACTGCAGGATTCTGCAGCGCTTCGAAGTCAGGGGTGAAGAAGGAGTTCAGGCCGTCAATTGCGCCAGGAAGGAATACGGACTGGACAACAAGGATCAAGAACATCACGATCAGCAATGGCATGAAAATGCCATTGGCACGGGAGATGCCCTTGTTAACTCCGGCCACCATGATCACGATGGCTACAAGCCACACGATCAGCATCGGCGTGAAAATATTGCCGACGAAGTCAAAGGAGACGTTGACGTTGTCCGAGACTTTCAGGAAGTCCTGCATGAAGAAGCCGGAAGCTCCCTCTGCGTTTTTCTCCCAGGCCTTGGTGATGGAGAACCAGCAATACATGGCGGCCCAGGCGATGATGGCTGCGTAGTAGATGGCGATAATGAAGCAGATCAGCACCTGCCACCAGCCGAGCATTTCGGTTTTCCGGTTGGCCCGCCGGTAGGCCAGCGGAGCCGAGCCGCGGTAGCGGTGGCCGATCGAGTAGTCGAGGAACAGCAGCGGAATACCTGCGCAGAGGATAGCTACGAGGTACGGGATCAGGAATGCACCGCCGCCGTTCTCGTAGGCGACGTACGGGAAACGCCAAATATTTCCCAGTCCAACGGCCGAACCAACCGCAGAAAGAATGAAGAGCTTTCGTGAACTGAAAGTCTCACGCTTTTCGGATGCGAGTGGAGCGCCCTGTTTTGAAGATGGAGAGCTCATGTGTCTAAGCTACTGCAAAAAGTTCACATTCTGGTCAATTTTCGGTAACGCGTGTCCATTATTTGAGCAATTTGCTGAAATGGGAACCTTCCGCAGGCCAACTAGAATGGTTCCATGGCAATTAGTTTACGCGGACTGCTGGAGCATGACGAGCTCGATCTCCGCCCGATGACCGAACATACCCATCGCGACGACATGGTCATCACCTGGTCAGCCATCACCGAGCTGCTGGACCCGTCCAAGTTCCTCACCGGCCGCGAAATCGTCTTGACCACCGGGGTGCGCCAGAAAACCAAAGCCGCGCAACGGGAATTTGTGCGCGTTCTTGCCGCCAATGATGCGGTGGCCCTGGGATTCGGCACCGGCCTGGAACATGCCTCCGTGCCTGAAGCCACCATCGTCGCGGCCCGCGAAGTCGGATTGCCTGTCTTCGAAGTCCCCTACCAGGTTCCCTTTGCGGCCATTACCCGGCTCATCGCTGAAGCCATGAATGCCGAGCATCTCAAGCGCGTGGAGAACTTGCTCAAATCGCACCAGAAGCTGGCCCGTTCCCTGCTCTCCTCCGACCTCGATAGCATGCTCGATGAACTGGCCCGCATGCTCGGGACGGACGTGGCGTTAAGTCTTCACGGCGAGGTGATCAGCGGTGATCATGATCCTGAACGCACTTGGCACGAACTGCCCGTGGCCACGGGCTTGCGTGATAAATGCATCCTGCATCTGGCCGAACCCTATATCCATGATCCGGTCGTGGATTATGCCCAGTCCCTGATCGGCCTGGAGATGGCCAACAAATCGCGGCTGCGCGCCTCGCAGCGCCAGGCCAATGGCCAGGTGCTCGCAGACTTGGCTGCTGGCACCCTGGTCGGGGCCGACGCCGCCGGGCGCCTTGGCGCCTTGGGCCTGAATCCGCAGCGCGAGCACTCGGTCATCCTGGTGCAGGCCTCCACTCAGGCCGAGCGCTTGCAGACCTTGCCCCTGCCCGCGGACCTTTCCTCCCAGGTTTCAGCGATGATGGAAGGCCGCTTGGCGGTGATCGTTGCGCACAGCAAGGTCCAGCTGTCCATCAAGCATCTCGATGAGTATCTTCAGGCCGCCGGGATCTCGGCCCGGGTTGGATATGGCGGCCGCTACTCGAATACCACCGGTATCCGCTGGAGCTATTTCGAAGCGCTCGAATCCCTGCGCCACGGCGAGCGCATCAACGTCCCCACCAAGCTCTCGCTCACTTCCCTGCTCCTGGCCGCCAGGGATGTGCCGCTGCAAGACCTTGCCGCAGAAGCACTCGGGCCGCTGCAGGACTTTGATTCCACCCATGATTCAGATCTCCTGCTGACGCTGCGCGAGTACCTGAACCGCGATGGCTCGGTAGGCGCCGTAGCCGAAGCGCTGGGCCTGCACCGCAATACCGTGCGCTACCGCATGCAGCAGATTTCGGAGCTCTCGGGCTACGACCCGAATGTGACAAGCGACCGAGTCCAGCTGTGGATCGCGTTGAGCGCACTTGAGCTTGGCTAATCTCGAATAGGATTAACCCATGGCTGACATGTTTCTAGAGAAGTTCCGTTCCTTGGTCCCCAAATATTTGGATGACCAGTGGAATGAAGCCGACGGGCTCAACGGTGAAGAACTGCGTGATGCCCTAGCCCAGTCCAAGGTTTCCATTCCCTTTGTGCTCGAGGAGTTCTACCTGGCGCTGGGCAACAATGAAGATTTCATGGAGGCCTACCACTACTTCTTCGACCCCGAGGAATTGGAAATCGAAGACGGCCACCTGTTGTTCCTGGAAGACGAAGAAGAAAAGTTCGTCTGGGCCTTCAAGGCCTCGCAGCTGGATGTTCCCGATCCCATCGTTTACCGCCGCAACAACGCCAAGGGCACATGGACCAGCGAAGAAGGCACGTTCAGCGAATTCACGCTGGACATGTTCGCATGGGTCTTTGACGAATTGGCAGCCGAACTGGAGGACTAGTGCTCCACCGTTCCCATCAGCCGGCCGAGTACCAGTGCCCTTTCTGCGAACTGGTGCAGGATCTGCCATTCAGCCAGGACAATCTTTGCGCGCCTACCGATCTGATCTATCAGACCGGCTTGGTGGCGGCGATCATGGCCTGTGATGGGTTCGGAAACTATGGCGGGCATGCCATGATCATTCCCACCCGGCATTTGGAAGCGCTCTACGATCTGGATGATGCCACCGGCACGGCCATCATGAAGGAAACCAAGCGCGTGGCATTGGCCATGAAGCTGGCGTGGGATCCGGAAGGCACCAGCACCCGGCAGCACAATGAGCCCGCGGGAAACCAGCATGTCTGGCATTACCACCAGCACGTATTTCCCCGCTATCACGATGACCAGCTGTATCAGCAGCTGCGCCATCGGGTCTCGGTAGAGGAACGGGCGATGAAGGCGCAGCAGCTGCGCCGGGCGCTCTTTTCCCCGGATCACCCTGAACCGCTTCAAGCTTCGGAAGTACTCCGTTGACGAGATGATTCGGCTGGTTAAACACCGCAGCGCATGAAGACCGTGATCTTCATGCGCTGCGGTGTTTTCAGTCTTTCGATTCCTGCTCAGGCGTCGCGGGTCACCACGGCGTCGGCGAAGGAAATCAAGGCCTGCTTCACGGTGCCTTCCGGCAACGGAGCCAGCGATTGGATCGCGTCATCGGCCCACTGGCGGGCGGCCTTCCATGCATCGTGCAGTACCGAGTGCGCGCGAACGGCTTCAACGGCCTTGGCCAGTGCTTCATCGGTGGAAAGGTCGGCATCCACCAGGGCCACGGCCTGCGCGGCTTGCTCATCGCCGGCTGCGGCGGCCTGGCGCAACAGCAGGATCGGCAAGGTCGGGACGCCTTCACGCAGATCAGTGCCCGGGGTCTTGCCCGAGTCGGCCTTCTCGGAGGCCAGGTCAATGACATCGTCAGCTACCTGGAAGGCAACGCCCACCTTTTCACCGTACTCGCGCAGTACCTCGATGAACTCCGGCGCTCCGCCAAAGCGCGCGCCAAAGGCTCCGGAGGTGGAAAGCAGCGAGGCGGTCTTGTCGCTGATGACCTGCAGGTGGTGCTCGATCTCATCGTCGCCTTCACGCGGCCCGATTGATTCGTGCAGCTGGCCCAGGCACAGGCGCTCGAAGGTGCGCGACTGCCACATCACCGCTTCAGGGCCAAGGTCGGCGCCGAAGACCGAAGCCCGGGCAAAGATGAGGTCCCCCGCCAGAATGGCAACGGAGTTGCCCCAGACCTCGTGGGCAGTGGGAGCACCGCGGCGCAGCGGAGCAGAGTCCATCACGTCGTCGTGGTACAGGGTTGCCAAGTGGGTCAGTTCCACGACGGCCGCGGCCTTGATCACTTCATCGGTCACGCCGTGGCCGAGCAGGGAGGTGAGCAACACCAAGAGCGGGCGCACCCGCTTCCCGCCGGCTTCGACCAGGTGCCGGCTGGAGGCATCGATCAACGGGTCGGAATTGGCCAGCGCATCGCGCAGCAGCTTCTCGACCTTGGCCATGCCGATGGAAATCGCCGGCCCGAAGTCCGGGTCCTCGGCAAGCATCGCAAAGCCCGAGGGAAGATTAATAGCCGCAGCTAATGCAGCGGTTTCAGGATTCAGCTCAATCGAGTCCGACACTTCATGTCCGGCTGCGGTCCAGTTGCTCTTCGAATCAGTCACTGTTCTACGGCTTACTTATCTTTCATCGGGGTGGCCATCGCGGTATGCGAAGACTTCGGCGCCTGCAATATGCAGACAAACATCTCTTCACTCTAGCCGATGCTGTCCACCACTGGATGCTGGCACGGTGCAACGCGCACGTGCATGCTGGCCAGCGACCTAGCAGTTCGTTCTAGAGTTTACCGGCTCAGGCCAGCAGTTATCACCAGACCCGCCATAACTCACAGTCGTGACTGGGGACACCTGCACGGCATTTTCCCCGGCACCGCGCGGTAGGCTTAGCCTTATCATGTCTGCAGATTCGCCCGTTCTCAGCGCCAGCGCCCATCAGCTGTCGGCTCCTAGTCTCACCAGCATCACCTTTGAATATGTCGATGCTCCGCAAACGCTGCTTGGCGACTCATTGCGTCACCGAAGCCTGGTTTGGACCCGCAATGGTCATGGCCTGGTCGGTTTTGGCACCGCTGCCCGATTGCATACCCATGGCGAGGAACGATTCGCACGGGCCCGGGCATGGTTTGCGCAGGTCATCGAGAACGCCCGGATCATCGACCCGCTGAATCGCCCGGGCACTGGCCTGGTCAGCTTCGGCTCCTTCGCGTTCTCCTTCACCAGCGTTTTCGAATCCCGCATGATCATTCCCCAGCTGGTCATTGGCCGCGATGAGCAGACCGCATGGATCACGCTCACCGGCACCGCCGAGGAACTCGATGGCGTCACCTACGAACAGGCCTTGGCTCGCGCATCGGACTTGATGGCCGATGCCGCCATTCCAGGGGCAACTGCCGGCAGCATCAAGCTGACCAGCGGGCAGTTGACCGCCGGTTCCTATGTCGAGGCCGTCAAAAAGGCCCTGCGGCATTTTGACGAGCGCGGCATTTCCAAGCTGGTGCTGGCCCGGGACGTGCTTGCCCACAGCAGCACGCCGATCGATCTGTCCAAGGTCGTCCATGCCTTGACCGAGCGCTACGGCAATTGCTGGACCTACAGCGTTGACGGCCTGGTCGGGGCAACTCCCGAGATGCTGGTGCGGGTCACCGATGGCTTGGCCGAGGCGCGCGTATTGGCCGGAACCCTGGACCGCGCAGCGGCCGGGGCCGATGACCCGGGCTTTGCCCAGCAGCGCCTTTTCGAGGACCCGAAGCAGCGCAATGAGCACCAGCTGGCTATTGACTCGTTGACCCATTCGCTGAATCCTATTTCGCACGGCATGAGCGCACCGGAAGAGCCATTCATTTTGCAGTTGCCCAATGTGTGGCATTTGGCCAGTGATGTACGGGCCCAATTGCGTGCGGATGCGACCGGCGCGTTGCCGTCGGCCCTGGATGTTGCCGAAATCTTCCATCCAACCGCGGCGGTGTGCGGAACCCCGACGAAAAAGGCCGGGGTGCTCCTGCGTGAATTGGAAGGCATGGATCGCGGCCCCTACGCCGGTCCCGTGGGCTGGGTTGATAGCCGTGGCGATGGGGAATTCGGCATCGCCTTGCGCGGCGGAATCCTGGAAGACGAGAAGCTCATGCGCCTGTACGCCGGGTGCGGTATCGTTCCCGGCTCAGTTCCGGAAGATGAGTTGGCCGAGTCATGGGCGAAAATGCGCCCTATGCGCCAGGCCCTGGGCGCCGAATAGCTCAACTGCCAATGTGGCCAGCATGGACGATCTTTCCGATATTCCGAAGCATAAGTTCTCCTTACTCTCGATAGCAGTTGTGTGAAGTGCGTCTCGTGCTGGTGCTGTCGCGGTTATGATTGTGGCATCGCAGTGATCCACTCGCAATGACCCGAAAGTAGGTTTTGATCCTATGCGTAACCCCAAGAAAAAATTCGCAGCCGCCGTCGCACTCAGCTCCGTAGCACTTCTAGCCATGACCGCCTGCGGTTCCGATAGCGGCTCCAGCTCGGAGTCCGAAGGCGCATCCTTCCCGATCAACGAGGGCAAGCTGACCATTTGCTCGGATATCCCCTACGAGCCATTTGAATTCGTCAAAGACGGCAAAAATGTCGGATTCGACATGGATGTCGCGGCGGAAATCGCCAAGGATGCCAAGCTGGAACTCAATGTCATCGACGCCAGCTTCGACTCCATCGAATCCGGCCTGTTCAGCACCCAGTGCGACATCGCCATCTCCTCGATCTCCATCACCGACGCACGCAAGGAGAAGATGGACTTCTCCACCCCTTACATGGATGACGACCTGGTCCTGATCGCCAAGAACGGCTCGGGCATCACCGACCTGGAAACCGCCAAGGACAAGAAGGTTGGCGTCCAGCAGGCTACCACCGGTGAAAAGTACGGCAAGGAACAAGGGCTGAATAACATCGTCGGCTACGAGGATGCCGGATTGCAGACCCAGGCACTGCTGGCAAACCAGGTTGATGCCGTATTGGGCAACCAGTCGGTTCTTGGCTACGCGGTAAAGGACAAGCCTGATTACAAGGCTGTCGCCAACTTCAAGACCGGCGAGCAGCTCGGTGTTGCCGTCCCGAAGGACAAGGCAGACACCCTGGAATTGGTCAATGGAACGCTCAAGCGCTTGACCGATGCAGGCACCATGGAAGAACTGACCGTGAAGTGGTTCGGCGAAAAGTAAGTCTCCGCTGAACACGGATTGATCTACCGGGCGGGGGTTCGCGACGCCATGCATGCCGCTGGGCATAGTTGCCGCCCGAGCCCCCGCTACCTTTACGAGAGGTACAAAACCAATGGCAATGACTACTAGTCAGCGCGCCCGCACAAGCAAAATCATTCAGATTGTGCTCTTCTTTGCCATCATCATCGCCCTGGTGGCAATCGTTGACTGGGAAAAAGCGTCTTACGCTTTCTTCTCCTTCGACAAGCTCGGCCCGATGTTCCCAGGCATGATTCTGGTCGGCCTGAAGAATACGATCTTCTATACCATCATTTCCTTTGCTTTCGGCTTGGTGCTGGGTCTACTCCTGGCCCTGATGAAAATGGCGTCTTTCGCGCCGTACCGGTGGTTTGCCACCGCATTCATCGAATTCTTCCGAGGCATCCCCGCAATCCTGGTGCTCTTGGCATTCGGATTTGGCTTGCCTCAAGCTTTCGGAACGACGTGGCCGCAGCCAGTGAACGTGATGTTCGCCTTGGGACTGGTTTCCGCGGCCTACATCGCTGAAACCCTGCGCGCCGGTTTGCAGGCCGTTCCGAAGGGGCAAACGGAAGCTGCTCGTTCCCTGGGCATGCCAGCATGGCGCGCCATGGTCACCATCGTCATCCCGCAGGCTTTCAAGATCGTCCTGCCGCCGATGACCAATGAAATCATCTTGCTGACCAAGGACACTTCCTTGGCCTTCATCCTCGGCGCGGCCGCCGCCCAGTACGAGATGACCAAATTCGGCCGCGATGGCATTTCCCAGCTGGATGCAGGCATCACCCCGCTGGTTGTGGCGGGCCTGTTCTACCTGGTGATCACCATCCCGCTGAGCCTGGTAGCCCGCAAATTCGAATCCCGCGCGGCGAAGACCAAGCGATAGTTAGGACTTGAGAATGTCGACTGACACTAATCAACTTTCGGTTCACGCCGCTGGCGTGGAGATCACCGGACTGCGCAAATCCTACGGCAATAACGAGGTGCTCAAGGGCATCGATCTGAACGTCAAGCCCGGCGAAGTAGTTTGCCTCATCGGTCCCTCGGGCTCAGGCAAGTCCACCCTGCTGCGCTGTGTGAATCTGCTGGAAAAGCCCAATGGGGGAACCATCACGGTCGGCGGCTTTGAGGTCACCGACCCGGAGGTGAATCTGGATAAGATGCGCCAACAAGTGGGCATGGTCTTCCAGCAGTTCAACCTCTTCCCGCACCTGACGGTGCTGGAGAACTGCACGGTTTCCCCGATTAAGGTGCTCAAGCGCAAAAAGGCCGACGCGGAGAAAGTCGCGCTGGGACACTTGGCGCGAGTGGGACTAGGCGATTTCGGAGATCGCTACCCTGATCAGCTTTCCGGCGGCCAGCAGCAGCGTGTGGCCATCGCCCGCGCTCTGTCCATGGAACCAACCCTGATGCTCTTCGACGAGCCCACCAGCGCGTTGGATCCTGAAACCGTCGGCGAGGTACTGGCCATCATGAAGAATCTGGCCAAGGCCGGCATGACCATGCTGGTGGTAACCCACGAGATGGCATTCGCCAAGGAAGTGGCGGACAGGGTGTTCTTCATGGACGGTGGCGTCGTGGTGGAAGAAGGCAAGGCAGCAGATGTCATTGGCAATCCGCAGCAGCCAAGGACCCAGGACTTCCTGCGCCGCGTCTTGGATCCGACCCACGTCGATATCTAGGCAAAGTTAATACGAATCATCCCTTGCACCGGGTTCCGTCAGGTCCTCGCTGCAAGGGATGAGTTGTTTCTGCAGTCAATCAAAGGGTTACGATCCAGGCCAGGACAGCTGCCCGATCCTGTGATTGAGCTCCTGGCTATCTGCCCGCAGGTGATCCCTCGACGCGGGTACCTCGATCAAGCGCAATCTGGATCCCCCGGTTTGCTCCAGCAGGTTTTTCAGCACAGCTTTTGTCGTGGCGCGTTCATACTGCCACCCATAGGCCTTGGCCAGTGACTGGATATCAAACTGCTGCGGTGTGGCAAACAGGCGCTCCACGGCGTCGACATAACGCCCGGAGCCATCAACTGCTCCGTGCTCCAATGTGGAGAAGATGGCGCCGCCGGCGTCGTTGTACACCACCACATCCAGTTGCGGCTGCGGCTCCCCTGGAGTCCACGACAGCGAGCTGGCGTCATGGGCGAAGGTAATGTCGCCCATGACTGCCACGGTCCGCCGCCCGCTTCCAACGGCCAGCCCCAGCGCGGTGGAGATTGTTCCGTCGATGCCGGCCAAACCTCGATTGGCATACACGGTAGTCTCATCAGCGGCACCCGGGCGGGCAGCCAGGTCGAAATCGCGAACGATATTCGAGGAGCCCAGCAGGAGCACTTCGGGTTGGCCTTCCCAGATCGCTTCGGCAACGTCAAGTCCGTTGATAGCGCCGTCGCGCTTCAAATCGCCTCGGAGGCCCCGGGCCCGGGCATCAAGTTCTTGCCAGTCCGCCAGCCAACTGCTTGGTGCGGATCCTGCGAATTCCTGAAGCTCATTCCACTGGCTGATAGGGGTTTCGCGGCGGCGGCCAGCCTCGTACCACGCCACGGGCGCAGGCTGCCAGATGGCGGATTGGATCTTCGGATCGGCTAAGAGCTTTGCAACAGGGCGGCTGAGGGTTGGCCGGCCGAAGAGCACTACTCGTTCAATGCGTTGCGCGCCGACAGCGATCAGCGGACGGTAGTGGGTGATGGCATGAGCCGAGAACCGGGCATTGGAGGACGGCTCGGCAAACAGCGGAAGGCCCAATTCCTGGGCGAACGCCTGCGCGGTGGCCCCCGCCCCGTGTCCAGCCACTACGACGGTTCGCCGGATGGGCAGGCCTGCGGCCGGCGCTGGCGCGGCCGCGGATAGCTCGTCGCCGGCAGCAGGCCAGGGGCCTGGCTGGATCCGGGTCCAGTACTGGTGCCCGATGCTCTCATTGTCTGCCGGAATGAGCGGATCCCGGAATTGCAGGTTCAGTTGGACCGGGCCAGGGGGAAGCAGCCCTGTGCCCTGCAACGCTTCCAGCGCTTGTTCAACGCAGGCGCCGGCCGGGTGACCGGCAGGCACGTTGAGAGCCACGCGCACGTGGTCGCCGAAAAGCTCCTTTTGCTTTGTGCTCTGGCTGGCGCCGGTGCCGTGCAATTCATCCGGGCGGTCTGCCGAAAGAACCAGCAGTGGCGTGGAAGTGTGGTTGGCTTCCATCACCGCCGGAAGCATCTGGCCGATGGCCGTGCCGCTGGTGGCTGCAAGGGCTACAGGCGTTGCGGTGCTTTGCGCCAGACCCAGGGCCATAAAGGCTGCCGAACGTTCATCGATTCGCACATGGACCCTGAGCAGCCCCGCAAATTCAGCTTCCGCCGCGGCATAGGCCAGTGGCGCACTGCGCGAGCCGGGAGAAATGACCAGGTGACGGATACCCGCTTGAATCAGAGTGCCGAGCACCGCACGAGCCGTGGTGATGGCCAATTGCTGATCTGGTTGCTGCAATCCCACGCGGTGTGGCTCCTTCGATTCCTATGCTGCGGCAGTTCTCCCAGTCTATGCCTTGGCACCGGTTCACGTGGTACGACGATGCGCGAAGGCGCCAGGGTGATCGGTGTTCCGATCACCCTGGCGCCTCAGGGCCAAAGAAGCTGCAGGCTACTTGTTCTTGCCCTTGCCATGCCCCTTGCCCGGGTGCGAGTCTTCCTTGAAGACCTGCACCACGCTTGGACGCGGACCGTAGAACTGGCCCGCCGAAGCAGCTGCCGAGTTGGCGAGGTAGTCCGGGAACAGCGACGTTGGGGCAGCGTAGGTTCCGCCTTCACCCGGGTGCTGGACCGCGACAAATACCGAGTTGTCCTTGTCATGGATCAGCGGGCCACAGGTCTCCGCGCCGGTTGGCACGGCGAGGAACTGCTCGACTCGGCCACGGTCCTTGCCGGTCAGGGTGACCTTGTGCAGGGCATCCGAATAGCCGATGGTGCTTGGAGCGCCGTCAGTTGAGATCCACAGGTTACCCTTCGAGTCGAAAGCCAAGTTATCCGGGCAGGAAATTGGCGAGACCTTGTCGGTGGGGTAACCGGAGAAGTAGGTGGAACCGTTGACCTTGGGATCACCGGCGACCAGCAGGATGTTCCAGGTGAACTTGGTGCTGGTTGCGTCGTTGCCGGCTTCGGTCAGTTCAATAACGTGGCCATCGCGGTTGGAGATGCGCGGGTTCGGCTCGGTGGCGCCTTCCTTGCCGGCCTTGCCGCGGTCCGAGTTGTTGGTCAGGGCCACGTAGAGCTTGCCGGAGATCGGGCTTGGCTCGACGTCTTCCGGGCGGTCCATCTTGGTTGCGCCCACCTTGTCAGCGGCCAGTCGGGTGTAGACCAGAACCTCTTCCACGCTCATGCCGTCGACTATGGAGGCACCGCCCTTGACCAGCGGCAGCCAGGTGCCGGCGCCGTCGAAGGCGCCGTCGGATGGAACTTGGCCGCTGCCGTCGATTTCGCTTGCTGGCGAGTTGCCGTTGAACTGAGCGACGTACAGGTCGCCCTCGGAGAGCAGCTTCATGTTCTGCTGGCGGTCATGCTTGGAGTAGGTGCCCTTGGAGACAAACTTGTACAGGTACTCGAAGCGCGAGTCGTCACCCGAGTAGGCCACGGCCTTGCCGTTCTTGGCGATGCGCACATTGGCGCCCTCGTGCTTGAAGCGTCCCAGGCTGGTGTGCTTGACCGGGGTGGACTTTGGATCCTGCGGATCGATCTCGATGACCCAGCCGAAGCGGTTTGCCTCGTTTTCGTAGCCTTCATTGCCCAGGCCAAAGCGTGGATCGGTGTCTTCCCAGCCGCGTTCGGTGGCGCCGGTGCCGATGCCGTAGCGCGCTTCCTCGGCGGTGCCCTTGCCGCTGAAGTACTGGTCAACGTTTTCTTCGCCGGAGAGAATGGTGCCCCATGGGGTGGTGCCGCCGGAGCAATTGTTCAAGGTGCCCAGGACCTTGGTTCCGGTCGGGTCGGCAACGGTCTTGAGCAGGTCGCTTCCTGCTGCTGGACCGTCCACGGTGAATTCAGTCTGCGCGGTAATGCGGCGGTTGCGCTCGCCGCCCTGGACGTAGCTCCACTTCTTGTCCTTCTTCTTGCGCTTGACCTCGACCACGCTGAAGCCGTGCGCGTTCATGGCGATGCGGCGGGCTTCATCCTTGTTCGCTTCGAACCAGGCAGCGTCAAACATCATGTCTTCATTGGTGTATTCGTGATTGGCTACCAGCACGCCGGTGCGGCCCGAGTACTTGTCAACGATGATGTCGAGGTAATCGCAGTTGTAGCCGAATTGTTCGGCCTGCTTGCGTGCGCTCTGCTTGGTGGCGTCGAATTGCGCAGTGTTCTTGAATAGCGGATCGCCCCAGCGGATGATGGCATTCCAGTCATATCCTTCAGGAACGCTGACGTTGTCTACCGATCGGGACACCGGCTCAATGGCGTCGAAGGACAGGTGGCCGCCGGCGTTGTTGCCGTTCTTCAGCGGCACCAATGGCGCCGCGCTGGCTTCTTGCGCGCCAAAGAGCTGTGGCCCGACAACCAAGGCCGACGCACCGATTGCGCCAAGGCCCAGCATGCTGCGGCGGGAGAGCGACTTGTCGGCGATGTCTTTGAAGTAGCTGTTGGTCGAGGTGTTGCAATCGGGCTTAACGCAGGCATCTCCACATTTGAAGTGGCAGGTTGCTGCGGACCGTCCGCCGCGGGTATGGCCTAGCATTGGCAAAAGGGTACGGGTTGGATTCATGATCCATCACTTCCTCAGTTAGGGCTCGCTGTCAGGGGAACGACGCGATATGAGGTTTTCACCCTGAAGTGTGCAAAATGCAACGCCCAAGTTAACTGCGGGGAAATAGATGGTTGTCGGAAACTAGTCTTTGACTAGTTGTTCGTAGCACTTCTCGACTCTTCGTAACCACCAGTCAACCCGCTGCTGCTCGGGGCGCAGCTGCTTCAGTTTTCGGGGATCGGCGTCAATGCGCCGCACCGGAAGATAACCAGCGGTAGCCAGCAGCGGTTCGGCGCAGACATCATCGGCAAAAAGGGTTCCGGTGGAGAGCCCGCAGGCATAAGGCAGCTCGGGCAGTGCGCTAGCCAGCGCAGCGGCCTGGGATAGGCCCACGGAGGTGTCCAAGGCGCTGGACACTACGACGTCGAGCTCCGCCTGTCGGGCAATGTCCAGGACAGCTTGGATTCCGCCCAGTGGCTGGGCTTTGATCACCATGAGGTCTGCGGCACCCAGCCGGGAGACTTCCAGCGGGTCGGTGTGCTTGCGCACCGCCTCGTCGGCAGCAATTTTCAGGTCGATGCCTGCCGTGCGCAATTGCTCTCGCACCTCGGCCAAGCCGGTGATGCCGGGCACTGGCTGTTCAGCGTATTGCAGATCGAATTCGCTCAGGGCCTTGAGCGCATGGACCGCTTGGCCGATATCCCAGCCCATATTGGCATCAACCCGAAGCGCCGCCTGCGGATAGAGGCGACGGGCTTCTGCGACCCTGGCCAAGTCCTGCTCGAGGCCCTGGCCTTGTTCGGCGACCTTGATCTTGATGGTGTGCGGTGCATCGTACTTTTCCAGCACGGCCCCTACTTCGCTCGCCGATACCGCGGGCAAGGTTGCGTTGACCGGAATGGTGGTGCGCAGCGGTTCGGGGAAAGGCTGGTACGCCGCTTCAATGCCAGCGGACAGCCAGCGCGACGCCTCGGCTGGGGCGTATTCGACAAAGGCCGAGAATTCGCCCCACCCTTCGGGGCCTTCGATGAGCAGTGCTTCTCGCTGGGTGATTCCCCTGAATTTAACGCGCATCGGGAGGCGGACCACGTAGCTATGTGCCAGCAAGTCAGCCAGCGGTGGAAGTTCAAAGCTCATGTTCTAAGCCTAGCGAGCGTGGCCATGGTTACAGTGTCATCGGCTGACGTTTGACGCAGAAATTGTGCAAGGCTAGAGATATGCCTCGACATTCAGCAGCCGCGCGCCCACACCACCTTCGGTGGTGGCTGGCCTTGCTGCTGCTGGTCTCCTTCTTCTGCATCGAGTATTTTTTCTTTGTCCACCTTCGCGCCGGACAGTGGGCCGATCAGGCTGGGTTCATGGCTTGGTCCCAATGGTGGCCGCGGACCGAATTATTGGATCCGGTCCGTGAATTCCTTGATCTGCTTCCGGTAATTTGCGGCGCGATTGCCGCGATTTTCCTGCTCTACCGGGTGATCAGGGATCGCCGGTTCCTTCGTGCCACGGTGGCGATTCTGGCCTGCGCCGCGGCATTGGCCACTACACAGTTGCTCAAGCATGAGGTCCTGGTCAGGCCGGATTTCAATTTTGGCACGACGGGCAATTCATTTCCCTCGGGGCACACCACTGCGGCGGCAGCGGCGATGGGATTGATGTATGTCATTTCTCCGCCCAGGCTGCGACCTGTGGTCCAGCCAATCGCATGGCTCTTTGCCACGATCACCGGTGTGGCCACTTTGGTGTGCGGTTGGCATCGGCCCAGCGACATCGCTGCCGGCTTCCTGGTGTCGGCCTTCTGGATGGTGCTGGCCAGCGCGGTCTTGCAACGCATCCAGCCGCTGAGCCACGAGGTGCGCAAGACCAGCTGGTCCAGGAGCGTCGGAGCAGCCAGCATCATCGTCTGGGCCATCATCATTGGCTTGTCGTTTTTCCTGCCGCACCCGCATATCCAGAAGATCCCCGATAATCTGCAACTGGTCTACGCGTGCCTTGGAATCTTCCACGTCATTGCCGCCTCGCTGATCTCGTCGCTGGCCTTGCGCTCCGTCGTGATCGGGCCGATGCGAACCTTCCAGAAGTAAAAAGCCTCTTAGGCCGCCGGCAAAGGAACTAGCAGGATCCGTTCCTCTGCATGAGCGCGTTCAGCTGCTCTGCGCCACGCTGGGAATTTGGAACGGTCACGGCAAATCTCGATGAATTCTTCAGCTCGAAGGCCAAACCCTCATGATGGCGCAGCACCACAGCTGATCCGCCAGGAAAGAAGCGCCAGCCCCATCCGCCCCAAGCCATGGGGTCGATTTCGGTGCTGGTCACCGATTGGATTTCCCCGGGCTTGATGGTGCGCAAAGGAAAGCCAAAGATAGCCGAAGCCACCCGAATGCGCTGTTCAGTGATAGTCACCCGGATCAAGCACAGTCCAAGGAGCAGCAGGGTAATGACCAGGCAAGTTGCCAGGCCGATCATGGCTGTGGTCCAATCCATCGCCCCTGGACGCATAGAGATTTGGAGGAGCAGGAATACTCCTGTTCCTGCAACGACAATCCCTAGCACCCACAGCCACCAAGGGGCCTTCATGGTTTCACAGAATTCGGTGTCGTCCGCACCCTGGGTGCCTCGCGGCGCGGGCGCCGCGACTCCTTGGCCCTGGTTGATTCGCGCCTGTCGCTGTTCTTGCACTTGCTTCGAATAGGACTGGTACACGCCGCAAATCCACAGCGGAACAAGGGCCAACAGCGTACAGGCCGCCATGGGGAGCATCCAGATGCCGATGACGGCAGTCTGAGGTGTTTCTGCAAGCGCGGTTGGAACCACCGATCCGATGAAGACCCCTGCGGTGGTCCACGAAAGAAGGGAACCAATAAAGAGCAGGGCCAGCAACAAGGCCGGTTTGCTGCGCTGAGCCAATGAGCTCAACCCGATGATGGCTCCTGCGATACTCAGACCAATGGACACTGACACCAGTACTCCAGTGCGGGTAAATCCGTCTGGGTAGGTGGATGACCAGTGCGTAGCGGTGATGCCTGGCAATCGATTGGCCAATGGGAGGTAGACGCCCAGGACGATGATCACCGGAAGGATCAAAAGAACATACAACCACGGGCGGTTCTTCACTGTATGGATAACCATCCTCGTCCCATCCCTTATCCCAGTTGATCGACGCCCACTCCGGCGGAGCCACTGGCCCCGCGGATCTGTTTCCACCATGCAAGCGGATGCATTAACTACCCTATCAACTCTAACTTGACATGCGAATAAATGATCAATCAATACTGAAATATCAGCAAAAAGGATGATGCCCGCCAAACCTCAAGGGTTCGACGGACATCATTAGCACCGCTCGGCAAGCAGCTCCATGCCGTAGTGGCTACAACGTCGCCAGGGCCAGCTTCGGGTCGGTCATCGCATCGGCAACGTAGCGCAGGAACCCTGCAGCAGTGCCGCCGTCACAGACTCGATGATCAAAGCTCAGCGTCAATTCGCAGATGGAACGGACCTTGAGCCGGCCGTTGACAACCCATGGTTTTTCGATGATGCGCCCCAGGCCAAGAATGGCGGCCTCAGGATAATTGATGATCGCGGCCGAACCGTCGACGTTGAAGACACCATAGTTATTGATCGTGAAGGTACTGCCCGAAAGGTCAGCCACACCCGCTTTGCCATCTCGGGCCACCGAAGCCAGGCGCGCGAACTCGGCCGAAAGCTCCTGGGCATTGAGCTTATGGGCTCCACGCACATTCGGCACCACCAGGCCGCGCTCGGTCTGCGCAGCAAAACCAAGATTGACCCCCTCGAAGAGGGTATGTCGCAGGGAGCCGTCAGATTCCACCTCGATGCGGCTATTGAGTTCAGGGAAGCGTTGCAGCCCAGCCACGGCAAAGCGCGAAATCAACGCCATGACGCTCGGTGCTTGGCCCTCGGCTTCCTTGATCTTGGAGCGAAGCTTCAACAACTTCGTGACATCCACATCGACCCACACGGTGGCCTCCGGGATCTCTCGACGAGAAGTGCTCATGGCGTGCGCAATGGTCTTTCGAACACCAGCCAGCAGCTCGGAGGAAGCCACAGGCAAGCCCGTGCGCGAATCCTTGTCCCCAACGTCAGCCGCCTGCCCGGGTTTCGCTGCCGTCGCCGCCGAGGCTTGCGGCGAGCCAAGGGCCAACGAAGCGCTGGCAGACGGTTCTTGAACTGGACGAGCCAGTGCAGCTTCAACATCGGAGCGCAGGATCAGCCCCTGCGGGCCGCTGCCCTTCACCGAGGAGATATCGAGTGAATTCTCGCGCGCCAGCTTGCGCACCAGCGGATTGATCACGCGAACCGCTTCTCGCGCTTCCTGGACTGCGATCGAATCTCCAGCGCCCATGCCTCGCGGCTTGCGCCGGCGGCTGGTCTTGCGCTGGGCCGAACCGGTGCCGTAGCCAATCAGGACATTGCCGCTGCCCTCGTCCTCTTCAGAATCCTGTGCGGCATGGCCCGCCGGCGCCTGGGTTCCAGCCAGCTCTTCTTCCCGGTAGGACTGCGCGCGCTCGCCGTTGGACTCTGGCGCAGCAGGTGCCTCTTCCCCACCGGTATTCACGGAGATGAATGGCTCGTCCACCAGCATCATCTGGCCCGCTTCACCATGCAAGGTCGAGACGACGCCTTCGAAGGGACACGGGATCTCAACGAGGGACTTAGCCGTTTCCACTTCCGCAATCGGCTGATCCACCGCGACGATATCGCCGGCGGCAACCATCCAGCGCACGAGTTCCGCCTCGGTCAGTCCTTCGCCAAGGTCCGGCAATAAGAAGGTCTTGACAGTCATTTATGCCTCCCACTGAAGTTGATCGACGGCATCGAGGATGCGTTCGGCGCTGGGCAGATGGAACTTTTCCAGCGTTGGCGCTGGATATGGAATATCAAAGCCAGTCACCCGCAATACCGGCGCTGCCAGTGAATGGAAACAACGCTCCTGCACACGAGCAACGATTTCGCTGGCTACCGAAGCAAATCCCTGGGCTTCGGCCACCACGATGGCCCGACCGGTTTTGCGCACCGAAGCGCACACCGTCTCGTCATCAAAGGGAACGATGCTGCGCACGTCGATCACTTCCAGGTTGATGCCTTCTTCGGCTGCCATCTTGGCTGCCTCCAAGGCGGTTGAGACGCTTGGCCCGTAGGTGATCAACGTGGCATCACTGCCGGCGCGAGCGATTCGTGCGCGGCCTTCAGTCGGTGCGCTCTTTTTTGCCTCGTACTCTTGGGCCAGCTGCTCAAGGTCCACCTGCTCCTTGGACCAGTACAGCTTCTTTGGCTCGAAGAAGACCACCGGATCATCCGAGTCAATGGCCTCACGCAGCATCAGGTAGGCGTCTTCCACGCAAGAGGGCGTGAATACTTTCAGGCCAGGCGTATGGGCGTAGTAGCCTTCCGAGGAATCACAGTGGTGCTCGACGCCGCCTACGCCGCCGGCGTAGGGAATTCGAATCACCATCGGCAGCGACAGCTTGCCCTGGGTGCGGTTGCGCATCTTGGCCACATGCGAAGCGACCTGCTCGAAGGCTGGATAGGCAAAAGCATCAAACTGCATTTCGATGACTGGGCGCATGCCGTTGATGGCCATGCCAACCGCCATGCCGACGATGCCTGATTCAGCCAGCGGGGTGTCGAAACAGCGTTCGGCTCCGAAGCGGGCGGTCAGGCCATCGGTGATGCGGAAGACGCCACCGAGGGTTCCCACGTCCTCGCCAAAAATAACGACGGAGTCATCAGCGACAAGCCCGTCGGCGAGCGCGGTATTCAGGGCCTTGCCGAAGGTCACCGGCTGGTTTTCGCTGGCGGCTTTGGCAGCAGCACGTGCGGTAGCGGCACTCACATTGGGGTTGACGCGCGATGTTGTGGCGGTCATCCTAGGCCTCCTCGCGGTCTAGTTCATCAGCAAGCAGGGCCTGCTGCTCGGCGAGCTGGGTGCTCTTGGTGGAATAAACATGTTCAAAGAGTTCGCGCGGATCCGTATTGGCGTCCTGGTTCATGCCATCGCGCAGGGTCTTGGCCACGGCTTCGGCATCCTCGGCGATCTTGGCAACCACCTGATCGGTCAGCAGCCCGGCGTCGTCGAGATACGCCTTCATTCGCGTGACCGGGTCCTTTGCGATCCAGGCCTGCACCTCCGAGTCCTCGCGGTAGCGCTTGTCATCATCGGCGTTGGTGTGCGCCTGCATGCGGTAGGTATGGGCTTCAATCAGCAGCGGCCCATTGCCTTCGCGGGCCATGCGCACCGCACGGGTCATGATGGCCATCAGGGCCATCAGGTCATTTCCATCCACGCGCTCGCCGGCCATGCCATAGCCCACTGCCTTGTGAGCCAGCGACGGGGCGGCACTCTGGTGCGAAAGCGGAACGGAGATGGCGTACTTGTTGTTCTGCACGAAGAAGATCACCGGCAGATTGAATACTGCAGCGAAGTTGAGCGCTTCGTGGAAGTCGCCTTCGCTGGTGGCTCCGTCGCCGCACATGGCGACCACCACGGTATTTTCACCGCGCAGCTTGGCCGCGTGGGCAACGCCAACGGCATGCAGCAGCTGGGTGGTCAGCGGCGTGGACATCGGAGCGCACTTGTAGGCCTTGGGGTCATAGCCGCAGTGCCATTCGCCGCGGAAGCTGGTCATGACTTCCATCGGGGCTACGCCCTTGGTGAGCACGGCCACGGTGTCGCGATAGGTCGGGAAGAGCCAGTCGTTTTCTTCCAGGCAGAGCGCCGCGGCGATCTGGCAGGCTTCTTGGCCATGGCTTGATGGGTACACGGCCATGCGTCCCTGGCGAACCAGCGCGGAGTTCTGGTCATTCACACGGCGCCCGGTAACCAGCGCAGCGTAGGCTTCCATGAGCCGTGCAGGACTTGGCAGTGGGTACTCGTGCCCCGGTTCGGTGCCTTGCTCGTTCTCCGGGCGAAGCGATCCATCCGGGTTCAAGAGGTTGATCATGTGCCGTGCTGGCAGCATGTAATCTTCAGGGCTAATGCCGAACTTCTTGCTGACTTCAGACATGCGATCCGAGGTAGCTTCTGCGCTCATGTTCTCCCGCCTTCCGTACTTTGGGCTCAGTCCATGGGCGCACGCCCTTGTGACTCAGTTCACCTAAACATCATTTGCAATCAATTATGCGTAGCGATTGCATTCTGTATCCACTCAAGCCAAGAATCGTGGAAAGTTGTGATTCAGATACGTATACTTGTAGACGAAATGTTTCAATAAAATGTGTTTGGCGTTGAGATGTCAGACACATTGAAAAGGAGAGTCATGGCCGCGGAAGCGGAGCTGAAACTTGATGAGGTTGACCGTGCCATTCTGGCGGAACTGACCAAGGACGGACGCCAGTCGGTAACGACGGTTGCCCAGAAGGTCCATGTGTCGCGCGCCCATGCCTATTCACGCATCGCCAAGCTGCAAGAAGCTGGCGTGATCACGCGTTATACAGCAGTAATTGACCCGGTCAAGGCAGGGCTCAAGGCCAGCGCCTATGTCACTCTGAAACTTCGCCAGCATTCATGGAGGGAATTGCGAGATCATCTTGCCTCCATTCCCGAAGTTCAGCACATTGGCCTAGTCGGAGGAAACTTTGATGTGATTCTTCTGGTGCGCGCCAAGGACAATCTGGATTTGCGCCGGGTGGTTTTCGAGGAACTGCAGGCGTTGCCCACGGTGCTCGATACCCAAACCCATCTGATCTTCGAGGACACCGACACCCGCTAAGGCCTGGGACCCGACCATCGGGCCAAAGCGCATAAAAGACTAGAAGCTGCTCCTTGGAGCCACCGGTTCGAAGAGAACCAGCGGCCAGGGAGCAGCTTCTTGTTTCAGGCAGGAATAAGCCCGCCAGGCATTACTTCTTGCCGAAAAATACCGGCGGCCGTTTCTCCTGGAAGGATTTGAATCCTTCGGCATAATCAGGCGTCTCGCACAAAGCGGCCTGGGCACGATTTTCATTGTTCATTGAAGCCCAGAGCCCTGCTCTCTGGTCCCGGATTTCTTGCACTAATTGCTTGGACGCGACAAATGCCTGGGTGGCGCCTTGGGCAACTCTTGCAATCAAGACCTCGCTGCGGCTCGCCAATTCTTCGGCAGGAAACGCGCGGGAGAACAATCCCGAGCGCACGGCCTCGGCCCCCGAAATCAATTCGGCCGTGTAGATCATATCCAAAGTGCGGTGGGCCCCTAGGCGTTCAGTGAACAACCAATGCCCACCGGAATCCAGCGTCGCGCCAAGATTGGCAAAGGGGGAACCGATCTTGGCGTTCTCCGCAACATAGACCACGTCGGTAGCGATCGCCAGGCCCAGCCCAACTCCCAGGCACGCTCCCTGGACCAGGGCGAAGGTTGGTGCCGGGAAATTGGACATCTTTTCCAGCAAAGGCTGCACCTTGCCTTCGAGGTAGCCGATGACATCATCATCGGCCGGATCCACCCTGGAGATATCACGTCCCGCACAGAATCCCCTCCCCTGGCCGGTCAGCACCAACGCGCGCACGGTGCCATCGGCGACGCCAGCAGCCGCCGTGTCATAAGCTCGCGACAGCTCGGCCAAGGCCTGCTCATCCAAGGAGTTCATCTTCTGCGGCGCATTGAGCACAACGCGCGCTACCGAATCGGCAATCGTCAGTTCGATCATGGTTGCTCCCTGTTTTCCTATGCGTCGAAATCGACGGTCAGCTTGTCGCTGGTCGGGTGCGACTGGCAGGTCAGCACGTAGCCTGCTTCAACTTCTTCTGGTTCCAGTGCATAGTTTTCCGCCATCGTCACCGAACCGCAGGTCACCTTGGCTCGACAAGTGCCGCAGACTCCGCCGGCACAGGCGAATGGCACATCCGGGCGGACCCGCAATGCGGCGTTCAGGACTGTTTCGTTGGCACGGGCCGGGGATTTGACCTCGCCCTTGAGGCCGTCGAGGTTAAAGCTGATCTCATAGCTTTCCTCGTTTTCGTCCACGATCACCGGACGCCCGATGTGGCCTTGCGGCTTATTTGGTTCGCCCGTGCTGAACAGCTCGAAGCGGACCCTGTCGGCGGGGACCTCAAGGGCGGTGAGCTGGTCCCGGACCAGCTGGACCAGCTCGAAGGGGCCGCAGAGGAACCATTCATCGACCGTTGGCGCCTGGACAACATTGGTCAGCAGTGCTGTCAGCTTCTGCGCATCAATGCGCCCCGAGAGCAGTGGTGAAATCCGCTGTTCCCGGCTCAGCACATGGTGCAGGGCCAATCGTGCTGGATAGCGGTCCTTGAGGTCTGCCAGCTCTTCGAGGAACATGACGTCCATGGCGGCTTTGTTGGCATAGATCAAGTCAAAGCGGCTATGGTCGTTAGCTTCAAGAATCGTGCGGGCAATGGCAAGGACCGGGGTGATCCCCGAGCCAGCTGCAACCGCGACAAAACGATCTTGGCTGGTCGTATTGATCTTCGACGGGTCGTTGATTTCGGTGAGCTTGTGCTTGGAAATGAAGGCGCCGGCCGGGCTCATTACGTCGATTTGATCGCCGGCGGCCAGTTCTTCATTGGCCCAGGTGGAGAATAATCCGCCAAGGTCCCGCTTAATGGCAACCTTGATCTCATCGCCGGTCGGGGCTGCGCAGATCGAATAGGAACGGCGCAACTCGACGAGCTCGCCCTCTGTATTGGGGAGCTCCTTGCGCAGGGCCACATACTGGCCTGCTACATAATCGTATTCTTCGCTGAGCGCCTCGGGAATGGCGAAGCTGACTTCGATGGAATCCTTGGTCAGCCGACGCACGTTGGAGACAGTGAGTCGATGGAACGAAGCCCTGCGGCGGGTGGAAGTTTGTGGTTCGGTCATGAGAGCACCTTGAAGTAGTCGAAGGGTTCCAAGCAGTCTTTGCAGGTGTAGAGCGCTTTGCAGGAAGTGGAGGCGAAGCGCGCCAGTTCACGGGTATTCAGCGAGTGGCAGCGAGGGCATTTCACGCTCATTCCCAGCGTGATGCGACCGGCATGGCCTCGTCCGGTAGGCGGGGCGATGCCGTACTCCTCGAGCTTTTTCTTGCCTTCATCGGTCATCCAGTCGGTGGACCAGGCTGGGGCCAGCACCAGCTTGATATCGACCTTCCCATAGCCGGCTTGCTTGAACGCCTGGTACAGATCTTCGCTGATGACGTCCATCGCCGGGCACCCGGAGTACGTTGGCGTGATGACAATCTGCACCGCGCCATCGTTGTCGAGATTCACCTCGCGCAGAATCCCGAGGTCGGCAATGGACAGCACGGGAATTTCCGGGTCATTGACCTTCGCTGCGATGGCGAACAGCTCTTCGGCGTCAGCGATCAGTTTGCTCAAGACTGCTCCCCCTAACGGGCTTAATGTGTGGTTACCAGCTGGCGCCGGGATGCTTGCGGGCCAGTACTTGCATTTCAGCTAGCAGATAGCCAAGGTGCTCGGAGTGCTCGCCCCGGCGGCCGTAGGCCATGGCTTGTCCGGTGGCCGGAATCTCCAAACCTGCTTCGGCTAGTACCGCGGAGATCTCTTCCTGCCAAGCTTCGCGCAAGGTTGAAGGAAGTACGGCGATTGATTCCAGATTCTGATGGACCGCTTCGTCGCGGAACATCTCATCAACATAAGGCCAGAGGATTTCCAGGGCATGGCGCATCTTCTCGGCTGATTCCTTGGTTCCCTGCCCCAGGCGAATGGTCCACTGGATGGCGTGGTCACGATGGTAATCCACTTCCTTGACCGCCTTGGCGGCGATGGCTGCCAATGTTTCGTCTTGGGAGGTGGCCAGCTTCTGGTAGAGCAGGTGCTGGAAAATCGAGACAATCAGCTGCCGGACAATAGTGACACCGAAATGCCCGTTGGGCTGTTCGACGATCCACAGCGAGGTGAATTCCTCCTCCTCGCGCCAGTAGGCCAAATCATCTTCGGTCTTGTCCCACGCCAATCCCGCATAGGTCAAGAAGGACCGGGCATGTCCGAGGACGTCCAAGGCAATATTGCCCAGGGCAACGTCCTCTTCCAGCTCGGGGGCGCGCGAAATCCAGTTTGCCAGGCGCTGGGCCAGAATCAGCGCGTCATCACCGAGCGTGAGCGCATACTGCGCGACGTCCTCGCCAGGTGCGATGCCGTCCACGGCGATGTCTTCTGGGCGAAGCGCGTTGCCGGGGGTGACTCGGGTGGCCGAGGCCAGCGCGTCGCCGAAGCTGTCCAGCGCAGCATCCAATTCGTCGTGCTTCACAGGTGCTTCACCCCTTCGCTGGCCTTGTAGTACGTGGCATGTCGGTAGTCTTTGCCCTGGGGCGATTCAAAGAAGGAATCCTTCTCGTCGGGATCAGAGCTGATGATGTCGGTGGACTTCACAACCCAGAGGGAAACGCCCTCGTTGCGGCGGGTGTAAAGGTCGCGGGCATTGCGCACCGCCATTTGGGCATCGGGTGCATGCAAGGACCCGGCGTGCACGTGCGAGAGGCCTCGGGAAGAACGGACAAAAACTTCCCACAGGGGCCAATTGTTCTGCTGGCTCATATTAGGCGACCTCGCTCTGTGCTTGTTTTGCGGCAAATGCCGATGCGGCTTCTCGGACCCAGGCGCCCTCGCGGTGCGCTTCGCGGCGGCGTTCCAGGCGCTGGGAGTTGACCGGGCCGTTGCCCTTGATCACTGCCATGAATTCATCCCAGTTCAAATCCTTGTGGATCCACTGCTTCTTTTCTTCGTCAAAGCGCAGTTCCGGGTCTGGCAGGGTCATGCCCAATACCTTGACCTGTTCGGCGATCATTCCGACAAAGCGCTGGCGCAGTTCATCGTTGGAGAATCTCTTGATCTTCCATGCCATGGACTGCTGGGAGTTTGGCGACTGGTCATCAGGCGGGCCAAACATCATCAGTGACGGCTCGTAAAAACGGTTGATGGCATCTTGTGCCATCTTCTTCTGTGCTGCAGTTCCCCTCGAAAGCGCAAGCAGGATTTCAAAGCCTTGGCGCTGGTGGAAGGATTCTTCCTTGCAGATGCGCACCATGGCACGGCCGTATGGTCCGTAGGATGCCCGGCACAGCGGGACCTGGTTGGCGATAGCAGCTCCGTCGACCAGCCAGCCGATGGCGCCCATATCTGCCCATGAACGGGCGGGGTAATTAAAAATCGAGGAGTACTTTGCGCGACCAGTCAGCAGTTGGTCGTTGAGCTCATCGCGGCTGGTTCCGAGGGTTTCCGCCGCGGAGTACAGGTAGAGGCCATGACCCGCTTCGTCCTGCACCTTGGCCATCAAAATGGACTTGCGCTTCAACGATGGAGCGCGGCTGATCCAGTTGGCTTCGGGCTGCATGCCGATGATTTCCGAGTGAGCGTGCTGGGAGACCTGACGAGTCAGGGTCTTGCGGTAGGGCTCAGGCATCCAGTCGCGTGGCTCAACACGCGAATCCTGATTAATCAAGGCATCAAAGCGAGCTTGCGACTGCTCTTCTTCGTAGCTCGGAACGGCGCTTAGTCCCGGTTCCTGCGGTGTGGTCGAAGCCATGGGTTCACCTCATCGATTACAAATTACATACTGACCGTTCGTTCAGTATGTCAGAGTGCGCTCCGTCACGTCAACACGAGTTCCGCAGGTACAACAAAACCCCAAGGACTATTCCTTGGGGTTTGCCGCAAACGATGCCGGCTAGGCGTTGATCAACCCGCGCCGCGCGGCCTTTCGGCCAACGAACAAGCGGTCCAGGGCCCAGCTTCCCGGTCCCATCAATGCAAGGGCCGCGGCACCGGTGCCAAGGGCGAGAACCAGCTCAAAGCCGCCATTGGCCACGAACACGCCGCTTTGGGCATGAACCATGGCGATGGCTCCGAGCATGTCCAAAGCCAAAAGCGCACCGACGATTCGCGTGGCAAGGCCCAGGATTAGCGCCACGCCGCCAACAAGCTCCAGGGTTGCTACGACCGGGGCCACAAGGCTGGCCGCGGGAACCCCCATCTGGGTGAAGCTGGCAGTGGTGCCCTCAATGGTGAATTGCGAAAACTTCTGCCACCCGTGGGCTGCGAAGAGAAAACCGATCGCCAGGCGCAGCACGAGCTGCGCCGAGGCAAGCAAGCGGGGATTGTTTTCCAGTGTGGTCATTATCTAGCTCCTAGGTAAGGACGTCCGTTCAGGGATTTTCCTGCTTGATTTCTTACTCCACACTATGTGGCACAAGTTGAAGCTTCAAGCACCTTGACGTTAAAAGTCAGTAAGCTTGATCACGCAAAAAGCCGTGCCGCCCGATGCCAGCAAAAGCTGGAACGGGCAGCACGGCTCAGGAACTAGCCTTGGCTCGAAGGCCTAGAGGACCTTCGACAGGAAGTCGCGGGTGCGCTCTTGCTGCGGGTTGCCGAAGAGCTGTTCAGGTTCGCCCTGCTCGCAGACGACGCCGTCAGCCATGAAGATCACCCGGTCCCCCACTTCGCGGGCAAAGCCCATTTCGTGGGTCACCAAGACCATGGTCATGCCGGATTCTGCCAGCTCCTTGATCACCTGCAGCACCTCGCCAACCATTTCGGGGTCAAGCGCGCTGGTGGCCTCGTCAAAGAGCATGATTCCAGGAGCCATGGCCAAGGCACGGGCAATGGCAACGCGCTGCTTCTGGCCGCCGGACAGGGACGACGGACGAGCATCCGCCTTGTCCTTGAGCCCGACTCGCTCCAGCAGCTCCAGCGCGCGTTCACGGCCCTGCACCTTGTTCATCTTCTTCAGCTCAACTGGCGCGAGCATGATGTTCTCGGCAACCGACATATGCGGGAAGAGATTAAAGTGCTGGAACACCATGCCCACATGGCGGCGGACTTCATTGATGTCCACCTTGGGATCGGTGACGTCAAAGCCGTCAACGACGACCTTGCCCGAGGTAATGTCCTCCAGCTTGTTCAGGCAACGCAACAGCGTGGACTTGCCCGAACCCGATGGACCGATCACGCATACTACTTCGCCCTCGCGGATGTCGATGTCAATGCCCTTCAGGACATTATTGGAGCCAAAGGATTTATGCAGATCCTTGACCTCGATCTTCACCTGGGAGCTCTTTACAGTTTCCGCGCTCACTTGTTGAACCTCCGATCGGCGTAGTTAGCCAACTTGGTCAGGGCCATGATGGCAATGAAGTAAATGACACCTACGATGAGCAGGGTTTCGGTCACGCGGAAGTTCGCTGCGTAAATCTGCTGGCCCTGGTAGAGCAATTCGCCAAAGCCGATGGCCAACAGCAACGAGGAGTCCTTCAGGCTGATAATGAGCTGGTTGATCAATGATGGGGTCATCATCTTGAAAGCCTGGGGAACCACGACCTTCTGCATGGACTTGCCATAGCCCAGGCCCAGGGAGCGAGACGCTTCAAGCTGTCCCGGATCCACCGACTGGATGCCACCGCGAACGATTTCCGCAACGTATGCGCCGGCGTTGAGCGACAGTGTCAAGATACCGGCGGTCCACACCGAAATTTCCCAACCGGTCAGCTGCGGCAGGCCGAAGTAGAACATGAACGCCCAGAGCAGCAGCGGGGTGCCACGGAAAATATTAACGAACGTCGTGGCAATGCCGCGCAAGACAATGTTGTGCGAGATCTTCAGGAAGCCGAAGACCAGGCCAAGCACCATGGCAATTGCGAAGGAAATCGCCGTCACCAGCAGGGTGTGCCACAGGCCGGTCATCAGCGCCGGGAGGGACTTGGCGACCAGGTCGAAGAAGTTGCTTGGTACCGCGGCGCTGGGATCAGCAAGATACTCGTCGAGAATCTCCTGGTACTGGCCATTTGCCTTCAATTCGGCCAGGCCGTCATTAAACGCGGCCAGCAGGGCAGTATTTTCGCCCTTGTTCACGGCGAAGCCGTAGGAGCCGCCGGGCACCTTGTCGGTGACGGTCTTCAGGCCATTGCCCTGGGCGATGCCATAGGCCAGCACGGGATAGTCATCAAACACTGCAACAGCCGAACCGGACTTCACCGATTCGTACATGGTTGCCGACTGGTCAAGCGACTTGACCTTGAATCCATACTCCTTGGAAATGGACTTTGCGTAGGACTCGCCTTCGGAGCCGGTCTTGGCTACAACCGTCTTCCCGTCCAGGTCTTCATAGCCCTTGATGTCCTCATCGTTCTTGGACACGGCCATCTGAACGCCGGACTCGAAGTAAGGCTCGGAGAAATCGTAGATTTCCTTGCGCTCGTCGGTGATCGACATGCCAGCGATCACGCCATCCACCTGGTTGGCCGACAAGGCAGCCAAGGCGGCGCTGAAGCCGAGGGAACGGACTTCAACCTTGAATCCCTGGTCTTCGGCAATTGCTTGCAGGATATCCATGTCGATACCGGTCAGTTCCCCATCCTTGCGGAATTCGAAGGGGGCGAAGGTGGTATCTGTACCAATTACGTAGGTCTGGCCTTCGGCGCTCTCGCTGCCTTGGGCCATAGCCGATGGTGCGCCGACGACCAAGGCCATCAGGCCGATGGCCGCGGCCGCAACCCAACGCCTCAGGCGCCCGGTGCGGGCAACTCTTTGAATCTTTTCCACTGATGATCGCTTTCTCGTGCTGAAGGGCGAGTGGCCCAAGCTGCAGATAGGTTCCTATTCCAGCAAGCCTAAGCGCAATAAAGTCTAGCCGGAACCCTTGGCCCGTTGGCACCACGGTTTTTCGCATTGGACTTGGCGGTTCTGTCCGCGCTGAGCATAGCTTGCGCCCATCAGTCCCCGCAGTGGGATTGAATAGGGATATGACTGATCCATCGTTGACCGCCAATCCTCCGCACGCCGCGCAGCGTCCGACCACCCGCAGCTTCCATGGCGATGATTTCATCGACAACTACGAGTGGCTTCGCGAGAAGTCCAGCTCCGAGGTCATCGAGCACCTCAAAGCCGAAAACGACTACACCGACGCAGTCACGGCTGACCAGCAGCCACTGCGCGATGATCTCTTCAACGAGATCAAATCCCGCACCGTGGAGACCGATTTGTCGGTCCCGGTCCGCCGGCGCGGATGGTGGTATTTCACGCGTTCCGCCGAGGGAAAGCCCTACACCGTGCAGTGCCGGGTCAAAGCCGCGGATTCCTCGGACCCGGTCGCCGATTGGACCCCGCCGGTGATAGATGCCGAGCAGCCGCTGCCCGACGAAGAGGTCTTGCTGGATGGCAATGCGCTGGCCGAGGGCAAGCCGTTCTTCTCGCTCGGCGGCATGGCATTGAACGAAGAAGGCAATCTGCTGGCCTACTGCGTAGATAATGCCGGCGACGAGCGCTTCACCCTGTACGTCAAGGACTTGCACACCGGGCAGTTATTGCCCGATGTCATTGACGGCGTTTTCTACGGACTGGCTTTCTCCCCCGACTCCTCCACTGTGTTCTACACCGTCGTTGACGAGACTTGGCGTCCGAACCGGATTCTTGCCCACCGCCTTGGCACCGATGCAGCGCAGGACCAGCTGGTCTTTGAGGAAAATGATCCCGGAATGTGGCTCGGATTCGATCTGAGCCCCGATCGCAAGACCCTGATGATTTCCAGCGGCAACTCCGAGTACTCGGAAACCAGCATGCTGGATCTGACCCGCGATCAGGCGGAGGTGGCCTTGCTGGTTCCCCGCAGCCTGCGGGTGCTGCACGGAATCGACTTGATGCCAGGCACCGGGCAGGCCTTGATTACCCATGACTACCAGGCGCCAAACAACATGGTCTCCTTGGCGGCCTTGGACCAGCTGGGCCGGGATGCCAAGCCAGAGCAGTGGCAGACCGTGGTGGCTCATGAAAATACGACGAAGATCGAGGGCACCGCCTTGACCCGCTCGCACGTGATTCTTTCGGTGCGCCGCGATACCTGCGAACGAATCCAGCTGATCCCGCTAGAAGGCTTGGGCACTGGAGAACAGGCCCCCGCGCTCGAACCTCAGTTTGAAGATGAGCTGTTCACCGCCTCTCCAACCTTCGCCGAACTCGATGCCCCGCTGATCCGCATCAGCTACACATCTGATTTCACGCCGGCGCGCGTATACGACCTGTGGCTTCAAGACCAGTTGCTGGTGCTGCGCAAGCAGACTCCGGTCAATGGCTACGACGCCTCCAAGTACCTCTCCACTCGCGATTGGGCCACGGCAGCGGACGGGACCAGGATTCCGCTGACCATCATGCGCCGTTCGGACCTGGATACCTCCGTGCCCCAGCCGGTGCTGATCTACGGCTACGGTTCCTACGAAGCTTCCATGGATCCGGGCTTCGGCATCCCGCGCCTGAGCGTGCTGGATCGCGGCGTCGTATTTGTCATTGCGCATGTGCGCGGCGGTGGCGAGCTGGGCCGCGACTGGTACCTGCAGGGAAAGAAGCTGCACAAGAAGAACACGTTCACCGATTTCATCGATTCCACCCGGCACCTGATCGATTCTGGCCTGGCGGATCCGAAGCGCATCGTTGCCCTGGGCGGTTCTGCCGGCGGGTTGCTGATGGGCGCAATCGCGAATATGGCTCCCCACTTGTACACGGCGGTCATTGCCCAGGTTCCATTCGTGGACGCGCTGACGTCGATCTTGGATCCCGATCTTCCGCTCTCCGCGTTGGAATGGGAAGAATGGGGCAATCCCATCGAAAGCAAGGAAGTCTATGACTACATGAAGTCATACTCGCCTTACGAGAATGTCACCGCCCAGGCCTATCCCAAGATCGCGGCAGTGACTTCGCTCAACGACACCCGCGTGCTGTACGTCGAGCCGGCCAAGTGGGTTGCCAAGCTCAGGGAGCTGGGCACCGGAAGTGCCCCGATCGTGCTCAAAACCGAGATGGACGGTGGCCACGGTGGCGCCTCGGGCCGCTACGAATCCTGGAAGTCGAGGGCTTGGGATTATGCCTTTGCCTTGGACTCCCTGGGCTGCACCAAGCTCATCTGATTTCTGCCACTGACCAGGAAGGGCGGCCATGCGCCATATCGACATCAAGGACCACCGCGGCGATACGTCGGTGCTCCGGTTGCTGGTGCTGGCCGCCGGTCCTGTCGGAGAACAAGGCCTGCAAGACCTCCTGGATGAATGCGAGAACCTCCCGGTATTCGCTCACTTCACCAAGGAGGGCGACGTCGCAGCGCTGGCAGCGTATCGGCACAGTGATCAGTATTCGCTGTGCCTGGAATATCTTGCCGTTCTCCCTGAATTCCAGCATCGCGGTTTGGGACGAGCGCTGCTCGAAGAACTTCGCGCCCTGCATCGCAAGAATCTGTGGGCCACCACGGATGATGACGCCATCGATTTTTACCGCGCCCTGGGCTGCGTGATCTCCAATTCGGCAGGAGATCCGCGCTGGCCCGGTGTTGCGCGATACTTGTGCACCTTGCCCTATTTGCCGCTGCTGGCTAGCCAGCCCGAGGAAGATCCGGAATATGAGCCGGTCAACGGGCAGCTGACCCGGGGAAATATTCGCATCGAGGAACCCTCGCCGAGCTGGCCGCACGACTTCCAGGAACTCTGCGAGCAAATCAGCATGGCGCTAGGGCCTCAAGCGCTGGCCATTGAGCACACCGGTTCCACTTCGGTCCCGGGTCTTCCTGCCAAGCCCATCATTGATATCGCCTTGCTGGTCCCCGATGCCAACGATGAATCAAGCTACGCTCCAGCGCTGGAGCAAGCGGGCTTGGTGTTTTGGCATCGCGAACCCGGTTGGTATGCGCACCGCATGTTCAAGCCGCCCGCCGCCAGTGGGCGCATGGACGCCAATGTCCATGTTTTCCCCGCAGGCAGCCCTGAGTATTTGCGCATGATGCTGTTCCGCGAGCATCTAAAACTGGATGCTGCTGACCGCCAGGCTTATGCGCAGATCAAGCGACAGGCAGCAGCGCAACTGCTGGCCGAGCAGGGAGAGAATGCGCTGGTCATGGATTACAACCGCATCAAGGAACCCTTCATCCTCGAATTGCATCAAAAGCTCTTCGCCCCTTAATTCCGGCATCTGCGCTCCGCAATAGTTCACCGATTGCCGCCGGAAAACTTGACTTAGCTCACATTATGTTATTACCTAATGATCGTTCGGTAAATAAATGGGCGAAGGACAATGATGACCAACACACAGGTAGAAGAACCGGTACCCCACGCCATACTGCGCAATGACTATGCGACCCAATGGATGGGCATCAATGTCATCGAAGTTCGCGAAGGGCACGCTGTCATCAGCATGGAACTGCGCCCTGAAATGCTCAACGGATTCGGCATCGGGCACGGCGGAATGATCTTCGCCTTAGCCGACACGGCCTTCGCACTGAGCTGCAATCCAGCAGAAGGATCCGATCAGAGCATCACCGTAGCCTCCGGAGCAGATATCAACTTCCTGCGGCCTGCAATTCCGGGACGAACACTCACCGCCACCGGCAAATTGGTCTCGCAACAAGGGCGTAGCGGGGTCTATGACATTACGGTGACCCAAGAATCAAGTGACGGCGCCTTGGAAGTGGTTGCCGAATTCCGTGGACGTTCCCGCACCGTCCCGAAGCCCAGCTAAGGCCGCTCCCTCATTCACTTCTCACGAAAGTTTCAGCATGTCTCAGACACCCAGCCGCGATGCACTTCCGAATCCTCTCGATCCCGAAGAGACCATGAGCCGCGACCAGATCGAAGCCATCCAGCTTGAGCGGCTCAAGGAAACGCTGCACCACGCCTATGCGAATGTTCCGCACTACAAGGAAAAATACGACGCTGCCGGGGTCCATCCGGAGGATCTCAAGGAGCTTGGCGACCTTGCGCTCTTCCCGTTCACGGACAAAGAGGACCTGCGCAAGACCTACCCCTTTGGCATGTTTGCCGTGCCCCAGCACGAGGTCTCCAGAATCCACGCCTCCTCCGGTACCACTGGAAAACCAACCGTGGTCGGCTACACCCAGCAGGACCTGGCGGACTGGGCGAAGCTCGGTGCGCGATGCCTTCGGCTTTCGGGAGTCAAGCCTGGCTGGAAGGTTCACAACGCCTATGGCTACGGCCTGTTCACTGGCGGTCTAGGCGCCCACGCCGCTGCCGAACGCCTGGGTGCCACGGTCATCCCGATGTCTGGCGGTCAAACCGATAAGCAGATTTCGCTGATCCAGGATTTTGCCCCGGACGCGATCCTTTGCACTCCCACCTACCTGCTGACTATCGGCGATGCCATGCAGCGCATGGGCCTGGACCCGCGCAGCACCTCGCTGAAGGTCGCCGTCCTCGGCGCAGAGCCATGGACCGAGGAGATGCGCCATGAGCTCGAAGAGATGTTCAACATCGATGCCTGCGACATCTATGGGCTCTCCGAGGTGATGGGTCCCGGCGTGGCCGGCGAATCAAATGAGCGCAAAGACGGCAGCCACATCTGGGAAGACCACTTCCGTCCAGAAATCATTGATGCCTTCGACTCCAGCAAGGTTCTGGGTGACGGCGAACATGGCGAGCTGGTATTCACCTCGTTGACCAAGCAGGCTCTGCCAATTATTCGCTACCGCACCCATGACCTGACTCGCCTCATGCCAGGCAGTGCCCGACCTGGCCACCGCCGCATGGGACGCATCACCGGACGCAGCGATGACATGATTATTCTTCGCGGGGTCAACCTCTTCCCGAGCCAGATCGAAGAGCTGATCCTCAAGGTTCCGGGCCTCTCCCCGCATTTCCAGCTTGTCCTCTCACGCCCAGGCCGGATGGACCAGTTGGCGGTGAAGGTGGAGCGCCGCACGGATGCGTCAGCAGAGCAGGCGCAACATGCCGGGAAGGAACTGGCGAAACTCATCAAGATCCATGTTGGTTCTTCCTGCGCCATCGATGTTGTTGAGCCCGAATCGCTAGAGCGATCCATGGGCAAGCTCAAGAGGATCTATGACCTGCGCAATCAGTAATACGCGCAGGGACATGGAATAATCGATTCATCATGGACACTACCGACACTGCCAGCCGCCCGGTGAAACGCGGGCGCCCCGGGTACGACCAGGACGCCGTATTGAGAATTGCCGTCGAGGCTTTTAATGAATATGGCTATGACGCGACCTCGATGGGCAAGCTCGCCGACCGCTTGGGCATCAGCAAGTCCGCGATTTATCATCATGTTCCGTCAAAGGAGGACTTGCTGCGGCTGGCGTTGGACGCGGCACTAATCCCCCTGGAAGCGGTCAACACCGAGGTGCGCGCGCACGAGGGCAGTGCCGATGAGCGCCTGGAATTTTTCCTGCGCTCGACGATCCGCATTTTGATCGAAAAGCGCCCCTATGTAACCCTGCTCTTGCGCTTGCGGGGCAATACCGAGCTGGAACGCCAGGCTTTGGAACGCCGCCGTGCGATGGACCGCCAGCTTGCCGAGCTGGTCACGGCCGCGCAAAGCGACGGCAAGCTTCGAGATGATCTTGAGCCGCGTTCCACCGCCCGCCTCCTGTTCGGAACAATTAATTCGATCGTGGACTGGTACCGCGTTGATGGACCGCTCGAAGCTTCGGCGTTGGAAGAACAGGCCGTCTCGCTGCTCTTCCACGGTTTGCACATGGTAGTGAAGTAGGCCAGTTTTGAATCCCTCCAATGAGGCTCCCTGCTTTCGGCAGGGAGCCTCATTGGGCATTGCTGGCGGCATGAGCTCAGGTCTTGTGGCGCATCCAACCTTCTGTAATTCTTTGGCTCACAGGATTCACCGTTAGCATCGAAGGGGTGCCTTGTGCACCAGTCGTTGCCAATCGATCGAGTGAAGAGCACCGTGGATTCCATCTTAGAAACCCTGTTCATGGCTACTGCTGACAGCGGTAGTTCCTACGTTCAGATCCTGCTGTCTGCCGCTAGCATGCTGCTAGTTTTCGTCTCCGCAATCCTGCTTGCGCATCGCAATGATTTGGGCTGGTGGACCCTGATCCTCTCGGTTTTTGTCGGCCCGATGATTTCCGCGTTGCAGTTTGATCTCTTGGGGCTGATCTACGCAATCCCGCTGCTGCTGCTGCCGATGTTTGGCCTTTGGCGATTTTCGCAATTCAAGCTCACCGGCAAGTTCAGTCGCGAGGTCACCAAGACGTCCATCACCAGCTGGTCAGCCGTCGGCATGATCGCGGGCTTGATCTTGCTTGTGGCCCTCCGCTTTGGCCCCTTCCTGTTCAACTCCGGCTTCCTGAGCGCTACGCCAGAAGTCTGGGTCATGTACTTCGCTGACGCCGCTATTTTCGCTTCCTTCGTCATGATCGCCCGTGGCGTGCGTGAAGGCTGGCTGCTGCTAGCCCTTGCGGCCATTGCCGATCTGGTGATCTACTTCGTGATTTCGCCAATGCTTGGCATGCTTGGCCTCTACGTGTTCATTGCCCTGGCCGCAGCGTACGGCTTCTTCCTGTGGCGCACTTTGCCTGCGGCAGGGTCTGAGCCCGTGCAGGTGGAGCTGAGTGAGGAAGAGCTTGCCTTGCAAAAAGCGAAGCAGGCGACCTTGGACAAGATGAACGCTGAAACCGAAAAATAACTGAAGGCAACGTGTTCCCGCACCATTTTGGAGCGGGAACACTTTTTTGTTGCTAGTTGCGCCAGCTGTCAGTCAGGTTCAAGGATCCGTCGGCTTGCACGGTGGCGGTGCGGTTGCTCCCTGATTCCCATACGGCATTGCCGCTCTGGTCGTACTTGATGTACTTGTATTCAAACTGGGTCCCGGCAGGAAGATCTGCCGTTCCGGTCCAGCTGGGGTAGTTCGCCGGCGACAGCTGCACAGCCTTGGCAGGATCCCAGCTGCCTAGTTCTGGCTGGTTGCCAACTATGCGGATGTTCTGTCCCATCGTGGTCTCTGCGGTCACGGCCACGCTGACATCGGCGGTGTCTTCCACTGGATCCGGCGTTGGCGATCCGCCGCCGGAACCATCGGCAAGGGCTCCGATATGCAGTGCCACAGCGCCGTAGGCAGGCAGGGTGGCCGTGAATTTACCGTCCGCTCCCACCGTGATGGTCTTCGAGCAGTCTCCTGCACCCACCACATCGCAGTAGGTTCCAGCCGCCAGGGTGCTGGTGTATTCGCGGGTGGCGGCTGCCCCGGTGTTGTTGAGAGCTACAAAGCCCTTGTTCCCCCGCCCGTAGGCTATCTGGTTGCTTCCGTCATCCCACCAGTTGCTCACCGCTGCGTCGCCCACAGCGTTGTTGAAGCCGACCATGCCGGTGATTTCATCTTTCCGCTGCTCACAAGTCCAGGACGAAGAATCGCAGTTCGCATTTGGCACCGAGGAATCGCCCGCTCCGGGAGCGCCAGCTTCCTTGTCGGTGAAGGTGAAGCCCGAGTAGACCGTGGGCGACCCATACGGCCAGGAGAGCATGAAGACGTTGGCCAGCAGGTACTTGGCGCCCCACTTGTAGTTCATGGATTCGCCATTGCGCTCGGTGTCGTGGTTGGTGACGAAAACTCCGGCGCGGTCGCTAGCGAGCTTGCCATCGCCGATGAAGCGCAAGTTGGCGATCTGCGCGTCGAAGTCGTGCTTGAGCTGGCGGGAATAGTCGAATTCGTGGGAGTCGCCGCTGCCCAGGTATTCGCTTTCCTGGATTGGCTCTCCCGAGGCGCCGATGACTTCGTGCACCCAGTAGGCACCGGAGTTCTTCATCTTTGATTTGATGGCTTCCAGGTCTGTTGCCGGGATGTGCTTCGAGGCGTCGATGCGGAAGCCGGAGACGCCGAGCGAAACGAGATCATCCAGGTAGTCGGCGATGTTCTGCTGGACGTAGCTGCTGGAGGTCTTCAGATCCTGGAGGCCTACCAGGCGGCAATGCTGTACTTGCCAGCGGTCAGCGTAGTTGGTGATGTTGGTGCGGCAATCATTAAAGTCCTGGGCCGAGTACTCGGGGAAATGATCCTCGGAGAAGGGCGAGCCAGCGGTGCCGGTGCCGGCTTGGCCGGCGCCAGCCATGTGGTTGACCACCGCGTCGGCGATGACTTTGACGCCAGCGTCGTTGCAGCTATTCACCATGGCGGAGAATTCCTCGCGGTTGCCGAGCTTGGAGTCCACTTTGTAGCTCACCGGCTGGTAGGAGGTCCACCATGCCGTGCCACGCACGTGCTCTGCCGGAGGGGAAACCTGGACATAGCCGAAACCTGCCGGGCCGATGGTGGACTGGCATTCCTGAGCCACTGAATTCCAGTTCCATTGGAAGAGGTTGAGGATGACGTCTTTCCCGTCATTGGATGGGGTGGCGGCCTGGGCTGGCACCGTGAACAACGGCGCGGCGAGCAGGGCCAGCGAAGCGCCTAGGGCCGCGACTGGTTTGGCCCTTCCAGCGCCGATCCGGCGTTTTGTTGATTTGGCACGTGATGGCAAAAGTCCCACAGAAAAGCTCCTTTGAAGTGATGAATGGGCTGCGATCCATCGACGCCACTGCGCCGAGATCGCTCAACCACACGCTCCCCAACAACGTGTGACCTGCGACATAACTGTAAGCGTTTTCTGATGCCTTACCAACAAGTAAATTTCTGTAAACACATTAAATCCGCGAAATCAAAAGGATAAATTGCCATAAAATTTTCCGGCCACACTCAAAATCTTCTCTAAAATGGAAACGCTTACATAGCTGTTTGAAGACCCGGTGCTCGCATTGAGGCACAAAAAAGGGTGGACGCCGCATTCGCGGCATCCACCCCTGAACGGATCGGTTCTTAGACTCCGAAGTTGGCGTAGGTGAGGTTTTCTTTCTCCACCAAGGTCAAGACATCGTAGGTCGCAACAATTTCACCGTTCTGGTTATGCAAGATGGCTTCCCAGGCGACTTCACCGTATTCGTCGGTGACGCGAGGAGTGATCTTCTTGGCCGTGAGCGTCACGCGGATGGAGTCTCCCGCAGCCACCGGCGTGATGAAGCGCAATGACTCCAAACCGTAGTTGGCCAGCACCGGCCCCGGAGCCGGCTCAACGAAAAGGCCAGCAGCCCAAGAGACCAGGAGATACCCGTGGGCCACGATGCCCGGGAAGAACGGATTCAATTCGGCGGCCTTCGCATCGGTGTGCGCATAGAACGTATCGCCGGTCTTCTGTGCGAATTCGCTGATGTCCTCCAAATTCACAACACGAAGGTCCGAGGCGAACCCGTCTCCTATGCGCAGCTCAGCCAGCGACTTGCGAAATGGGTGGGTATTCTTGGCATCGCCACCAAATTTTTCGCATCCCGCCAGGCTCTGCTCAGCCCCTGCATGCCACACCCCGCTCAGGGCAGTGAGCATATTCGGCGATCCCTGCACCGCAGTGCGCTGCATATGGTGCTTGACCGACCGGATTCCGCCGAGCTCTTCCCCGCCGCCGGCACGGCCCGGGCCGCCATGCACAAGGTGAGGCACTGGTGAGCCATGGCCGGTGGTTGAACGTGCGGTTTCCCGGTTCAGGATATGCACGCGGCCATGGTGGGCAGCGATGCCCAGAGCCAGCGAACGCACGATATCGGCATCATTGCTGCACACTGTGGCCACCAGCGAGCCGGAGCCCATCGCGGCCAGTTGGACCGCTTCCTCAAGATTTTCGTAGCCAATGACGGAGCTGACCGGGCCAAAAGCTTCACGGGAGTGGACCAATGGGTTGCGGGCGTCGTCCCAGCGAAGAATTACCGGCGACATGAAGGCACCGGCTTCCGCCACGGCGTCTTGCTCCGGAGCCACGCGCACCGCCGGGGCTTCCAGGCGCCCATAGGCCAGCTCGCCACCGGCGTCGATCATGTCTTGAACGGCTGAGCGCACATCGGCTAGCTGTTCCAATGACGCGAGGGCGCCCATGGTCACGCCATCGACGCGCGGATCGCCGATAACAACTCGCTCGTCAATTCGCTGGCCAATGCCTGCGATAACCGGATCGACGAGGTGGGAGGGAACAATATTTCGGCGGATGGCGGTGCATTTCTGGCCAGCTTTGGAGGTCATCTCCGTGACGACTGCCTTGATAAATGCTTCGAATTCCGGGCTTCCCTCCTGCGCGTCAGGCCCAAGGATAGCCGCGTTGAGCGAGTCGGTTTCTGCCGCAAATCGCACTCCCCCGTCGATGACATTGGGATGGGATTTCAACTTGCTTGCGGTGGCCGCCGAGCCGGTGAAGGCGAACATGTCGCGGTAGTCGAGATGATCCATGATGTCCCTGGCCGAACCCGAAAGCAGCTGCAGGGAGCCTTCGGGAAGGATGCCGGATTCCAGCATCATGCGGACAGCGGCCTCAGCGAGGTAGCCAGTGGGAGTTGCAGGTTTAACAATGGTGGGAACGCCTGCGATAAAGGCCGGCGCAAACTTTTCAAGCATGCCCCAAACAGGGAAGTTGAACGCGTTGACCTGCACCACCACACCACTCATCGCAGTGTAGATATGCGTGCCGATAAAGGAGCCGTCTTTGCTTAGCGGTTCCGTGGGACCGTCGAGGATGACGTTGCTGTTGGGCAATTCGCGGCGGCCCTTGGAGGAAAAGGTGAAGAGCACCCCGATGCCGCCATCGATGTCCACCATGGAATCGATCTTCGTGGCCCCGGTTTTGAACGAAATCTCGTAAAGATCCTTGCGCCGTTCATTCAGATACAGCGCCAGCTCCTTGAGCTTCAGCGCGCGCTCATGCAATGTCAGCTTGGCCAGCTCCTGTTGCCCGGTACCGCGTCCATAGGCGACCGCTGCTGCCACATCCAATTTGTCATTGGTAACCGAGGCAAGCAGTTCCCCCGTGTTGGCGTCACGAACCTCCGTTCCGCCTCCGGATTCGGGAGTCCACCATTTTCCCGCGATGAAGCTGGGCACTACGCTGATCTGTTTTGTCGACATTGACACAATTCCTTCCTGAACGGTCGGTCAGTATTAATATTAACCATATCAGGAAGAGCGTGACCAAGGACACCCGCAATTGGCGATTTTGGGATCCTGAACCCAAACTCCAACCGCGCAATGAGGGCAATACCTGCAGCGAATCAGCGCTGTGCCGCCAGTGAACGCAGGCGCTCGAGATCGCCAGCTTCCATGCCTTGGGCCAGCAGATAAGTGCGCGCTGAACCGATCCAGGCGCAAAAATCCTCCAGTGCCTCAGCACGCTCGCTGATGATTTCCCGCAGTTCTTCCTCGGTGCGATAGCTCTCGTAGGGATGCTTTCGCCCAGAGACCCGGTGCCATTCATTAATGCCCCGCACCGCCAGCTCGTCGTGCACGAGAATGCGATCCGCCAGTCCGGCCAGGTCCAGCAACAGCGTGGCGATCAGCCCCGAGCGGTCACGGCCTGCCGAGCAATGGATGACCGTAGCGCCCTGCGATTTCGCCAAGTCCTCGAATACCGCACGCAGCTGGCTGCCGAATTCCTCGCAGACCAGCTGATACATGCCCGTGTGATTCATATATGGCACGGCCATCGATTCAAACCGCTGATTGCCCGGTGTTTCCAGCGGCAAGTTCACAAGTTCAATGCCGGCAAGACTGGCGTCCGGAACCTCCGGATCATGTTCGCGCCGATGAATCTCGCTTGGATTGCGCAGGTCAATGACCTTGGTGATGCCATCACCCTGCATTTGGCGCCAGCCTTCCGCGCTCAGCCACTCATGGCGCCCCATGCGGTAGAAGGCGCCACAAATATGCCGTGCGTTCACGGCCCCTGCCCACGGCAAATCCCCGGTTTGCTTTTGGTAGTTCAGGCTCTGGTTCATTCCCCCATTGCAACATATTGATTCGCTGTTGTAGAGTTCTAGTCATTGGTAAACGCCAACCAGTCTATTGAAGGAGGGGTAACGATGATTGCCTACCGCCGTTCCCGGTCATTTTTCCCTTTTTCTAAGGACTTTTCCCAATGCATTTTCCTGCTGGAGACCCATCCACCAGCTCGCGGCTGATTACTCCTGAATCCGCAGATCCTGACACGCAACTCAAATTCCACAGGCACAAGCCCGTCTGGAAAGAGTCGGCCATTGACGAGCCGCCTGCCGGCCAGCGCTATTCCACGTGGCCTTTTGTCGAGAAGGGCTTTCGCGGTCCGCAGCCCTATCCCCTGTGGCTGATCGAGGATGCCGGTGCCATGGACACCGAACTGGGCATTCTCAAAACGGGCAAGGAGGGTGATGTCTTCCTGCTCGAACGCGCCATCGGCGGGCGAACAAGCCTGCTGGCCGCAAAACGCTACCGCTCGCGGGACCGCCTGCAATTCAGTCGATCGCAGGCCTACAGCGATGGCCGATCAGCGCGTCGATCCCGTGACAATCGAGCCATTCGCAACAACTCCGCGTACGGCCGCGACATCGCCGCCTTGCAGTGGGCCAACGCAGAATGGGCCTACCTGTTGCGCTGCTACGAGGCGGGCATTCCGGTCCCGTATCCGGTCCAGATTGACGGCACTGAAATCCTGATGGAATTCATTGCGGACCCGGATAATCCGTTGGCTGCCGCGCCTCGCCTCCAGCAGCTCACGCGCTTTGACCCGCGGTTGCCCTCGCTGTGGGAGCAGCTCAGCGAGGCCCTGGAAAAGTTCGCCGGCCTGGGAGTGGCCCACGGCGACTTGTCGGCCTACAACCTCCTGGTTTCCGGCGAGCGCCTGGTGGTCATCGACGTTCCGCAGTGCGTGGATCTGGCCGGCAACCCGCAGGGAATGGACTTCTTGCATCGCGACTGCGTCAATCTTTGCGAGTGGTTCTCCTCCAAGGGGCTGCCCCGCGATCCCGATGAGCTTTTTGCCTCGCTGCTGGGCCACCTGTTCTAACCGCCCTGAAACGCCGCAGTCCCCGCCGGTCGCGTGACCGGCGGGGACTGCGGCGTTTCAGGGGCTCGGCTTGGCGAGTCCTACCAGGAATAGAATCCCTGGCCGCTCTTTCGACCCAGCTTGCCCTGGGCCACCATGTCCTTGAGGATCTGCGGTGGCGCAAAGCGCTCGCCCAGCGTTTCGTGCAGGTATTCGGCAATTCCCAGGCGAACATCCAGTCCGACAATGTCCGTGGTCTTCAACGGGCCGGTTGGATGCTTGTAGCCCAGCACCATGGCATTATCGATGTCCTCCGCGCTCGCCACACCTTCTTCAACCATGCGCATGGCCTCCAGCGCGATGGCCACGCCCAGGCGCGATGAGGCAAAACCCGGAGCGTCATTGACGACGACGGGGGTCTTGCCCAGGGCTTGCACCCAACCGCGGGATGCTTCGACCAGATCCTTGCCGGTTTCCTGCCCAATCACCACTTCGATCAGCGTTGAGGCCGGAACGGGGTTGAAGAAATGCAGCCCGAGGAACTTGGCTGGGCGTGCCAGCTCCTTGGCCAGCCCGCTCACCGACAAGGAGGAGGTGTTGGAGGCCAGCACTGCCTCCGCATCCAGCACCCGCTCCACCGTCTGCAATGAAGACACCTTCAGCTCCCAGATTTCCGGCACCGCCTCGATCACCAATTGCGCCGTGGCGAACTGCTGGTAGTCGGTGCTGACCAAGAAGCGTTGCATGATTTCGCCCTTGGCTTCGCTCGCCAGCCCGCGGGCGATGGAGCGATCCACTGATTCTGCGACCCGCTCGCAGGCTGCCTGTGCCGAAGCCTCATCGCGCTCAACGACGACCACGGTGCTGCCGCCCATGAGCAGGGCGTGGGCAATGCCGGCGCCCATGCGCCCGCCGCCAAGCACTCCGCAGCGCTGCGGCAAGTTGCCGGTGGCGCTATTGCTTGTTGCACTCATAGTTACTTCTTCTTTCGATCAAGGAAGGCTTGCATGCGATCAAACTTGGCTTGGGATTCAAAGAGCATTCCCTGGGCCAGGGTGTCAATGACCGGGTGCACTTCGCGCGGGGCATGGAACACGGATTTGGTGATGCGCACGGCCAACGGGTCTTGGGCCGCGATGCGATCGGCCAGCGCATTGGCCGCGGGCTCAAGTTCCGTGGCCGGATGCAGTTCGGTCACCAGCCCAGCGGCCAGGCATTGCTCGCCGGTGAGCACCTTGCCGGCCATCAGGATTTCCTTGGCCAGCGGTTCGCCGACCAGTTCCTTGAGCCGCCAGGTTGCGCCGGCGGCAGCCATGATGCCCAGATTGGTTTCGGGGTTCCCCATGCGCAGCTCGGGGGTGCCGATGCGGAAGTCAGCTGCGTAGGCCAGCTCGGCGCCACCGCCCAGGGCAAAACCGTCCATGGCTGCGATCACGGGCATGGGCAGCTTGGCGATGCGATCGAAAATTCCGGAGTTGATCCCGGCGAGCGCGTCTTCGCGCCGGCGTTCGCGCAATTGCGAGATATCGGCTCCCGAGGCAAAAATCCCTTTGTTGCCCTTGGGATGCTCTTGGCTCGGTGGCTGGCTGGCGGTTCCGGCCAGGATCAGGATCTTCGGGTTCCTCTCCAGATAGGTGCATACGGCATGCAGCTCGTCCACCATTTTCTGGTCGATGGCATTGCGCACTTCGGGGCGGTTCAGGCGCACCCAGAGCCGGTCGTCGCCCTCGGCCACCTGCAGGGTGTCAAATTGTTCAGCGGTGCTATCCATGCTTACGCGCCTTCCAGCAGAATTGCCGAGCCCTGGCCAACTCCGACGCACATGGTGGCCACCCCGAGCTTGCGCCCAGTTGTTGCCAGCTCGCGCTCCATGCGGCCCAGCAGCGTGATCACGATGCGCGAACCGCTTGAGCCCAGCGGATGGCCCAGCGCGATGGCTCCACCATCGCGGTTGACAATCTGCGGGTCTACCCCGAGTTCGCGCATGCTGGCCAAGGACTGGCTGGCGAAGGCCTCGTTGATTTCCATGGCTCCGATCTCGCCGATCGAAAGTCCGGCACGGTCGAGCACCTTGCGGGTGGCTGGCACCGGCCCCATGCCCATGATCTCTGGTTCCAGTCCTGCGGTTTGGCCATCTATGATGCGGGCCCGCGCAGTCAGCGCGTACTTCTTCAGGGCCCTTTCGGAAACCACCAAAATGGCAGAGGCGCCATCGTTGAGCGACGAGGCGTTTCCCGCGGTGACAACGTGGCCGCCTGCAACCACCGGACGCAATCCGGAGAGAACATCCATGCTGGTTCCCGGGCGCGGCCCTTCATCGGTATCCACGATGGTTTCGCCCTTGCGATGCTTGACCGCCACGGGCACAATTTCGTCGCGGAAGCGCCCCTCTTCGATAGCTGCCATGGCTTTGGCGTGGGATTCGACGGCAAATTGGTCGCAATCCTCGCGGGAGATGCCGTAGACGCGGGCTACTTCTTCTGCGGTCTCCGGCATGGAGAAGGTCGTTTTGCCGTCCCGGGATAGCTCGCCGGAGAGGAATTGCGGGTTGGTGAAGCGCCAGCCGATGGAGGTGTCGAAGACGGCTCCGGGCTTGGCAAATGGCTTATCCGGCTTTTCCATCACCCATGGGGCTCGGGACATGGACTCGACGCCGCCGGCAATGACAACATCCGCGGCTCCGGCTTTGACCATGTGGCTGGCCATGGTGATGGCGCTCATGCCCGAAGCGCACAAGCGGTTAACGGTAATACCGGGCACGCTCACTGGCAGACCCGCCAGCAAGGCCGCCATGCGGGCAACATTGCGGTTCTCTTCACCAGCGCCGTTGGCGTTTCCGAGGATCACTTCATCAACCGCGGCCGGGTCGATCCCAGAATCCTGGATGAGGCTGCGAATGGCCAGGGCGGCCAGGTCATCGGGGCGCACAGCGCTGAGTGCTCCCCCATAACGGCCCACCGGGGTACGTGTCCCGCCGACGAGAAATGCTTCAGTCATTTGTACTCCTTGCGCAAAAACTGTTCAGTGATCCTCAACACCTAAACTTACCGACCATTCGTTCAATAATAAAGTCATCGGCCCCAGCAATTTCCAGATTCTTAGAGATCGGACGGAAACCGACTAGCATTCATAGGGTGAGTAGCCAGAATAATTCCGCATTGCCCCAGAAGGTTTCCGACGTATTCGATCCCACGCGTTGGCGAGTGATTGAGGGATTCGACTTCACCGACATCACCTACCATCGCCAGGTGGAACGCGATGAACTGGGCAACATCGTGCGCGATCTGCCAACGGTGCGCATCGCCTTTGATCGCCCCGAGGTACGCAACGCTTTCCGGCCGCACACTGTGGACGAGCTCTACCGCGCCATGGATCACGCACGCATGACCAGCAATGTCGCCACGATCCTGCTCACCGGCAACGGCCCTTCGCCCAAGGATGGCGGCCATGCCTTCTGCTCCGGCGGAGACCAGCGCATCCGCGGCCGCGACGGCTACCGCTATGCAGAGGGCGAGACCCGCGAATCCATCGACCCCGCCCGCGCCGGACGACTGCATATTCTTGAGGTGCAGCGGTTGATGCGCACCATGCCAAAGGTCGTCCTCTGCGTTGTCAACGGCTGGGCTGCCGGTGGCGGGCACTCGCTGCACGTCGTGTCGGACCTGACCATCGCTTCGAAGGAAAACGGCAAGTTCAAGCAGACTGATGCCACCGTTGGTTCCTTCGATGCCGGGTATGGTTCGGCCTTGCTCGCCCGCCAGGTTGGGCAGAAGACTGCGCGCGAAATTTTCTTCCTCGCCCGCGAATACTCCGCAGACGACATGGTTCGCATGGGTGCGGTCAACGAATCCGTAGAACATGAGCGCCTGGAAGAAGTGGCCCTGGAATACGCGGCAGACATTGCCAAGCAGTCCCCGCAGGCCATTCGCATGCTCAAGTTCGCCTTCAACCTGGCCGATGATGGCCTGGCCGGCCAGCAGGTCTTCGCCGGCGAAGCCACCCGCATGGCCTACATGACCGATGAAGCAGTGGAAGGACGCGACGCGTTCTTGGGCAAGCGCGACCCTGACTGGTCCGATTACCCCTACTACTTCTAAGCGGCGGCACCGGCAAAAGGACTACTACATGGACGCACTGCATCAGGAACTGCTCACGGCCTTGGCTGGCGCTGCCAATGACAATGGTCCTGCGGTCGAGGTCATCGCCGATGACACCAGCAGCGCTGGCTGGCGCATCGAGTATCTCGGGGCAGAAGATCTGCCAGGATTCGAGCAGCCCATGGCCGTGGTGCGCACTTCTGGATCAACCGGGCGGGCCAAGCGCACGGTACTCAGCGTGGAAGCCCTGGCTTCCAGTGCCCAGGCGACCGCCGAATATCTCGGTTTCGAAGGCCAATGGCTGTTGGCCTTACCGGTGCACTATGTCGCTGGGCTCAGCGTGCTGACCAGGTCCCTCTTCGCTGGCACCAAACCGGTGATCATGGACTTGGATGGCAGCTTTTCGGCTACCGCGTTCACGCAGGCCGCCGGCCAGATGGTGGAAACTCATCGGCTCACCTCCCTGGTGCCTACCCAACTGGCGCGATTGCTTGATAATCCGGACCCTGCCACCTTGCAGGCGCTCAAGCGTTTTGATGCCATCTTGCTGGGCGGGGCGCGAGCCAGCAAGGACTTGCTGGTGCGTTCCCGTCACCACGGGCTGAAGATCTTCCAGACCTATGGTTCCTCGGAAACTTCGGGCGGACTGGTCTATAACGGCACAGCTCTTCCCGGAGTTCAGCTGGCCGAGCATGATTCCCGCATCTGGGTTTCTGGCCCGATGCTGGCCGATGGCTATGCCAATGCTCCTGAGGCCACGGCAGAACACTTTGTCGAGCGCGATGGCCGCCGCTGGTACGTTACCGATGATTTGGGCAGTGTCCAGGGGCAACGGCTGAGCATTGTCGGCCGCGTTGACGACGTGATCAACACCGGCGGAATCAAGCTTTCAGCATCAAAAATCGAGGGTTTGCTGGAGGAATTCTTCACCCAGACCTTGGTTGTTTCGGTGCCGGATTCGCAGTGGGGCCAAAGCGTTGGCCTGGCCTACTCTGGCCCCACCAAGACCGATGAAGCCTTTGACGCGGTACGCCGTACGCTAGGCAAGGAAGCAGTTCCAAAGCATGTGCGCCACTACCCGCAGGGCCTGCCATTGCTGCCCAACGGCAAGTTCAACCGTCGCTTGATCATTGATGAATTGGCAGTTCGGGACTAGCCTCGATTCGCCATACCCGCATGATCGCGGGAAACTAGAGGGTACGAGTTTTTCTCTTGCCCTGAAAGGACTGAAAGTGGCCACACTTTCCCAATGGGTTTCCGGTGCACGTCTGCGCACCTTGCCTATCGTCATTGCCCCGGTAGTCATCGGCACTGCGGCTGCACTGGGCGAAACCGGAACCATTCATTGGTTCCGTTTTGTCCTGGCCTTGCTGGTTGGCTTGTTGCTGCAAGTTGGCGTGAACTACTCCAACGACTATTCCGACGGCATCCGAGGCACTGATGATGACCGGGTTGGCCCATTGCGCCTCACCGGTTCCAAGCTCACCGATCCGAAAAATGTGCGCAATGTTGCCTTCGGCTGCTTTGGCCTGGCAGCAATCTGCGGATTGATTCTTGTCGTTGTCTCGTCGTCATGGCCGTTGCTGCTTGTCGGTGTCGCCGCGATCTTTGCCGCGTGGGGCTACACCGGTGGCAAAAATCCCTACGGCTACCGTGGACTGGGAGATATTTACGTCTTCATCTTCTTCGGCTTGGTCGCGACCTTGGGTACGACGTTCACGCAGATCAACGAACTGACCCTGACCTCGCTGTGGGGTGCAATCGGCACGGGATTGATTGGCTGCGCACTGCTCATGGCCAATAACGTCCGTGATATTCCCACCGATAAAGAGGTTGGGAAAATTACTCTTGCGGTACGTCTTGGCGAAAGCAATGCACGCCTGAGCTACGTCCTGATGTTGGCCATAGCGATCTTGTTGCCGCTTTTGGCAACCGGAACGTTCCCGTGGCTGTGGCTGGTGCTGATCACCTTCATCCCGGCGATTTCACCTTCCATGCTCATGCTGCGCGAGCACGAACTTCCTAAACTGGTTCAGGTCCTGAAGCAAACGGGCATGCTGAACATGGTGTACGCTGTGTTGTTTGCCCTGGCGATCATTCTTGGCGTTTGGTTCTAAGCAACACAGAAGGCCATAGATCATAGAAAAAGCCTTGGCTTGTCAGTCCATTGAATTGGTACTGGCAAGCCAAGGCTTTTTCGTTGCCGGCAGAAGCGCTCGGTGGATTTTACTCGGCAGGTGGCTGCGTCTTGCGCCGGGACTCATCGAATTCGTCCTCGATGGCTTCTTCCGCCAGCTGTTTGCTGCTCTTGTTCGCAGTGGTCTTATTAAAAGCATTGCGCACATCTTCGTTGGCTTTGAGCCGAAGATTGTTAAAGAAAAGGTAGGCAATGGCAAAGGCGAAAATCAGGCCAATAATTCCGGCGATGAAGATTGGCCAGCTCAGGCCAAGCCACAAGCCCAGGAACACTGCGCAGAATATGCCCAGACGAAGAACTGTATATTTCAGAAACTGCATAACTTCAAGTCTACCGATGAAGCTGTGAGCCGGATTATCACTAGAATGGAATCATGGTCCGCCTCCTTATATTCGCAGCAGTAGTTTCGGTCGCCTTGATGATTTACACGTTGATCGAATGCAGCCGCGCGCAGAAGCATCTCGTGCGGTCCTTGCCAAAGTCAGCATGGTTCGTGGTGATCATCATCCTTCCACTGGTCGGTGCCATTTTGTGGTTCGTTTTGGGGCGTCCCGTGAACACCGGCAATCAGCCATCGGCACACCAGACGGCACCGGATGACGATGAGGATTTCTTGCGCCAACTCGAAGTCTGGCGACGACAGCAGCAGCGAGAAGAAGAGTCGAAGGCCCGTGAGCAAGAACTCAAATCCCAGGCCAAGGATCCGAAGAGCTCCGATTCGCCGTCGAAGCCAGAGGACACCGGCTCAGCAGCTCCTGAGAAGCCCGAGGACACCGACAGCGACGCTCCTGATTCCAAGGCCTAGAATCCAGCTCCAGCCGCTTCCCAGCACAACCAGCCTCAAGCCCCGTGCCGACCCCCGCTCACTGATCTTGTGAAGGGGAACGCCGGGGCTTTCATGTACCCACGAGCGATGGATGCTTGACGGCCCTGGCACAGCCGCTTTGCGCCAAGTAGCCACGCGCTGCAGGAATTCCGGTAGCGCCCTAGCGCGTCCGAGCCATCCGGTTAAACGCAGGAAGCGATACCCCATCAGGGGTATCGCTTCCTGCTTGTAGAAGTTTTCTAGGCCTTAGACACCAGCGTAGGAGTGCAGTCCATCAAAGAAGATATTCACAATAGTGAAGTTGAAGACCACGCACAGGAACCCGACAATGGACAACCATGCCGAACGTGGACCTGTCCAACCACCGGTAGCACGCGCGTGCAGGTAGCCTGCATACACAACCCAGATCACGAAGGACCAAACTTCCTTTGGATCCCAGCCCCAGTAGCGTCCCCAGGCAGCTTCAGCCCAGATAGCGCCGGCCATCACGGTGAAGGTCCACATCACGAATGCAATGGTGTTGATGCGGTAAGCGAAGTTTTCCAAGGCGCCAGCACCTGGGACAACGCGCATGAAAGGAAGCTTGTCGCTCTGGCCGTTTGCCAAGCGGTTCATGCGGGAGTGCTGCAAAAGCTGAAGCACGTTCATGGCAAAGCTGATGGCGAAGAGCGAGGAAGCCAAAACGGCGATGGACACGTGGATGACGATCCATGGCGACTGCAGCGCTGGAACCAGGTGGCCAACCGGAGTCGGGAATCCGATGGTAGCTGCGCACAGCATCAGGGTGACCAGGCCAGAGATGAATGAACCCATGAAGCGAAGATCCTTGATGATCAGCACTACCAGGTACACCAGGGCCACAACGAAGGCGCCGGTGGTCAGGAACTCATACATGTTGCCCCACGGCACGCGGTGGGCCGCTAGTGCACGGGAGACCACGGCGAAGCCGTGCAGTGCAACTGCCAGCCACATCAGCACCACAGCCATGCGGGCCATTGGGCGCTTGGACGAGAACTCGGTGTAGTTCATCTTGTCGGTGACAATATCGTCGCTGATGTTGTCCGCACGCTCGCTCGCGCCGCGGCGCTTACGTCCGGTTCCGGAGACAGCGCCGCTGGCGCCAACCAGCATCTCTGCATCGCGCTTGAGGGCCGCGGAATCCATTTCCGTAATGGACTTGTTGGTCTTCGCCAAGTCGAGGGCGAAGATGATGAAGACAACCCCATAGACCATGGCTGCCAGCAGCATGAACAACTGGCTGTATTCACCGAGCGATTCATTAATTGGTGCTAATGCCCCAGCGTTACCCATTTACTGCTCCTTGGTTTTGCTCCTGGCTTGCCAGTGGCCAAGCCTTGTCAAAGATCTTCTGTAGTTCTGCCGCTTCGCGTTCCAGTCGCGGATCTTCGCCACGAGCCAACAATGCGTATTCGATACTACGCTTGCCATCCTGATGCTTCAGCTTGATCCAGACTCGGCGACGAGGAGTGAACAATGAAACACCCAAGCCGAGCAGTGCCAAGGCCGCGAAGATGCCGATGGGAAGCTTTCCCGGATCGTAGTTCACGTCCAGTGCAACATAGCGCTTGAGGTCATCAAAGCTGATGCTTCCCTTGCCGTCGGGCAGCTGGTAGGTCTGTCCGGCTTCGAGGATGATGCCGCCGGCGTCAAGCTCGCGGCTATTGAGCGCCTTCATCTTCTCGGTGTCCAGAACAAAAACGTTCTGCGGATTACCGTTATCCAGCCCCAAATTCCCGTAGAAGGAATTCAAGTGCAGCTGCGGGTTGATGGCATTGGGGTCACCTGAAATGCCGAATCCATTTTCATCAACCAATGCGGTAGGAAGCAAGAATCCCTGGAAACCCAGCTGATCCGGGACCGCGTCAGGAACCTTCAGAACGAACATCGAGGTGTAGACCGAGTCCTGCGGGACCGATACTGCCGGGCCCGAGTAGGCGACGTTGCCCTTGCTATCGCGCACGGTGATCACCGGGGCGTAGCCGTTGCCGACCAGATAGACATCTGCGCCATTGATGCGCAGTGGGTGGTTCACCTTCAGATCCTGCTTGACCGGATCTGACTGGGCATCCTTGCGCACCTGGACGTGTGCGGTGAAGTCCAGCGGCTGCCCGAAGTGCGACTCGGATTCACGGTCAAAAACAATGTCGAATTTCTCGAGCTTGACGGAATATCCAGGCAGTTTATCCGCGTTGAAAGTCGTGCCCGGAGTGAACGAATCATAGGCGACCAGCGAGTTGACGAAGGTCTCCCCCTCAACCAGCACGCGCTGTCCGGTGTAGCCGAAGGCCCCGCCAATTGCCGCAGATACAAGGACCCCGATCAAGGAGATGTGGAAGAGCAGGTTGCCAATTTCGCGAGTGTACCCGCGTTCTGCCGAGACCGAACGGACGCCGGCATCATTGCGCCGTTCCACGCGGTAACCGCGTTTCTTCAGAATCTTGAACGAGTCATCAATGACCTGGTCCTCATCGGGGGTGTCCGATTCGCCTTCCAGAATTTCATGCGACGCGTACTGCGGCAGGCGATCTAGCCGGGCCGGGGTGCGCGGTGGAGGCGTGCGCAATGCCTGGGCGTGCTTCTTCACACGCGGAATGATGCAGCCAACCAGGGAAACGAACAACAGGATGTAGATGGCAGAGAACCAGACGGAGGAATACACCTCGAACATCTGGAAGCGGTCAAGCCATGGACCGGCCACTGGATGCTGGTCCAGATACTGCACAACCGTCTCTGGATTGGATGCGCGCTGAGGGAAAATCGAGCCTGGCACTGCGGCGACGGCCAGCAGCAACAGCAAGAATAGTGCCGTCGACATGGACGTCAGCTGAGTCCAGATCCAGCGCATGGACCCTACAAATCCCAGCGCCGGAGCGTCCTGGGACCCTTTGAGTTTCCGTTGTTGTTTCGCCATTAAATTGGCAACCTCACTTCATTGGCAAACCAGTTTTGCAGTTCTGAAACCCATGTTCCCCATAGCCCGGTCACCATGACCAGGCCCAGGGCAATGAGCAGAGCGCCGCCAAAACGCATGATGAAAACCTGGTGCTTCCGGAAAAACGCCAAGGCCTGCATTCCGCGCTGCAGTCCCAGCGCAATAAGGATGAAGGGCAAGCCCAGCCCGAGGCAATAAAACACCGTGAGCAGAGTCCCCCGGGCGACGTTGGCATCGGAACCGGTGGACATGATCAACACGGCGCTCAGGGTTGGCCCGATGCACGGAGCCCAACCCAAGCCAAAGGTCAGGCCAAGGACAGGGGCGCCCCATAAACCGGCAGGTGGTTTCTTGTGGATCTTTCGATCACGCTGCATCCAGGAGAATCCGCCCATGAAGACGATGCCCATGAAAACAACGACAATTCCCAAAGCTTGGGTGACCCATGAACCGTTGAACCTCAGCCACGCGGTTGCTTGGCTGAAGAGAACCCCAGCGGCAATGAAGACAACAGAGAACCCCAGGACAAAGAGCAAGATGCCCAGAATTACTCGTCCACGGCGATGATCTTTCAGATCTGCGCCGGTCAAGCCGGTGACGTACCCAAGGTAACCGGGAACCAACGGCAGAACACAGGGAGAGAGGAAGGAAACCAATCCCGCCAACATGGCCACGGGCGCGGCAAGCAGTAAAGACCCGTCCAGGACGATGTCAGCAAATGGGTTTGAGGTCACCGCCTGGATCACAGCTCTTCGGTCAAGGCGGTGTCAATCAGCGACTTCAAGGTGCTCGGGTCGACGGCGCCGATAACTCGGGCGCGGACGCGTCCCTTGCGATCGAGCACCAGAGTCGAGGGCACGGCCTGAAGCGGCACATACTTGGTCATCGCCAGCTGCACGTCGCCGTTGGTGTCCTGAATGGATTCGTACGGCAGGTCAAAGGTACGCTCGAACGCCTTCGCGGCTTCTGCTTCGTCGCGAACGTTAACACCGATGAATTCAACCTTGTCGCCAAAGTTATTGGCGAGCTTTTTCAAGTCTGGTGCCTCGATGCGGCATGGTGCGCAGGCGGCGTACCAGAAGTTCATCACCACTGGCTTGCCCTGCCACTGGCTGAAATCAACGTCGGTGCCGTGGTAGGTCTTTGACTTGATTTCCACGGGTTCGCTGCGTTGGGAAACTTCGTATTCCTGTACGGCTCCGTCGCCAGCGATGTAGTTTTTCCCATCACCGCTATTGGCTTGGGCGGTCAAGGAATCCTCCTTGCCGCTGCAAGCCGCCAAGGGAACAATGGCGGCAGCTACCATCAGCGAACGCAACATCGTGCGACGGCTCAGATTGCGAGGATTAGGCACAGGATCAGTCATTTCCTTAGGCTCCCGGGATATTTGCGGCACCGGCCAACAGCTCGGGGCATGGTTCGGTGTATCGCACGGAGACTAATTCGTCCCCTTCAAAATCAAAGCTGGTGATGGATGCCAGGGTGCATTCCCGCTGGCGAGGGTCATGCCACAGGGGCTTCTTCTCAGCTTCGCGGCGGGTTACCCAGATAGGCAGCTGGTGGCTGACGATAATGACTTCGGCGCCTTCGCCGTGTTCGGCAACAGCCGCCCGACGGTGGTCATCCATGGCTTCGCGCATGCGCTGCACCTGCTCCGCATAAGGCTCGCCCCATGAAGGCTTCAGCGGGTTGACCAGCAGCGGCCAGTACTTCGGCTGGCGGAGGTGGTCTGCGACCTTGGACAGGCCCTGGAGCTTATTGCCCGCTTCGATGACACGATCTTCAGTATGAATCGGAAGGTCCAGGGCACGGCTTGTCGGTGCAGCGGTCTGCTGCGCACGGATCAGCGGAGAGGCTACAAGCCGGACCACATTGGCCCCGTCGGCTTGGCGCTGCGCGAAGAATTCGCCAGCAGCATCAGCCATCTTGAAACCGAGATCCGAAAGCCCGAAACCGGGGATCCGTCCGTAGAGAATACGGTCAGGGTTGAAAACTTCCCCGTGGCGCAACAAATGGACGGTCGATAAAGGCATGCTTCCAGTGTCTCAAAAATTCAGTTCGAAATAGACATATTGTGTCCACCGTCAACTATTCACAGCGCATGCATGGGATTCCCATATGGAAAAACCATCCTTTCGGAGGGCTCGCTCACAAAGTTGTCCCACTAGGCTTGGGTATAAAGGCAAGACGAACCAAAGGACGATGAACCATGAGCAACTACGATCCGAATCAACCGGGCCAACCATACAACCCGGAATCTGGGGCTCAGAGCCCGAATCCGAACCCATATGGCGAAAACCCCTACACGCAGCCGCAGCCGCAGTACGGGCAGAACCCCTACGGCCAGTCCCCCGTGGCACCTGGTTTCAACCAATACCCGGACCAGGGCGGCTATGCCGCCGTGCAGCCACCAGCTGAGCGGCCGAAGACCCTGCAGATTTCATTCCTGCTAATTCTGCTCTCAGGCATCGTCGGGGCAATTTCCAGCTGGATGATTTCCACCTCCAACATGTTTGGCAACATGGTTTCTTCCCAGTGGTCGATGGTTGAGCAAGAATTGCAGACCCAGATGCAGTCGACTCCTGAGATGGCCCAGGATCCCACCTTGCAGCAGATGATGAGCAGCCCAGAAGCGTTCATTTCCCAGGCCAACACCATGATGACCAGCTTTGCCCTGGTGGGTGCGGTCATTTCGGTGATTTTGTACTTCCTCGTCGGATTCTTTGTTGGCCGTGGTGTTGGCGCCATGCGCATCATCGCCACCATCTTGGCAGCCTTGTCCTTGTTGGGCCTGTTCACGTCCGTGCCAATGATCAGCATGTTTGCCGATAGCCAGGCCGGGGCCTTGAACGCCGTGTACATTATCGGCATCCTCCTCGGCATCGCTGGCGTGGTCTTCGCGTGGTTGCGTCCTTCATCGGAATACATCGCGCAGCGCCGCATGGCGCGTCGAGCAGGCTACCGGTAAACGGAAGCTCAGCCCGAGCCGTTAAGCAGCAAGCGGTGCCATTTCGTCAGCTTTGACGAAATGGCACCGCTTTTTGCGTACCGCCGCGGTCCTAGCCTTGGACCGCCAAGTAGGCCAAAATCTGGAGTTCCGTAGAAAGGTCGACCCTGCGCAGGTTCATGCCGGCTGGAACTTTTAATGGCTTCGGCGCAAATGAAAGTACCGAGCGCACAGATAATTCAGCAAGCGCATAGACCAGGTCTTGGGCAGCGTCGCCGGGCACTGCGAGAACGACGATGTTGATTTCTTCACGGTCTATGACTGAGGCAAGGTCGCTAATGGATTCCACCCGCAGCTCACCGACTGGCTCGCCAATGAGTGCAGGATCAACATCAAAAATGGCCTTGACGTTGAAACCTCGCGAAGTGAATCCTGCATACCCGCTCAAGGCCCGGCCAAGGTTACCGGCGCCGACAATGGCGACTTTCCAGTCCTGGTTCAGCCCAAGGGTCCTGCTGATGTGCTCTGCCAGCTCGCGTACGACGTAGCCGACGCCACGAGTTCCGTAGGATCCAAGCCAGGAAAGGTCTTTGCGCAGGATCGAGGGGTTCACGCCCGCTTCCTTGGCCAGCACCCCGGAGCTGGTTCGTTCCAGCCCTTGGGCTTCCAGCGCATTCAGTGCCCGTAAATACTGTGTGAGTCGCGCCAATGTGGCTTCAGGCAGGACACGAGCTTCAAGCTCAGACATCTTTGTACTCCTGCACTTTCCAATGGGCTAATCGAGCACAATGCGTAGTCAGCTTTGCCACCGCGGCTAGTTGCTGAGCAGACGCTCTAGCCGTTGCGGGTCGATAGTCCAGAAGTCTTTGACCTGCCCATCGATAAATAGCACCGGTACTTCCTCGTGGTGCCTGGACAGAAGTTCTGGGTGCTCGTCAATGTCAAGTTCAGAAAATTCCATGTTCAAGCGGCTCGTTACCTCAGCAACTGTTGCTCGTGCCGCGTGGCAAAGATGGCAGTCTTTACGAACCAACAGCTGAATCTGATGCAATGTACTCACCTGACTATAATCTCACGAGCCGTAACCGCGCTTGAACTTTACGATGAAATAAACTGGATCAAATGCCTTCCACCGATAACGCCTCCGCTCGCACCGAAGCCCAAGTTCCTGGAACTGTTGCCGCATTTTTTGATGTGGATAACACCTTGGTTCGTGGTGCCTCGCTGTATTTGCTGGCCCGCAAGCTCCGTGAGCATCGCTTCTTCCAGCTTCGTGAGATCCTCTGGTTCGCGTTGAAGCAATTGCGCTTCGCCGCACGCGGCGAGCATCTGGGAGACATCCATCAGATTCGTGACCGAGCGCTGATGATGGTTCGCGGCATCCCCGTGGCCGAGATTGAACAAATCGGCAACGAGATTTATGACGAATACATCGAGCCGAAGTTGTGGTCGGGCACGGTGGCGATTGCCCGCCAGCATTTGCGCGTCGGCCGTGAAGTTTGGCTGGTCACCGCTACTCCCCTGGAAGTGGCGAATGTCATTGCAGATCGCCTCGAACTTTCCGGCGCATTGGGCACTGTCGTGGAGAGCCGCGATGGTTTGTATACCGGAGCTCTGGCCAGCCCGATCTTGCATGCGGCCGAAAAGGCGCAGGCTGTCAGGTCCCTGGCCAAGGCGCGTGGCATCTCGCTGTCGCGTTCTTGGGCGTACTCGGATTCCTATAACGACGTGCCACTGCTGGAAGCTGTAGGGCATCCCGTCTGCATCAATCCCGATGCCCGGTTGCGCGCCTATGCCAAGCGTCGCGGCTGGCAGGTCTATGACTTCCGCACCGGTCAGCGGGCGGCGAAGTTCGGTCTGCGCGCCGCTGGCGTGCTCGGTGCCTTGTGGGCTGCAAGGCGCTCAATTCTGCGTCGTTCCGGCTCGTAGCGGGCCTTGGAACCTTTTGGATAAAGCAATCGCCACCGTTTGCAGGTGACCTGCGAATCGGTGGCGATGATTGCCTAGCGGCAAAATGCTCGAAGTAGATTTACTTCTTATTGCGACGCTGGTGGCGAGTCTTACGAAGCAATTTACGGTGCTTCTTCTTGGACATACGCTTGCGGCGCTTCTTGATAACAGAGCCCATAGTGGTTCCTCACAAACTAATTAAATGCGTCAACCTAAAGCATCTGCTTGCAAGCAAGCAAAAAGACAAGGTTGACCGGACGTTAAACGTTCCTTAATAGATTACCCGCTTTTCGGCCATGCTCTGACCATCGCGCGGACTATCGACCGTAAGAACCGGTACCGTGCTGCGGATCAATAGCCGCAGCACTGAGGTAGGATTCCACAGCGTTCTCTGGAACGCGATAGGAGCGGCCGAACTGAACGGCAGGCAGATCGCCTGCGTGAATCAGCCGATAAACCGTCATTTTGGAAACGCGCATCATGTCAGCCACTTCGGCCACCGTCATGAAACGGGCTCCTGCAAAATTCTGTTTATCCGTCATGCGGGATATTCTCCTGACGCTGATCTCTATTTCGTCGCGTTACTAGCGAAGGTGAACTTACACGACTTTGGATCAACATCGGCGATCTGGTTCACGTTCGCTTTGTCCTAGTCTAATCGCACTTTAGTAACTTTTGCATCACGAAACACTTCAGGACTCTTCAGAATCAAAATTTTGTTGCCTAAACGAGACAATCCGCACGGCAAGTCCCAGCTCAACGAGGTATGCCGTGCGGATCGCAACAAACCGTTTTCTTAGATCACACCCTGCGCAAGCATGGCATCGGCAACCTTCACGAATCCGGCGATGTTTGCGCCAGCTACGTAATTGCCGGGAATTCCGTATTCATCGGCGGTGGCGGCACAGCTGTCGTGAATACCGACCATGATTTCGCTGAGTCGGCGTTCGGTGTGTTCGAAGCTCCACGAATCACGGCTGGCATTCTGCTGCATCTCCAACGCGGAGGTGGCCACGCCACCGGCGTTGGCGGCCTTGCCTGGGCCAAAGAGCACGCCGGCACCCTGGAAGATGGCGGTGGCTTCGGCCGTGGTCGGCATGTTCGCGCCTTCTGCAACGGCGATGGTGCCAGCGGCGACCATCTTCTTGGCCGCTGCTTCGCCGAGCTCGTTCTGGGTGGCGCATGGCAACGCCACGGTGCCCGCTACGTCCCATACGCTGCCTCCAGCAACGTACGTGACGTTGCTGGTGCCGCGACGCTGCGCGTATTCAGAAATACGTCCTCGCTCGACTTCCTTGATCTGGCGCAGCAGTTCAAGATCAATGCCGCCTTCATCAAGGATGAAGCCGGCAGAATCTGATGCGGTGACAACTGTGGCGCCGAGGTCCTGGGCCTTCTCGATGGCATGGATGGCAACATTGCCCGAGCCCGAAACGACCACGCGCTGGCCGTCGAAGGACTGCCCGCGAGTCTTGAGCATCTCTTCGGTGAAGATTACAGCTCCATAGCCGGTGGCTTCTGGACGAACCAATGATCCGCCCCAGCTCAGTCCCTTGCCGGTCAAGACCCCTGATTCGTAGCGGTTGGTGATGCGCTTGTACTGGCCGAAGAGGTAGCCGATCTCTCGGCCGCCCACGCCAATGTCACCGGCAGGCACGTCGGTGTATTCGCCGATGTGGCGGTACAGCTCAGTCATGAAGGACTGGCAGAAGCGCATGACTTCGCCATCGGACTTGCCGCGTGGGTCGAAGTCCGAACCGCCCTTGCCGCCGCCGATTGGCATGCCGGTCAGGGAGTTCTTGAAAATCTGTTCAAAGCCAAGGAACTTGACGATGCCCAGGTAGACCGAAGGGTGGAAACGCAGACCGCCCTTGTATGGGCCCAGCGCGGAGTTGAATTCAACTCGGAAGCCGCGGTTGATCTGAACTCGGTTCTGGTCGTCAACCCAAGGCACACGGAAAATAATCTGTCGCTCGGGTTCGCACAAGCGCTGCAGAATGGCGGCCTCGGCGTATTCAGGGTGCTTGAGCGAAACCGCTTCAAGGCTTTCAAATACTTCCGTGACGGCCTGGTGGAATTCTGCTTCACCGGGATTGCGTCGGAAGACTTCGTCGCGAATCGAAGCTAAGTGCTTGTCCAAGTTTCTCTCCTCATCTTGGGACAGGAACAAGCGCCTGAGGTACCTCACACATGGCGTCACTGCCCCGTTCATGAGAATCCCACGCTGAGCACCGTGAGGAAAAATCCTCGGTTATAAATCGGAAACATGGCCGTAACGTGAATCACTTGCCACGCTGCCGGCAGCGCCAGAACAGTTAGAAGGATCAGCTAGCGACGGCGCCCAAAACGAGGGAGCCGTTCCAGGAATTCCTGGGCTCGACCGGTGACTTGTTCCAATCCGCGCCCGACGCTGCGGCCAATCTGCTGAGCTGTTGGATTCGCTGCAGTCGCAAGCTGCGAATTCGCTTGATTGCCAACCAGCTGCTCTTCGGCTTCAGGAACGGGCACCAAGTCGGCGCACCAATGCACTAAGTCCTCCAGCGCAGAAGTATCAATACTGTAGATACGACGTTGGCCAGCAGCGGCCATGCTGACCAGCTGCGCCTCGCGCAATACCTTCAGGTGCTTGGACACCGTTGGCTGGGAAATCTCCAGCTCGGTGACCAGCGCGCCCACGGCTTTTGGCTCATTTTTGAGCGCTTCAATTATCTTGCGACGGGTTGGCTCTGCCAACGCCGAAAAAACTTCATCAATTGCCACATACATAACCCTAACGGCATATGATCAAATGGTCATTGATTTGGCCATCCATTCCGCTACGAAATTCCAGGATCGAATGCTTGCGACCAAGTCATCCTGGCTAGTCAAACCACGGATCGAGACCATAGAGCGGGAAGATTTCCTTGCGCGTCGCAATAATCGTGCGGTCCACGGGGTCAGCAGGGTCGTATCCGACTTCCCAGTTTCTCCACCACAACTGCGCGTCGTCACCCATGAGATAGGGCACCGCGCGCCCGTAGCGTTCAAGAACGTGCCTGCGGAATATCTCAGGCACATACGTGCGCAGCGGAACCGGCTTGCCGGCAACGATGGCGGTCAAATGGGTCCAGGTTCTTGGCACCACAGCAGTGATGTTATATCCACCGCCGCCGGTCGCCAGCCAGCGCCCCTCGCAGACATCGTCTGCAAGCTGCGCAATATCCAAGGCCGCTTGGCGCTGCGCGTCAACCGAAAGCTTCAAGTTGGTCATGTCATCATCTCGATGGGCGTCACACCCATGCTGGGACACAATGATTTCTGGCTTGAAGGCATGTATCAGCTGCGGAACGATTGCGTGGAAGGCGCGCATCCAACCTGAATCCCCGGTCATTGCAGGCAAAGCCACATTCACGGCGCTGCCCTGGGCTTGCTCACCACCAATGTCATTGGCGAACCCAGTGCCAGGGAATAGGGACAGCCCTGACTCGTGCAACGAAATTGTCAGGACCCGTTCATCATCCCAAAAGATGGATTCTGTGCCGTCGCCGTGGTGGGCATCGACATCGATGTAGGCCACTCGCTGCGCGCCTTGATCAAGCATTCGCTGGATCGCGGCTGCCGCGTCGTTGTAAATGCAGAATCCGCTCGCCTTGTTCTTGGAGGCATGGTGCATGCCTCCAGCGAAATTCACCGCACGCACCGTGTCCTGGTCCATGATCGCTTGGGCCGCGATAACGGATCCGCCGACGATGCGCGCAGCGGCATCGTGCATTCCGGCAAAGACCGGATCATCTTCGGTGCCTAGCCCGAATTCTTCGGCTATCAGCGATGGGTCGTCGCTTACGCGCCGGACCTGATCAATGTATCCCTGGTCGTGAACCGTGCGGATCACCGTATCGCCGGCAATCTCGGGCGCATGAATCTTAACGTTGTCTGCGTCCAGCACCTGGAGCTCTTCGCTGAGCCGATAGGTCAGTTCGAGCCTGAGCGGGTGCATGGGATGCCAGTCGCTGAATTTGTACTTCAGGTACTGTTCATCCCACATGACCATGGTTGGCCGAGGGGCCTGTTGCGGATCTAACACTTTTTCAGGCTACCCGATGGTGATCCAACTCATGAATATATGGCGCTTTGGGCGACCCCGCCATTCTTTAGGCCCGCAAGGCAAGCGTTTAGCGCAGGAAACGCGTAAATTACTAGAAGGACTTCAACTTCCACTCTCGTTATCCACCTGTCCCTAAGAAACAGCGAGTTACAGATGAGCACTGCCAGTGATCTGGGCCCTCGGTCCCGGGCAGCTGAACTGCGCGAACAGCATCGCAAAAGATGGCTAATGTTCCGCATGTCGATTGCCGACTTCACCGTGCGCTCCCCCGCACGCTTGACCCTCGGCGTCTTCGTCCTGGCCATCACCGTCTTCACCTCGCTGCTGGCTGCGCCTTTTTCCTCGTCGGCTGGAGAGGCCACACCGCTGCATGATGCGCTGTTTACCGCTGTTTCAGCAGTCTGCGTCACTGGCCTGACTACGGTCTCCACCGCCGTGCATTGGTCTTTCCTGGGCCAGCTGATCATGCTCATTGCCGCCTTCATGGGCGGCTTGGGCATCCTGACGTTGGCATCAATCATGTCCCTCGCGGTGTCGCGCAAGCTGGGCGTCAGGGCAAAACTCATGGCTCAAAAGTCCATGGACAGTTCCGGCGCCTCAGCGCTGGGCGAGGTCAGCTCACTGCTGCGCATTGTCATCTTGACCGCCATTAGCCTGCAGGGACTTATCGCGCTGTTCTTGATTCCGCGTTTCTACATTTTGGGCGAAAGCGTCCTTTCGTCGATTTGGCATGGCATCTTCTATGCGGTTTCAGCCTTTAATAACGCTGGCTTCACTCCGCACTCCGATGGACTGGTTCCCTACGAGACCGACCTGTGGATCTTAACCCCGCTGATGGGCGGAGTTTTTGCCGGATCCCTGGGCTTCCCTGTGATCATGGTCCTGCTGGCTCACAAGTTCAATATCAAAAAGTGGAATCTGCATACCAAGCTGACCTTGTTGGTCACCACAATCCTGCTCTTCGCTGGTGCGTTCCTATGGCTTATCTTTGAGTGGTCCAACCCTCGGACTCTTGGCGAGATGTCCGTGAGCGACAAGGTCATACACGCTTTATTTGCTTCGACCATGACACGTTCGGGCGGATTCAACCTGGTTGATCAGAACGACATCCATCAAGTCACGGTGCTATTGACCGATGCCTTGATGTTTGCCGGTGGCGGTTCCGCTTCCACGGCAGGCGGCATCAAGGTCACAACCATCGCCGTGATGTTCTTGGCAATTATGGCCGAGGTCCGAGGCGATACCGAGGTGAGGGCCTTTGGCCGCCAGATCCCGCAGGGCACCATGCGCGTGGCAATCTCCGTGGTTGCCATGGGTGGTTCCCTGGTGATGGTGGCAACTGGTGCCCTGGTCACCATCGACGAGTCCGTTGGTTTTTCCCGGGCCCTTTTTGAATCGATTTCGGCTTTCGCTACTGTCGGTTTGAGTACCGGTGTTTCCCAAGAAATGCCGCCAGCAGGAAAATACGTCCTCAGTGTTTTGATGTTTGCCGGACGTATCGGCAGCATCACCCTGGCCAGCGCACTGACCATGCGCCACCGCAATTCACTATTCAAGCTTCCGGAAGAAAGGCCGCTCATTGGCTGACAAGAATATGGACCACAATGCCCCAGTCCTCGTAATTGGCCTGGGCCGTTTCGGTGCGTCCGTTGCCGAGACACTGGTCAAGCAGGGCCGAGAAGTCTTGGCGATCGAACGCAGTCCCGAATTGGTTCAGCAGTGGGCCAGCACTTTGACGCACGTGGTGGCCGCCGACGCCACGAACATTGACGCTTTGCGCCAACTCGGCGCCCAGGAATTTTCTTCTGCCGTCGTTGGTGTTGGCACGTCCATCGAATCCTCCGTGCTGATCACGGTGAATTTGGTGGACCTCGGCATTGAACACTTGTGGGTCAAGGCAATTACTCCTTCACACGGCAAGATCTTGACCCGTATTGGAGCCAACCACGTAATCTACCCAGAGGCTGACGCCGGTGTCCGTGCCGCGCACCTTGTGGGCGGACGAATGCTGGACTTCATCGAATTCGATGATGGCTTTGCCATCGTCAAAATGTATCCGCCTAAGGAAACCCAGGGCTTTACCCTTGCCCAGTCGCAGGTGCGCTCAAAGTATGGCGTGACCATCGTTGGCGTGAAATCGCCAGGTGAGGACTTCACCTATGCAGTCCCCGATACCATCGTGACGCGCAGAGACGTGCTAATCGTCTCGGGCCATGTGGATCTTCTTGAACGTTTCGCCGCTCGGCCATAGTTTCTGTACTGAAAACGCTCGTGGTCGGCACCCATCATTGATAGGTGCCGACCACGATTTATTTATTGGTGTTGCTGCTGGCGCCTAGCCGAGTTCTTCGCTGAGCTGTGCTGCACGGGCCGCTGCGGCCTGCGTACCAGCGGCGATGATCTTCGGAATGCCCTGCTCGTCAAAGGTCTTGATGGCCTGCTCTGTGGTGCCCTTGGGGCTGGTAACGGCCTTGCGCAACTCTCCCGGGATGGCCTGCGGGTCTGAAAGCATCTTTCCGGCGCCTGCGACGGTGGCACGCGCCAGGTCGATGGAGAGCTTTTCGTCCAGCCCCATAGCCACTCCGGCATTGGCCATGGCCTCGGCCAGGTAGAAGGCATAGGCTGGGCCCGAACCGGAGATCGCCGACAGGGCGTTCTGCTGCGCTTCATCAATGACATGCACGTCGCCGGATCCCGACAGCAGCTCGGTCACCAGGCGGGTCTGTTCTTCGCTGACGCTCAGTGCCGGGCTCAAGCCGACAACGCCGGCACCGACCATCAATGGAGTATTGGGCATGGAGCGGATGACCGGCTGATTAGCTGGCAGGTGCGCCTGCATGCTTTCCAGCGTGATTGCGGCGGCGACGGAAACGACAACCTTGTCCGGGGTCAATGCTCCCGAGATCTCTTCGCACAGGTCGGTGATGCCCACTGGCTTCACGCCAAGGAAAATGACATCCGTGTCGGCGGCGGCCTTGGCATTGGCCTCCGCGTCTTGTTCGCTGACTAAGACGTTGATTCCAAGTGCGCGAAGTTCTGGCGCGCGCTGGTCGCTGCGCACAGTGGCGGTAATCAGCTTGGGGTCATGGCCCGAAGCGATGATGCCTCGCAGGATGGCACCGTTCATCGAGCCAGCGCCGAGGAAGGACAGGGTCAGGTTTTTTGTTGCTTCGCTCATAAGTTCATTGTTTCATTGGGTTGCGGTCGTTGCTCGCAGATAAGTGCTCGCGGGCAAACTCAAGGGTCTTTCCCAGCCATTCTTCTTTTTGGCCAGCGTTCTTGGCTTTGCGTGTGGACACTTCCACAGCCAAGGTTCCTTCCCACGCGACATCTCGCAAATATTGCAGGGATTCCGCCACCCGCTGGGTGCCAAGGCCGGGGACCAGATGCTCATCTTTTCCGTTGTCCAGCCCATCGCAAAGGTGTACGTGCGACAGCCTTTGCCCAAGATCTTCCACTGCTTGCCGCGAATCCATGTTTGCGATGGCGGCGTGGGAGAAGTCCCAGGTGACGTGTTGATAATGCTGCGGGACGGGGTTCCAATGCGGAAGGTACATTTTAGCCTCGCGACCGCGAGCTCGCCAGGGATACATATTTTCAACGGCAATTTTCATGCCGGTGGTATCAATGAGCCGCTGTACTCCCTCGCCGAAATTTTCGGCATAGGCGCCTTGCCATCTGAAGGGCGGATGAGCAACAACTACGCTCGCTCCCACAGCTTGGGCCAGGATCACCGAGCGCTCAATTTTCGCCCATGCTGAACCCCACACCTGCTGCGTGAGCAGCAACGTCGGGGCGTGGATGGCCAAGATGGGCAATTGGTACTTGTCCATTAGTTCTTTTAGTGCGCTGGCCGACTGGCTAGCGGCATTTCCGGTAACCAATACTTCGATGCCGTCGTATCCCACGTCTTTGGCCATTGCGAAGGCATCATGAACGCTCAGCGGATAAACTGACGCGCTGGACAAGGTGACTGGCACCTTATAAGAACTCTTCTGGTCTTCCATGCCCTGCCTCCTGTTACCGTGGCCCTCGTGCAGAGGAACACCTGTATCACCGAGAAAGTCTAGTTGCTAGGCTCAGCGAGAAATTGATGTTTTTCATGAGCCAGCGCTACTTCTCCTACACCAACGCTACTACTGAGCGGTGTCGCGGAGTCAAACATCACGTGATCAAAACGTCGCAACATCAAACCTTCACGAATTGCCCAGGGACAGATCCGCACAGATTTCAATTTCAGCGCGCTCATCGCCTCGTGGGCGACAATTGCCCCAGCCAACAGCTGCGGGGCACGAATCTCGGAGACACCCGGCAATTCTGCACGTTCGGCCCAGCTCATGGCCGTCAGGCGATTGGTCCACAGCTTGAGTGCTTCCCGGTTCAAAACTCGCTTGACGTAGGGTCCTTCATCGCTCGGTGCCGCACCGGTGATGCGTGCCAGCGAACGGAACGTCTTGGATGTGGCCGTGGCCAAGGTCGGCTTGCCGTATTGGCGAAGTTCTGTCGCCGGGTCGCTGAGCACGTCGCGGACGTAGGTGCGCAACTCCTTCACTTCCTTGATGGAAGGCAGGTCGTTGGGCAGCCACTCACGCGTCAGGCGGCCAGCACCCAGCGGGACCGAATAGGCCGTCTGCGGAAACTCGTCGGTGCCCCATGCCAGTTCCAGGGAACCGCCACCCATATCGAGGTTGAGGATGGACTCCGAAGACCAGCCGAACCAGCGGCGCACCGAGTAAAAGGTCATGCCGGCTTCTTCTTCGCCGGTTAGTTCCATCAAGCTCACGCCAGTCTCGGTTTTCACCCGGTCCAGGACGCTGGAGCCATTGGAAGATTCGCGGATCGCCGAGGTGCAGAACGCCATGAAGTCTTCTACCTGATGGCTGCCGGCGAACTTGACCGCCTCATTGATGAACGAAATCAGTTCCTGCTGGCCCTCTTCAGTGATGGCACCGTATTCGTTGAGGTAGCGCACCAAGGACAGTGGACGCTTGTGCGATGCATAGGGAACCGGTCGGGCTCCCGGGTAAGCATCGACGAGCAAAAGGTGAACGGTATTCGAACCGATATCCAGTACACCTAGTCTCATGGTGCGCTCCTCGTTTGGCCGTGCAAGGACTGTTAGTCAGTCTTTTTTGCGGTGGTCTTCTTGGCTGTGGTCTTCTTCGCGGGTGCCTTTTTGGCGGTGCTCTTCTTGGCCGGGGCCTTCGTAGCCGTGCGCTTGACCGGACCGCGGGCTCGCTTATCGGCCAACAGTTCGATGGCCTTTTCACGAGTCAGTTCTTCCAGCGACGTTCCGCGAGGAACGGTGATGTTGGTGATCCCGTCAGTGATGTACGGACCGAAACGGCCATCCTTGACCACGATGTTCTTCTCGCTGGTCGGGTCCACACCGAATTCCGCCAATGGAGGCACGGCGGCACGGCGGCCACGCTGCTTTGGCTGGGAATAGATCTCCAAGGCTTCGTCCAAAGTGATGGTGAAGATCTGGTCTTCGCTTTCAATGGATCGCGAATCGCTGCCCTTCTTCAGGTAGGGTCCGAAACGGCCGTTTTGCACGGTAATCTCTTCACCTTCAGCGTCGGCGCCCAGCACACGTGGCAGGCTCATCAGCTTCAGCGCATCATCCAAGGTCACCGATTCCACGCTCATCGATTTGAACAGCGAGGCGGTACGCGGCTTGATCTTGACAGGCTTCTTAGGTGGCTTTGGCTTGCCGTTCTTGTAATACTCAACGGGCAACGCAGCCAAATCCTCGGCCGTTGGCTCTGGAATGATCTCGGTGACATAGGCGCCGTAGCGTCCATCCTTGGCCACGATCTTGCGACCGGTTTCCGGATCGTTGCCCAAATCCTTTTCAGCAACCTGGGCGGTGGCAAAGAGCTCTTCAGCTTTCGCTGCGGTCAGCTCATCAGGGGCAAGATCTTCTGGCACGTTGGCGCGCTGCGGTTCCGTGCCCTCTTCGGCGCCTTCCGGGATGGCGCGTTCCAGGTATGGCCCGAACTTGCCAACGCGCAAGGTGATGTCATCGGTGACTCGAATCGAGTTGATGGCACGGGCATCAATATCGCCGAGGTTATCGACCACATGCTTCAAGCCCTCGGTCTCTGACTCTGCGCCCTTGCCGAAGTAGAACAGGTTCAGCCAGTCGGTGCGTGCACGGTGGCCCTTGGCGATTTCATCCAGGTCGTCTTCCAACCGGGCGGTGAAGTCGTAGTCGACGTACTTGGCGAAGTGCTCTTCAAGCAGTCGAATCACCGAGAAGGCAATCCAGCTTGGCACCAATGCCCCACCGCGCTTGGTCACGTAACCGCGATCCATGATGGTGGAAATGGTCGGAGCGTAGGTCGATGGGCGGCCGATTTCGCGCTTTTCCAGCTCAGCGACGATCGACGCTTCGGTGTAGCGTGCCGGCGGGGTGGTCTCGTGGCCCAGCGCCAGCAACTCGTCGCCCGCCAGGTGCTGTCCCACGGACAGCTGCGGCAGGCGGGCTTCTGCCTCCTGGGCGGCAGCTTCAAGGGCCTGCTCGTCTTTGCCCTCTTCATAGGCGGCAAGGAAGCCGCGGAAGGTGATAACGGTACCCGATGCGGAGAACTCGGCAACACGGCTATCGCCCGCGGTGCCCTGCAGCTTGATCGTTGCGGTGAACCCCTTGGCATCGGCCATCTGCGAAGCCACGGTGCGCTTCCAGATCAGCTCGTAGAGCGCGTATTCATCCTTGGACAGCGACGAGCGCACGTCCTTCGGGCGACGGAACATGTCACCGGCGGGGCGGATCGCTTCGTGGGCTTCCTGGGCGGCATCGGACTTCGCCTTGTACACGCGTGGCTTGGCCGGCACGGAGTCGGCGCCGTACAGCTCGGTGGCCTGCTTGCGTGCCGCGGTGGTGGCTTCCTGGGAGAGGAACACCGAGTCGGTACGCATATAGGTGATGTACCCGTTTTCATACAGCCGCTGAGCGATCTGCATGGTGATCTTGGAGCTCCAGCGCAACTTGCGGGAAGCTTCCTGCTGCAGCGTGGAGGTGGTGAATGGCGCTGCTGGGCGGCGGGTGTAGGGTTTGTCTTCGACCGAGGTGACGGCAAAGTCGGCATCGGAAAGATTCGCAACCAGCGACTGGGCCGAGTCCTGGTCCAGGTGCGCCAGCTTGTTGCGCGAGGCCTTGAGCTGCCCGCGGTCGTCGAAGTCGCGGCCGGAGGCAACACGGGCGCCGTCCACGGCGGAGAGCTTGGCTGAGAAGCTTTCGCCGCCGGCGGTGGCGAACTCGCCCTTGACGTCCCAGTATCCGGCGGGGATGAAGGCCATGCGTTCGCGTTCGCGCTCTACGACCAGGCGGGTAGCCACGGACTGCACACGGCCTGCGGAAAGGCCACGGGCTACCTTGCGCCAAAGCACAGGAGAGATCTCGTAGCCGTACAGCCGGTCGAGGACGCGACGGGTTTCCTGGGCATCAACCAGGTCGGTATCCAGCTCGCGCATGTTGTCCAGTGCGCGGGCAATGCCTTCCTTGGTGATCTCAGTGAAAGCCAGGCGGCGAACCGGAACCTTGGGCTTGAGCACCTGCAGCAGGTGCCACGCGATGGCTTCGCCTTCGCGGTCCGCATCGGTTGCGAGGTAGAGTTCGTCGGCCTCTTTGAGCTTGGCCTTCAACTCCGAAACACGCTTTTTCTTGTCCGGGTAGACCATGTAGTACGGCTCGAAGTCATTATCCAAGTCGACTGCGAACTTGCCAACCGAGGTCTTTTTAAGCTCGGTTGGAAGCTCCGATGGCTGTGGAAGATCGCGAATGTGCCCCACCGATGCATCAACGTCGAAGCCCTCGCCCAAATACTTGGCGATTGACTTCACCTTGGCAGGAGACTCTACGATTACGAGTTTCTTACCAGTCTTTTCCTTGGCCTTGGGGGGCACAGCACTCCTTTATACAGTACGGATTCTCAGGACCATTATGTGGTCCATTTTAAATCCGCCATCACAGCTTCGTTCTTTGTGCCTACTCTATAGCCACATTTCCCGATGATCTTACACCGAAGAATTGCTGTGCTTTGAGCGAGGCAATTTATGTTGTTGCCTCCCCTGATGTCTGATATTCAGGAAGCAACGAGATTAAGTAGAACATACGACGCGAGTCAATACTGCGTTCCTCTGCAGTAGCTTTGGCCTCATACTCGTAGACGAGGTCCAACATTCTACGGTTGAACTCACGCTGCTTTTCTTCAGAAAGGAAGACCAAGCCGCTGGTGAGCATAGGTGGCCGATCCGGATCGGGGGTGATCCCAGCCTTCGCTTCCGCCTCGCGTCGCTGCACTTCAGCATTCAATCGCGTTCTAAATGCGTTCAATTGCACGTTCAGATATGCGGTCTTTGCGTTGGTCGAGTCGATCTGGGTATTCAGCTCCAGGCGTTCGCCGGCAGCGCGCCAGCGACGTTCGCGAGCATCACCCTCGCTCGCGGCGCGAATCACATACCCATACTTCTCCAGAGCCCGCAGGTGGTAGCTCATGGCACTGGGCGTCAGCGCGCACAGCGAGGCCAACTCGGTTGCGGTACGGGTCGTCTGGGAGGCGAAGAGCTCATCCAAGACGATGAGTCGAGCATCATGGGCCAACGCTCGAATGGCCTGCGGGTCTGTGATGGAGACGAGCTTGGGAATACCGCCCTCTATCGACAAGGCAACCTCCGCCTGTTCCTCAATTGTGTTGCGTGTCATAGGCAAAAACTTTAGCGCTTGTTTCACATTTTACGAAGCATGCCATGTAGCAAGAGGCGCTTCACTGCTTCATAAAGCCGATCCGCGAAGTCTTCCTGCCCCCCGCCGATCAACGAGTCCAAGGCGTTGACTAGCTGAAACACTGATAAATCACCGTCGCACGCCGAAACGAAACCAGCCTGCGCAGTGTCGAGCAACTCAGTCCTGCGAAGACCGGCTCCCTGCCGCAGCAGAATCACCCCAGGATGTTCCGCCCCGGGGCGCTGATGGCGTTCTTCGGTCACGTCGTCGGCAACGAGCAGATGCCATTCCTTGAAGCCCTCTCCGGCGCGCCCCAACTCATCTGCCATGGCAATATCCCGTTGCAATGTCGGAGCCAGAGGCTGCTCCACCGGATGATTAATCTGCTCGTAGCTTTGGATTACCGGACGCTGGCCATCGGGGCGCCGGAAGTACACGAGCCCAAAGCCGACGGCCGCAACATTCCTGGATTCGAAATCGTCGAGGTAGGCATTGTAGGCCGCGATATAGGATGCCTGGTCTTCTGTCTGCGAGGAGTCACGCAGCCAAGTTTCGGCATAGCCGCTTGGCGTGGTCTGTTCGCGTTCGATCACCCAGACATCCAGCTGATCGCCAAACCACTGGCGAACACGGGCATCCCATGGAGCATTTGAATCATCTTCCAGGCGAGGAATCTCCCAGTTGGAGAGCATCTGCATGGAGCCGCCGGGGTTCAAGAACTCGGGCGCCTGTTCTATGAGGGTACTGACCAATCGGTCCCCTGCCATCCCGCCGTCACGATAGGTGAAGCGGTCCTTGGCCCGCTCGGTGGAACTGCGTGGCGTAATCACGAACGGAGGGTTGCTGGCGATCAGGTCAAAGCGCTGCCCTTCGACCGGTTCAAACAAGCTGCCCTGAAGCAGCGTGACCCGGGACTCAAGGTTTTGCGGATCGAGCCCGAGCGTGCGGTGGTTCAGCAGCAGGTTGAAGCGAGCAAAGCCCAAGGCTCGCTTGGACAGGTCCGTTGCGGTGACGTGCTGTGCGTGGGAGAGCAAATGGAAAAGCTGGATGCCGCAGCCGGTGCCAAGATCAAGGGCTCGATCAACCGTGGAACGAATGGTCAGCTGGGCCAATGTAAGCGAGGCCTGCCCAATTCCCAATACGTGATCGGTGCGCAGAACTCCTGGGCGCTGATGCGCGCCCAAGTCATGGGCGACCCACAGTTCTCCGTCAGCGTCCGAGGAATGCAGCGACAAGGCGAGCGTGGCGCGGAATCCGTTGGCCCACGCTTCAATCAATCCCAGCTTGAGCAGGCCTTCGGTCTTCAAATTGCTGAAGGCCCTATTGATGGCAGATTCCGCTTCGGACTGCCCCAATTGGAAAAGGCGCACCACGGTGACCAGAGGCGTTTCCGGCTTTTGGCGCGCAAGAACCCGCAAAGCAGGATGAATCTGATCCCGGTCAAAAGCAGCGGCCGCTTCCTCGCCAAGCAGTTCGGCTACCTTCTCGTAGCCGTAGCCGACATGGTTCAAATCCTTGGCAAGCATGTCAAGCAAGAGCTGGTCGGCACTTTGAGGGGTCTCGTCTAGGGCAGAAAATTCGGCGGCATTCACGCGTTCAAGTCTACCTAGTCACGCCGCCGCCATTGGAAACGACCTGGCATGCTGTCGACACTAGGATAGTGGCATGACTCAAGTGACGGTTACCTTTCTCCAGCAACTGAGCGCCAGCGAAGTCATCCCTTCCAGCAAATCATTGCCGAAGAACGCGCGCATCGAGCAGGCTCAGCACATCACCCCGGAATTCTCGCGATTCCTCTACCAGGGCGTCGGCAGCGAATTGCATTGGGCAGACCGGTTGGATTCGACTCGCGCCCAGTGGAACGAAGTCCTGCAGCGCCCCGGTTCAGAAACCTGGGTCCTGTATCTGGACGGTTCTCCCAAGGGGTATTTCGAGCTCGCCACTACTCGCGGCGATTCCGGCAGCGAGGTAGAAATCTTCTACTTCGGGCTCTTCCCTGAAGCCACCGGACGCGGATTGGGCGGCGTCCTGCTTACGGAAGCGCTCAGTCGGGCCTGGGATCTGGCCTCGCGCTGGCCCGAGTTGCCAGAAATCGCCCGCGTTTGGCTGCATACTTGCTCCTTGGACGGACTAGCCGCCCTGCCGAATTATCAGGCCAGGGGCCTGAAAATCTATCGCACCGAAGACGAAGAGTCACAGATACGCGATGCCTCGCTGGAATTGTGGCCTAGCGCAGCTGACTAGTCCAGCAGCGAAAAACTCGGCACCAGCCTTCAAATGAAGGCTGGTGCCGAGTCAAAGGTTCATCTGCGCTATCAGGCGTCGACGCTGCTGCAATCCGGACAACGTCGCAGTTGCTCATCTTGTGCGCAGTCTTCGCAGAACAGTCGCAGGTTGCGGCAGGTTGGGTTCGAGCAGTTCTCGAACTTGTTCGTCGGGCCTTCGCAGCCAACGCATTTGCCGATAGTTGTCGCGTTCTCGGAGAACTCGGTGTGCATGCGCTTGTCGAAGACGTACAGGGAACCTTCCCACAGGCCTTCGTCGGCGTACTTCTCGCCATAGCGGACGATGCCGCCCTGCATCTGGTAAACCTCTTGGAAGCCGCGCTTGACCATCAGGGCCGAAAGCACTTCGCATCGGATACCGCCGGTGCAATAGGTAACGACGGGCTGATCCTTCAGGTGGTCGTATTTGCCCGAATCGAGTTCAGCGACGAAATCGCGGGTGGTGTCCACTTCAGGAACAATGGCTTCCTTGAACTTGCCGATCTGCGCCTCGAAAGCGTTGCGCCCGTCAAAGAAGTGCACCTTTTCGCCGGACTTCTTCTTGGTGTCCACCAGCTCGTGCAGCTCTTCGGGACGCAGATGAGTGCCACCGCCAACAACACCGTTCTCATCGACTTCCAGCTCACCCGGTGCGCCGAAGGTGACGATCTCATCGCGGACCTTGACCGAGATGCGAGGGAAGTCTTCGGCCGAGCCTTCGGACCATTTGATGTCCATTTTCTTGAAGGCAGGTAGTTCGCGGGTAGCTTTGACGTAGGCCTTGACGGCCGAGATTTCGCCACCGGCGGTACCGTTGATGCCGTCCTTGGAGATGATAATGCGTCCGCGCAATCCCCAGCGCTCCAATAATGAACGCTGCCACAAGCGGATAGCTTCAGGGTCAGGAAGCGGAGTAAATGCGTAATACAGAACAATGCGATGAATGGCCACCATACAATATTAGTAGCTTTTGGCCGCGAAACGCCGAGTAAAAGAGCAACGTCACAATGATTAGTCGTGATTTCTCGGGCAGTCCAAGAGTTTCAAGTAGGCAACGATTAGTTCAATGTCAGCGAATTCCTAGGAAAGACAAGGTAGGGTCAAATTATGGCATCAAACGCAAGCGACGAACTGATCAGCACCTGGGTAACCGGCTGGGCAGGAGCCCGTGGCTATGAAACTCGCAACGAGGGACGAGTCCACGCTGCCCTGCGTCACGACACCACTGAAGACTGGGAATACGTAATTTACGGCCCGTCCAAAGAGGAACTAGCCGCGGTTGCCGAGACCCTGAAAAAGCACCCTAACCGTCGACTCACCGCCTTCGACGATTCGGCCGAAAGCCTGGTCGCAATCGCCAATGAAGTTGGACTTCAGGTCACTGCCGACGACGAAGCACTTATGGTTACCGAACTTGCCGTGCATGACGTTGAGGTCCCACTTCCTGCTGACGGTTTTATCTTCCAGATTGAGCGCGATGGCACCCACGCATACGTGTCATTGCACCCCGAGGACGACCAGCAAGTTGTTGCCGCGTCCGGCCATGTATCTGCTGTTAATGGCTTCGCCATTTTCGACCGCATCATCACCGGCGCAGATTTCCGTCGCCGCGGCCTGGGCACGCTGATCATGCGCGCATTGGCGTCCCTGGCTCAGGAACATGACGTTGAGGAAGGCCTGCTGATCGCGTCGGTTGACGGACAGCAGTTGTACGCATCCTTGGGGTGGACTTCACTAGGCAAAGTTGTGATGTTCAAGGCCTAAGCCATTCAGAATTTCCCTCTCGCCGTACCCGACACATCAAAGTGTTGGGTACGGCGATAGTCTTTAACTTCAGCAATTCAAGGTTCCGAAAGGCGTTTACGTGAAGTCAGTGCGTTCCTTGTTGGATCCGAATGACCGCAGCAATGACCCCGAGGCCGTATTGCATCGGCGTTCTCGGCCAGCCAAGGATGAAATCACGAGCGATTGGCCGCAATGGCTGAGCCATGAACTGGTTGAAATCTTCCAGGGCTTGGGAATCCAGCGCCCGTGGTTGCACCAGGCCCAAGCAGCGAATCTCATCCACGAAGGCCAGCACACGATCGTGTCCACTGGCACGGCGTCCGGCAAGTCGATGGCCTATCTGATGCCTGGCTTGGACGCCCTCTACAACTCCCGCGATAGCGGATTTAATGACGCGGCTGCCGCCGCGTCTGTACTCTACATATGCCCGACCAAGGCATTGGCTGCAGATCAGCTTTCTGCGGTACAGGCCCTCGATGTCCCCGGCGTGCGCGCGTCTGCCTACGATGGCGACACCGACCAGGCCACGAGAACCTGGGTTCGCCAGCACGCGAATTTTGTCTTCACCAACCCGGACATGCTGCACCGCGGGATCATGCCGAATCATCCTGCCTGGTCTCGGTTCTTCAAGCGGCTGCGCTACATCATCATCGATGAAGCCCACTCGTACCGGGGCGTTTTTGGGGCACACGTGGCCAACCTGATGCGACGCTTGCGACGGATATGCGCCCACTATGGCGCCTCCCCCATTTTTATTGGAGCTTCCGCGACAAGCTCCGACCCGGAAGAATCATTTGGCCGGCTCATTGGCGCGCCGGCCAAGGCCGTAACCCATGACTTCTCTGCCAGTGGTGAGCTTGTCATTGGCTTGTGGGAGCCTCCTTTGACGGAACATCGAGGAGAAAATGGAGCGCCGGTACGCCGCACGGCTATCGCTGAAAGCGCGTCAATTCTTACCGATCTCATGGCGGATCACACTCGAACCATTGTTTTCATCAAGTCTCGTCGTGGCGCGGAAACCATCGCAACACTCACCCGGAAGCATCTAGAACGATTCGCCCCCGAACTCTCTGTACGATTAGCCGCCTACCGCTCCGGCTACCTGCCGACTGAACGCAGGGAAGTGGAAAGGCAGCTGCGCAGCGGCGAACTTCTAGGAGTCACCTCGACCTCCGCCCTGGAATTGGGTATCGATATTGCTGGGCTGGATGCCGTGGTCGTTGCCGGGTGGCCCGGGACTCGTGCTTCGTTCTTCCAGCAGATCGGTCGCGCGGGACGCTCTGGCCAAGATGCCTTGGCCATCTTTGTGGCTGCGGAAGATCCCTTGGATACCTATCTGGCCCACCACCCCGAGGCTATTTTCGATTTGGGTGTGGAAGCCACGGTTTTTGATCCGCACAATAAGTACGTGCTCAGCGGGCACCTTTGCGCCGCCGCCCAGGAATCTCCACTGCGCCCCGAGGAACTTGGGCTCTTTGGTCCGCACACCGAAGAACTGTTGGAGTCCTTGGTTCAACGAGGCTACCTCCGCCGGCGGCCAGCTGGCTGGTTCTGGACCCATCCGCAACACGCTGCTGCGATGTTTTCCATCCGTGCCGACGGCGGCGGCCCCGTTGACATTATTGATGCTGAAACCGGCGCCCTGCTGGGAACCATGGATTCTCCGCAAACTCATTATCAGGCTCATCCCGGAGCCATTTACGTCCATCAAGGAGCTAGCTACCACGTTGAAGAATTGGACGAGCAAAACCACGTCGTGGTCGTGACCCGAGTAAATCCTGACTACTACACCACAGCCCGGGATCTAACCACTGTGGCAGTAGATTCAGAAGAGCGGAGAAGCAGCCATCAGGAGCTGAATATCCATTTCGGCGAAGTGACCGTCACGACTCAAGTCGTCTCGTTCCAGCGAAAATCCGTCGCATCCAATGAGGTGCTCTCTGAGGAACCGTTGGAGCTTGAAGCACGCGATCTGAATACCAAATCGGTATGGTTCACGATGACGGAGCAAAGGCTACTTCGAGCCGGGCTCACCGTGGATCAGTTCCCAGGGGCGCTGCATGCCGCCGAGCACGCGATGATCGGCTTGTTGCCGTTGGTGGCAACCAGCGACCGATGGGATATCGGCGGTGTCTCTACCGCATTGCATATGGATACCGGGCATCCGACCATCTTTGTCTACGATGCACAGCCCGGTGGAGCAGGGTTCGCCGAGCGCGGGTTCGAGCGGTTCACCGACTGGGTGCGTGCAACCAGGCATGCTATCGAATCGTGTGAATGCCAATATGGGTGTCCTAGTTGCGTCCAGTCTCCGAAATGCGGCAATCGGAACAATCCACTGGATAAGGCCGGAGCGATCCTCTTGCTGAGCGCCGTCTTGGACGATGTCGAGCCGCGCCACCACCGCTAGTTCAGTGCTGGCTGCTATTCGGTCTGGTCTAGTGGCGGTGCTCCTGCCCGGGCCTTGGCCCTAGCGGCATACAGTTCGATTCCCAGGGCATGGAACGACACTGGGACTTTTGCCGAAACAGCCACCGTCTGGCCATCGGGCTCAACGATGCAGGACTCCAGCAATGCGCTATTTGCCTGGGCAAGGGATCGCGCGACGCCGCAGGGGTCTCCTGGGCGCAGTCCGCGTGCTGTATCCGCGCCGGCTAGGGCCGCCAGATCCGCAGCTGCCGCCGCGTTCATTGCGGCATGCACGGCAGCGACCCACGCAAGAAGCACCCCGGCCAACAGCAAAGCCATGATCACCAAGGCGGTGGTGACCACGGTACCGCTGCCTCGCTCAGAATCCAGATGTGAAATTCGTTGATTCATTCGACAGCCACACTCGCCTCGCCGCGTATTTGAACGCTGCCCACGATGGGCACCTGAACCGATTTGCGGACAGTGACTTTTGAAAATCCGCCACCGGTGGAAATAGCAAAACTCGCCTTGTTTCCCGCTAGCCGAACCCCACTGGCTTGCGCGGTTGCCCGGTTTTCACCCCGGGCCAATTCCCTGGCCATCGCTCCCGCGGCTTGTTGTACCTGTATCTGTTGGATGCCCAGCGCGCCAAAGCACAACAGCAACGACAGCATCAACGCGACCGCGGGGAGCAGCACCGCAAATTCTGCGGTGCTGCTCCCCTTGTCATCACTGAGCTTCATGACCTACAGCGACAAAGCTTTGGTGATCAGGCCCATCAGCATTCCACGTACATCGCCGCTGGAAAGGATGCTGATCAGCAGCCCGGCAAATGCCACGGCAGCCAGGGTGACCATGGCGAATTCGGCGGTAGTGGAACCTTGCTCGTCCTTCAGCTGGTCCATGATCTCGCGGAATTGTCGGTTCATTGTTTTGACCTTTCTCAATATCTTTTGTCGACGGCCTCGGTGCCGTTGACGGTGTGATTTCACTGTCAACCATTTGCCGCTGGCCGGGCTCCGGTTCGCGGCGATCTGGGTATAACTCTTCGAGCAAAAGGTGCAGGTCCGCTACATGCTGGGGAACAACGCAATGATCAGCGGAACAACACCTAGCGCGATGAATGCCGGCAGGGCGCAAGCACCCAAGGGCAGGACCAGCCTTGTACCGAATTGCGCGCCAAGACGAGCCACTTTCTGCGTGTGTTCTCGACGCTGCAGCGCCGCAGTGTTGCGCAGCAAGGTTGCGGCTGGAGCACCCGTGGCATGGGCGAAATGCAATGATTTTCGCAGAGGAGACAACCAGCTTGGTGCCGCTTCCCACGCTTTGTCCCACGGCAGATTCATTTCCAAACACCGGGCGACACTGCGCAGGACCTTGCACTGGTCAATGCTGCTTCCCAATAAGTCGAGAATGTCTGTAATGGGCATCCCTGAGTCCAGCAGGCTGGCGCTGAGGTCCAGCACCAATTCGATGGGTTGATGTTGAGTCTGGCCCTGGTCTTTTGCCTTTGCGGATCTCCCGCGGTTCGAAGCCCGCTCTGATGCGCCCGTGCCCAGCATGAAAGCTGCGGAAAGGGCTGCGCAAAGCAGAATCAGGAGATTCATGACAGTGCCTGAGCCGCGGTCGAATGCATCAGCCGTTGGCACCACACCCTATTGGCCATCCAGAGTGCCGCGCCGATGGCGACGCTTAGTTGCGCAGCCCATGAGGAGAGAAGTGTCCCGAGAACGTCGATGCCTACGAGCAGGCCAAAGCCGAACCCCACTAGTGGCAGCCAGGTGAGCAGCTTCGTCGTAGCTCTGGGCCCGGCCATGGCGGCATCGAATGACTGCTGGGCGACCGAGGCTGATTCCAAGTCCTCGGCTAGGCGCTCGAGAACTTCTGCGAGGGTTGCTCCGCTGCGCTGCGAGATCTGCAGGCACCAATGCAGCCGCTGGACGGCGGCATGCTCTGGAAGGTTATCTCCCTTGGTGTCGTAGCTGTTCTGGTTGTTCAATCGATGGACTGCCCGCAGGTCTTTCAATGCCTGGACAATATGGCCCGTGCCATTTTCAACTTCCAATAATGCGTCCAGCGCTGGGTAGAATCCGAGGCCGCTGCGAAGCAAGGCCGAGAGTTCTCGAATAATGCGGGCATCGTCGTTCAGCGTGTGCATCAGTTCATGGTTGTGCCGGCTGAAACCGCGCCACATCATCCAATTTTTCGTTGACAAGCTTGCCTCGCCGCTTATGGCAGGCAACCAGAGCCACAGGGCTGCGGCGCTCAGGACCAATATCAGCATGGAGTTTCTCCTGCACTGCCCACCGCGGCTAGTTCGGTTTCCAGATTCTCTGCGAGAGCATCTCCGAACTTCTGTTTCACCAGTTGCCGGCCATCTGCGGTCAGGGGCCGATTGCTGTGCAAGTCAATCAGGGTGCTCATGCGCATGCGCCCCGAGTCATCTGCTTCAAGGCAGCCCAGTCCGACCGGCCCGCGCTGTCCGTGCTCACCGCGGCTCATGTGGATGACCAGGTCCAGCGCACTCGACGCTTGCAGTGAGGTGGCCTGGACGCTCCAGCCTGCCAAGGCGCCGAGCGCAGCAAGCCGGGCGGGAACCGACGCCGGATTATTGGCATGCAATGTACCGGCAGCACCTTGATGGCCGGTGTTCATTGCTGCCAAGAAGTCCCTGATCTCTTCACCACGGCATTCCCCGACTATCAGGCGGTCTGGGCGCATGCGCAGGGCCTGGACGACGAGGTCCTTGAGCTGTACCAGCCCAGCTGATTCCACATTTGCTGACCTGGTTTGCAACGAAACCGCGTGCGGGTGATTGATTTGCAATTCCTGGGAATCCTCCACAACCACCAACCGCTGTTGTGCATCAGCTTGGGCAAGCATGGCCTGGAGCAGCGTCGTTTTGCCACTGCCGGTTCCCCCTGTCACCAAGAAATTCAGTTGCTTCTCAATGACTGCTTTCAAAAGCGGAACCCAAAATGGCAGGGAAGACTGCAAGACTTCTTCAAGGCCGAAGCAGGCTGCATGCTTGACGCGTATCGAGATCAAAGGCCCTTGCGTGGCAATTGGTGGAAGCACGGCGTGCACACGGTAGTTCTTCAGGCTCATGTCCATGAACGGGCTAGCCGAATCAAGTCGTTTCCCTGCCAAGGTCGCCAGGTGCACGGCCAATTCTCGGACTCGTTCCGCCGAAGGAAACTTGAAATCCATCAGCTCCAGTCCGCGAGGCGAATCGGTCCAGACCTGGCCTTGTCCGTCAACGAGCACATCGGTGACATCGGGGATCCTGGCGAAAGGTTCCAGGACCGATAACCCTGCGACCTCGTGCTGCAATCTCTCCAGGGACTGAGCGGCGCCTTGCGATCCCAGCGCTGCCCCGGAATCGTGGACCGCCCCCGCCAGCGCGATCGCGTCCAATTGCCCTCCGGATTGCAAAGCCCTTTCTCGCACCGATTCCAAAATTTTGGCGTTCAGTGCGTGACCGGAAAAGATCATCCCGCTGTCTTTGCTGTGTCGCCCGGAGTTCATGATTTCTGGCCTTGAAGTTGCGGAAGCAGGCGCAGGTTTGCCAGCGACTGGCGCAAGCCCCGGGATTTGAAGCTATCGAACAATTCGCCACGGCTTTCGGCTTTGATGATGCGTGAAGACGTTGGAAAGGTGCCAAGTATTTCTGCGCTGGAGGCTGGCTCATACCGCGGTTGTTGTTTTCCGCAGAGCACCACCTCGCCTTGTGCAGGAAGGCTTGAGCTATGCGCCGTGTACACCTGCCGGTTGATGAATTGGTTGATAACGCCCTGCTGCGGATGAGGGTAGCGCCCGGCATCCAGCACCACGAAGTCAAAGCCTTGGCGCGCGGCAGCCAGCAGGCGGATCATGAGTTGTTCTTCCACTGCTTCGTGCTCGGTTGCCTGGGACCAGGTCAGTACGGACGTAGTGCGCAGCTGCGGCAAGGTCTCGGCTAGTTGATGTGCCGCAAGCCGGCCGCCGGAATGCTGCAGTTCTTCCCACCCGATACCTGTTGGCGGCCGTGCAGTGGCCCGCGGCCACAAACCCTGGGAATGCGGATCCAGGTCAACGACTATGCTGCGCAGCCCGCTGAGTGTTCCGGCATGGGCCAGCAGCAACGCAAGAGTGCTGGTTCCCAGTCCACCGGCGGCGGCCCCCAAGGAAAGGGTATGGCCGTGGCCGGCACGCATGGCCCACAGTCCCAGATATTCTCCGAGCCACCGTCCGGCCGAAGGCAGGAGCGCCACCCGCGCTTTGGGGAACCTGCTGGCCAGCGACCACAACTCGCTGGCCGCAGTTTCGAGTCCTGCCAGGACATCGACCCTGTGCCCGGCATCGCCTGCCAGCCCAGCCATGTCGCTGCCCCAGAGCACTGGCCCGGTAGCGGCCCGGTTCAAGGCCTGCGGATCAGTGCATTGAACAATGCGCACAGCGGCGCCGACCGCAACGGCAGCGCACAATTCCACGATCTGCGGATTGCTGCTGACGATGGTGCAGACCGGTTCATCAGCAGCTCCAGGCCTGCTTCCGGGCACATGATCCGCCGGCAAGACGGTCCTCAAGTCATCAAGCTGCGTCATCACGAAGCGGTTGTTGTGCTGCTCTTGAAGCGCAGATGGGGAGCCAGTTAGCCATTTCATTTATCGATCGTGGCATTTGCGCACCGTGCTGATCCCCGGGTGCAAGCCAAATGGGGATATCTGCTCTCGGCACGGCACAATGTACTTATGAGTGCCATTGCCTTCCTCGCGCCTGATCCTGATGGCTACGCCCTCATAGACATCCGCGACAGCGATTCAGCTCAGCCGTTGAGAGCAGTGTTTCCGGTCTCGCGAGAGGATTTTGCACAGGTTGTGGCCCAGACTGAAGCCGAGCTGGGGCCCCGCTGGGCAATGCTTCGCACTACCCCGTGGATGCAGCCGCTGATTTCCGCTGGCGTTTTTCTTGCCAAGGCCCATGTATTGTCTTTGGCCCAGCGCATCATGCACCGCTCGCCCATGGCCAGTGGGCAGCTCGCCGATTTTGACCTTGAACATCCAGTGGCCGCTGCTGGACGCATTGACCAGGATGCCCTCTTTGATACGCCGGCCTTTGGCGAATCGCTGGATGACCTGATCCAGCTCTATGCCCAGCAGCGCCGCGCGCTGCCGCAAGACGCGGTGGCCCGCAAGCGCCTCGAGCTGCTGATTCACGCCGAATCGGTGGGCGCGCTGATCGCCTGCGAGATGGAGCATGCGGGGCTTTCATGGGATGAGTCTGGCCATCGCGCCTTGCTGCGCGAGCAGCTGGGCCAGAAGGTCTCCGACTATGCGCGCCCTCCAAAGCTCGCTGCCAAAGCCCAAGAGCTGGCGATCGCGCTGCAGACCCCCGGATTGAATCCCGATTCACCGCAAGAATTGCTCAAGGCTTTGCATAAGGCCGGTTTTGCGGTGCGTTCGGCCCGTGCCTGGGAGCTGGAGCAGATCAGCCATCCGGTGATCCAGCAAGTTCTGGACTACAAGAAGCTCTCCCGGTTGGCCAGTGCGCACGGGGATACCTGGCTGGACCAGTGGGTGAAAAATGGCCGTTTCCATCCCCACTACGTCTTGGGCACTGTGGTCTCCGGACGGTGGGCAGCTTCTGGCGGCGGGGCATTGCAATTGCCTCACGCCATCCGCCAGGTAGTCCGCACCCAGCCCGGACGCACCTTTGTCGTGGCCGATGGACGCCAGCTCGAACCGCGAATTCTGGCCGCAATCTCCGGCGATCAGCAATTGCAGCAGGCCGGCCAGCAAGATGACCTGTATCAATGGCTCCTGGATTCCAAGTTGGTGTCCACCCGCCAAGAGGCCAAGCTGGGAATGCTGTCGGTCATTTATGGCGGTGGCGGAGGCGCCAGCGGGGCGGTTGGAGCCGCGCTCACCAGGAGTTTTCCCGCGGCGATGCGCTTCGTCGAGCAAGCGGCGCAAGCCGGGCAGCAAGGAGCTGGCGTCCGGAGCTTTTTGGGACGCGGCTGTCCACCGGCCGATGAGCAGTGGATGCGAGCGCAAAGGGATACCGCGGATGAAGGTTCCCAGCGGGCTGCAGATGCTGCTGCTCGGGCCCGCGGCCGCTTCACCAGGAATTTTGTGGTCCAGTCCACCGCGGCCGAATGGGCCTTGGTGTGGATGGGCCATGCCCGCCATCTGATTCATCAAGCTGGCTGGGGCGAGCTGTGCCAGCAGGTATTTTTTGTGCATGACGAAATCGTCTTCGAATGCCCTGTGGAACATGCCGACCAGCTCAAGCAGCTGATCCAGCATGCCGCGATGCTGGCCGGACGCACCCTTTTTGGGGCCGCGTCCCCGCGCTTCCCGGTGAGCGTAGCCATCTGCTCGAACTATGCAGAGGCCAAATAGGCGCTGCGCCTTCAGGCCATGCGCATTTCCCGGTGCCGGTTCCAGGCGCGCGTCCACCCCAGTTCCGTGAAGAGCCGGTCAAGCACGATTGCGGTGAACCCCCAAATGATCCGGTCGCCAAATTCGAAGGCCGGCGAGGTGAACTTCTGCTGGTTTCGCTGCACCACCCCGGTCAGCCGGTTCCTGGGATCGAGAAGCTGCGCCACCGGTGCCCTGAAAACTCCGGCGCTTTCGGCGGGGTCAACGGCATGGACCGGGGATTCGGTATGCCACCAGCCCAGCACCGGGGTGACCAGGAAGTTGGTGACCGGCAGTTCGGTCTCGCTCAAATTGCCGAGCACCTCGACGCCGCTGGTATCCACCCCGGTTTCCTCCCAGGCCTCGCGCAGTGCAGCGTCTGAGGCGCTCGAATCGCCTTGGTCTATGCCGCCGCCGGGAAAAGCGATCTGCCCGGCGTGCTTGCGCAGCGTGGTGGCCCGCTCGACAAAGAGCAGGTCCAGATCCTGGGCGCGGGCCTGGTCGGCAAGCGGTGCGATGCCGGCAGCGCCAAAGAGGATCAGCACCGCGGCACGGCGGGCCGGGTTGCTGTCCAAATCCATGTTGATCCACTGGTTGGGCAGCTTTTGGGGTGCTCCAGCGGTGGCTCGATGTTTTGCGACGACCTGCTTCAATTCGCTGCGCGCGCTCATGCGTCTAATCCATATCCTTCGGCTCTCAGCTGCCTCCGGGTCGCACCTGCTTGCATTTTTGCCAGAAGATCCTCGCGCCCGGGAGCGAGCTCATACTTGAGCAACTGTTTTGCCTTGGCAGGTATTTCCTCGCCGAGGCCGAACGAGGGGCACAGCTTGGCTACCGGGCACACCCCGCAGGCGGGTTTGCGGGCGTGGCAGATCCTCCGGCCGTGAAAGACCACGCGGTGGCTGAGCATGGTCCAGTCGCGCTTGTCGAACAGTTCCCCTACCGCATGCTCGATCTTCACCGGGTCGGTTTCATCGGTCCATCCAAAGCGGTTGGCCAGGCGTCCGAAGTGGGTGTCGACGGTGATCCCCGGAACTCCGAAGGCGTTGCCCAGCACCACGTTTGCGGTTTTGCGCCCGACCCCGGGCAGCTTGACCAATTCCCCAAGCTCCGGCGGGACCTGCCCATCGTGGCGCTGAACCAGCGCGGCCGAAAGGCCCAGGAGCGAGTCGGTCTTGGCGCGGAAGAATCCGGTGGGCCGAATCAGCTCTTCGACTTCGCTGCGTTCGGCTTGGCTCATGGCTATCGCGTCCGGGAACCTGGCAAAGAGCGCCGGGGTGATGGCGTTGACCCTCACGTCGGTAGTCTGGGCCGAGAGCACCGTAGCGACCAGCAGTTCAAAGGGGTTCTCGAAATCCAGCTCCGGGACCGCATAGGGGTAGGTTTCGGCCAGCACCCTGTTGATCTTGCGAGCCCGCCGCTTGAGCCCCAATTCGGTTTCCATTTTTGCTTTATTCGCCACGCTTAGATCGTGCCATGAGTACCTGCACTTTTCACCCTCGGACACCGCGATCCGATGCAGTTCGTCGCGGCACGATGACCACTCGGCGCAGAATTCACCCGGAATTCCCCTTGCTGGTGACACAAACCACTGCCGCCGACCCCAAAGCATGTAACTTTGATCACAGAGAATATCAATGACTACGCGGAAGGATGCGAAGCCCGTGAGCGATTCGAAGACCTTGGATAACCTGTCGAATGAAACCCGTGCCTTTGCCCCCAGCAAAGAGTTCAGCGACCATGCGGTGGCCAGTTCGGCCAGCTATGAGGCAGCTGAGGCTGATCGCTTGGGCTACTGGGCGGACCAAGCCCGCAAGGTGCTGACTTGGGATACTGATTTCACGCAAACCCTGGACTGGTCGCAAGCGCCGGTTTCCAAGTGGTTTGTCGGAGGCAAGCTCAACGCGGCCTACAACGCGCTGGACCGGCACGTGGAAAACGGCCTGGGCGACCGGGTCGCGATCTACTTCGAGGGCGAGCCAGGCGATACCCGCACCTACACCTACGCCCAGCTGACCGAGGAGGTCAAGAAGGCCGCCAATGCCTTCGAGTCCCTGGGCGTGGCCAAGGGCGATCGCGTGGCCGTGTACCTGCCGATGATTCCCGAAGCCGTGATCACCATGCTGGCCTGCGCCCGCATCGGCGCCATCCACTCGGTGGTCTTCGGAGGCTTCTCCGCCGACGCTTTGCGCAGCCGCATCGACGACGCCGATGCCAAGCTGGTGGTCACCGCCGACGGCACCTGGCGCCGCGGCAAGCCATCGGCCTTGAAAGCCGCAGTGGACGGCGCGCTGGCCGCTGTGGGACACACCGTGGAAAATGTTCTGGTGGTCAAGCGCAACGCCGAGCCAGTGGAATTCGGACCCTTGGACAAGTGGTGGCACGAGGTGGTGGACGCAGCCTCCACCGAGCACACCGCGGTAGCCCACGATTCCGAGCACCCGCTATTCGTGCTCTACACCTCGGGAACCACCGGCAAGCCCAAGGGCATCGTCCACACCACCGGCGGCTTCCTCACCCAGGGCGCGGTCACCCATCGCGACACCTTCGACCTGCAGCCGGAAACCGATGTGTACTGGTGCACCGCCGATATCGGCTGGATCACCGGCCATTCCTACGTCACCTATGCCCCGTTGATCAATGGCGCGACCCAGCTGATGTACGAGGGCACTCCGGACACCCCGCACCAGGGCCGCTGGTGGGAATTGGTGGAAAAGTACGGCGTCTCCATTTTGTACACCGCGCCTACGGCCATCCGCACCTTCATGAAGTGGGGCCGCCAGATTCCCGATGGCTATGACCTTTCCTCCCTGCGCGTGCTGGGTTCGGTCGGCGAGCCGATCAACCCCGAGGCCTGGATGTGGTACCGCGATGTCATCGGCACCAACAACGGCAAGAATGGCGAGCGCAAGGAGCACCCGACCCCGATCGTCGATACCTGGTGGCAGACCGAAACCGGCGCGCACATGATCGCTCCCCTGCCCGGCGTCACCCACACCAAGCCAGGCTCCGCGCAGGTCGCGGTTCCGGGCATCAGCATCGATGTGGTGGATGAAGCCGGCGAGTCGGTGGGCAACGGCGAAGGCGGCTTCCTGGTGATCCGCGAGCCGTGGCCTTCAATGCTGCGCGGCATCTGGGGCGACATGGAACGCTACAAGGAAACCTATTGGTCCCGTTTCGAGAACATGTACTTCGCCGGCGACGGAGCCAAGAAGGACGACGACGGGGACCTGTGGCTGCTGGGCCGCGTGGATGACGTGATGAACGTGTCCGGCCACCGCCTGTCCACCACCGAGATCGAGTCCTCGCTGGTCGCGCACCCCTATGTGGCTGAGGCTGCAGTGGTGGGCGCCAAGGATGAAACCACCGGCGAGGCCGTGGTCGCCTTCGTCATCTTGCAGACCGAGCCTGCCGAAGGCGAGGATGTCGTTGCCACGCTGCGCAACCATGTGGGCAAGGACATCGGCCCGATCGCCAAGCCGAAGCACGTGCTCGTGGTCCCCGAATTGCCAAAGACGCGCTCCGGCAAGATCATGCGCCGCTTGCTCAAGGACGTGGCCGAGGGACGAGAAGTGGGTGACGCCACCACGCTCTCGGACTCGACCGTGATGAGCCAGATCGCTCAATCCATGGGCAAGTAGTCCGCACCGGACCGCCCGCGCTGCCGCCGGGCAGAATGCTGCTCGCGTTCTGCCCGGCGGCAGCGTTTTTTCTCATTCATCAATAAACAATTGCCGTGGTTCAAGACGCTTTGCATTAGATTTGAGTCCATGACTGACACCGCATCACGCACGATCCTGCTGCTCAACGGGCCGAATCTGAACCTTCTGGGCACCCGTGAGCCGCAGATTTACGGACATGACACCTTGGCCGATGTTGAACAGCTGGCCCGTGACACTGCCGCCGCGCACGGATTTGAGCTGCGCGCCCTGCAGTCCAATCATGAAGGGGTGCTCATCGATGCCATTCATGAAGCTCGCACCACTGCCGCGGGCATCGTGATGAACCCTGGAGCCTTCACCCACACCTCGGTCGCCTTGGCAGATGCCATCAGCGGTGTCCAGCTGCCCACGATTGAAGTCCACATCTCCAACGTGCACCAGCGCGAGGCATTCCGCCACCATTCCTACATTTCACCGGTGGCCAGTTCCATCGTCGTCGGCGCAGGCGTCAACGGCTACAAGCTGGCCGTGGAACAGCTGGCGTACCTGCTGGGCAAGTAATTTTGCCCCTTTGGCTAGTTGGCGATGCAGTCCCCGGTCTTGACCGAGGTGCGCTGCGAGCCGCCTAGTTCCATGGCGCGCTCCATCTCCTCAAGGCTCAGGGCGAATCCAATCTGCTCGTCGCTGCGGGACTTCGCGAAGATCAGGCCAACGGCTTCGCCGTTTTCATCCACCAGAGGTCCACCGGAATTGCCCTGGGCCACTTCGGCGGTGATCTGGTAGACGGAAATTCGCGACGGGTCGGTGCCGTAGATATTGGAGATCGAGACGTTGGCCCGCGAGGCGATCATGGCGCTGCGAATCTGCTGGGGTCCACCAGCCGGATAGCCGATAAACGCGGCGGCGTCGCCACGGGTGAGATCCTCATCGGCCAGGTCAATGGCCGGGGCCTCCAAGCCCTGTACGTACAGCAGCGCGATATCGGTCTCAGGATCGAAGTAGACCACCTTTCCGCGGTGTACTCCCTCACGACCGGTCTCCACGGTGGCTGCCCCCAGCCCGGCCACCACGTGGGCGTTGGTCATCACCATTTCTGGAGCCACCACAAATCCGGAACCAGTCAGGTTGACACCGCATTGCACTGCCGTGCCCGAGACCTTGGCGGCAGATTCTGCTGCGGTCCGCTGGAGATCGGTCGCCACCCAGTCGGTCTCCATGGGCTGGGCCACCGGCGGCGCAAAGGGCTCCAGGAATGCTGGCAGGGTTTCGGCGATCACCTTGGAGCGGGCCGAGGAAATGGCCGAGTTCACAAAGGGCGGCGTCGCGCCACGAATGGCCTGGATCATGGTGGATTTCCCAATTTCCAGGGACAGGCGCGGAATACCCATGCTGGAGGTGGAAAACGCCAGCGCGCCAATGATCGTGGCGGTAATCAGCACCGAGAGCACGCCACCGGCAATGCGGTCTGCCGAGCGCAGGAAATCGACGTTCATCCAGTGCCGGATGCGGGTGGCAATAACCCGGCCCAGCGCCTGGCCCAGGATGATCAGGACGGCAGCCGTGGCGGCCATCAGCGCAACACGCCACCAGGGGTTGTTGGCGAAAGTGGAAACCAGCGGGATGGCAAAGAACGCGGCAACGCCTCCCAGAACGAGGCCCACCATGTCGCCAACGGTCAAGAGAAAACCGCGGCGAAGTCCGATAATGAAAAAGGTCAGCAAAACAGCGCAGATGACTACGTCGAGCCAGCTGAAAATTCCGAGCACCAAGACTCCAATGCGTTCAAATTCTTTGTATTAACCCAAGGTACCCTTAGAAGCTGATGGATTTCTGCGAGCATATTCGCGAGTTTTGGCCGAATGAGCGTGACGTTCAACATTTTCTTGGTGAAACCACGTGTGGAAACTGTCACATTGTTACCGAATACGGCACAATGAAGTAAGCGCCTACTACTGTTGACAGGAGATTTAATGGATATCGAGGTACTGCGTCGCGCGCCACTGTTTGCGTCGCTTGGTGATGAAGTATTCGCCGCGCTCACCGAAGAATTGACCGAGGTTGATCTGTCCCGCGGTGCATCGGTGTTCCGTGAAGGCGATCAGGGCGATCGCCTGTACTTCATCGTTTCGGGCAAGATCAAGCTGGGCCGCACCTCTTCGGATGGTCGCGAAAACCTGATTGCTGTTCTTGGCCCAGGCGAACTGTTTGGCGAGATGGCCCTATTCGATCCACACCCACGCAACGCGACTGCAACCGCCGTGTCGGAAACCCGACTGGCTGGCTTGAGCCACGAGAACATGCGCAAGGCAATCCTGAACTCCCCTGAGGTCTCGATCCAGCTGCTGCAGGCTCTGGCTGCACGTCTGCGTCGCACCAACGAGTCCCTTGCGGACTTGGTCTTCTCCGATGTTCCTGGCCGTGTTGCCAAGGCTCTGCTTGATCTTGCTGACCGCTTCGGCCGTCCAGCAACCGACGGCATCCTGGTCGCTCACGAGCTGACTCAGGAAGAGCTGGCCCAGCTGGTTGGCGCATCGCGTGAAACCGTAAACAAGGCTTTGGCTGAATTTGTACAGCGCGGCTGGCTGCGCCTGGAAGCACGCGCCGTCGTGATTCTGGACATCCAGCGTCTGCGCCAGCGTTCACGCTAAGCCAGTCAAAATAGTGTGGGCCGAAGATCCTTTTGGATCTTCGGCCCACACCATTTTTAAGTTGTTCTAGCTAGTTCAATGCCGGCCCGCGGCGGCCTGCCAGGGACGCGAGGATTCGGCACTCATCGAGCCCAAAACTTCCAGATAGTAAATGCCGTCGCGCACCAGCAAGTCGGGGTGCTTCAATTCCAGGGATCGTGCCCGCGACAAATACGCCACCACCCCGTTGGCCTCGGACATTGCCTCAAGCATCATTTCCACGGCCGGGTAGCTGATCCGCGAGAAGTTCAAGCCCACGGTATTAGGCTGCCCCACCAGGTCGCCTAGCTCGCTGGTGTTTCGCTGGGCCAACACGCCGCTGGCCACCTGCCACCCACCCCATTTGCCCTTGCCGCGAAGCAGCGTCGCTTCTTGGCGGTTGGGCACGGTGGCTGCGAAGTACCAGGTATCAAATCTGCGCAGGGCAAAGTTGGGATTCAGCCAGTGCGAGACCGGCCGCAATAAATCGGTGCGAAGCCCTAGGCCGCGACGGCGAAGAAACTCATCGAATGGAAGATCCTGGCCGGCAATCGCTTCGCGGGCGCTCATCCACTCTTCGGGGTCGGTCATTTCGATGATGGATTGCTCGTCGGTGCCCGCCAGCAGGATTCCGGTTTCTTCAAAGAGCTCGCGAATGGCGCAAACGATATGCGCTTGGACCAGCTGCTGGTCCAATACGTCCATGCGCTTGGACCACTGCGAAAGGCTCGGTCCGAACCATTGGTAGGTTGCCCGGTCGCTGGCCTCGTGGCTGCCGCCGGGGAAGGCCACGTTGCCCATTGGGGAGCCGCCAGGCCGAAAGGTCAGGTAGGTCTCGACGCCCTTGGAGCAGTCCCGCACCAGGCACACGGACGACGCACGGCGCGGTGAGCGGGGGGTGCGGGAGCCGAAGGTGAACCAGTTTTCGGCCGTAGGGATCTGATGTGGCGGCAGATCAAAGACTCTGCGCACCATGCCGCTGCGCGGCCCGCAAGGGAAAGCCTTGGCAGGCCGCGCAAAAGGCAACTGAGGTGAACTACTCAAATTCGGCGATGACCTCAACCTCGACGGGTGCATCCAGCGGAAGCACGGCAACGCCAACGGCCGAACGCGAATGCAGGCCTGCGTCGCCGAGAACCTCGCCAAAGAATTCGGAAGCTCCGTTGATGACTCCTGGCTGCCCGGTGAACTCCGGTGCCGACGACACGAATCCGACAACCTTCACGATGCGCTTAATGCGATCTAGGTCACCAATTTCAGCCTTGATGGCTGCCAGTGCGTTCAGCGCGGCAATCTGTGCCTGAGCCTTGGCTTCTTCTGCTGAAACCTCTGCGCCGACCTTTCCCACAACTGAGAGTTCACCATTAATCAGCGGAAGCTGGCCGGAGGTGTAAACGTAGTTGCCGGTGGTGACCGCTGGCAGGTAGGCAGCGACAGGCTTGGCAACGCCTGGCAGGGCATAACCCAGTTCGGCCAGGCGCGTTTCGACACGCGAGGAAGTCGCTTCTTGCATGGGCTTTTTCTCCTTAAGGAAGTATGTTTTGGCTACTCTTTTGGACGCTTCATGTAGGCCACCGGCGATGAGCCGTTGGGGCCAGGAACTACAGTAACCAGCTCCCAACCATCATCCCCCCATTGGTCCAAAATCTGCTTTGTTGCGTGGATCAAAAGAGGCAAAGTGGCGTATTCCCATTTAGTCATACTGGATACGTTATCGCGTCCTTGTAAACTAGTGGGTATGGCAGCCAAGAAGTCCCCCTTTTTTGATACCGCCACCACCCTTGGGAAAGTCGTTGCGTTCTTCGGAATCAGCGCCCTGTGTGGTGTGCTCGCAGCAGGCATGCTCGTGCCCGTAGCGGCGATCGCAAAAACCGGTTTGACCACCGGTAACAACATCGTCAGCGCGCTCCCGAGCTCCTTTGAGAAGCTTCCGATTTCGGAGCCGTCAACGATCGTCGACGCCAACGGCAAGACCATCGCGAATTTCTACCAGCAGAATCGCGAACCTGTGTCACTTGATGACATCTCGCCGTATATGCGCAAGGCCATCGTCTCGGTGGAAGATGAACGCTTCTACGAGCACAAAGGTGTCGACCCCAAGGGCATCGCCCGAGCGATCGTCGGCAACCTGACCTCGACTTCGCGCTCTGGTGCGTCTACACTGACCCAGCAGTACGTGAACAACCTCCTGGTGAACAACCAGGAGCTCAGCGGTTCCGAGGAAACCACCGTTTCCGGCAACAAGGACTACTCGGAAAAGATCCGCGAGCTCAAGTACGCGGTAGCCATCGAAAAGGAAATGTCAAAGGACGAAATCCTCGAAGGCTACCTGAACCTCGTGCTGTTCTCCGGTCGCGAATACGGCGTACAGGCTGCCGCACAGCGCTTCTACTCTGTGGACGCAAAGGACCTGAACGTCCAGCAGTCGGCCATGCTTGCTGGCATGGTTCAGCTGCCGAACGTCTACAACCCGATCAACAACCCAGAGCGTTCTCTTGACCGCCGCAATAAGGTGCTGGGCAACATGTACCGCACCGGTGCAATCAATAAAAAAGAGTATGACGATGCGGTGAAGTCCGGACTTGAGCTCAAGCCCAGCACTTCCCCATCGGGCTGTTCAGCGGCCAACGACAACGCATACTTCTGCGATTACGTCACCAACCTGATCCTGGGCGACGACACGTTCGGCAAGACCAAGGAAGACCGCGAGGGCCTGCTGTACCGCGGCGGACTGACGATCAAGACCACCTTGAATAGCGAGCTGAATAAGAAGGCTGCCAACGACGCTCGCAAGTCCATCGACCCGAACGCCAAGTCCAATAAGGACGTGTTCTCCTCGATCGTCTCCGTGGAGCCTGGCACCGGAAATATCCTGACCATGGCCCAGAACACCACCTATGGTGCCGAAAAGGGCAACACCGCAAAGACCATGCTGAACTTTGCTGTCGAGAAGTCCATGGGTGGCGCAGGCGGCTTCCAGGCCGGTTCGACGATGAAACCGTACACCACGCTGGCTTGGCTCAAAGAGGGCCACCACATGTACGACACCATCAACGCCAAGCGGCCCTACTTCGCTCCTAGCCACAAATGGCGTGCCTCGTGCTTGCCCGGCGGCCAGACTGTCACCGGTGGTGGAGAAGCCTGGAAGCCCCTCAACGCGTCGCGTGGCTTCTACCGTCCCATGACTGTCGACTACGGCTTGAAGTGGTCCATCAACTCCGCAACCATCCAGGAAGCATCCAAGCTCGACCTCTGCAACATCACCGATTTTGCAAATAGCGTTGGGCTCCGCGATTTGGACAGCGGCCAGCCTGAGGAACTTTCGCCAGAGCATCCATCGTTTGTCATCGGTACGCCCAAGGTCGCTCCGCTGGCACAGGCTGCTGCCTTCGCCACCTTCGCCAACAAGGGCGAATACTGCGAGCCACGTGCGCTGACCAGCGTCACGGACAAGGACGGCAACCAGTACAAGGTCAAGAAGGAATCCTGCTCCCAGCAAATTGATCCGACCTACATCGCTGATCTGAACGGCACGCTGAAGAAGATCGCCACGGATCGCGTGTCGAAGGGCAGAGTCGCCGGTCCAATCGCCGGTAAGACCGGTACCAACAACTGGTCAACCTCCACTTGGTTCGTCGGCTACACAACCGGCATTTCCACCGCTGCCTGGGTTGGCCGAGTTAATGCCACTGCCGCTGAAGAGGCGAACACCCTGCAGGGATCGATGATCAATGATGAGCGCGCCCCAAGCACGCTCGACTCCTCGACCTACGCAGCTCCGCTGTGGGTGGACTTCATGGAGGAAGCAGTCCAGGAGTACGATCGCAGCGGCTTCGGTGCGCCTCGCAGCAAGCCTGCCCCCAAGCCTGAACCGAAGGAAGAGGATTCTTCCAAGGAGGATTCCAAGTCAGACTCCGAGGGCAAGGAGAAGGAATCCAAAGAAGACCAGTCCGAATCCAATGAGTCGAAGCCTGATTCCGGAGATAATGAATCGGATAACGGCAACGGCAACGGCAAGGGCAATGGCAACGGAAAGAAATCCGACGACTAGCTAAGCGCCGTTCAAGGCCGCGTTCAACTTTGGTTGAACGCGGCCTTCGGTCTAGATTGGCAATAGCGGACTTCACCAGAAGTTGCCCCCGGGCATGAAAGGACGATGGCAGACAGGTCATGGTTGAATACAAAACATTTGCTGCAGCACTGCGTCATGCGGCCGGTACCACAGCGCTGGCTGCCGGTGGAGCCCTGGCGCTAGGTGGTGCACTAGCTGGCTATGGCATGCTTGAGACCCAGAAATTCGGGTTGCGCCGCGAAACCCTGAACGTCCTGCCCCGTGGCGCCTCGGACATCAAAGTCCTGCACCTCTCGGACATCCATATGGTTCCGGGCCAGGAAACCAAGATCCAATGGCTACGCGAGCTTGCCGACCTCAACCCCGACTTCATCATTAACACCGGAGACAACCTCAGCCACCGCAAGGGTGTCCCTCCGCTGATCAAGGCTTTGGAACCGCTGATGGCCTTCCCGGGAGCCTTCGTGCCGGGATCCAACTGCTACTACGCGCCCAAGTTGAAAAACCCGTTCAAGTACTTCGCTCGCAACGACGGCATCCCCAACCCATCATCCCGGGATCAGCTCCCGTTCGAAGAGATGCACCGCGCCTTCGGCTCTGCCGGGTGGGTCAACATGTCCAATCGTTCGCATTCAACGGTCCTGAATGGACTGCGCCTGGATTTGACCGGCGTTGATGATCCGCACATCGACCGGGATCACTTCGCAGGCTGGCCACGAGGGTCCTCAACCAGCAGCCAAGCACCCCACGTCCGCATTGCGCTGACTCACGCGCCCTACCAGCGAGTCTTGGACCAGTTCGCCGAGGCGCAAGCCGACGTGATTTTTGCCGGGCACACACACGGCGGCCAGGTCTGCATTCCTGGCTATGGCGCATTGGTCTCGAATTGCGATTTGCCGACGTGGCGGGCCCGTGGCCTGAGCGATTGGGAGTACGCCGGCAACAGTGTTCCCCTGAACGTCTCGGCGGGCCTGGGCACCTCCCGCTTCGCGCCAATCCGCTTTGCCTGCCCGCCAGAAGCCATCTTGGTGACGCTCACCGGGCGCAAGTAGCCACGAAATCCATCTTCTGAATCCCGGTACAGCACAGAATATCGTGCGATGCCGGGATTCGCTCTAGCCTCATCTGAAGCATTTCTTTCCCAAATGAGAAAATCGATTGAATTCTCTCAACCACTGGCGGTAAGCTGAAGCTCTGTCTAACTTCTGGATGAATGCGGGGTACCGTGGCGCAAGCACAAAAGGCCGACTCTAGAGATCCGGTTCCCCTCTCAGCAACATTGAAGCGGCTCTACCCGTTCGTTAAGCCAATCCTCCCCCGGCTTTTCTGCGGCTTCCTCTGCGCGCTCGGAGCCGGCATCATCGCCCTGGTGATCCCCCAGGTATTGGCCTGGCTGGTGAACTCGGTTTTGCACCGGGACGGGGACTCGTCCGAGGTCTGGATCTCCGTTGCCATCGTGGCAGCCCTGGGATTCGTCGAGGCCCTGCTGATCTTCCTGCGCCGCCAATTTGTGCTGACCCCAGCCGCCGGGCTGGAAACGAAGATGCGCATCCGGTTCTACAAGCATCTTCAGCGCCTTCCTGTCGCCTTCCACGAGCGCTGGGGCTCCGGCCAGCTCCTCTCGCGTTCCATGTCGGATCTCTCGCTGCTGCGCCGATGGCTGGCCTTCGGCGCCATGATGCTCGTGGTGGAGACCGTTACGGTCATCACCGGCTTGATTCTCATGTTCACCCACTCGTGGATTTTGGGCTTGCTCTACCTGTTGGGATCCATCCCCATTGCCATCAAGGCGTACCGCTTCCGCAACGAGTACCGCGCCGCCAGCCGCCTTAGCCAGGACCAGGCCGGCGACCTCGCCACCGCCGTAGAGGAATCAGTGCACGGCATTCGCGTCATCAAGGCCTTCGGCCGCGGCCCGCACATCTACGAAGGCTTTAATACCCAGGCGAAGTCGTTGCAGGAAACCGAAATCGCCAAGGCCAAAACCCTGGCAAGTTTCCTGCTCACCGTTGTCGCCGTTCCAGAAACCATTTTGGGCATTGGCCTGTTCATCGGCATTGCCCAAGTTGCCAACGGAACCTTGAGCGTTGGCGCCCTGGTTGCCTACTTCGCCATTGCCGCAGTCATCGCCGGACCGGTCGAAGGCATGGGCATGCTCCTGGGCATGACGCTGAGCACCAAAACCGCGCTAGACCGCCATTTCGAGGTCATGGATTCGGCCAACGACATCATCTCTCCAGAACAGCCCCGCATCCCAGGAGAGCGTGATGGCAGCGTGCAGCTGCGCCACGTGCGCTTCGCCTACCCTGACACGGCCGGAACTCACCGGCCGATCCTGGCCGACATCGACCTGGAAATCCGCCCCGGAGAAACCATGGCCCTGGTCGGGATCACCGGTTCCGGAAAATCAACCCTGTTGAACCTGATCCCCCGGCTCCATGAAGCCACCGCCGGAGAGGTCCTGATCCATGGGCAAAACGTCAAGGAATGGGAGCTCGACCAGCTGCGCACCGAAATTGCCGTGGCTTTCGAGGACACCACCTTGTTCTCCAACACTATTCGGGACAACGTCCTGCTGGGCGCACCGGCGTCCTTGGACGAGCACGAGCGCGAAGCGCTGCTCGCCGAAGCACTGGATGTAGCCCAAGCTCACTTCACCTACTCGCTGCCGCAAGGCGTGGATACGCTCATCGGCGAAGAGGGCCTGTCGCTTTCCGGCGGCCAGCGCCAGCGCATTGCCCTGGCCCGCGCCATTGCCGCTCGTCCGAGCGTACTGGTGCTCGATGATCCGCTTTCAGCCCTGGATGTGCGCACCGAGGAACTGGTCACCGAGAAGTTGCGGGAAGTACTGGCCGGAACCACCACATTGATTGTGGCTCACCGCCCATCCACCGTGATGCTGGCAGATCGGGTTGCCCTGCTGCGTGATGGACGCATCGATGCGGTGGGAAGCCACACCCACTTGCTGAGCACCAACGAGCACTATCGATTTGTCATCGCAAGCCTGGATGACGAAGAACTGCCAATCGCCGAGGAGGCCTCACGATGAGTAAGCCATTGGGCGTCGCCAACGAGGACTCCATCAAGCTCTCGGCCGCTGAGCGCAAGGTGGTGCGCCAGCGCTCCTTCCGGTTGCTGGCCGCCCTCGCCGTGCCGCAGAAAAAGCTCTTCATTCTCACGGTCACGCTGGTCCTGGTCTCCAATGCCGCCCGCGTGATGCTGCCGGTGATCATCGCCTTTGCCATCGACTGGACCTTGCCCCAGGTCCGCGAGGGCAATTGGGGCGCCCTGGGGCTCACCGGCGCCGGATACATCGTCTGCGCAATCCTCAGCGGGGTCTTGCTGGCCTGGTACATCAACTCTGCGGCAAGAATTTCGCAGGCCATGCTGCTGGATCTTCGCCAGCAGGTCTTCCGGCATACCCAGCGGCTCAGCCTCGAATTCCACGAGAACTATACGTCCGGCCGCATCATTTCCCGCCAGACCTCGGATCTGGAGACCTTGCGCGAGCTGCTGGACCAGGGAGTCTCCGAGCTAGCGTCCTCCTGCGTATTCATCATTTTCACGCTGATTTCCATTTTCCTGCTGGACTGGCAAAGCGGGTTCGTGGTGTGCATCGCGGCCGTGCCGGTAGCCGTCCTGTTCTACTGGTACCAGCGCCGTTCCGAAGTCTTGTACCGGGAATCCCGTGTCGTTTCCGCGAAGGTCATTTCCACCTTCGTGGAAACCATGACCGGCATTCGCGCGGTGAAGGCTTTCCGCCGGGAACGCGCCAACGACCAGAACTACCAGCAGATCGCAGAGAAATACCGGGACAACTCGGTCCGCTCCTTCAACCTCTTCGGCATCTTGCAGCCGGGCCTGGTTTTGATTGGCAACCTGACGGTCGCGGCGCTCCTGGCCTACGGCGGCTTCCGCATCATCAACGGCTCCATGGAAGTCGGTGCCATGGTGGCCATCCTCTTGGCGTCCAAGCGGCTCTTCCAGCCAGTTGAGCACATTGCCATGTTCTACTCTTCCTTGCAGTCCGCCACAGCGGCCTTGGAAAAGGTCTCCGGGCTTCTCGAAGAAGAGCCGACCGTGCGCGAGCCGGAACAGCCAAAGAGCATCGGCAAAGTGGCCGGCGAGCTCGAATTCAAGGACGCGGTCTTCGGCTACGGCGACGGTCCGATCATCATGGACAAATTCGATCTGCGCATTCCAGCAGGCCAAACAGTCGCCGTCGTCGGGCAAACCGGCGCAGGCAAGTCGACCCTGGCCAAGCTCATTGCCCGTTTCTATGACCTGCGCTCAGGCACGCTGAAACTGGACTCGGTGCCGATCAACGAGCTGTCCAACAAGGAATTGCGCCGGCATGTGGTGATGGTGACCCAGGAAGCGTTCCTGTTCTCGGGTTCGGTTGCCGAGAACATTGCACTGGGCAGGCCTGGAGCATCCCTTGAGGACATCCAGTCGGCTGCACGAGCCGTAGGAGCCCACGAGTTCATCTTGGACCTGCCTGAAGGCTACGACACCGATGTGAATAAGCGTGGCGGCCGAGTCTCCGCAGGGCAGCGCCAGCTGATCTCCTTTGCCCGCGCCTTCTTGGCAGATCCGGCGGTATTGATCCTGGATGAGGCAACCAGTTCGCTGGATATCCCGTCGGAGCGGGCAGTTCAGCGCGGCCTGCAGACTTTGCTGGGCAACCGCACGGCTCTGATCATCGCCCACCGGCTCTCTACGGTTCAGATCGCCGACCGTGTCCTGGTGGTCCACGATGGGCGGATCTCTGAAGACGGCACCCCGCAGCAGCTGATTGCCGATGAGGGCCGCTTCGCCGCCTTGCACAAGGCGTGGAAGGACTCTCTGGTCTGATCAAGTCCAAACTGAAGCAGCCCCTGTCGACTCGGAAAACTTCCGAGTCGACAGGGGCTGCTTTTGCGCCGGCTGCAGGGGCTAGGCGGTGAAGCTCTGGCCGGTCAGGCGCTCGTAGGCTTCGATGTACCGGGCACGGGTCTTCTCGACAATCTCAGCGGGCAGCTGAGGAGGCTGCTCGCCGGAGTTCTTATCCCAGCCCGATGCGCTGCTGGTCAGCCAGTCGCGCACAAACTGCTTGTCGAAGCTCGGCTGGGCCTGGCCTGGCTGGTAGGCCGCGGCGTCCCAGAAACGCGAGGAGTCCGGGGTCAGCACCTCATCGCCCAAGGTGATCTCGCCGGTCGCGGGATCCGCGCCGAACTCTACCTTGGTGTCCGCCAGGATGATGCCGCGCGCGCGGGCAATCTTCTCGGCCTGCTCGTAGAGCGCAACAGTCTTTTCGCGCAGCGCTTCGGCCACATCGTTGCCAACGCGCTCGGCGGTCTGCTCGTAGGTGATGTTCTCATCGTGCTCCCCGACCTCGGCCTTGGCCGATGGGGTGAACAATGCAGGCTCCAGTCGGGAGCCATCCACCAGGCCATCAGGCAATGGCAGGCTGCACACGGTCTTGGAGACCTTGTACTCGGCAAGGCCCGAACCGGTGAGGTATCCGCGGGCGATGCACTCGATGGGGTACATTTCCAGCTTCTTGCAGACCATGGCGCGGCCGGCCACAGCCTCTGGCACATCGGTGGAGATCACATGGTTGGCGAAATCGCCCAGCTGTTCAAACCACCACAGGCTCAGCTGCGTGAGCACCTTGCCCTTGTCCGGGATTTCGCTGGTGAGCACAAAATCGTAGGCGCTGATGCGGTCCGAAGCGACGACCAGTACGCGGTCGGTTGCTTCGAAGCTCGCACCAGCTGGCACGTAGAGGTCGCGCACTTTGCCCGAGTAGAAATGGTCCCAACCTTCAAGGTCGAGAACTTCGGTCTGGAATCCTGCCATAGCTATCTGCTCCTCTACTTGCTTTGCTTTGCAACGACGATTTCGCCGCGTTCGGCCTTCAGCGCGATGTCGGTGCGCGACTGGGCGCCGTCCCAGCTGATCTGGGCGACACCGGCGTAGGCGGTGGCACGAGCACCTGCAAGGTCATCCCCCAAGCCGACTACTGCCAGAACACGTCCACCGGAAACGATGATGTTGCCCTCGGCATCAGCAGACGTGCCAGCGTGCATCACGTGCACATTCTCCAGCGCGTTGGCTGCATCCAAACCGGAAATTACTGCGCCCTTGACCGGGGTATCCGGGTAGTTCTCGGCGGCGATAACAACATCCACGGCGGTGAGCGGCGACCAGTTCAGCTGCTCTGCGTCATCCAACTGGCCCTTGGCAGCGGCCAGCAAGATGCCGCCCAGCGGGGTCTTCAACCGGGCCAGCACGGCCTGGGTTTCCGGATCGCCAAAGCGGGCATTGAATTCGATAACGCGGATGCCGCGCTTGGTGACGGCCAGGCCGCAATACAGCACGCCGGTGAATGGCGTGCCGCGCTTTTCCATTTCGCGCAGGGTTGGGTAGGCGACGCGGTCCATGACCTCGTCAACAAAGTTCTCTGGAAGCCATTCAAGCGGCGAGTAGGCACCCATGCCGCCGGTGTTCGGGCCTTCGTCATTGTCGAAGATGCGCTTGAAGTCCTGTGCAGGAGAGAGCGGAACGGCATGCTTGCCGTCGCAAATGACGAAAAGCGAAACTTCCGGTCCATCGAGGAATTCCTCGATGACTACGGTGCCGCCAGCTGCGAAGCAGGCTTCGGCGTGCTCCAGTGCTTCATCGCGGTCCGAGGTGACCACAACGCCCTTGCCAGCGGCCAGGCCATCGTCTTTGACCACATACGGTGCGCCGAAGTCATCCAGTGCGCTGGATGCTTCCTCGCGGTTAGTGGCCACGTGGGCCATGGCGGTGGGCACTTCTGCCGCAGCCATGACGTTCTTGGCAAAAGCCTTCGATGCCTCAAGCTGCGCTGCAGCTTTGGTAGGACCGAAGACGGGGATGCCAGCCTCGATCAATGCATCGGATACACCGGCAGCCAGTGGCGCTTCCGGACCGACAACCACCAGGTCGCTGGCCAGTTCGCGAGCCAGGGCGAGAACCGCGTCAGGATCCTGCGCGTCGATGTTGTGGGTGGTGACATCCTGCGCGATGCCGGCGTTGCCGGGGGCGCAATGGACTTCTTTGACGTAGGGGTCTGCACTCAGTGCTCGGACAATTGCATGCTCACGGCCGCCTGGGCCAATAACCAGTACCTTCACTCGCCCGAGTTTACCGGAGAAATCGACGGTGGATGCTGTCTATGACATCCGCTGAGCCTAGTGCTTTTACCCGCATCGGCTACTGGCTCGCAGCCCGCCACGCGGCACGGCGCCCCCACGCGAATAAACTAGGGGAATGAACCGACCAATGGATATTTCCGATTGCGCGCAGCTGGTACAAGTGACCCGAAACGGCGTCACTGAATCCCGCCACTATGGCGCCGCAGTGGTGCTGGGGCCAGACGGCTCAACGCTCCTGGCCTTGGGCAACCCCGAGGCGCTGATCTTCCCCAGGTCCGCGGTGAAGCCATTCCAAGCCATCGCTTCATTGCGCTGTGGCGCCGAGCTCGACGACGAGCAGCTGGCCCTGGCCTGTGCCAGCCATATCGGCACCTTCGCCCATCAGGACGTTGCCCGGCGAATGCTCGCATCCGTGGGGCTGAATGAATCGGAACTTCAATGCCCGCAATCCTGGCCCGTGGATTCGGCAACCAGGACGCAGATGACCCTTGAACACCTGCCGAAGTCCGCAGTGGCATTCAACTGCTCCGGAAAGCATGCCGGATTCCTGCTCGCGGCGAAGGCCTCGGGTTCTGGCACTGCTGGCTATCTTGATCCGGATCACGCTGTGCAGCAGATGGCGTACTCGGTCCTTGAAGAATTTTGCGGCCCGATGCCATTCACCGGGATTGACGGCTGCGGGGCACCGGCAGTCCAGATGTCGTTGAAGAGCCTGGCCCACGGCTTCCAGCAGCTCGTTGTTTCCGAGCAAAAAGAAGCCCAGCGCGTTGTCGCCGCGATGCGCAATCACCCGTGGGCCGTTCGGGGCAAGGGCCATCCCAATTCCGAAGTCATCGAACAAACCGGGGCCATAGCCAAGCTGGGTGCCGAAGGCGTGCTGGCCATGGCGGCACCCAATTCGCTGACCGTGGCCATCAAGATGCTTGATGGCTCTGCGCGGGGCACCGACCTTCTGGCCCTATCGCTGCTGCACGAATTCTCGGCCATCGAGGAAGCGGCTTATCGCGATTTGCGCCAGCAGCTGCAACCAGTTGGCGGCACTGCCGGCGCACGGGCTGCTGGACTACAGTTGGCTGGGGCCGATTTCTGATTTCCAGAGTTCCGCACCCCACATCAAGTCCAGGCAAATGTGACGGTTTTACGTCATCGAGAGAAAGAGATGCATCACCCCATGGCAATCAAGCGACGCGTTGACGAAATTGCTGGGCGCGCAGCGGTGCGCGAGTGGGCTGGTGCCGGGCAGGGACAAGGAAAAATAGCCCGCCCGGTGCTGGCCATGGCAGTTCGCTACCTGCTGGAGGAATTAGCCTCTCGTGCCGAGGGCAATTCCGTAGAGGTGCGCATCCCGCCCTTTGGTGTGACTCAGTGCATAGCCGGACCCCGGCATACCCGCGGAACCCCGCCGAATGTGGTCGAAATGCCTGCTGAACTCTGGCTTTCACTGGCTACCGGTCTAACCTCATGGGCCGATGCTTTGCAAACTGGGCAATTGCATGCCTCCGGACTTAGGGCAGACTTGTCCGCGCACCTACCACTTATTGAGTACCCTTAAGGGTATGGAGCAACACCCCGCTACCCCGACACCTGCAGATCAAAGTGTCGAAGTGCAAATTCACTCGGCGCCCAAATTCTGGCCATTCATTTTGACCTTCGTCGTACTTGGTGCGCTGATTGGCCTGGTCATTGGCTTGCTCGGCGAGCCATCGCAGGAGTACACCCGTGCATCAGCTTCCGGATTCTTTGCAATGTTCGGTGCTGGACTAGGTGTGGGTATCGGCGGGCTGGTGTTCGTGATCATAGATCGCTTCACCTCGCGTAAATCCACCAAGCATCTGGCAGTTCCTCTGGCCGAGGACACTGACTCCAGCGGACAACCAGGCTAGGCAGCTTTTCCCTTCCACTGAAAAGCGGGCGGCCGCGCACCTGGCCGCCACCCACCACACAAACGGTCGGTGTCGACCAAACCAGAACATGAGAGAATAACTGACATGGCGCGTGGCGATGGATTCTTAAATCACGACCTGCTTCCGGGCGAGAAGGGGCCGCAGGATGAATGCGGCGTTTTCGGCGTCTGGGCTCCTGGCGAAGAGGTTGCGAAACTGACCTACTACGGTCTCTACGCCCTCCAGCACCGCGGGCAGGAATCGGCGGGCATTGCGACCAGCGATGGCGCCCGCATCAACGTCTACAAGGACATGGGCCTGGTTTCCCAGGTCTTCGACGAGAATACGCTGAACTCCATGAGCGGCCAGCTGGCCGTCGGCCACTGCCGCTACTCCACCACCGGCGCCAGCCACTGGGCCAATGCGCAGCCGACTCTGGGCCCAACCCAGACCGGCACCGTGGCCCTGGCGCACAACGGCAACCTGACCAACTCCGCCGACCTGGCCGACATGGTCGCTGCCAAGCAGCAGGCCGACGGCGGCAAGGTCCGCGGCGAAATCGCCCAGGGCAACACCACCGACACCGCCCTGGTCACCGCCCTGCTCGGCGGCATCGAGGGCCAGTCGCTGGAAGAAACCGCGCTGGAACTGCTGCCAAAAATCGAAGGCGCCTTCTGCTTCGTGTTCATGAACGAAGACACCCTGTACGCTGCGCGTGATCCGCACGGCGTTCGCCCATTGGTTTTGGGCCGCTTGAACCGCGGCTGGGTCGTCGCTTCCGAGCAGCCTGCCCTGGCTACCGTGGGCGCATCGTTCATCCGTGAAATCGAGCCCGGCGAAATGATCGCCATCGATGAAAACGGCGTGCGCTCCACCCGCTTCGCCGAGGCCACCCCCAAGGGCTGCGTTTTCGAGTACGTGTACCTGGCACGCCCGGATGCTGCCATCGCCGGCCGCTCGGTGTACGAGTCCCGCGTGGAGATGGGCCGCCAGCTGGCCCGCGAAAACCATGCGGAAGCCGATATTGTCATTCCGGTTCCGGAATCCGGCACCCCGGCAGCCATCGGCTACGCCGAGGAATCAGGCATTCCCTTCACCCATGGATTCGTGAAGAACGCCTACGTGGGCCGCACCTTCATCCAGCCTTCCCAGACCCTGCGCCAGCTGGGCATCAAGCTCAAGCTCAACGCCCTGGAAACCGTGCTGCGCGGCAAACGCGTCGTAGTGGTCGATGACTCGATCGTGCGCGGCAACACCCAGCGCGCCGTGGTGCGCATGCTGCGCGAAGCCGGTGCTTCCGAGGTCCATGTCAAGATCTCCTCGCCTCCGGTGAAGTGGCCTTGCTTCTACGGCATCGACTTCGCCTCGCGCGCCGAATTGATCGCCAATGGCGCGGCTGTGGACGAGATCGCCACCTCCATCGGCGCCGACTCGCTGGCCTACATTTCCGAAGACGGCATGATCGAAGCCACCCGGCAGCCACGCGAGCGCCTGTGCACCGCGTGCTTCACCGGCGACTACCCGATCGCGCTGCCGCATGAGGAGCGCCGCGGAAAGAACCTGCTGGAGCGCAGCAACCAGCCAGGTTGCGAGCCCGGCCCGGATTCCGAATTCGAAAACGCCAGCTAACCCCGACCGTCCTCCCCCATATACCTCGTTGCAAGCGGCACCGGAGAACCGGTGCTCACGACAGAAAAGGAACCCTCTGCCATGAGCGGCAATGATCAGCCAACTTCCATCACCTATGCCGGTGCCGGCGTTGACGTCGAGGCCGGTGACCGCGCCGTTGAGTTGATGAAGGGTGCGATCAAGGCCACGCACACTTCCGGCGTCGTCGGAGGGGTTGGCGGTTTCGCCGGGCTTTTTGATGTCTCCTTCCTGACCGGCTACAAGAAGCCCTACCTGGCGACCTCCACCGACGGCGTGGGCACCAAGGTGGCAATTGCCCAGAAGCTGGACATCCACGACACCATCGGCCAGGACCTGGTCGGCATGGTCGTTGATGACATCGTCGTGGTGGGCGCCAAGCCGCTGTTCATGACCGACTACATTGCCACCGGCAAGGTGGTTCCGGAGCGCATTGCCGACATCGTGCGCGGCATCGCCGAGGGCTGCAAGCTCGCCGGCACCGCGCTGGTCGGCGGCGAAACCGCTGAGCACCCGGGCCTGCTGGCCGAGGACGAGTACGATGTGGCCGGTGCCGCCACCGGAGTCATCGAGGCGGACCAGCTGCTGGGCCCGGAACGCGTGCGTGCCGGCGACGTGGTCATCGGCATGGCTTCCTCGGGCATCCACTCCAACGGCTACTCGCTGGTGCGCCGGGTCATCGCCCACGCCAAGTGGGAGCTGGACCGCGAGGTGGCCGAATTCGGCAAGACCCTGGGCGAGGAGCTGCTGGTGCCAACCCGCATCTACACCAGCGCTTGCCTGGATTTGATTGGCGAGTTGAACGACGGCGAGAACTTCGGCGTGCACGGCTTCAGCCACGTCACTGGTGGCGGCCTGGCCGCCAACCTGGCCCGCGTGCTGCCGCAGGGCCTGATGGCCCGCGTGGACCGTTCGACCTGGGCCCTGCCGGCAGTCTTCTCCACCATTGCTTCCCTGGGCAACGTGCCGCAGCCTGACTTGGAGCGCACCTTGAACCTGGGCGTTGGCATGGTGGCGATCGTTGACCAGGCCGTGGCCGACCGCGCTGTGCAGCTGCTGAACGCTGCTGGCATGGGCGCATGGGTTATGGGCCAGGTTGAGAACCTGGATCCATCGGCTGCCGAGGCTGGCCTGGACTTCGTTCAGGGCGCCAAGGGCGTTGACGGTGGCGCCGTGCTGCTGACCGGGGCCCACGCCAAGTAGCAACCAGAGCTTCGAATTCACCGGCGGACCAGTTTTCTGGTCCGCCGGTGTTCGCTTATCCACGGAGGAATTCCGCCATGCCCGAATCAGCAGAAGCCTGCCAGCTTCGCGGCTGGAGCTTCATCTTCTCCGGGCTGTACCTGTTTTTTCTCGCGTGGATCATCCTCTTCAAGCTGGCCCTCCCGCATCTGGGCAGCGGCGAATTGCGTTCAATCAAGCTGCTGCCTTTCATCGCTGACGCCCGCTTTGCGGCCAGTGGCTTGAAGGAAAGCATCGTCAATCTGCTGCTGTTCATCCCCATCGGCTTGAACCTCCGGCTTTTGTGGCCCCGGCTGCGTTGGGTGCAGGCGGCCGCAGCCGGGCTCAGCCTGTCCTTGCTGCTTGAAATCCTGCAATACACGCTGGCGGTGGGAAGCTCCGACACCTCGGACCTGGCCACCAATGTAGCAGGGTGCCTGCTGGGCTTCGCCGCTGCTGGCCGGCTGGAACCGCTGCGGCGCATCTGTGCGTGGATTGGAATTGCACTGACGGTGCTGGCCTTGGCTTTCATCTCCTCCCCCATAAGATTCGCTGCCGCCGGATAGCGGAGAAGTTCTTCGCAACGCTCTTTACACTGGCTTAACACCTGATTTGATGTTCTTGGCTCATGAGAAAAACACGAGTCATGATTTCCACGGTGCTCATCGCGATCGCGGCCCTGTTCCTGGGCTCCTGCGCTGCATTGACCACCAGCACGAGTGCTACCGCCGATCTCGGGGCCAAGGCAGTGAAGACGATCTTCACGGCCTCGGAGGACGACGAGCTGCGCGAGAGCCAGGTGAGCCCCTTCGATGACAGCCATCGCGCAATCAGCAACCTGGATCCCCAGTTGCGCAAGGCACTTCAGGAAGCGGCCGCTGCCGCCAGGGAGCAGGGCATCAAGGATTTCTGGGTCACCTCCGGTTGGCGTTCACGCGAATACCAGCAGGAATTGCTGGATCAGGCGATAGCCAAATATGGCAGTGAAGCCGAAGCCTCAAAGTGGGTTGCATCCCCGGACGATTCCTCGCATGTCACCGGCGATGCTGTTGATGTCGGCCCGACAGATGCCGCGGACTGGCTCTCGCGCAAGGGCCAGCGGTTTGGGCTGTGCCAGAGATACGCCAACGAGCTCTGGCACTATGAGCTGGCGGCAGACCCCCAGGGCCAGTGCCCGGCGATGCGCCCCAGCGCCGCTTCCTAGCTGCTGCCGAGTACCCAGAACCGTCCTAGGATAAGACCATGAGAGTATTGCTCATCGAAGACGAACCGTATATTGCCGAACCAGTTCAGCAGGGGCTGCAGCAGGCAGGCATTGCGGCGGATGTGGCCATGGACGGCCACCGGGCCATCGAGCTGCTGTCGCTCAACGACTATGACGTGGCGGTGGTCGATCGCGACATTCCGGGCCCATCGGGCGATGAGGTTGTTGCATGGCTGCACGAGAAGCGCTTGGGCACCCGGGTGCTCATGCTCACCGCGGCGACTCGGCTCGATGACAAGATCACGGGTTTCGAGGCTGGCGCCGATGACTACCTGACCAAGCCGTTTGCGCTCAAGGAAGTCATCCTGCGGCTTCATGCGCTCTCCCGGCGTCCGGCGGTGAGCGCCCCTCCAGTCATGGAGCTGCGCGGCATCACGCTGAATCCCTTTAAGCGCACTGTGCAGCGCAACGGCGTTGGAATCGACCTCTCAAAGAAGCAATTTGCCATCCTGCAGATTCTGATGGAAGCAGATGGCGGCGTAGTCAGCTCCGAAGAACTGCTGGAGAAGGCCTGGGATGTGAACGCAGACCCGTTCACCGCTGTAGTCCGCGTAACCATGTCCTCGCTGCGCAAGAGGCTCGGAGAGCCAACCCCCATTGAAACAGTGACTGGTGTCGGCTACCGGCTTGTTGACCCGGAATTTTCTGCATGAACAATGTCGATCGTCCCCGCGGCCTCAGCGCCCGGCTCAAGCTGAGCATCACCATGTGCCTGCTCGTCGTTGGCACAGGTGCAGTGCTGTTCGCCCTGGTCTACGTCTTCCTGCTGCGCTATATCCCCGATGGGGTGCTGAACACGAAGTTCGGCGAATTCGCTCCGAGCCGCAAGGACCTGGCCAGGGCTTTTATTCCGCGGGCACTCTGGGCGCTGGGTTTCCTCGTAGCGGGCAGCGGCATCGGCTCCTGGTTCTTGGCAGGACATCTGCTGCGCCCGCTGGCACGCATGCAGCGGACCGCGAATTCGGTCAGCTCAGGGGATCTGAACCGTCGTGTCCATCTTCATGGTCCACGCAGTGAATTCTCTGACGTGGCCGACGCCATGGATTCCATGCTTGACCGGCTCGAAAACCAGATCACTCAGCAGCAGCGATTCGCGGCGAATGCATCCCATGAACTGCGCACCCCTTTGGCCGCGCTGCGCACCACTTTGGAGGTGGGTCCCAGCCAGCAGCTCCCCGGGCCGCAGTTCATCCAACGCCTGCAGCACATCACTGCCAAGGCCGAGCGTTCCGTGGATTCATTGCTCACGCTCTCGCGCGCCCAGTCCAATGGCCTGGCCAAGAAGCCCATAGACCTCTCGCTGCTGCTTGAGGATTTGGTGGAGCAATACCTTCCCGAGGCGATCAACCGCGGCCTCGATTTCGACATTCAGCTAGGTGATCTTCCCGCGGTGGAAGCCGATGCCGACCTGTTGGAACATGCAGTGGCCAACTTGGTTCGCAATGCGCTGGCCTACTCGAATTCGAAGGCTTGGCTCTGCTCCAGATCTGATAGAAGCACGGTCGAGATTACCGTTGAAAATGATGGCGAAGTGCTCACCGCTGAACAGGCCGAGCTGATCCAGGAACCTTTTCACCGCCTGGAACGCATCGGAAGCATCAAATCCTCGGGAAGCGGCCTGGGGCTGCCAATTGTTGCCGCCGTGGTCCAGGCCCATGGAGGATCCTTCCGGCTTGCTCCCCTGCCCGCCGGAGGCCTGTCAGCGGTGATACGGCTTCCGGCCGTGAAACCCTGGTCCCCGAAAGTCTAGGTCAGCTGGGACAGCGCGGTTTCCAGCGGAACTCGCCAGCGCCAGGTAGCCTTCTGTTCCCCACGCACGTGCCCGTTGGTAATCAGGGCTACTGGCAGTTCCCTCTTGACGAAGTTCAGCAGCACCTTGTAGCCGCTCATCACGGCCAGGGATGATCCGAGGACCAACAGCGCGCTGGATTCTGCTTCCAGCGCCGCCATGAGTTCCTTGCGCTCAGGCGGAACGCTCTCGCCGAAGTACACCACATCTGGTTTCAAGGCATAGGAATCGCAGTTCAGGCAGCGGACCATGACAAACTGGTCGATCAGGTATTGAGGCAGCTCCACGTCGCCATCGGGATTCACTGCGGAAGGGTCGATCTCTACCGCTTCGAGGTATCCTTCATTCGCTGCCTCAAGACGGACATCGAAGTCTCGACGGTCCTCGCTGAAGCCACAGTTCAGGCATCGAACGGTAGACAAATCCCCGTGCACGGGGATGACCTGCTTAGATCCAGCCTGCTGGTGCAGGCCATCCACATTTTGCGTGATGATGCCGGTAATTTTTCCTTCTTGTTCCCATTGCACCAGCCGCCGGTGGATCTGGTTCGGCTCTGCCTTGTCCATGTGGCGCCAGCCGACATAGCCTCGGGCCCAATAGCGCTGGCGCGCTTCCGGGCGATAGCGGAACTCTTGGTACGTCATTGGACGGTGGCGCTGCAGCGAGCCGTTCGGTCCGCGATAATCCGGTATGCCCGAATCGGTGGAGACACCTGCGCCGGTGACCACCAGGACGCTGCCTGAGTTCAGCATCTGCTGCACCCCGGCACGGGCTTCATCCCCTGGTGACGCTGGCGCTTGTTGCTCCACTATGCGCTGCATCGAGCGGATCGCCGAGTGATGCGCCATCTGGATGGCTAGCTCTTCTTTGGTGCTCACGTTCCACCTCATGCTTGTTGGACACGACAAAGGCCGCAACGACTTAAAGCTAATCTAGCTTAGTCGCTGCGGCATGTCGCAAAATGTACTGAAGAGCTGTACCACTGCGTGCTCAAGCTGTGGCACTCCGAGCCAAGAACTCCCGGTCTCAGAAAAGGAACTTAATCCTCGTCGTCGTCTCGCGAGTACTTCTTAGTCAGCTCGTCGTAATCCGAATATTCTTCGTCATACGATGAATCATTACGCTCGGTGTTCTGAGCATGATGATCGGACTGAACGCCCAACTCGCGTTCAAGTGCCGAAAGGTCAGTGGACGGCGAGTAGTACTTGATATCTCGCGCCTGACGCTGTGCTTTAGCCTTTTGACGGCCGCGCCCCATGGCGTGACCCCCTCTTTTCAGTAGAGTCGGGAGGTGGTCCATCTAATTAGATGAAGGCCCCCGAATATGTGATCAGTTCTTTCGTAATTAAAGGTTAACATGATTCACCGGCGAGCGCTGAACGCAACACCCGTCGATACAGCTAGACTGTCGATTAGTCCAACGACTATGTATTGAGCTGACGAATAACTGAACGCCCCCGACCATGAAGGAGCTCAGCAGGTGGTGGAAGAAAATCTGCCCGAGCCGCAGGCGGCTTTACCGCCATTGCAGCCCGAACCGGAAAAGCCCAAACGGCATGGTGGCCAGTGGGCCCTCCTGATCATTGCCGTCTTGGCGCTGGCCGCTGCTCTGGTTTTCTTGGTGTTGCGCATCATAGATCCCCCCGCTTCGCCGGTTGCGAACAACGTGGAACGCAATGAAAATCCGGGGCTTGATGGGGTCATCGCTACCGGAATGCCCCCCGCACAGTTGCAGCTGGGTGATTGCTTGCGCGGTTTTGATTCACCGCTGGATGCCCAAACCGTGGTCACCTGCGATTCAACGCATAATGCCCAGATGATCGGTTCTTTTGAGGTCTCCGGCACCGATTATCCTGGCGCCAGCGAATTGCTCACCCAGTCAGAGGACCTGTGCAAGTCGGTCTCGCTGGATCCAAGCGCTGGCCTCGACTCCACTTGGACCTATCACTTCTCTCGTCCCTCCCAGAGCACCTGGGAACAGGGCGACCGCGCGGTGTCCTGCTTCTTGAGCTTGGCTGAAGGGAACGTGCGCACCTCGCTGTTGCCACCAGAAGCAACGGACAACGCGACCGATGAAGATTCTTCGGAACCCGACAATGGGAACTCCGACGATGAGAGCCAAAAGGCTGAAGAGACCACCGAGAGCTAGCTGAATTCAAGCAGTGCAAGCCGAGGGCGTGAACAGGATGCTGTTCACGCCCTCGGCCGTATTGAGCTAGCTCTTTTTCTGCACCTTCAGCTGGTCACCGGGCTCATCCAGCGACACCTGAACGGTGTCCCCGTCTTGCACTGTGCCGGCAAGGATCTCCTTGGCCAGCCGGTCCCCGATCTCGCGCTGGACAAGTCGACGCAGCGGACGAGCTCCATAGGCGGGATCGTAGCCTGTCAGGGCCAGCCATTCGCTCGCCCCCTGGTCTACCTCCAAGGTCAAACGGCGTTCGGCCAGGCGCTCCGAGAGCAAATCGATCTGAAGCTTGACGATATTGCCCAGTTCCTCAATGCTCAGCGGATCAAAGAGGATCACCTCATCCAGTCGGTTCAGGAATTCCGGCTTGAATGACGCGTTGACGACGTTCATCACGGCGCCCTTCTTGGCTTCGTCCTCCAATGCAGGATCCACCAGGAACTGCGAACCCAAGTTGGAGGTGAGGATCAAGATGGTATTCCTGAAGTCCACCGTGCGCCCCTGGCCGTCGGTCAACCGGCCGTCATCGAGCACCTGCAACAGGATGTCGAAGACTTCTGGATGGGCCTTTTCGACCTCGTCGAGCAAGATCACCGAGTATGGGCGACGGCGCACCGCCTCGGTGAGCTGTCCGCCTTCCTCGTAGCCGACATATCCCGGAGGGGCACCGACCAGCCGGGAAACAGCGTGCTTCTCGGAGTATTCCGACATGTCGATGCGCACCATGGCACGCGGGTCATCAAACAGGAAGTCCGCCAGGGACTTGGCCAGCTCGGTCTTGCCCACGCCGGTTGGGCCAAGGAACAGGAAGGATCCGGTAGGCCGGTTCGGGTCGGCAATGCCGGCCCTGGTGCGGCGGACCGCATCCGATACGGCAGACACTGCCTGCTTCTGCCCCATCAGGCGCTGGCCGATGATCTCTTCCATGTCCAACAGCTTTTGGCTCTCGCCCTGCAGCATGCGCCCGGCAGGGATGCCGGTCCAGGCCGAAATCACCTCGGCGATGTCATCCGCGGTGACTTCCTCGGCGACCATGCTCGGCTGCACAGAGCGGTCCGCTTCAGCCAGGGCTGCTGCGTCGAGTTCCTTTTGCAGCGCAGGGATCTCCCCGTAAAGCAGGCGGGACGCCTTTTCCAAATCACCTTCGCGCTGCGCCTTGTCCGCCTGCCCGCGCAGTTCATCCAGCTTGACCTTGAGATCACCGACGCGGTTCAGGCCGGCTTTCTCGGATTCCCATTGCGAGTTCATAGCATCGAGCTTTTCCTTCTTGTCTGCCATGTCCTTGCGCAGGGATTCGAGGCGCTCCACCGAAGCTGGATCTGTCTCATCCGACAAAGCGAGCTCTTCCATGGTCAACCGGTCAACCTCGCGGCGCAGCTCGTCGATTTCCTCCGGAGCGGAGTCAATCTCCATGCGCAACCGGCTGGCGGCTTCATCAACAAGGTCGATGGCCTTATCCGGTAGCTGCCGTCCCGAGATGTAGCGGTTGGACAGCGATGCCGCAGCGACCAGCGCAGAGTCGGCGATGGACACCTTGTGATGGGCTTCGTAGCGTTCCTTGAGGCCTCGGAGAATAGCGATAGTGTCATCCACGCTTGGCTCCCCGACGTACACCTGGGCAAAGCGGCGTTCCAGAGCCGGATCCTTCTCGATGTTCTCCCGGTACTCGTCCAAGGTGGTTGCACCGATCAAGCGCAGCTCGCCGCGGGCCAGCATCGGCTTGAGCATGTTGCCTGCATCCATGGCGCCTTCCGAGGCCCCAGCACCAACCACTGTGTGGATCTCGTCGATGAAGGTCACGATCTGGCCATCGGAGGATTTGATCTCTTCCAGCACTGACTTCAGGCGTTCTTCGAATTCGCCACGGTATTTTGCACCCGCGACCATCGCGCCCAGATCCAAGGAGATCAGTGTCTTGCCGCGCAAGGACTCTGGCACATCCCCAGCGATCATCCGCTGGGCCAGCCCTTCAACTACAGCTGTCTTGCCCACGCCAGGCTCACCTATGAGCACCGGATTGTTCTTGGTGCGGCGCGACAATACCTGCACCAGGCGCCGGATTTCGCGGTCCCTTCCAATGACCGGATCCAGCTTGCCCGAGCGCGCCAGCGCTGTCATGTCGGTGCCAAACTTTTCCAGGGACTGGAAGGTGGCCTCGGGATTGGGATTATCAACCTTGCGGTCACCGCGAATGGTCGGCAAGGTTCCAACCAGCAGCTCGCGCGTTGCGCCGAACTCCCGCATGGCTTCGCCGGCCTTCGACTGGTCGGCTGAGAGGGCAATCAGCAGGTGTTCGGTGGAAACATAGGTATCGCCCATTTCGGTGGCGGTTTCCTGGGCGTTGCCGACTACCTGCAGTAGTTGGCGGGAGAACTGGGCCTGGGCCACAGAACTTCCTGAGCTGGAAGGCAAGGCGCTGATTGTGGCGCTGGCCTTAACGGAGAGCGCGTCGACATCAAGCCCGGCCGTTTTCAGCAAGGCAACGGCGACCGAGTCGCGCTGGTCCAGCAACGCCTTGAGCAGGTGCGCAGGTTCAATCTGCGGATTTCCTGCCGTTGAAGCGTTCATGCCGGAAGCTGAGAGAGCCTCTTGGCTCTTGGTGGTGAGTTTGGTGTCCACGCGCATCCTTTCCCTTGTTGGGTGAACCCATAAACTTGAGTGTACTTAACTCAACTCTACTCCCTGCCTTCTTATTCCGCCTAGCACTAGTTTTCTCGAAAAATTTTTATCGCTTTGCCTGCAACTCGAAAATCCGCGCCACGGGCAACGCCTCCGGTTAGGATGAGGCATGCCAAACCCGGATTCGCATGACATCTACCAGCTCGACTACAACGACATGGTGCAGGTATTCATTGATCAACACCGCCTCATGCTCATGACGTGCCTCGACGGACTCACCGAAGGCGAAGCCCGGGCCAGCTTGGTAAAGTCCAAAACCACATTGCTCGGGCTGGTCAAGCACGCAACCTTTGTCGAACGCGTGTGGTTCGGCGAGGCCGCCACCGGTAAGAGCCGGTCAGAACTGGGAATCGCCGCCACACCGGACGAGTCATTCGCGCTGAAAACCTCAGACACCATCGAAACGGTGCAGCGCGACTACACCCAGGCCCTGGAAGAATCCCGCCAGGCGCTCAGCGGCAAATCGGGTGACGACATTTTCCCCGGCAACCGCCGCGGACCACTACCCGTGCGATGGGTGCTGCTGCATATGCTGCGCGAATTGGCACAACACTGCGGCCACGCAGACATTCTGCGAGAACAAATCCTGGCTTCGCGAAAGCAGTAACCCGGACAGCCAGCTAGACTCCGAATATGCCGCTTACACTTCTTCCACTTCCTGCAGAACAATTTTCGTCGTGGATGAAGAGGAGCATTGCCGAATACATCGCAGACCTTCTTGCCACCGGGGTCACGGAAAGCAAAGCGCAGGCAGACGCGTACGGCACCATGGCGCGCGCCTTCCCAGATGGACTGCCCGGTGCAACAAATGAGGTATTCACCCTGGAGAGCTCCGCACTTGGCAATGTTGGATACATATGGATCGGATGCGACTCCTCAGGGGATCCTGCCTCGTGGTGGGTATGGGACATCGTCGTCGATGCGGAGCACCGCCGCAACGGCTTTGGCCGCCAGGCCATGATCCTGGCTGAAGGATATGCCCGCTCCCAAGGCGCAGAAACCCTAGGGCTGAATGTGTTCGGGTTCAACACTGCCGCCCGCGGTCTCTATGAATCATTGGGCTACGAGACCACGAGCATCAAAATGCGAAAAACGCTTTAGTGCGCATCCGAATCTTCGAATTGCCCACAGCACCTTTCCAAGCGCAAGGCAACGAAGTACATTACAGTTCACAACGACATTTAGAAGACAAGAACTTTCCTCAGAACACCAGATCAGGTTAGGCTGGAAGCACGTAAGGGAGTATTCCTAAGCGCTTGACCCGTCAATACGTAGATCTTCGTGGATCCACCGGGTTTTGCGGCCAGCCTCCGGGCAGGCGAAGAGACTTACTCGACAGCGTGTTTGCGCGCCTTACGAAAGTAGGAAACCCTATGGAAGTTTCTCCTTTAATCTGGGCCATTACAGTGGCCGTCATCCTGGCGCTTCTCGCCTTCGACTACTTTTTCCATATTCGCAAGGCGCACGTGCCCAGCCTTCGGGAAGCTGCAATCTGGTCGAGCATTTATGTCGGCCTCGCCTTGATTTTTGGTGTGGTCGTGCTGGTTTTCGGCGGCATCGATATGGGCGCCGAGTACTTCGCGGGGTACATCACGGAGAAAGCGTTGTCCGTTGACAACCTCTTTGTCTTCCTGATCATCATCGCAAGTTTCCGGGTCCCGCGCGAAGACCAGCAGAAGGTCCTCCTCTTCGGCATCGTCTTCTCCCTCATCGCCCGAACGGCCTTCATCTTTGTTGGTGCCGCGTTGATCAACCAGTTTGCCTGGGTGTTCTACCTCTTTGGTCTGATCCTGCTGCTCACCGCAGGCAACCTGCTGAAGAAGGACGACGAATCGGACGAAGCGAACAACTTCATCATCCGCATCGCCAAGAAGCTCTTCCACACCACCGATAGCTACGACGGCGACAAGCTGTTCACCAAGATTGATGGCAAGAAGGTCCTGACCCCAATGCTGCTGGTCATGGTGGCCATCGGCGGAACAGATATCCTCTTTGCACTGGATTCGATTCCCGCCATCTTCGGGCTGACCCAGAACGTGTACATCGTCTTCACGGCAACCGCCTTCTCCCTGATGGGCCTGCGCCAGCTGTACTTCCTGCTTGATGGGCTGCTTGACCGCTTGATCTACCTTTCCTACGGATTGGCAGCCATCCTCGCGTTCATCGGCGTCAAGCTGATCCTGCATGCGCTGCACGAAAACAATCTGCCATTTGTCAACGGCGGAAAGCCAGTCCACGTGATCGAAATCAGCACGGGCCTGTCCCTGACCGTAATCATCGGTGTGCTGGTGGTGACAGTCTTGGCTTCCCTGTTCAGCAAGGCTGGCAAAGCCCAAACTGCCATTGGCAACCTGCGGCGCCACGCAAACAGCTACACGGATTTGACCTACACCGCCGATGCAAACGAGCGCGAACGCATCTATCGTGCGCTAGTGGAAGAAGAAGCCTACTTGAAGACCATGGAAAAGAAATACCGCGACAAGGCCAAGGACGTGGATAAGATCCGCGAAGAGGTCAAAGAAGCCCATCGACAGCACGATGAGTACCTCAAGAGCTAGCCTGCTGCTCGGCATTAACTGACAACGGCCGCCATCCCGATCCAGGGACGGCGGCCGTTGCCGCATTGTGGCAGCTAGCGCTTCATGCCAGCAATGTAGTAGTCCGAAGGGACGATAACTTTGCCCAGCGGCATCAGGGAAATCGGGATCATCTTCAAGTTCGCGATGCCCAGCGGGATGCCGATGATCGATACGAACATCGGAATAGCGGTCACCACGTGTCCAATGGCAATCCAGATGCCTGCGAAGACCACCCAGATGACATTGCCCAAAGTGGAGAATGCCCCGACTGGCCCCCGGTCAACTACGGTGCGGCCGAACGGCCACAGCGCATATCCGGCAATGCGGAAGGAAGCGATGCCAAAGGGAATGGTCACGATCAGCAAACAACAGATGATGCCGGCCAAAACATACCCCAAGGCCAGCCAGAGCCCGCCGAACACCAACCAGATAACGTTGAGAATACCTCGCACTAAATCAGTCATGATTTCATTCTTCAGCCCCGCCCGGCTTCACGCCATAGGTGATCCCCCGGATCATCCCCTAGGGTGTCCAATCCCCTAGTCCCTGGCGAGCAGTGGAGCCCTTGGCTCAGCTAGGATTAATCATCATGAGCGAATCGAGCGATCAGCAGCGCCCAGCCCACGGCACTGCCCCCAGAGACCCGAATCTTTTCCGCGCAGAGCCAGTGTCGTTCGTACGCCGCGGCAACCGCCTGCAGGGCCGACGCGCCAGCGCGTGGGAACGCAATGCCGAGCAGTACGTCATCGAGCCACCGCGCAAAATTGCCGACACTTCGGTGGCCGACGACTTCCAGCTAGATCCTGCCGAAGCTTTCGGCCGCACCGCCCCATTGGTGGTCGAGATCGGCACGGGTCTGGGCGAGTGCATCGCCAACGCAGCCAAGGATGATCCCGAGCGCAATTACCTGGCCGTCGAGGTTTACCGCCCAGGGCTGGCACAGCTGATGCTGAAGGTCGAGTCCTTCGGCATCAGCAACGTCCGCGCCATCCAGGCCAATGCGCCAGAAGTCCTGGACGTGATGCTCGATGAGAACAGCGCGGACGAAATCTGGATCTTCTTCTCCGATCCGTGGCACAAGCCTCGCCACCACAAGCGCCGCCTGATCAAGAAGTCGTTCCTCGACAAGGCCTCACGCGTGCTCAAGCCAGGTGGAACCCTGCGCTTGGCGACCGACTGGTCCAACTACGCCGAACAGATGCGTGAAGTTCTTGAAGCACATGCGGATTTTGAGAACCAGCACCCGGGCAACCTGGCTGGTGAAGACAGCAACCTGACCAAGGTACGCCGTGGCGGCATGGAAGGTTTTGATCCGGAGCCTGAATTCACCGATGAGCAAGGTGGCTGGGCGCCACGCTTTGAGCGTCGCATTCTCACCAGCTTCGAAGGCAAGGCGCTAAAAGCCGGACGCCTGGTGTTTGATTTGGCTTACACCCGCGTCGGTTAATGTCGGCGACGAAAGCCACAGAAGGGCCATGGAATCCATAGGATGGATTCCATGGCCCTTATTACTTCATCCGAGATCAATAGCTACACGCAGGCGCCCACGATGGACTATGCCGGGGTGCGTTTAGAACAGCTCTCCCTTGCCCATGCCGAAGACTTGTCCGAGGTGGTCACCGCCGGCCAGCTGGATGGAATCTGGTACACGTCTATTCCATCGGCGCAGGAAATGGCCGGCGATATCAACAAGCGCTTGGCCCTGCAGGAAGCTGGAGCGATGGCGCCCTTTGCGATCATCGATTTGTCCACGGGCAAGGCTGTGGGCGCCACAACGTATTTGAACATTGATGAACCGAACAAACGCGTTGAAATCGGCTCAACCTACCTGTCACCATCGGTACACGGCACAGGAATAAACCCTGTAGCAAAGTTCATGCTGCTGCAGCGGGCTTTTGATGAGCTGGATTGCTATTCGGTGGCGTTCTGCACGCACTGGCACAATGCCGCTTCTCGGGCAGCCATTGCCCGCCTAGGCGCCAAGCAGGATGGCGTGCTGCGCAATCACAAGTATGATCCGGCAACCGGCACGCTGCGCGACACTGTGATTTTCTCGATTCTTCCGCACGAGTGGCCGGCCGTGCGCACCAACTTGCTGGCGCGGCTCGCACGCCATGGCCGCTGCTAGTTCGCGCTCATCCCAGATCCCTGGGCGGCCTTGTGCGATCACTGGAGATCTGCCACTGCCAGCATAATTCGCAGTGGATCCTCAGCCAGCCGGTTCAGCACGTACAGCCAGTATTCTCCTCCGAAAACCGCGTATTCCCGGGTAGTGAAACCCTCCTCTCGCAACGCGTCCAGCTGCTGCGTCCCGAGGCCCTGGAGCATCTCGAATTCCACCTGCGGTGATAGCAACGCCGCTCCGTGTTCCTCTTTAAGCCTGCGGATCAGCCGCGCGTCGTGGGTGGCAATATTTGTCCGCCTGCCTGAGGAGATCAGCGCTCCGGCCAACTGCGCGTACCTGTCGGCCAGGTCTGGATCGTTGCGCGCCATGGCCGTTTCCAGCGGCTCTTGGAAGGCCCCCTTGACCAGCCGGACAGGGCCTGCCCGAAGCTCCAGGACGCGCACGAGATCCTGCGGTGTTCGCGATAGGCGAGCCTGCAAGGTGATGCCCGTTTCCGGAAAATCGCAGATCAGCCTCTCCCAGAGCTCAAGCACCAGGTCGGTGCGATCCGATCCTTCGGCCGAAATCATCAGGTAGGTTCCCGCTTCGCGCGCGGCTCGGGCGACGCGCAACGCATTGCGCAATCCCAGCTCGGGATCAATGGCGGAACCGAGATGCGAGAGATCGAAGCTCAAGGTCGTATTGGTTTTCGAGCGCTTCAAGCGTTCGGCGATGCTCAGGAATATTCCGGTTTCCGCCTCAGCGACGTGGCGATCCCGAATCGATTCGCCCACGCATTCAATGCTGCTGCGATGCCCTCGCGCCGTGATCTGGGCGACCTGGGCGAAGGCAGAGTCGATGGAGTCCCCGGCCAGGTATCGTTGCGAGATCCGTTGCGCAATACGGGCCAAAGCCGGCGTGGCCATGACTTGCGCCTTGAGCCCTTCGTCCAACGCCAATGCACGCAGATTATCTGCGGCCAATTCAAATTCTTCAGGTGAAATGAGCATGGGATGATCATTTCGCACGCCTAATGCTAAGGTCTTGAACGATATTGCAGCGGCGCTCGGTACTTTCCGGGGGCCGCTGCAACGTGCGAGCGAAAGACCCGGTGGAAGTGGCTCTGGTCTGAGAAGCCCAGCTCTGCCGCGGTCTGCGCTATCGAGGCTCCCGAGCGCAAGAGTTCACGTGAGCGGTTCACCAGCTGGTTATGCCTCCACGCGATCGGGGTGAAGCCGGTACTGCTTTGCATGAGCCGAATCAGCTGATACTTGCTCAAGCCGGCGAGCAGTGCCAGCTCGCCCAGCTGCGGGGCGACAGCATCGTTGCCCAATCGGTGCAGGACCGGAAGCAATCGCGCATCGCGGGGCCCTATCCCCGGCGGGAGCGCCTCGAAGACTGGAGCCAGACCCTGCATGGCAGAAAGAATGGACCCCAGCGACTGCTCAACGGATCGTTTTCCCATCCCGGCAAATAACTGCTGGTTGAAGGTGTTCATCAATTCGTAGAGCTCCGGCGCCCTGAATATCCGTATGCCCCAGAACAGATCCTGCGCTGTGTTTGGTACAAGCTGGGACATCCACGATTGGTCTGCATGAATCATCTGGTATCGCCAGTAGCCATTCTTCGGATTGCAGGCATGGAGGTGATCGCGCGGAATGACGATTACATCGCCGGGGACCAGCGTTGCCTGCTGCCCGTCATGCCCAGTGAATTCAGTTTCGCCTTCGTCAATGATCCCCATCGAAAAACGTTGATGGGCATGTGGCCGGTAGCAGGAGATTTCTTGGCACGAACGCCTCGACTCAAGTTCCGGGAACTGAGGGTCATGCCAAAATTCGGAGTCGTCCGGCATTGGCAGATTTACTGCCAATCTAGCGGCCAATGGCCCGGCGGGCGGTAAACAGCGTGACGGTCGGTTCACGGCGTTCCGGACGCATGCCGCGAGCCAAGGACACCACGTCACCCCCGGAGGTTCCTGCAGCAAAGATGCGGGTTCGGCCTTGGCGTACCGCGCTGAGTTCATTGCGCAGGTCGTTCACTTCTGTTTGCAGGTACGCGACTTGATCTTGCAGGTCAAGGATTCGCTTGATGCCTTCAAGGGATACGCCGTCCTTGCTCAACGCCTGGACTTGGCGGAGCAGTGAAACATCGCGCTGCGAATAGCGGCGTTGCTTGCCCGACTGGCGGCTCGGCGACACCAAGCCGATCCGGTCATATTGGCGTAGCGTCTGCGGGTGCATATCTGCCAGTTGAGCGGCGACGGAAATGACGAAGACAGGTCGCAGGTACTCCCCGTTCACGTTGCTTCGACCACCTTTCTACTTGGCTAAATGGCTCTTCAGCCTCTGGTTATAGAGTCTAGCTTCCCCGGCCGGGCCACTTCGAGGGCACGACCGGGAAGGCAAGACGCAGTCTCTCCTAGAGCTTGGCCTTGGCAGCCAAGTCGGCACGTGGATCTTCGCCTTCGGTGGCAGCGGCGAAGTCCTCTACCGCCTTTTTCGCGGCATCCGACAGATTCTGCGGAATCACCACATCCAGGATGATCAACAGATCTCCGGTGGCCTTCGAGGTCTTCACGCCACGGCCTTTCAGGCGCAAGGTGCGACCGGAATTCGAGCCGGCCGGGACCTTCATCGCGACCGTTTCGCCATCCAATGTCGGAACGTGGATCTTGGCGCCCAGCACTGCTTCGTCAAAGGTGACCGGCACATGGATGCGGATGTTGTTCTCTTCGCGCTTGAAGAAGGGATGCTCGGTGACCTTGACCTTGACCAGCAGGTCGCCGTTGCCGGCCGCCCCTGGCTGGCCCTTGCCGCGCACGCGCACGGACTGGCCGTCCTTGATGCCCGCAGGGATGCGCACATCGATAACTTCGCCATTCTGCTCCCGCAGCCCGATAGTGGTTCCCTTGATGGATCCGGAGAAGGAGATCGTGGTATTCGCGGTGCGGTCCGCTCCCTTGCGTGGCGGCGCGCTCTGGCCGAAACCGCCACCGCCGCCAAATCCTCCGCCACCGCCGAACAGGTCGGAGAAGTCCGGCTGTCCGCCGCGGCTTCGCGACGAGCCGCCACCGCCAAAGAGATTGGAGAAGATGTCCTCGAAGCCCGCTTGGCCTCCCGGAGCCCCGCCAGGTCCTCCGGCCGAGAAGCGCGCTCCCCCGCCCATGGCCCGGATCGCGTCGTATTGCTCGCGCTGTTCCTTATCCGCGAGCACCGAGTGGGCTTCGGAAATGTCTTTGAATTTTTGTTCCGCTGCTGCATCGCCCTGGTTGGTATCTGGGTGGTACTTGCGTGCAAGCTTGCGGTATGCCTTTTTGATGTCCGCCTCGCTGGCGTCCTTGGCGACGCCCAAAATGGCGTAGAAGTCTTTTTCGATCCAGTCCTGACTTGCCATCAGGGCACCGTCCTTTCAATGCCAATTCGAAACTGCCCACTGACGATTTCTCGGCAGTGGGCAGTTTCAAATGTGTTATTCGTGGCTATTCGCCGGTAGCTACCAGCACCTGGGCTGCGCGCAGGATGGTGGCTCCCTTGCGGTAGCCGCTGCGCAGCACCCGCCCCACGTGGTCGGCAGGAACTTCCGGAACAGCCTGGCGAAGCAGTGCTTCGTGGATGTTCGGATCGAATTCCACGCCGGCCTCGTTGATTCGCTCCAGGCCATGCTGGACCAGAATGGTATCCAGCTTGTTGGCGATCGAAGCGAACGGCCCGTCGGTCAGATCCCCGTGCGCCCGAGCTGCATCGATATCATCGAGCACTGGGAGCAAGGTGGTCAGAACCGACTGGACGGCGTTTTCCCGCGCAACAGCCCGGTCACGCTCAACGCGCTTGCGGTAGTTGACGTATTCGGCCTGCAGACGCAGCAGGTCGTTGCGCAGCTCGGCTTCGCCGGCGCCAGCTTCTTCCTGCTGTTCGGAGGACTCGTCGACACCAGCGGCAGCTTCGTTCAGGATCGCCTCGGCCTGGCCCAGGGCGTCAGCGGTTGGCTGCTCGCTGGCAGCCTCTGGCTGGTTCTCCGACTCGGCGTCGAAGTTTTCGTTCTGGTCTTTTGCCTCGGACATGTTCCCTGGCTCCCTACTTCTTGTCGGCTTCGTCTTCGTCGATGACCTCGGCGTCGACGATGTCTTCATCAGCGTTTGGAGCCTGCTCGCCCTCAGGAGCGGCAGCACCTTCGGCCTGTGCGTTGGCGTAGATTGCCTCGCCCAGCTTGGTCTGCGATGCCTGCAGCTTCTCGAACGCGGCCTTGACCTCGTCGTCGTTGTCCTGCTTCTCAAGGGCAGCCTTCAGGGCGTCGACGTCGGCCTGGACCTCGGTCTTGACCTCTTCTGGCAGCTTGTCTTCGTTGTCCTTGATCAGCTTGTCCACCGAGTAGGCGGCCTGCTCAGCGGCGTTGCGGGTCTCAGCAGCTTCGCGGCGTGCCTTGTCCTCTTCGGCGTGTGCTTCAGCTTCCTGGACCATGCGCTCGATGTCTTCCTTGGACAGCGAGGAACCACCGGTGATGGTCATCGACTGCTCGGTGCCGGTGCCCTTGTCCTTGGCGGATACGTGCACGATGCCGTTGGCGTCGATGTCGAAGGTGACCTCAACCTGCGGGATGCCGCGAGGAGCCGGTGCAATACCGGTCAGCTCGAAGGTGCCCAGCGCCTTGTTGTCGCGGGTGAACTCGCGCTCGCCCTGGAAGACCTGGATGGAAACCGAAGGCTGGTTGTCCTCGGCGGTGGTGAAGGTTTCCGAACGCTTGGTCGGGATCGCGGTGTTGCGCTCGATCAGCTTGGTCATCACACCACCCTTGGTCTCGATGCCCAGGGACAGCGGGGTGACGTCGATGAGCAGAACGTCCTTGCGCTCGCCCTTCAGCACGCCTGCCTGCAGGGCTGCGCCAACGGCAACAACCTCATCAGGGTTCACGCCCTTGTTCGCTTCCTTGCCGGCCAGGTCCTTGACCAGTTCAGCAACGGCTGGCATGCGGGTGGAACCGCCAACGAGGATCACGTGGGCGATGTCCGAAACCTTGACGCCTGCTTCTGCGATAACGTCGTTGAATGGCTTGCGGGTGCGCTCCAGCAGGTCCTTGGTCAGGTCCTGGAACTTGGCACGCGAGAGGTGCTCGTCCAGGTGCACTGGGCCTTCTGGGGTGACCGACAGGTACTGCAGGGAGATGTTGGTGCTGGTAGCCGAAGACAGTTCCTTCTTGGCCTGCTCAGCAGCTTCCTTCAGGCGCTGCAGGGCAATCTTGTCCTTGGACAGGTCTGCGCCCTTGGCCTTGGCCTGGGCCAGCAGCCAATCCACGATGCGCTGATCCCAGTCGTCGCCGCCCAGGCGGTTGTCGCCAGCGGTGGAGCGAACCTGGATGGTTGAGAAGCCGTCGTCGTCCTTGCCAACTTCGAGCAGGGAGACATCGAAGGTACCGCCACCGAGGTCGAAGACCAGGATGAGCTCGTCTTCGTTGCCCTTTTCCAGGCCGTAGGCCAGTGCGGCAGCGGTTGGCTCGTTGACGATGCGCAGCACGTTCATGCCAGCGATCTCGCCGGCTTCCTTGGTGGCCTGGCGCTCAGCGTCGTTGAAGTAGGCAGGAACGGTGATCACTGCGTCGGTGACCTTTTCGCCCAAGTAGGCCTCGGCGTCGTTCTTCAGCTTCATCAAGGTACGTGCGGAGATTTCCTGCGCGGTGTACTTCTTGTCGTCAACGTCGATGGTCCAGTCGGTGCCCATGTGGCGCTTGACCGAAGCGATGGTGCGGTCGATGTTGTTCACGGCCTGGCGCTTGGCGATGTCGCCAACCAGAACTTCGCCGCTCTTCGAGAAAGCAACGATCGACGGGGTAGTACGGTTGCCTTCCGCGTTTGCGATAACGGTTGGCTCACCACCTTCGAGCACGGAAACTACGGAGTTGGTGGTTCCTAGGTCGATACCTACGGCACGCGACATAATGGCTCTCCTTTGCCTTGGTTGAAAGTACTAACGCCGAGGGCCCTTGCCCTCATTGAGCGTTCTGGACTCAAGTTTACTCAGCCGTTTTCGACTGTCAAATCAACTTGAGCCAACCTCACTCAACTTTGCGTTCTGTCTTATTCAACGGACGAAGTGCGAAAATGATTCCCATAAACCAGAAAATTTTCGGCACCCCGCCACCAGCGGTGGCACTTGTCGAAAACCCCCAGATCAAGGAGCACATCATGGCAGCAGCAAAGAAGAAAAAGTTCTCCGAGCTATCCCTTGCCAGCAAAGTTTCGCTGATCACAGCTGCCACCGCGCAAATCACGTTGCTGATCGCCGCGCAGATCGATCTGAGTCGGCGCGACAGCTCCCAGGTCCGCGGGAATAAGCCAGTATGGGCCGCGGTGAACTTCATCAGCTTTATCGGTCCGCTCAGCTACTCCACCTTTGGGCGCACCCATGACAAGCGCTGAGCCCAAGGCTTAAAACCAGCGGGCCGGTAAACCTGTGATCAGGTTTACCGGCCCGCGATTTTCGCAGTGCCCAGAGCTACCGGGCTTCCTCTTCAGCTTCCACCAGCACCGCAGCGGTCCTTGCAGGAATCATCAGCTTGCCCGACGAGCTGTCAAACGAAGTGGACTTCACTCGCTCATCGCTTCCCTGTTCGAGCGCTTCAGCCAAGTCATATTCATGTCCGGCCAATTCCCCGACGACTTGCGTGTGATCCTGCGGTGAAGCATTGAAGACCACCAGGGCTCCGTCATGCTCGCTATCGGCGTCCTCGCCCGCCGTGTCATCGATACGCATCACGATGATTCCTGGTTCCGCTTTCGGACCACTGAGCGGGAAACTCACCTTCTGCTCGATCAGCTCAGCAGAGCCCAATCGCAGCAAGCCGACTTCTCGACGGGTGCGCAGCAGATCAAGTGCCGCACCTTCAGCCCGAGACATCGCTTGCGCATCCGGCTTAAGCTCTGGATCTTCCAGCAATGGTGCCATCAGGTCCCATTTCTCTTTATTATCAGCCTCCGGCGGCAGACCCGAACCGTAGGTATTCTCCTGCCCGGAGAAGTCAATGCGATTGAACCAGTCCCCCGAGTTGTAGCTATTGCGGTCCAGTGATTTGGAGCGCAGCAGCTCGGTTCCGGCATGCCAGAACGGAACTGCTTGCGAGTACATCACTGCCGCCTGCGACAAAGTATTCATGCGCACCCGCTCCTCCATGGATGTGTCACGAGGCAGCTTGAGCACGGTCAGATCATAGAGCGTCTCATTGTCATGGGCATCAACATAGTTGATCACCTCCCCGGGCTGCGAGGCATAGCCGGCTGCCGCTCCGCGGTAGTCCAGTTCATCACCGCGCTGCATCTGGCCCTCAGACGTCAGAAACTCATACCCGGCAAGGTTGCCAACTAGACCCAACCGCACGAGGTCGGTTTCGTGGCCCAGATTCTTTAGCGCTTCTTCCGCAGTGCCGTTGACCGCATGCCCGTTGGGGTCGGTTCCCAAACCGGTTCCAAAGCCCTGCTGGAAAGTCGAAGACGAATCGACCGGACTGCCACCGTGGATCGCATCGCGCAATCGATCATTGAAGGTACCAATTCCGGTGCCGTTCAGCTGTCCCTGGGTCGCCTGATAGAAACGGGCATTGTCGGCGACTTCCCCGAAATTCCATCCCTCGCCATACAGGTAGATGGACTCGCCATCCACGCCATCGCGCCCTGGCTCCAGCTCATCCAGCGCACTGCGTGCTGCTTCCATGGTTTCCCGCGAGTGGTGTCCCATGAGATCAAAGCGGAAACCATCAACCTTGTAGTCCTTCGCCCAGACCATCAGTGAATCGATCATCAGCTTCTGCGCTGCGGCGTGCTCGGTTGCCAGATTCTGGCAGCAGGTAGAGGTTTCGACCTGGCCGGTGGCATCCAGCCGGTGGAAGTAGCCGGGCACGATCTTGTCCAGCACGCTTTGATCCGCCTGCCCCGAAGCCGCCGTGTGGTTGAAGACCTGATCCAAGACGACTTCCAGACCCATCTCATGCAGAGACCCAACCATGCCGCGGAATTCCTCTACGCGCTCGGCGCCATCGGGATTGCTCGCATAAGATCCCTCAGGGGCCATGAAATGGAATGGATCATAGCCCCAGTTGAATCCATCGTCGGCAGCGTGCGCGCTCACGCATTCTTGCTGCTTGGGTGAGGCGGCGGACAGCGATTCCAAATCGCAGCTGGTTTCGATGCGCTGGTTTTCATCTTCTTCGATGCTCGCAATATCGAAACTTGGCAACAGGTGAACTGTAGTCAGCCCGGCTTCGGCGAGCTGCTTGAGCTGCTTGCTACCAGCACCGTTGGTTCCGAAGGCTCCGTAACGACCTCGCTGTTCTTCCGGCACCGAAAAGTCGGAGACCGAGAAGTCGCGGATCTGCAGCTCATAAATGCTTCGATCCACGTCTTTTTCCACGCCGGCTGCTTTGGCTTTGCGCCACTGCTTGGGCTGATGCTTGGGATCTTCCAGGTTCACGGCCACCGACTGGGTGGAGTTGGTGGTCAACGCGACCGAATACGGGTCGGTGACAATATTCGTTTCAATCTTGCCGGTCTCTGGCACAAAGACCTGAACTTCCCAGAGGTATTTGGCTTCAGTGAATTGAGGCTTGCCCTTGACGGTCCATGCTCCGCTGTTTTTGTCGAAGGTGGCATCATGCCGCGAAGTCTTCTCGTTTTTATCGGTAATGAGAATAGTTGCCCGATGCGCGCTCGGAGCCCAGAGCCGGAATGTGGGCTTCTTTCCTGTGAAGCTGACGCCTAATTCGACATTCTCAAGCCCCTGAGCGTAGAGCTCATCAATCGCTCCAGCAGTCTGCACGCCGGTGAAGGCGGTCAGCTTAGAGTCCTCGCCCTGCGTCTCAAAACGTGCCAGCACCAACTGGGAGCGCAAGGCGGTGGCAGTTTCTTCGCGTGCCATGTCTACACGTACGGCACGGTAGTTGGCCAGATGCGGGAATTTCTTCCGCTGAGCGTCAGTGAGCCCACCTATAACTGTAGCTAGTTCTATGGGTTTGGCTCCCGAGATCGCTTCCCCGTCCAAGCTCAGACTGGCGTCCTGAGAAGCATAGAGGGCAAACCTCTGCCCACTACCCAGATCCCGGGGGATGGCAATCGTATCGGTTGAGATCCATTGAGCCTTGGCCTGTCCTACGCCGGCCACTGATTCACTGGTTCCGCCGATTTGGACCATGTGAGTTTCAGAATCATATTTGAAGCTCACTTGGTCCCCCGACTTTACCGAGAGAGTGTAGTTCGCACCTCCAGCAGCCCCGTCTACACCATAGTTTTCGTCCCAGCCGAAGTTGTGCGTTGCCTTGAAATTGTAGGTCCCATCTGGAATTTGGTCTGTCGTAAACTCATAGATTCCGTCCCTGTCAGAATCGTCCATCAAGGTGGCCGCGCAGCTTGGATCCCAGTCTGCAGCGCAACCCAACTCGTCTTGGAAACTACCTGCCAATGTCACAGTGGCTTCCTCGGCAGAGGCAGGGGACACGACTAGTGGAACCATGGACACTAGGACCAGCAGGGGCGTGGCCGTCAGAGCGGTCAATCGGCGGCGCCATAGGTGCTGCGGCCCTTGGAGTGGCGGATATTCTTTGCACGCAGCTAAGGCAGCGCTTTTGCTGTTCACGAAATGCTCCATTGGATTCGAAGGGGCGAACGACAGGCCGCAAGAAGCAGCATGCCAGTGATCCGAACCACACTACTTAACGGTAGCCTTCGAGTGCAAGCGTTTCCAATATTTACATTATTGAACGCGATGAGGTGAAAATTTTACAATTTTTATCGGTCTTTTTTGAGGTAAGCGTTTCCAATACGACAGCACAGTGCCGCTACGCTAATCTTTTCCGCGCAGCGCGCAGGAAGCAAGCCACCCTCATTTCTAACGAGGGTGGCTTGCTTCCCGCAAGGGTCATTGAAGTGCGAAACCCCAGAAGCGGGTTTCGACGCGGTTCGCTAAATCAAACTCGAGTTAGAACGCAACCTACTTAAGTTGCGGAAAATTTCCCAAGTCTTGGCGACTGCGTTATTAGACTCAATCGAAGGATGATTTGACCATGTGGAGTACATATCCGCTAGATACGCAAACAGCGTAAATACCACAAACACCACTACATCCACACGGCTTGAATGAGCAAATTCGATGTAGACCAGGCTCAGGGCTATAAGAACCATTACCACCGGAATCAATCGTATTTTCCTCGTGGGCAACCGTCTGAAAAACAGTCCGGAACCGATACCAAAAATCACTGTCCGCGCCTGCGCTACTACTTAATGATGCGAGGACTTGGTTAATTACATCATCGATAATACTTATCGATGATTGACCATCTATTGCCGGGGCTCCTTAGACAAAGTTTGTATCAGCGATATCACCTTCCTGTGTTCCAGCGAGGGCTGTCCGTACTTGTGCGCTGTGCGTGACCGTTGTTCTCACAGGGTGCTGGGATGGGCGTTAGACAGTGTGCAGAACACTGACCTAGTAGAGCGGGCACTGCGCATGACTAAGACACCGCGTGGGCATCGCGCTCCTGGTCAGATCGTGTTCCATGCAGATCAAGGCTCGCAATTCACCTCAGCTCAGTTGCATGGGGTCACCGTCGAGCTGGATCTACTGCTAACGCCCGGGCGCACAGGCGCGTGCTGGGACTACGCCCTGAACTGGTCATTCTGGGCTACGTTGAAGACTGAATTTTATGACCGGTACCGACTGGCCGCCAGAGCTGAAGCGAAGCCGAAAGTGGCGTGGTGGATCAATGACTCCTATAATCGCCGACAGCTGCATTCAAGCCTGGAAATGGTTCCGCCAGCGGACTTTCATCAGTAGATTCGTAGCCACCGAAAGCTGTCCAGGCACGAGAAACTGCCCTTACGCTTGCCGCATGAGGCAGGTCACGTGTCCATTAGTCGCGGGTAGCCCAAGTCAGGCTGGAGCGCTCCCGTACATATGCGGCACTCAAAGTGCTTCCTTCGATGTTGGGGAATCAAATTGGCTGGAATCGATGGACATCCGGCGCGCAGCCCTTTGATGGGCATCATCTACTCGTTTATGATCCCCACCTGTGCCTGCTCTTCAACGATTCGGAGATCCAAACGCCATTCGACAGCCACTCCGGCCAGTTTGACCGTGCCTGCAGCCGATGAAAACTCGCACGCTGGCCGAGTATGGCACGACTCTGCGAAGCAGAAAGCATTCTTTTCATCAATCAAAGGGAAATTGAAGCGTCGAGTCAGCGACACAAGGTCCTGCTAAGTCCAGCCAAAGGCTGCTTGTGGCTACAATTCCAAACAAGGGGTTTTATAAGCGCTGGAATTCTGGGAACAGAACCAGATTTCCCACATTCAACTGCAAAGAGTCATAATTTGAAATCGACTTCTGTGAACCTTTCCGCGATCGGCGCATGCGCAGCGATAGTTATTGCCATGCTGGTGCCGTCCCAAGCCTGGGCAGAGACTCAGAAAGGTGCTCCAGGGGACACCGCAGCGGAAGCGGCCTCAAAAATTCTCGATCAACAACTTGATCTATCTGTTGAGGAAGCTCTTCAAATGACCGGCGAGCAGGGCCTTGCGAAGGCCGCGGTTGATGCCGCAAAAGCTACCGGCAACGAATTTGCAATCCAGCTAACCCGAGCTGGGGCACAAGCAATGCATGTGACCTGTACAGGAGCTAACACTGGAGGGAAAGCTCTTGCAACACCGCACTATTCGAAAGGTGCGGGTGGAACAATCTTCAAGACCAACATCAAGTGCACCGGCTACGGCGCTGCCACTGTAAGACTTCGTGCCCAAGGCTTACTCTCTTTCGCTTCGGCCAAGAATTCGAACAACACTGCCAATAAGACCTTCAGATCGCGGGCGACGAGTGACTACTGGCAGACGATCACGGTCAACGGGCCCGCGAAGACTTTCTACACTCCACGGACCGGGAAGCATGGCGGTGTTGGCAAAGGGTTCTGGATCAACACATCAACCTGGTATTTCAACGCCGCGGGTGTGACGTCGACAGTAGGCAGCGAGACGAAAATTAACTTCCTGAATATCGTAAAAAGGTAAATCCCATGATCGCTAAAAGTGTAGATCCTCGATACGCAAACGAGCAGGATCTTTCACCCACTTACCGTGTTGACTTCTGGTCCGCCGATGGTGCCAGTGAAGAATGGCAACTTACGGATGTAGAAGACGTGCACGAAGTCTTCGAGTGGGTCAGTGAAAAAGCGAAGGGGCGAGAGGCCTCGGTTTGCGTAGAATTTTCCTATCTCAGCGGCGAACAGGACACCACGATACTTCTTAAGCTGAGTGGCCCAGCTCCAGCTTAAGAAGAATCGTGCTGTAGGGCTACCTAGTGGCTCAATAAAAACAAAAATCGAGTAGGTGGGGATGTCTAGCCCCCACCGCTCACGCCACAGGACATGCGGGCCCGCATCCGGCGGTTCGCCAAGTCACTGAAATCGATCCCAAGCCCGGCGAAAGAACACCACACCCAACTCCTCCCAATAGGAATTTAGCAAGGCGCATTGAAGGATCGGGACTTCGCAATACGCCAATAAGCGCGTGAGCTGTTCCCCCACAAGTAAATGCCCATGCCGGGCATACCGCAAAACGCTCGGCTGGAAGGCTCCAGCCGAGCGTTTGCATGTTTCATTATCGGTAGTCTTGGCAGTCGATGTTGCAACGACAACTCGAACCCGCCCAGGCTATCCGGGGCTACTGATCAATATTTGGTTTTAGCGACCGCTAGTGGCTGGGCTTGATGCACGACGTGGTCCCCGTGAGCGACCGCCTGCAGCAGATCGCGCGTTACGTCCACCGGAGCGTGCAGGACGCGAGGAATTCGATGGGCGCTCGGTATTCGCTCCACGAGTTGAGCGGTTTGGACGCTCCGCGTTTGAATTGCGTGATTCGCGGGCTGGACGCTCGCCCTGGCCCATGACGCCGTCGCGCTCCGGACGGCGGCGCTCGCCACCGCGGCCCTGGCTTTCACCAGCAGGCTTGCCACCGCGTGCGTTGCGTCCGCCACCACGGCCACCACGAGCGTTGGAAGATTCGCCAGCAGGCTTGCTCTTCGCCGGGTTGCGCTTCTGCTGCACTGGAGCAACGTAAGGAACGTGCTCGGCAACTTCGCCAACAACCTTGGCCACTACTGGCGATTCCAGATTGACCTTTTCGAAAGGCACCTTCAGTCCAGCCTGCCTCAGCAAGGAAGAAACGTCACCCTGCTGATCAGGGGTGCAAATGGTGACCACGGTTCCATCCGAACCTGCACGCGCGGTACGGCCCGAGCGGTGGGTGTATGCCTTGTGCTCTGCTGGTGGATCGATGTGAACGACCAGCTCCACGCCATCAACGTGCACGCCACGGGCGGCAACGTCGGTGGCGACAAGAACCTTTGCTTCGCCGGATGCAAAAGCAGCCAGGTTGCGGTCACGGGCATTCTGCGAGAGATTGCCGTGCAGGTCTACTGCTGGAACGCCAGCCTTGGACAGGGTGACGGCCATCTTCTTGGCGTGGTGCTTGGTGCGCATGAACATGATGCGGCGGGCCGTGCCCTGGGCCAGAATCCGAATGAGTTCCTTCTTGTCATCGCTGGGAACCACGAATACGTGGTGCTCCATGGTGTTCACAGCGGCTTCCGGCGCATCCACCGAGTGAATGGTCGGGTTGCTCAGGTAGCGCTTGACCACCTTGTCCACTCCGTTATCCAAAGTGGCGGAGAACAGCATGTGCTGGATGCCGGTTGGCATGCGGTCCATGATGCGGCGAACTACAGGCAGGAAGCCCATATCAGCCATGTGGTCTGCCTCGTCCAGCACCGAGATCTCCAGCTGGGACAGGTCAACGATCTTCTGCTTGATCAGATCATCAAGTCGGCCAGGGCAGGCAATGACAATGTCAACACCGTCATTCATGGCCTTTTCCTGGCGGCTCTGGGCCACGCCGCCGTAGATGACGGTGGTGCGCAGGCCGCTTGCCTTCGCCAGTGGATCGACAGTCTTGGCGATCTGGGTTGCCAATTCACGGGTTGGCGCCATGATCAATGCGCGGGGGAAGCGGGCCTTGCGGCGCTGGGGACGCTGTGCCAAGCGAGCGACCAGTGGCAATGAGAAAGCCAAGGTCTTGCCGGAACCGGTCTGTCCGCGGCCAAGAACATCTCCGCCAGCCAAAGTGGATGGCAAAGTGGCTTCCTGAATCGGGAAGGGGGTTTCGATTCCGCTCTCGGAAAGGACTTTGGCAAGGTTTCCAGGCACGCCCAGGGCGCTAAAAGTTACGGACATATTCAAGCTTTCTCTCTGATTCGCACGCCACGAGCCGTGGCGCTGGGTCTCGCCGAGCCAGGAGGAAGTCCGCACCGCGCAGGGCCATCGTTCTGGCCTGCAACCACCGGTGAATCCGCACGGAATCATTCCGGGGAATCAACTGGAGGGGAAATCTAAACTGTCGACGCATGCATCCGGTCAAATCCGGAGGTGCACAAGTACCCACTCTACAGTGCTTGAACCCGATTGGCCTGTGACCATCCCCGCTTTGCCCTTGATATGCCGGAGACTTTCACCACGTTCCCGCTACTTGCTGGCGCCAATTTTGCGTGCCAATTTGGAGGGCCACCAGACCTTTGGCCCTATCTCCTCCACCAGTGCTGGCACGAGCAGGCTGCGGACAATAAAAGTGTCCAGAAGCACGCCGAAGGCAACAATGAACCCCAGCTGTCCCAGGAACATGATGGGTACAACCCCTAGTGCGGCGAAGGTTACTGCAAGGACAACACCTGCAGAAGTGATCACGCCGCCGGTGACCTGCAGCCCGCGGCGCATGCCTTCATAGGTGCCAATCTTCAAGGACTCCTCGCGCACTCTTGTCATGAGGAAAATGTTGTAATCCACGCCCAGAGCTACCAGGAATACAAAGCCGAACAACGGCACCGAAGGATCCGCGCCAACAAAGTTGAAGACATTATTGAAGACCAATGCGCTAACGCCCATGGCCGTTCCATAGGAGAGCACCGTGGTGATCATCAAGAGCAATGGAGCCAGCACCGAGCGCAAGAGCAGCATCAGAATCACAAAGATCGCGCCCAGAGTTGTGGGGATGATCTTGTAGAGGTCCGCCTGCGCCGTTGCATTGGTATCGAGCTGCGTAGCGGTGGTGCCGCCAACCAGCGCTTGCGAATTGACCTGGTGCGCAGCATCGCGCAGCGCAACGATGGTTTGCTTGGCCTCATCGGAGTCGGCGGCATCGGCCAGGGTCACAGAAATGAGGTTCCGCCCCTGGACCTCGTACGGCTCAATTCTGCGCTCGGCAACTGCAGGCCCGCCATTTTCGGCCTGCAGGTACGCTGAATCAACGCCCGTCACATCGAGAACTGCGTCCAGGGTTGCCCGGGCATCTGCTTGGTCAACAATCACCGTTGCCGGGGAGCCGGTTCCTCCCGGGAAATGCTCGCCCAGAGCTACCTGGCCATCCCGGGCTTCAGAACCGCCAACCACCAGTTCGCTTTGAGGCACTCCATGGGCCTTGAGCCCGGTGACACCCAGAACTCCCGCGGCCAGGACGACAACTGTGATCATCCAGATCGGCCGTGGATGCCGGGCGACAAATCCAGCTATCCTGCCCCACAGGCCCGCCGGGATCCCCTGGTCTTGGGGAGCGCTTTGAGGCTTGGGAGCAAATGGCCAGTAGGCGGCCCTGCCCAAGAGCCCCAGTACTGCTGGCAAGAAGCTCAGCGCAGCAATAATCGAGAAGATGATGCCCGAAGCGCCGATGGGCCCCAGAGCCTTGTTGGAGTTCAAATCCGAGAAGAGCAGGCAAAGCAGGCCCACGGTAACGGTGCCACCCGAAGCGATAATCGGCTCCAGCGAGCTCTTGAACGCCGTGGATACTGCTTGCCACTTATCAGCGCCGGCGACCAATGCTTCCTTGTGCCGTGCGACAAAGAGCAACGAGTAATCCGTGGCCGCGCCAATCACCAAAATGGAAAGGATGCCTTGGGCCTGTCCATCCAACCGGATCCAGCCTTCCGAGGCCATGAAATAGACGCTCAGAATCGCGGCGCAGAGGGCTACCATCGAGGTCATCAGCACCGTGATGGGCAGCAGCAGCGAGCGATAGACCAGCAGCAGGATGACCAGCACCGCTGCCAGTGCCACGCCCAGCAGCACCCCGTCGATGCCGCCGAAGGCTTCAGCCAAGTCCGCGCTGAACCCTGCCGGTCCCGTCACGTAGGCGGTGGTGCCTTCGGGCTTTTCCGCGGCGATCAGGGAACGCAGTTCCTCCACGCCTTCTTTGGCTTCGGTCTCGCCGGAGATTGGTACGAGCAGTTCAGCGGCTTGCCCGTCCTTAGAAATAAATGGGCCCGCCACGTCCCCATCGAGGTACCTGAAGCCGGCAAGTTTTTCGGCGAGCGCATCGGTGGCAGAAGCCTCCAGTTGCCCCGCGCCGGTTAGGACCACGACGGCGGGGATTGCTTCAGAGGTTTGGAATTTGTTCTGCCACTCAAGGGCTCGGGTGGCTTCTGCGCTGGTGGGAAGGAAGGAAGTCTGGTCATTGGTCTGGACTTCGGAAAGTTTCCCGAAAGTGGGTCCGCCTAGTCCAGCGACACCTAGCCACAGCAGAATCAAGACAGCGTAGATTCCAACTCTTATGCCTATGCTTTTTCTTTTTCTGGTAGTGGCCGAGCCGTTTGCTAGATGGGTTTGTTGTGGCACTTTCGCGTTTCCTCATTCATTGTGGGGCTCTGCGCATCGATCTTCGATGTGCACCCAACGTTACCTTAGATAGTTCCATCATCGAACTACTTTTGCTGGGAGCCAACCAAAACGGTTTAGGATTGCGGCTATGACTGCAAGCGACTACCAGCAGCTGGTGGTGCTCCTACAGGATTTCAGCCAGGCAACCGACCGCTATGTTGAATCCACGGGAGCGCAATTCGGCACCCACCGAACGGACATGAACGCCCTGTCCATCATCATGAAGTACCAGCAACGCGGAGCACTGCCGTCCCCCAAGGACCTGAGCCATGAACTGCAGTTGAGTTCCCCCGCCACCACTGCGATGCTGGACCGGCTCGCACGCCTGGGCATGATTGAACGACTTCGCTCCGACCAGGATCGCCGAGTCATTCGGATCTCACCGACCGACAAGGCGCGGCTCAAGGGACGCCAAATGTTCATGCCGCTTGGCGTGAAAATGATGGAAGTCATCGGCACCTACAACGACCAGGAACTCCAGATCATTACCCGCTTCATGAACGATGCCGTCGCCGGGGTCGACGCTGCCCGTCAAGAAGCCGTAACGCAAAGTCCCCCGAGTCTCTCGAACCCGCCAGCAGGCACTAGCATTAACCGGTGACTCTTTCACTGTGGTTCTCCTTGCTCAGCGCCTGCATCATCATCAGCTTCACTCCCGGTGCTGGCGCCATCAACACCATGAACAATTCGATGCGCCAAGGCTGGCGTGCATCTATCTGGGGCATTCTCGGACAGCAAATCGCCTTGCTCATCCATGTAGTGATTGTCGCCGCCGGCGTTGGAATCCTGGTAGCCAATAGCCCAGCGCTCTTTGCCATCATCCGATATGCCGGAGCGGCCTACCTGGTGTATTTGGGAATTCGCATGCTGCTGTCCAAACCGGAAGTGGCTTCCGATGGAACCACTTCGGGCCGGCATCTGACCCGACGAGCCATGCTCAACCGAGGGATCCTGGTCAACTTGCTCAATCCCAAAGCCATCGTATTCTTCTTGGCTTTCACCCCGCAGTTCATCAACGCGGACCAGCCGCTGCTGGGTCAATACGCGTTGTATATCGGAACGGTCATCGCCGTGGACATTCTGGTGATGTACTTCTTCTTTGCCGGCACCGCACGCACCTTCCAGCGCTTCACCGCCACCTACCGCGGCGCAAAGATGCTGAACATCCTCTTCGGGGTTCTGTTCATCCTTGTTGCTCTTCTGCTCTTACTCCTTCACTAGCGGCATCAACCCAGAAACGTTACCGATTTATGCCCTACTTTCGGGCGCGTAGCTATCGCACCAGAGGGCTTGTGCCCATAGACTGATGCCATGTTCCGGATAATGATCGTGTGCACGGGGAATATCTGCCGTTCGCCTATGGCCGAGTACATGCTCAAAGACGCCTTGGTTAATGCCGACGTCAACGAAGTGCAAGTACTCTCGCGCGCCATCACCGATGGCGAAGTTGGCAACCCCATCGACGAGCGCGCCGCCAGCATCCTGCACAGCCATGGACTGGACGCCTCAGAACATGTTGCTGCCCAAATCGACGCCGATGAATTGGCCGATATGGACCTCGTCCTGGCCATGGACACAGACCATTTCGAAGAACTGGTACCCGAGTTGGCGGAGCTCGACCCATCGCAACGGCCTCAGCTGCGTATGTTCCGCTCCTTTGATCCGCAGGCTGCCAGCTCGCCACATGACCACCAAGGCGTTTACGACCCCTGGTATGGCGATGCCGGCGACTTCCGTGAAACCTGGAAACTTATTTCTGCTTCCCTGCCAGCCCTTGTAGATTACGTGCGGAGTAATATCGCTTCTCGTGGAAACCGCTAGACCAACTTTTATTGCCATTGATGGACGCTCCGGTTCAGGCAAAAGCACCTTCGCATCAGACCTAGCGCAACGCCTCTCAGCCACTTCGCCAGTGGCTGTGCTGCGCCTGGAAGATCTCTATCACGGCTGGCACGGACTGGGTCATGCCTGCGAGCTGTACAACCAATTGCTCCCTGCACTGGCCCGCGGGGAACAAGTCGCCTACCCCACCTGGGATTGGGACGCCGACTGCCTGGGCGAACAGCAAATCTTCGCCCCGGGCAGGATCGTGATCATCGAAGGTGTCGGCGCGCTCAATGACCAGGCGGCAGGCTTCATCGATGTGGGCATCTGGCTTGATGCGCCAGAGGACTTTCGGCGCGAGCGCGCCTTGGCCCGCGATGGCCAGACCTACACGCCATTCTGGAGAACCTGGGCTGATCAGGAAAACGGCTATCTGGCCGCAAATTCCCCTGAGCACCATGCTGACCTGGTCATCAATACGGCAACGCTCGCCGATCCACTCCCTGCCCTGCTCCAAGCCTCGCGGTTTTTGCCGGCAGGGATCAAGCCACTAGGCCTGATGGGGTCGGAAATCAACAGCATGCCCACGCTGCGCCAAAGCTATCAAGCACCAGCCGACGCGGCCGCGCTCTTCGAAGCGCTCACCGAGCGGCTGCCGCATGCAGCCCTGCTGGAATCCACCAGCCAGCATCTGGAAGATCCGCTGGGACGCAACCGGTATTCCCTGCTCGCTTTCTCCACCGCCCAGCAGCCACCGCTGCTCACCGCCGATGCCAGCGGAGCCACGGTCCGCCTTCCCGGTGCACGCGTGCAAATGGGCCACGGCTTTTTTGATTCGCTCTCGGGGCTGTGGCCGCCAACCGCTCCGCTGGACACCGAGTACCCCTTGCCGTTGTGGGTCGGCTATCTGGGCTATGAGCTCAAGCGCGAAGTGGGCGCCGCAAATCTCCACGCGCACATCGCTGAGGGATCCTGCCGTTCCGACGCGCAATTCTTCGCCCCCGATACCATCGTGGTCATCGACCACCAGCTTTCGCGGATGCACCTGCACAGCACCGGCAAACCGGATGCAGCCATCACCATGCTGCTGGGCAATCCGCCATCGCATCGCGCCAGTGCTACTCTGCCTGTTCCGCAATTCAGCTGCGCCGACACAGCTTCCGGATACCAGGACAAGATACGCCGCGCCCAGCATGAAATTTATGAGGGCAACACCTACGAGGTTTGCCTGACCACCGAGCTGACAGCCCACGCAGAGGACTTCGACCCTTTCGAAGCCTACTGCCGGATGCGCCAGTCCAGCCCGGCGCCGTTTGCGCACTATCTTCGGCTCCCCGATCTTGAAGTCGCCAGCATCTCCCCCGAGCGCTTCCTTGCGCTGTCCAAGAACGGCCGGCTGCGCGCCGAGCCGATCAAGGGCACCCGGCCACGAGGCATCGACGAGGAAACCGATCTGGCGCTCAAGCATGATTTGGCCACGCATCCCAAGGATCGTGCCGAGAACATCATGATCGTTGACCTTTTGCGCAACGATCTCTCCCACCATGCGGTACCGGGGTCGGTGCGCGTGACCCGGCTGTGCTCGGTGGAAAGCTATGCCACGGTGCACCAAATGGTGTCCACCATCGATGCGGCCTTGCAGTCCCCGGAACTTGCAGCCGATGCTTTGCGCGAAGCTTTCCCGCCCGGATCGATGACCGGCGCCCCCAAGCTATCGACCATGAACATTTTGGACGAACTCGAAGAGCATCGGGCACGCGGCTTGTATTCCGGCGCCGTGGGCTACCTCGGCGCCGATGGAGCCGCGGATTTCTCGGTAGTCATCCGCACCCTGGTCTGCGACAGGCTCCCCGATCAGTCGTGGCGCCTGTCGCTGGGACTGGGCGGTGCCATTACTGCGGATTCGGTGCCAGAGGATGAATGGGACGAGGTCATCACCAAGTCCCGTGGTGTGCTCCAGGCGCTGGGAGCCAGCTTCCCGGACGCTACTGCAAGGTAGCGGTCAAGCGGGCCACATTGTCGATCCAGCGCTGCATGCGCGGGCGGCGGCGCCACTGCGACAGGGTGATTTCTGAAGAAATCTCCCGGTAGTGGTTCTGCACCGCATTCACGGCATCGACCATGTCCTTGCCCAGGAGCATGACCGAAATTTCCATGTTCAAACTGAATGAGCGCATGTCCATATTCGAGGACCCCACCACGGCGACGTCATCGTCCACGGTGAAGCACTTGGTATGCAAGACCATCGGAGCGGGATAGCAGTGAATGCGCACGCCTGCTTCCAGCAGTTGCTGGTAGTAGGACTGCTGCGCATGGTGGACCAGGAACTGGTCTCCTTCTTCACAGACGAACAGTTCCACTTCCACCCCGCGCTGCGCGGCCGTGGTGATCGCATAAAGCAGCGAATCGTCAGGGACAAAGTAGGGGCTGGTAATTTCCAAGCGTTCCGAGGCCGAGTAGATCAGCGTATTAAACAGGCGCAGGTTATTTTCCGTGCCAAAGCCCGGACCGCTGGGAAGCAGCTGGGCCAGCGTTGAGCCCGGGCGCTCTTCATAAGCCAGCGGATGCCGTGCCTCGTTCATGTCCATCAGCACTTCTTGGTCATCATCCTCTTGCCACCAGTCGATAGCAAAGGTCACGTCCAAGCTGCGCACCAATGGGCCTTCTACGCGAAGCATCATTTCAACCCATTCACGCCCGACCTTGTGCGAGGACTTGCGCTTGTATCCGGGTTCAATCAGGTTCTGGCTTCCGGTGAAGCCGACTTCCCCGTCGATCACCAGAATCTTGCGGTGGTTGCGCAAGTCCGGTCGGCGCCAGCGCCGGCCAATCAAGTCTATGGGCAGCATCGGACGCCAATTGATGCCCGACTTCTTGAGCCGTTTTTTCAACTCGCCATACCCCTTGACCCGCAAGGTGCCCAGGTGGTCGAACAGCAGGCGCACGTGCACCCCGCGCTGGACTGCCCGCTCCAACGCGTCGAGCACAGGTCCAACATATTCTTCGTCATCACCCATGATGTAGAACTGGATGTGGACGTAACGCGTGGCCTTGTCGATTTCTTCGCGCATCGACTCCATGGAGGAACGATAATCGGAAATCACCTCGACACTGTTGCCGCCTTCCAGCGGCATCGCACCGAGGTTGCGGTTGAGCATTACCGCGGATTCAACCCACTCCTCTTGTGAATGGAATTCTTCCGGCATCTGCATGTGCCTAGTGGCATCCATGATCTGCGCATGGGCACGTTGCTGCTTTTCCAATCGGCGGCGAGAAAGGCGCGGATTGGCAAACATCCAGTAGGCCAGCAGCCCGACCACGGGGAGGAAGAAGATCGCCAGCAACCAGGCCATGGCCGTCGTTGGGCGTCGATTGCCGGGGACAATGCCGATCATGAAGTAGCGAACAGCGAGTTCGATTGCGACCAGTATGCTCCACAGCACGCCACCGATTTGCACCAGCACTTCATTGCTTGGCAACACTAAGGCACCCCCTTGGCAATGCACGATGATCGACGCTATTTTCGGCTCTGATCTGCGTCAGGCAGCTCAAATGCCTCCGCCCAGCTTATCTAAGATTCTGTTCCTTGTCTGAACACTATTCAGAAGAAAGGCCACGGAAGTGGCAAGGGTTCGATAATCTGTAGGTATGAGCTCACTAGTATTCTTGGATCCGGCCTATCCGGCAGGCTACTTGGCCAATATTTCAGCACCCCAGCTTCTGGTCACCGCGCAGGGAGTCACCCGCGGTGACGGTGTCTTCGAATCGATGCTCTACACCAACCAGGCTGTCCGAAAAATCGAGGCCCACTTGGCCCGCCTGGCCACCTCGGCCGAGGTGGCCGATCTGGTCATCCCCGATGCGCGCAGCTGGTACGCGGCGGTGGATACCGCAGTCGCCGACTTTGATGCCACCGGCGGGGCCGAGGAAGCAGTGGTCAAGCTCGTTGCGGCACGCGGCGAGCACGATGAGGATCCGGCCATCTGCTGGGTCACCGTCACCCCGGCCCCGGCACTGGGCAAGGAACAGCGCTCGACCGGTGTCGACGTGTTGCTGCTGGACCGCGGCTACGACTCGAAACTCTCCGAACGCGCGCCGTGGCTGATGATGGGTGCCAAAACCCTGTCCTACTCCGTGAACATGGCGGCCCTGCGCTACGCCCGCAAGCACGGGGCCCACGACGTCATTTTCACCTCGGCCGACGGCATCGTGCTCGAAGCGCCAACCTCTACCGTGTTGGTGGCCCAGCGCGATGGCGAGACTAAGCGCCTGCTGACCCCGATGCTGGAAACAGGCATCCTGCCGGGAACCACGCAGAGCGCCATTTTTGATGCGGCAGCCCAGGATGGCTGGGAACTGGGCTACGGCCCATTGCGTCCCGAGGACCTCTACCAGGCAGACGGCGTCTGGCTGGTTTCTTCCATCCGCCTGCTCACCCCGGTGCGCACCATCGACGCCAAGCCATTGCGCTTGGACGCCGAGCTCCATGAAGAGCTCAGCGCCCTCAGCGAGGCGATCCGCTAGCCCCAGACCAAGTTGTAGGTGCCGGCCAGCACGGCCGCACCTACAGCCACTGTGCCCAGCACGATGCCCGCCAACAGCACCGCGGCATCCTTGCTGGTGAAGGTGGCTGTGCGAATCCAGGTGCGCTGCCCGATGCCGAAGCCCTTGGCTTCCATGGTGACCGCCAGCCGTCCGGCCCGGCGAAGGGCCTGGACCAGCAGGGCCAGGCACTGGCCCAGCTTCGCGCCGATGCGCTGGGCAACGGTGCCGAAGTTGCCCACGCCGCGCGCCCGGCGAGCCAGCCCGAGAGTGGCGAATTCTTCGACCATCAGCCCCAGCAGGCGCATGCCAGCAAGCGCTCCGAGCACAAAACGGTGCGGAACTCGCAACTGCTGCGACAGCGCCCCGCCCAAGTCGCTGGGATTAGTGGTTGCCAGCAGCAAAATGCATGGAAGCGCCAAGGCGAAGGCCCTCAAGCCGGTGGCGATACCGCCATGGACCGAGCCCCCGGTAATGCTGAAGATCCCCAGCTGCGCATACACGGCCCCGCTGTCCTGCCCCACCAAGGCAATGCCCCAAGCGGCCACCGCCCCGGCGATCAGCAGGGGCCAGGCCCGCTTGAAGAATCTTGCCGGGCTCAAGCCCGCCAAGGGGAAGGCCAGGATGGTCGCAGTTACGACCACCAGCGCCGAAACCCAATCCAAGGTGGTAATCAGGGGCAAGGTGGCTGCTGCCACCGCACCCAGCTTGGCCAAGGGATTAATCTTCGCCAGCCAGCTATGGCCCACCGGAGCGTCGAGGACCGGGCCCCTGGCTACCACGGGTTCCTGCTTCGCGACTGCGGTCAGGTGAATCTCCTGGGCCCCTAGAACGCGGGCCAAATGCTCATCGTGAGTCACTGCGATAATCGCGGTGTCCTGCTCCAGTTGCTCCACGAGCAACCCGGCAAGCTCCCGCCACGTCCTGGCATCCTGCCCGAAAGTTGGTTCGTCCAGAATCAACACATCCGGGGCCGCGGCCAAAACCGTGCCCACCGACAGACGGCGCTTCTCCCCTCCCGAAAGAGTAAAGGGATTAGCTTCAGCAAGATGCTGCAAGCCCAAACGCTGCAACAGCGACTCGACCAGGGCATCAACCTGCTGCGGTTCGTACTTCAACTCGTGGCCGCTGCTTGCCTTGGCCCGCAGTGGCGCAAAAGCCAATTCTTCGCGCACGCTCTGGGTGACAAATTGATGTTCGGGTTCCTGGAACACCGAGCCTATCCGGCCGATCAGGGTTCCTGCCCGCCAGCTGAACGGTGATTTCCCCAAGCCATTGGCCAGCGCGTCGGATGCCTGCAGGTCTCCTTGTGCCGGTTCCAGCAAACCGCCCAAGGTCAGCGCCAAGGTGGATTTCCCAGCGCCATTCTCGCCGCGGATAACCGTCGCCGTTCCAGCGCTCACGGCCAGATTCACCGCTTGGGTCCGGGGCGCTTGCCCGCTGCGGGCGCTGACCAGTTCGGCGGCTTCCAGAAGCAGCGCCCCGGGCCGGGGGCTCGCCGGTTGGACCTGTGGCGAATAACCTGGCACCCACACTCCGGCTTCCGAAAGCTCTGCACGCAGGTCTTCATCGTCAATGAGCCGTTGCGGGTCCAAGTCGTGGGCGATGCCGCCGCCTGGTTCAAGGACGATGACGCGATCCATATGTTCTGCCCACGCATCCAGCCGATGTTCTACCACGATCAGCGTGGCGCCACTGAGCTGGGCGGCGTTGAGCGCCGCATCGCGCAATGGCCCGATGCCTTCCGGGTCGACGTTGGCTGTGGGTTCATCGAGCAGCATCAGCCCAGGCTGCATGGCCAGGATTCCGGCCAAGGCCAAGCGCTGCTTTTGTCCGCCGGACAGGTCCTGGGTGCGGTGGTCCATGGGCAGCATGCCCAGCCCCACCGCGTCCAGGGCCTCGGGAATTCTCTGGCGGATGATGGCCGGATCCACTGCCAGGTTTTCGGCGCCAAAGGCCACATCGTCGGCGACCCGGCTTTGCACCACCTGGGTCTCCGGGTCCTGCTGCATCAGCCCCACCGGGTGTTCCCGGGCGAATGCGTCTGACCCGTCGATGAGCAATTGACCGGCGATCTGCTCGGCCCCATCGGCTTCCAGCAGTCCGGCCAGGGCATGGAGCAAGGTTGACTTGCCTGCCCCGGACGGGCCTATCAGCAGCACCTTTTCGCCGGAGTTGATCTGCACGTCAAATGCCGAGATGGCAGGTTGTGAGCGTTCCGGGTGCTGCCAGCAAAAACCCCGGGCAATGATCTCGATGCCTCGCCGAGTTTGTGCCGTGGCACCGGTGTTAGCCACCGAACTCATTTTGCGGCCAGTTTTCCGGATTCAAGGTGGGCGCGGCGGCTGGCCAAAGCGCTCAACGCGCCGGTCTTGGCCAGGCCGCGGGTTGCCAGCCAAGACAGCAGCCCTGCAACAATCAGCCCGGAGACACCGGTAGCGATCACGTGGAACAACTTCAGCGCCGGGGTGTATTCAACGTAGTAGGCCATGATGTAGGCCTCGGAAATACCTGCGAAAAGTCCAGAGAAGAGCCCGGCAAGCAATGCCACGCCCAAATTCCACTTGCGGTAGCGGAACGCGGCAAAGACCAGTTCAGCACCCAGACCCTGGACAAGGCCAGACAGCAGCACGGTCAGGCCATAATGCGAACCGAGCAGCGCTTCGACCACCGCTGCCAGCAGCTCGCAATACAGGGCCGCGCCGGGCTTGCGGATAATCAGCGCGCCAAGCACTGCTGGGAAGAGCCAAACGCCGGTGAGCAGTGCTGCCGCCGGCGGGAAAGCCGCAAAGGCCAGCGAGAACAGCCCATAGCCTGCGCCCCAGGCCCAGAAGATGACGCCCGAGGCGACGGCGATGACCGATGCGGTGACGATGTCTACGACGCGCCATCCAGAACGCTGATTTGCTGCTGATTGATTCATTGGTGGTCCTCCTATATCAAGGAGGGGAGATGTACGGATTCAGGGCACAATGGGCCCGATCCGCATCCGAGATGCTCGACTTCCTTCGCCGGTACTAGCCGGAGCAGGTTCGAGGGTCTGCGATCTATCGCACTCTCAGCGTCTTGCGACTCCAGTTTCGAAGTCTGACGCTCCCCTGTCGGAAAATTACTGCCCACTTACCATACCGCAGGTATGCTGGGCAGAGGAACGATAAGTCACGACGTTGAAGCGAGGGCAAAATGAATACAGTGCAGAAACTTGCCACCACGGGTATTTCCATTGGCGCCGGTTTTGTCGGCAGCAAGCTGGTTGACCAGCTGTGGAAGGGTTTCACCGGAAACAAGGCACCCCGCAAGGGCAGTGAAGAAGCCGCCGAGGCTTCGCTGCGCCAGGCTCTCGGATTTGCGATCTTCTCGGCCATCGTGGCAGCCACCATTCAGGTGCTGGCAGACCGCGGTAGCAACAAGGTAGTCGCACGCTTTAGCAAGTAGCGCACACAGCACGGGCATCCCGCCGTCGGCGGGATGCCCGTGCTGTGTTGTCCTAGTCTTCAGATTTTCCGGTTGCACCCGAGGTTGCATCGAAGGTTCCGGTGGGCGGGGCGCTGCTGGTCTTGTCCACAATCTGCTTGAGCTCATCGGCATAGAGCGAGTCCTTGGCAGCGTGCTTGGTCCGGTAGCCGGAGCGCCCGATCATATGAGCCGAGACCGGTGCGGTCAACAACTGCATCCCCCATGCCAAGAAGAGCACGGGAACCACAGCCCAGCTGCGCAGATGAATCGCCAGCCCGGTAAAGATCAGCAAGAACCCGAGGACCTGGGGCTTGGTTGCCGCGTGCATGCGGGTGAGCATGTCGGGAAAGGTCAGCAGGCCGATACCGGCAATCAGTGACATGAGGCAACCGGCAATCAGCAGTACCGCCACAAGAATATCCACGAACATCTCCATCAGGCATTCCTCTGGTCAGAAACGTAGCGCGAGACGGTGACCGAGCCGATGAAGCCCAACGTGCAAGCGGCAATGACGAAGAGCAGGTAGTCGGTGTGCCGGTTGTAGACCATCTCCAGGCACAGCGCCACAGAGATGATCAGCAGCATCACGTCCAATGCGAGAACGCGGTCGAGAATCGATGGGCCCTTGGCTACGCGGATAACACAGGCAACCGTGGCCAGGCCCAGCATGATGCCGCAAATCCACATCACGATTTCCATCATTTTTTGCCCTTCATTCGCATCAGGTTCGGTCCGCATTCGTGCTTGATCGCATCGAACTCATCCCGGCTGCCGATGGCCATGATCATCCGGCGTTCAATGTCGCGCACGGCTTCACGGGCACGGTCCATATCCTGCCTTGATTCGATATTGATGTAGTGCAAGTACAGCGTTGACGAACTGCGGTCCACGTCAATGACGAAAGATCCCGGGATCAGGGTCAGCACATGGCCAACCGTTGTCACGATCAGATCCGAGTCGGTGCGCAAGGGAACCGCGATGACGCCGCTGCTGGTTTTCTTTCCCCGGAAGATGGCCAGGCGGGCCACTTCGAAGCTGGCCACAAACACCTGGCCGACAAACCAGATGAATAGCTGCAGGCAGTACCAAACGTTCATTCGTCCCGAAAGCACCACCGGAGGCAACGGGAAGAGCGTGACGATGACCAGCGCGATAATCACACCGAAAATCAGGTTCGCTGGCGAGAAATCCTGCCATAGTGCGCACCACACAAAAATCAGCAGGGCCAGCAGCGGCCATTCCTGCTTGAGTGTCGCCCGGTGGCGCACGCCTGAGGTATCCAGCGCATCATCAATACGCTGGTCACGGGGTTTCAAGTTTTTAGTCGGCATCATCCCTCCAATCAGAATGGCAAGATCGCGTTGATGTATGCGTCGCGGGCAATGAGCTCCGCGGCGACCCGTTCACAGAATTCAAAAATCGGCCCGGCAAAAATAGTCAGGGCAATACCAGCTACCACCAGCGACCCGGTGGCATAGCGCATGCCCCAGGGCAGGGACGCAGCTTCCAATTCCCGGGCCAGCTTCAGGCCCAGGCCGGGGTTCTGCGCGCCACCAGCGGCGGTTTCGGCCGCCACCTGGGCTGCTTCATCCACCAGTTCCTGGTTCGGCACCTCGGCATCGGCGGCGCGACGCCAGAAGATGCGGGCCCAGACACGAATGATCGCCAGCAACGTCAACAGGCTGGTCAGCAGGCCGGCGCCCACCACCACCCAGGTCAACGGGTCAGCATCCTGCACGGCTGCATGGAGCAGCCCGAACTTGCCCAGGAAACCGGAGAATGGAGGAATGCCGCCGAGATTGATCGCCGGAATGAAGAAGAGCAGGGACAGGGCCGGGGAAAGCTTGGCCAACGAGCCCAGCTTGGTGACATTCGAGCTTCCTGCACGGCGTTCTATCAGGCCAGCGACCATGAACAGCGAGGTCTGGACGATGATGTGGTGGCCCACGTAGTAGATGGTCGCCGCAATGGCCAGCGGTCCCCCGACAGCCACACCGAAAATCAGGTATCCGATGTGGCTAGTGAGGGTGAAGGAGAGCATGCGCTTGAAGTCCGTCTGCGCCAGCGCGCCAAGAATACCGATCACCATGGTCAGCGCCGCCACCACCAGCAGCCCGGCGTTCACAGCGCCACCCGGGAAAATCAGTGTTTCGGTACGCACGATTGCGTAGACGCCCACCTTGGTCAGCAAACCGGCGAACACCGCGGTCACCGGTGCCGGTGCCGTCGGGTAGGAGTCCGGAAGCCACAGGGACAGCGGGAACACTGCCGCTTTAATGCCGAAGGCAATCAGCAGCAGCACATGCAAGATCAATTGCGGGCCCTGATCCAGTTCGGGCAGCTTCACGGCCAGGTCGGCCATATTCACCGTGCCGGTCGCAGCATAGGTCATGGCGATGGCCATCAGGAAGATCACCGAGGACACCACCGAAACCACCACGTAGGTGGTACCGGCGCGGATGCGTTCGGCAGTTCCGCCCAGGGTCAGCAGCACGTAGCTGGCGGTCAGCAGGATTTCGAACCCGACGTACAGGTTGAACAGGTCGGCGGCCAGGAAGGCGTTGGACACTCCGGCGAGCAGGATCAGGTAGGCCGGATGGAAAACCGACACCGGGCCGGGCTCGTCGCCGTCGGCCAGGCCCTGGCTGGTGGCGAAGAAGAGCACGGCCAGCGAGACCAGGGTGGAAATCAGCAGCATGAAGGAGCTGAAGCCATCGACCATCAGCGCGATGCCAAAGGGCGACTCCCAGCCGCCGATATGGATGGCGTAGCTTTCGCCTCCCCATACCGCGGCCAGCATGCCCGCTTCCAGCACGAGGGTCAAGCAGAGGATGCCGATGGTGATCAGGCGCTGGGCGCGGACCTGCCGCCGGGCCAAGAACGCCGCCCCGGCACCGATAATCGGGAAGACCACGGCCAGGGGTGCTAGATCCAGAAAATTCACTCTTCCCCCTCGCGCACTGGACGGCCCTCTTCATCAACGAACTCGGTCGTATCCTCTGCCACCGGCGAGTCTTCCTCTTCGTCGTATGCGGTCTTCTGCGAGACCTTGATATCTTCGGTGTCATCGGCCAGCTCATCGGCGCTGGTCAACGTCCAGGAGCGGTAGATCATGGCCAGCAGGAAGGCGGTGACCGCGAAGGTGATCACGATGGCCGTGAGGATCAGGGCTTGCGGCAACGGGTCTGAATACTCCTCGGCAGCCAATCCGGATTGGAACAGCGGAGCCACTCCGCGCCGGCCGCCGCTGGTGAGGATCAGCAAGTTGATGCCGTTGCCCAGCAGCATGATGCCCAGCAGCACGCGGGTCAGCGTGCGTTCAAGGACCAGATAGAATCCGGCCGCCAGCAGCACTCCGGTAATCACGAGGAAGGTGATGTTCACACTCATCGTCCAACTCCTGTCCGTGATGCTTCAACAAAATCGTGGCGATCCACCGGGCTGCGTCCTTCGGAGAGCGAATCGATCTCGCTGCCCAGCGAACGCAAGACATCCTGCACCAGGCCCAGCACCACCAGATAGACGCCGATATCGAAGATGGTTGAGGTGACAAACTTGTGGTCGCCGAAGAACCAGAATTCCATGGCATAGGTGGTGAAAATTTCATCGCCCATCAGCAGCGGCACAATCCCGGACAGCCCGGCCAGCGCAATACCGCCGCCGATCAGCATGCCCGGTGCGATCCGCATGGACTCGGAGAGCTCGATACGTCCTCCGGCCAGGTAGCGGATGGTTAATGCCAGCCCTGCGATCAGCCCTCCGGCAAAACCGCCTCCTGGCGTATTGTGCCCGGTGAGCAACGTGTAGACCGAGAGGATCAGCACCGAGTGGAACATCAGGCGGGTGACCACTTCAAAAATGATGGAGCGCCGTTCGGCGACCAGGGTGCTTCCTGCCATCAGCCAGTCCTGGTTGCCGCTGGAGGCGAAACGCCTGGCAATGCGCAGTTCCACCTCCTTGGAGTCCTTGCCGCCCATGGCTTCGGAGCCCGAATCGATACTTCCCGGGGCCACCTCGTGGGCACGCACCCGGCTGCCGAAGCTGCGTCCGGCGAAGATCAGCGACGCCACGCCGGTGGCAGCTGCCGCCAGCACGGTGATTTCCCCGAAGGTGTCCCACACGCGCATATCCACCAGCGCCACATTCACAATGTTCTTGCCGTAGCCCTGGTTGTAGGCCAATTCCGGCCAGGCCAGCGAGATGCTGGCTTCTTGGCGGGCGCCCATCATGGCGATGGCAATGTAAATGACCATCACCGCCAGGGCAATCGCCATCAGGGCGCGGCCCCACTTGATCCGGACCACCCCGCCCCACAAGCGCTTTGGCAGGGCACGCAGGGCGAGCACGAAGGAAACCAGCACGATGGTTTCCACCAGCAGCTGGGTCAGCGCCAGGTCCGGCGCCCCCTGCAGCGCAAAAATTGCCACCATGCCATAGCCGGTAACCGAGACCATCAGCACCGCCATGAAGCGCTTCGGGGCGATGATTGCCACCACGGCGCCGGCGATAATAATCGCGCCGATCAGCAGCTGGGCAGGATGATCGGCAACAATCCAGTTCTCCGGCCATGGCGTGGACACGGTCAGGGCGATGCCCAGCGGAAGCACCAGCACCACGCCCAGGATCACTCCCAGGTAGAAGGACAGCGAACCACGCTGGGTGCGACCGGTAATCCAAATCGCCGCCATGTCCAAGGCGTTCACCGACATGCGGTAGATTTCTTCGGCCGAGACCGTCATCCGGCGCAGTGGTGCCCCGGTATCGGTCCGCCGGCGGATCCAGTAGAAGGCCAGGCCCAAGCTCGCCGACAGCGCGCTCAGCCCGAGGGCCGTGTTAAAACCGGCAAACGGCAGCAGGTGCATCTTGCCTGGTCCGCCCTGGGCCTGAGACCACTGCAGCATCAGCGGTTCCACCAGCTGCGGGTAGACGCCAAGGACGAGTGTCAGCGCCGAAAGCACCAGCAGCGGTGCCAGGAAAATGAGCGTGGGCGCCTTGCAGATCAGCGCAGGAACCGAATGTTTTTTCACCCCGAAAGCCCCAAAGAAGAAACGCAACGAATAGCCCATGGTCAATCCGGCGCCCAGCACCAGACCGATCAGCGCGATCATGCCCCACGGGGTATCAAGGTGCAACGCTGACTCGTAGACTGCTTCCTTGGCGACGAACCCGAAGAGCAGCGGGATTCCGGCCATCGAAGCCGCCGCGATCCCGGCGGTGGCTGTGAGGATTGGCATGGCACGGCGCAGCCCGCTGAGCTTTCGAATATCACGGGTACCGGTGTTGTGGTCGATGATGCCCACGCTGAGGAACAGCGTCGCCTTGAACAGCCCGTGTGCCAAGGTCATGGCCAGCGCGGCGAAGGCGGCTTCCGGGGTGCCGAAGCCGAATATCGCGATGATGAATCCGAGCTGCGAGACGGTGCCGAAGGCCAGAATCAGTTTGAGGTCGTACTGCTTAAGCGCACGGAAGCCGCCGATCAGCATGGTCGCAATGCCGATGCCCACCGTCATCGGCGCCCACAGGTTAGTGTCGGCGAAGCCCGGTGCCAGCCGGGCGATGAGGTAGACGCCGGCCTTCACCATCGCGGCAGCGTGCAGATAGGCGGAGACCGGGGTTGGCGCGGCCATGGCGCCGGGCAGCCAGAAGTGGAAGGGCACCAGCGCCGACTTGGAAATGGCACCCACAATGATCAGGGCCACTGCCACGTCGGTGTAGCCGCCCAAGGCGACCAGTTGGCCTGAAGAAGCGATGATCTCGGAAAGTTGGTAGCTTCCGGCCTTGGCACCGATCATCAAGATGCCGGCGAGCATCACCAGCCCGCCCAGGGTCGTGACAATCAGCGCGTTCATCGCCGAACGGCGGGCCGTGATCAGGACCTGGTTAAAACCAATCAGCAGGTACGACAGGACACTGGTGATTTCCCAGAAGATGAACATGATGATCACGTCGTCCGCGGTGACCAGGCCGGTCATTGCTCCGGCGAAGGCAACCATCTTGGCGGCGAATCCACCGATTTGCGGGTCATCGTTCTTGAAATAGCGGGCGCAGTAGAACAGCACCAGCGCGCCGACGCCGAGAATCAGCAGCAGGATCGTGGCCGCTAGCGAATCCAGCCGGAAGTTCAATCCGATATTCAGTCCGGGAATCCACTGAATGCCAATGGACGGTGGTGCGTTCGGTGCACCGCTGGCCAATGATTCATCGGCGGCGAGCACCCCCGGAAGCTGAGTCAAGAGCCAGGCGAAACCCGCTGCCGGGACGACCGCCACCACATAAAAGGCGTTTCGTTTCAGCACCCGGAATAGCATCGGGCACAAAAAAGCGGTCACAAACAACGCAGCGAGAATTACTAGCACGTGTCTCCTCTGTCGTCTGGCGGATGGGCAGAGTGCGATGACCACGAAAAATAGTCTGCATCTGCAATTTTATCAGCCGGGCGCTGCCCGATTCGGTGGGATGTGCCGCTGGCGGCATATTTTCTGCTGTTTCCGCGATCGGCTGATTTCGGGCTTTTACACAGGAACGCCTAATTTCTGTGCCGGGTTCACCAATGGTTCTCATGCAGCGGGTACGATTCGACCATGTCAATCAATCAGCCGATGTCGAGGCCACTGAGCGAAAAATGGCTCAGCAAGTACACCTTGGCATGGGCAAGCTGGGACTGGGGCCAGGCCGCCATCAACGCGGTCATGATCACCTTCGTATTCACGGTGTACCTGACCAGCGATCTTTTTGGCGACAAGGACCATACCTCCCTGGTGCTCTCCCAGGCACTGACCGTCGGCGGCCTGGCCATCGCCTTTTTGGTGCCCGTCACCGGGTTGCGCGCTGATGCCGCCGGCCGGCGCAAACTATGGATTGTGGTCAATACGCTGATCCTCGTTGCAATTTGCGCCGCCTGTTTCTTCGTCTACCCGAATCCGGCGTTCTTGTGGTTCGGGGCCATCCTTATCGCGTTGATGTCGGTGGTCAGCGAGTTTGCCGGGGTGAACTACAACGCCGTGCTCAACCAGATCTCCACCAAGGCCACCGTCGGCAAAGTGTCAGGATTCGGCTGGGGCATGGGCTATGTTGGCGGAATTCTCGCCTTGGCGCTCGTGCTCTTCGGTTTTGTTGAACCGATCGTCCAGTGGCCCGGGGCTTCCAGCGAGAACTCGCTGAATCTGCGATTGATCGCTCTCTTCTCAGCGGGCTGGTGCCTGGTCTTTGCCCTGCCGCTGTTTTTCATCATCCCCGAATCCCCACCAGCCAGTGCGGTCAAGATCCCGCTCAAGGATTCCTACAAGGTGCTATTTGCGACCATCAGGAATTTGTGGAGCAGCGACCGCAACCTGCTCTTCTTCCTCTGCTCATCCGCAGTCTTCCGCGATGGCCTCGCCGCGATCTTCACCTTTGGAGGCGTCATCGCTGCCGGAACGTTCGGCTTCGCCCCCTCGGAAGTCATCATCTTCGCCATTGCCGGCAATCTTGTCGCGGCCCTCGGGGCAGTATTAGGCGGCCGGTTCGACGACACGCTGGGACCGAAAAAGGTCATCTGTGGTTCGCTGGCGGGACTGCTGGTTGCCGGAGCCGGGGTCTTCCTCTCTCCCGGGGCCAGCGGCTTCTGGATCTTCGGATTGCTGTTGTGCCTGTTCGTCGGTCCCGCCCAGTCCGCTTCACGGTCCTACCTTTCCCGGCTGGTCCCCGCCGGGCGCGAAGGTGAGCTCTTCGGCCTCTACGCTACGACCGGGCGAGCGGTGTCGTTCTTGGCACCCGGGCTTTTCGGGTTGTCCATTGCCTTGGCCACCCCGTTTGTCGCTTCGGGCAGCGCCCAGCGTTTTGGCATCCTGGGCATCCTCGTGGTGCTGGCTCTCGGCTTGCTTCTGTTGTTGCCGATTCGATCGCCGCGGAATCCAGATGCCTAGGCAAGTGCTGCCTTGAGGCAGATAGCACAATGGATCGGCTCCCGCGGGGGCCGATCCATTATTGTGTTCAGCTTTCGATGTTCGTGCGATGGAAGTTCAGGTGGCTGCGCGAGGCCGTGGGGCCACGCTGGCCCTGGTACCGGTTTCCATAGGGGCCAGAACCATAGGGGTGCTCGGTGGCTGAGGTCAGCTTGAAGAAGCACAGCTGGCCGATCTTCGATCCGGGCCAGAGCTTGATTGGCAAGGTGGCCATGTTAGACAGTTCCAAGGTCACGTGGCCCGAGAAGCCAGGATCGATGAAGCCTGCTGTGGAGTGGGTCAGCAATCCGAGACGGCCGAGCGAGCTCTTGCCTTCCAATCGCGCTGCGATGGAGTGCCCGAGGGTCACTACTTCGTAGGTCGAGCCGAGCACAAATTCGCCGGGGTGCAGAATGAAAGGCTCGTCCGGGTCAACCTCGACCAATCGGGTGAGCTCATCTTGTTCCACCGATGGATCGATGTGCGCATATTTGTGGTTGTCGAAGAGCCGGAAGAACCGGTCAATACGAACGTCCACTGATGCGGGCTGGACCATATTCGGTTCAAAGGGCTCAAGCCCAATCTCCCCGGACGCTATTTCTCGACGAATGTCACCATCTGAATACAACACGCCTTCAAATTTATCGTGAGAATGCCCAATCGTTGAACTCTTCGAAGAAATATGTAGGTTTTCTTGTTTGGAATGGACCGCCAATCCACGAAAAGTCATCATTTGTTCACCGCGGCCGTGACGCAATTCCCATTACTTCCCCAGCAAATCCAGCTATCGTGGGATTGGGGTTTGCCCCCTTCATCATCACTTCGCAACACAAGGGTTCATCACATCATGCGTCTAGCCTCCGCGCTGACCAGCTCCGTTCTTTCCGCGGCGCTGCTGCTCTGTGCAGTTCCGGCTGCGCTGGCCGCGCCAGCCGAAGACCTGCCTGCCGTTGAAAGCTCCCAGCTTTCAGATGCGTCGAGCATGCTGGCCCTTATCAATCCAACCACCAAGCTGTCGCCTGAGGATTACACTCCGGCCAACCTGGTGAGTGTTGGGGGAACCGGGCTGACCTTGCGCCCCGAAGCCGCAGAAGCCGTCGAGGAACTCATCGCTGATGCCCGCGCTGCCGGGCACTCCATCAAGCTGCTCAGTGCCTACCGCTCATATCAACGCCAAGCGGCCCTGTTCAGCCAATATCAAGCGAAGTACGGGACGGCTTATGCTGAACGCATTTCGGCACGCCCCGGAACCAGCGAGCACCAGCTCGGGTTGGCAGCAGACCTGGGATACACCAACAGCCGGGCTGAGCTGAAGGAAGAATTCGGCCAAACTCCCGCAGGCATCTGGATTGCAGAGCATGCCGAGGATTACGGCCTGATCATCCGCTACCCTCAGGGCAAAGAAGAGATCACCGGCTACAAATATGAGCCATGGCATGTGCGCTACATCGGCAAGGATCATGCCAAGGCCTTGGCTGAATCTGGCGCACAGACCTATGAAGACTACTTCCAGATGCTCAGAAAGTCGCTGGAAGCACCGAAGGAAGAAGCCGGCTCGAAAAAAGCCGACAAGGAATCCGATAAGGACGCCAAGAAGGCTGGCCACGGCGTGATGAAGGAAGACGACCTTCTGGTCCTGCGCTTCTTGCCGCCCTACCGTGACTGGGGCTTCGGCTTCACGGAAAAATAAGATTGCCTAGAAGAACGCTGCAATACCCAGAAACACTGCGGTCGGAATCAACGAGGCCGCCAGCGCAATGCCCCAGTGCAAGTACTTGCCGCTGGTTTTCTGGCAGGCGCCTGCGCGCTTCCTGCGGTAGATCAAGTTCACGTTGGACAGCACCCAGATCATGGTTCCGATGGCCAGCGGCGGGCCGAGCACTACCTGGACAGGCAAGAACGAGTGGGCCTCATAGAGGTCCCGGGCTGCCCTCCCCCACGTGGTCAGCGGGTCGGCAAGCACCATGAGGCTCAGCATCCAATAGTAGATAATTCCGGGGATGCCCAGCAGCACATTCACGACCAGTAGCCGTCTCACAGTCCTGCCCTTCATCCCGGTAATGCATCCAGCGCATGCGAAGCACCATGAATTCTACCGAAGCAGCCCCCGGTATTCAGGCTTTTATCCCCCGCCGCCGCCTGTGCATCGGCTAGGAATTGCACAGGGACTGCCAGCGGTTGCGATAACCGCTGGCAGTCCCCGTCCAGAACGCCGAAATCTACTTTGCGCGTACCGGGATGCCGGTGAAAGTCGGCTTCAAGGTCTCGGCAAAGAAGTCCTCGCCCTTGTCGTCAACGACGATGAAGGCCGGGAAGTCCTCGACTTCGATCTTCCAAATGGCTTCCATGCCCAATTCCTCGTATTCGAGGATTTCGACCTTCTTGATGCAATCCTGGGCCAGGCGTGCGGCTGGGCCGCCAATGGAACCAAGGTAGAAGCCGCCGTGGGTGTTGCATGCATCGGTGACCTGCTTGGAACGGTTGCCCTTGGCCAGCATGACCATCGAGCCGCCGGCTGCCTGGAACTGGTCGACATAGGAATCCATGCGCCCTGCCGTGGTCGGGCCAAAGGAGCCCGAAGGCATGCCTTCGGGGGTCTTCGCCGGACCTGCGTAGTAGACCGGGTGGTCCTTGAGGTACTGCGGCATCTCTTCGCCGGCGTCCAGGCGTTCCTTGATCTTGGCGTGCGCGATATCGCGGGCCACCACCAATGGGCCGGTCAGCGACAGGCGGGTCTTGACCGGGAACTTGGTCAGTTCGGCCAGGATCTCATTCATTGGCTTGTTCAGGTCGATCTTCACCACGGAGCTGCCACCGGTGCCGGTGACGCCGTCGGTTTCTTCGTCGTGGGCTGCCAGGGCCGGGTGGTTTTCTTCTGGCATGAAGCGGGCTGGATCGGTTTCCAGCTGCTCCACGAACAGGCCCTCTTCGGTGATTTTCGCCAGCATCTGGCGGTCAGCCGAGCAGGATACTGCGATGGCCACTGGCATCGATGCACCGTGGCGAGGCAGGCGCACCACGCGCACGTCGTGGCAGAAGTACTTGCCGCCGAACTGCGCGCCGATGCCGAAGTGGCGGGTCAATTCGAGGACCTTTTCTTCCAGCTCGGTGTCGCGGAAACCGCGGCCGGTCATCGCGCCTTCGGTAGGCAGCGAGTCCAGGTACTTGGCCGAACCGTACTTTGCGGTCTTCAGCGCCATTTCGGCACTGGTGCCGCCGATGACGATGGACAGGTGGTACGGAGGGCAGGCAGCGGTGCCCAGCGAACGCAGCTTCTCGTCGAGGAACTTCAGCATCGAGTTCTCGTTGAGGATGGCTTTGGTCTCCTGGTACAGGAAGGACTTGTTGGCCGATCCGCCGCCCTTGGCCATGAACAGGAACTTGTAGCTGGTGTCAGCGCCGTCCTTGGTGTTCGCGTACAGGTCGATCTGCGCCGGGAGGTTGTTGCCGGTGGCCTTCTCTTCCCAGGTGGTGATCGGGGCCAGCTGCGAGTAGCGCAGGTTCAGCTTGGTGTAGGCGTTGTAGATGCCGCGCGAGAGCGAGATCTCGTCCTGCTCTTCGGACAGGACGCGCTGGCCGCGCTTGCCCATCACGATCGCGGTGCCGGTGTCCTGGCACATCGGCAGGATGCCGCCGGCTGCGATGTTCGCGTTCTTCAGCAGATCCAGTGCAACGAACTTGTCATTCGGGCTGGCTTCCTCATCGTCGAGGATGTTGCGCAGCTGCTGCAGGTGGGCTGGGCGCAGGTAGTGCGAGATGTCGTGCAGTGCGGTTTCGGCCAGCTGCTCCAAGGCATCTGGTGCGACCTTCAGGAAGTTCTTCCCATCCGGGCCGGCGACAACCTCGACGCCTTCGGAGGAAATCTTGCGGTATGGGGTTGTATCTTCGCCAATCGGCAGAAGATCCTCATAACGGAATTCAGGCATGCTCTGTCCTTGATTCAATCGTGGATGCTCATCTGCCATTTTAGGCCTTTACCCCGATTTTCCCGCATTCGCCGTTTGCACCTGAGGCTTTATCGCGACATGCTGGAGTACATGAGCACCGAGAACACCCCAGCTGCGAACGATGGCCAGAATCCGACACAAATCCCGGATGCGATCATCGAGACGCCTATGGACCAGCACCGTGCCAAGCCTAAAACGCACTTCGAAATGATGCTGCAGGCCGGTCTTAACAAACCTGAGTTGTCCGGTTCCGTCATTGGCGCCTTCATGAGCGCCGAGGTGTACTTCCTCTCCCGCGAAGAGGTCACCGAAGAGAACAAGAACGCCCAGCCGATGCTGCTGACCAACCCGACCGGCGAGGCCGTGGTGGCGCTGTTCACCACCCTGGAACGCATTCCGTCCAGCTACATCGACCAGGCGCCATTTGGCGTTAAGGTCCAAGGCGCCACCGTGGTGCGCGCACTGGAGAACACCGGATTCGTGGTGAACCCGGGCGATGAGCTGAGCTTCGAGGTACCCGCAGATGGCGTGGCCATTTTGCAGCAGCAGCTGCTGAAGCAGAAATCCGAAGACCAGGCGTAACTTTCCGCACGATTATTCGCGCCGTTTACCGGCCGATCGAATTCGTGGGATATGCTGATTGTTGCCCGAGCCGTCATTAGGCCGCTCGGTGCACTTGCGGGCGTAGCTCAATGGTAGAGCGCTAGCTTCCCAAGCTCGATACGCGGGTTCGATTCCCGTCGCCCGCTCGCACTGACGTCGGGGTACCACCAGGTGCCCCGACGTTTTCGTTTTACCAGGCCAACGCCCAAGGAGCATGATGACCGGAGTCCTCGAAGGCTTCTCCATCATCTGGGTGGTGATCGCCGTGGGATATCTGGTTGGGCGCACCGGGGTGCTGGGCGAACAGGGGCGCAATGTCCTGAGCCGGGTCACCTTCTTCATTGCCAGCCCGGCCCTGTTGTTCACCACCTTGGCCGAGTCCGATCCCGTCGCCGTGCTGGGCCCGCTGTTGTGGGTGGCCGCCATCTCCGCTGCGCTTACTGCCGTGGTGTACTACCTGGCGACAGCGCGCTGGCTGAAGCGCTCGGCTTCGGAGCGGATCATTGCCGCAATGTCCGCGTCCACGGTGAACTCGGCCAACCTCGGGCTGCCGATCGCCCTCTATGTCCTTGGCGATGCGTCTTTTGCCGCACCCATCATCTTGTTCCAACTGGCGCTGTACCAGCCGATCAATTTAGCGATGCTGGATGCCACCACCTCGCGCCACCGCACCACGCCGCTGGCACTGCTGGTTGCCACGGCGAAAAACCCGATGATCATCGGCTCCATGCTTGGCCTCGTCGTCGCGCTGACCGGCTTCAGCCTGCCCTCGATCGTGCTTGAACCGATCGATCTGATTGCCGGCGCCTCGATTCCTTGCATGCTGATGGCCTTCGGCATCTCGCTGGTGGGGTCCAGACCGCTGGAGAAGAAGTCCGGCCGCCGCGCCGATGTGCTCATCGCCACGGCAGCAAAACTGCTCATCCACCCGGTGCTGGCCTGGGTGCTGGCCTATCTGGCCTTCGGGCTGCGCGGAGAAATGCTGGTCGCTTCGGTGATCATGGCCGGCCTGCCTACCGCGCAAAATATCTTCGTGACCGCCTCGCGCTACAACCACGGGGTGACCGTAGCCAAGGATACGGTGCTCATCACAACCATCTGCGCGATACCGCTGATGATGCTGCTGGCCGTCATGCTGGGAATTTAGTGTAACTTTTGAGCTTCGGAATAAGAGGATGTCTCTAGACTGTTGTTAGGACTAGAGCATAATCACCCCTTTTCTGAATGAGGTCACCATGAAGCGCACCGTTCCACTGCTGGCTACCGCCGCAATTCTTGCCCTATCTTTGAGCGCCTGCGGTTCATCTGGCGACACCGCTGGCTCCTCCTCGTCCGAGCAGAGCGATTCAGCCCTGCAAAAGGTCAAGGACGCCGGCGTGCTGACCGTCGGCACCGAGGGAACCTACCGCCCCTTTTCCTTCCATGAAGGCAGCGATCTGACCGGCTACGATGTTGAGGTCATCAAGGCCGTCGGCGAAAAGATGGGTGTTGAAGTCAAGTTCCAGGAAACCCAGTGGGACGCGATTTTTGCCGGCCTGGATGCCGGCCGCTTTGACGTGATCGCCAACCAGGTGGCCATTACCCCGGAACGCGAAGAGAAGTACCTCTTTTCCAAGCCGTACACCGTTTCCGAGGGCGTAGTTGTCACCAAGAGCGACAACACCGACATCACCTCCTTCGACTCGCTCAAGGGCAAGAAGACCGCGCAGTCGCTGACCAGCAGCTTCTACGAGGCAGCCAAGGCCGCTGGTGCCACCATCGAGCCGGTGGAGGGGTGGGCCCAGTCGGTCACCCTGCTCAAGCAGGGTCGAGTGGATGCCACTGTCAATGACAAGCTGACCTTCCTGGATGCACAGATGACCAATCCGGATGACAGCATCAAGATCGCCGCTGAATCCGAGGACAAGAGCGAATCGGCAGTCACCCTGCGCAAGGGCTCGGAGGATCTGCAAGAAGCCATCGATGGCGCCCTGGACGAGCTGCGCGCCGATGGCGAACTGGCATCGATCTCTGAAAAGTACTTCGGCGAGGACATCAGCAAATAACCGGTACCATCCCTAGTGAAACAGTAGACTGGCTCCACACGTCTCCAGCGTGGGGCCAGTCTCGTTTGTCTCAAAGGTAGCTTATGGATTCGAATTGGCAGTTATTCATCGATTCGCTCTGGCCACTGGCCCAGGGCGCAATCACGGCAACCATTCCGCTCGCGCTGATCAGCTTTGCCCTCGGACTGGCGATCGCCTTGCTGATGGCGCTGATGCGCATCAGCAAAAACCCGGCGCTCTCAGGTATCGCCCGGGTCTACATTTCGATTGTTCGCGGCACACCCCTGCTGGTGCAGTTGTTTGTCATTTTCTACGGCATGCCCAGCCTGGGGATCACCATTGATCCCTGGCCCAGTGCAATCATTGCCTTCAGCCTGAACATCGGCGGCTATGCCGCCGAAATTATCCGCGCCGCGATCCTTTCGGTCCCGGCCGGACAGTGGGAAGCCGGATATACCCTGGGCATGTCGCGCACGCGCAGCCTGTACCGGTTGATCCTTCCGCAGGCCACCCGCGTGGCGATTCCTCCCCTGTCCAATTCCTTCATCTCATTGGTGAAGGACACCTCGTTGGCCTCGACCATTCTGGTCACCGAAATGTTCCGCAAGGCCCAGGAGATCACGGCCTCGACCTACGAGTTCATGCTCCTGTACTGCGAAGCGGCCGCGATCTACTGGATCATTTGCCTGTTGCTCTCTGCGCTGCAGAACTCTGTTGAAGGAAAGCTGGAAAAGTATGTCGCCAAGTAGCACAACCTTGCTCAGCGTCACCGGCCTGCACAAGGCTTTCGGCGAGAACCAGGTGCTGAAGGGCATCGATTTTTCCGTGCACTCCGGCGAAGTCGTGGCCTTGATCGGCCCCTCTGGTTCCGGAAAGACCACCGCCCTGCGCTGCCTGAATGGGCTGGAGATCGCGGATGCGGGAACCGTCGGCTTTGAAGGCGGCCCGGCAGTGAGCTTCGATGCCAAAACCAAGCCAAAATCAGCGCAGGTGCTGCGCGATCGTTCGGCCATGGTTTTCCAAGGGCACCATCTCTTCCCGCACCTGACGGTGTTGCAAAATGTCAGCATTGGGCCGATCGAAGTCCAAAAGCGCCCGCGCGACCCGGTGCTGCTAGAAGCGCGCAAGCTACTGGATCGGGTGGGGCTGGGCTCCAAGGCCGAGGCCTACCCGAATTCGCTTTCCGGCGGACAGCAGCAGCGAGTGGGCATTGTCCGCGCGCTGATGCAGCAACCCGACCTGCTGCTCTTCGACGAGCCGACCAGTGCGCTGGATCCAGAACTTGTTGGAGAAGTGCTCAGCGTCATCAAGGAACTGGCCCAGGAGGGCTGGTCCATGGTGCTGGTGACCCACGAGCTGGCCTTCGCCCGGGATGTGGCCGATACCGTCGTCTTCATGGATGGCGGAGTGGTCGTGGAGACCGGAAACGCTGCCCGAGTTCTGTCCACGCCGGCAAATCCCCGCACACAAGCCTTCGTCCAACGTCTTTTGCACCCGTTCTAGAAAGCATAGAGTAGCGCTATGACCCAGGACACAAATGCATTGCGGGCAGGCCTCATCGAAGGCTACAACTTCCAAGGCGAGAGCCTCGATCTGGGCGCAGCCCTGATTGACGGCAAGCCAGAGCCCACGGCGCCGATCCGCTTGCCGCTGAAAATGCTCAACCGCCACGGTTTGGTCGCCGGTGCTACCGGTACCGGCAAGACGGTCACTTTGCAGCTGATGGCAGAGCAGCTGAGCAAGGCCGGTGTTCCGGTATTCCTCGCCGACATCAAGGGTGATCTCTCCGGATTGGCCCAAAGCGCCGAAGGCTCGGAAAAGCTCACCGCCCGTTTGGCCGAACTCGGCAAGGAATTTTCTCCCCGCGCCAACCCGGTGGAGTTCCTTTCGCTGGGCGAAGGGACCCACGGCACCCCGGTTCGCGCCAGTGTCGATGCATTTGGCCCGATCCTGCTGGCCCGCGTCCTGGAGCTGAACGAAACCCAGGAAGAATGCCTGCAGCTGATCTTCCACTATGCCGACTCCAACAAGCTTCCGCTTGATGACCTCAACGACGTCAAGTCGGTCATCAGCTTCCTGGTCAGCGAACAGGGTGCCGAAGCTCTGAAGGGCCTGGGCGGGGTGAGCGCGGCGACCGCATCGGTCATCCTGCGTGGCATCACGATCATGCAATCCCAGGGACTGGACCAGTTCTTCGGGCAGCCGGAATTCGACACCGCCGATTTCTTGCAGGTGCGCGAAACCGGCGGCGTGATCAACGTGCTGGAACTGCCTTCGGTGAACCAGCAGCCGATGCTGTTCTCCACCTTCCTGATGTGGCTGCTCGCGGACCTGTTCGAGGACTTGCCCGAAGCCGGCGATCTGGACAAGCCGAAGCTGGTGTTCTTCCTTGACGAGGCGCACCTCTTGTTCAAGGACGCCACCAAGGCGTTCACCGACGCGATCATCAACACCGTGCGCCTGATCCGTTCAAAGGGCGTGGGCCTGTTCTTCATCACCCAGTCCCCCACCGATCTGCCCGATGAGGTCCTGGGCCAGCTCGGCAACCGCATCCAGCATGCGGTTCGCGTTTTCACCGCCAAGGACCAGAGCGCGCTCAAGGAGATCATCAAGACATTCCCGGTCAACGGCGTGGACCTGCAAGTTGCGCTGACCCAGGCTGGCGTGGGCGAAGCGGTGATTACCGTGCTCGGCGAAAAGGGCGCACCCACCCCAGTGGCATGGACCAGGATGTCCTCGCCAGGATCCACCATCGGCCCTGCTTCGCCGCAGGTGCTTGAAGAGAATCTGTCGGCCTCCCCGCTGGCTTCACGGTACACCACCGCGGTAGACCGCGAATCGGCCCGGGAATTGCTGGAAGCCAAGGCCGCCTCCGCTGTTACGGCAACGCCGCAGCAACCGGCTGAGGTACCGGCTGACGCGCAGCAAGCCGAAGCGCCTCGCGAGCGGCAGGCCCCGGCACAGCCGAACCCGATGATGGACATGGCCTTGGATGCCGCATCGATGATTGGGCGCGAGTTGCTGCGCGGAATGTTCGGCAACCGAAAGCGCCGCCGCCGTTGAGAAGACCCGCCGTTTTTGACCCGCCAGTTACAGTCTGGAGCCCGAAACCAGATAGCCTAGCTACTGATGAAGACTCCTAACTCCACGCCGATCGCCGCCACCCGCCTGGCCCTTCGCTGGGCCCTTGCCGCGGTGGCAGTGCTCGTTCTGGCTGTTGCCGGCGTGATAATCGCTAATCGCACCCTGTTCTCCCCTGCGCACGAGGTCAAAGTCTTGCAGAGCTACCTCGCCGACGGCCAGGGCGCCAAGGCCCTGGGGCTGATGCAGGCCCGGGTGCCGCAGGGCGATGCGGTTGCGCTGGACGGCGAGGTGCTCAAGCGCACCCAGGCCGGCATCACGGACTTCAGCACCGATAAGCCGCAGCCGGTGGACGGCGACAGCGAGCTGCGCACTGTGACCGCGCATTACAAGGCCACGGGCGTGGACCAGCAGTCCACCTACACGCTGCGCCATGCCGGCAAGACCTGGTTCTTCTTCGACAAGTGGGAGTTCGAACCCTCTACCTTGCCCAGCGTGAAGATCAAGGCCAACACGGTGAATGAGGTGGCCGTCAACGAGCAGAAGATCCCGCTGGAGGCTGGTGTCAGTTCCCTGCCGGTCTTCTATCCTTCGGTGCTGGATGCAAGCTTCAGCACCAAGAATTTTGCCGCTGACACCCGCGGTGTCGTGGTCACCCAGCCTGCCAAGGAGCCGGTGGAGATCGCGCTGAAGACCGAGCCGACCAAGGCCTTTGTCTCCGCGATCAACTCCAAGGTGAAGAAATACCTGGACGGCTGCGCCAGCCAGCAGGTCTTGATGCCTTCGGGCTGCCCCTTCGCCTACAACACCTCGGCGCGCGTTGATTCCTCCACCATCAAGTGGGACATCGCCAAATACCCGAAGATCGAAGTCAGCTACTACAACGGCGCGTGGGTGCTCTCCCCGCTGACAACCACCGCCAATCTGACGCTGACCGAGCAGGATCTGCGCACCGGCGCGAAGGAAAAGAAGACCATCAAGGACACCTATTCCTTCACCGCGGAGCTGACCACCAGCACCACCGAAGTCTCCGTGGTTCCGGTGGCCGGTGTCGAGCAGGCTGCTCAGTAGTTCTCGCGGCCGCAGTCTTATCGGCCGAGCAGTTCGCGGAATTGGCTGCGCAGCGGCACCGCATTGGTCTTGAACCTCTGCCACAAGAACAGCGCCAGCAAGCTCGCCGCCAGGGACAGCACCGCGCCGATGGACACGGCGATCTGCGTGCCGAAGAGCTCGGCGAACCAGCCCACCAGGGGCGAGCCGATCGGCGTCCCGCCCTGCACCACCATCAGGTACAACGCCAGCACTCGGGCCCGGTACTGCCCCGGCACCGACATCTGCACCATCGTGTTGCAGCTGTTCAAGAAGGTCAGCGCTCCCAGTCCCACCGGGATGAGCATGATGGCGAAGAGCAGGTAGTTCGGCATCCAGGCGCTGGCCAGGGCCGCGCAGCCGAAGAACACCCCGCCGCCGATCAGGAAACGCCAGCGCGGGGACGAACGCCGCGCCGCCAGCAGCGCCCCGGCAAAGGTTCCCACCGCCATGATGCTGCCCAGGATGCCGTACTCCCCTGCGCCCACCCCATAGACCTCGGTGGCCATCAGCGCATTGGTCAGCTGGAAATTCAGCCCGAAGGTGCCGATGATGAAGGCCAGGAAGAAGATCAGCACCAGGTCCTTGCGGCTTCTGACATAGCTGAACCCCTCACGCACCTGCCCCTTGGCCCGGGCCACCGGAGTGGTGGGATGCAGGGCGTCCTTGCGCATGAATACCAGCGAGCTGATCACCGCCAGGAAGGAAGCGCCGTTGAGCAAAAATGCCGGGCCGGTGCCCACCAGGGCGATCACCACGCCAGCAATGCCGGGGCCAGCCAGGCGGGCGAGGTTGAAGTTGGCGCTGTTCAGCGCCACCGCGTTGGCCAGGTGGCTTCCGGGAACCACCTCGGAGACGAAGGCCTGGCGGGCCGGGGCGTCAAAGGAAGCGCCGATGCCCAGCAGCCCCGCCAGCACGTAGACGTGCCAGAGTTCAGCCGAATCCGTAACGACCAGCAGCCCCAGGACCAGTGCGCACAGCCCCATGAAGCTTTGGGTCACCACCAGCAGCTGGCGCTTATTGAACCTGTCGGCGATCAGCCCGGCATAGGGTGCCAGGAGCAGGACCGGCAGGAATTGCAGGCCCGTGGTGATTCCAGTGGCTACCGCGTCATGGTTGGTCAGTTCGGTCAGCACCAGCCAATCCTGGGCTACGCGCTGCATCCAGGTGCCGATATTCGAGACCAGGGCGCCGATGATCCACAACCGGTAGTTGGGTATTTCCAATGCCCGGAACATTTTCACTGCCATAAGCTCTCGCCGGATCCCTCCGGTGCCTCCCGCGCTACAGTCTAATGCGGCACAGCGGGAAATGCTGAGGTTTCCTCTGCATTCCCCGCTGCGGGTTTCGCGCTAGCCTGGCCTCGGCGGCTAGTTCACGCCGCGAAGGTCGAGCAACAGCTCGTTCTCGCCCAGCGCATCCAGCAACACCGGAATGCCCCAGTCCTGCTGGTACAGGTGGCAGGCTGCGTGATCCGGGATCTCGCCGCCCGGCTCGCCATCGCAGGCCGCAGCACGAGCGGTAATGTGCAGCACGCCCTCGGAAACCTCGGGGTTGAGCACCAGAGTGCGGGTCAGGCCCACCGAGGTGCCGCCGCCCTCCAGAATCAGCTCTTCGGGGCTGGCCGAGATCTTCAACTGCGTCGGGTCGCCCCAGCGGTCATCGAGCTTCTGCCCCTTCGGAGCAGCAAAGCGCACCAGGATCTCGTGGTTGCCGGACTGCACGCGGGTCTTCGGGCGCTGGGTCTGGCTGGCGCCCTCATCAACGACCAATGCCTCGGCAGGGATCGGGATGCGCACCAGCTGATGGATGTTGGTCTCCACGACCAGCAGCACCGGGTCCCCGTCCACGGAGGTGTCAACCAGCACATCGGCCGGCTCCTTCAGTCCCTTGGCCAGGGTGGACACCGTCTTGGTGGCCGGGTCGAAGCGGCGCACCGCCCCGTTGTAGGAGTCCGCGATCGCGATCGAGCCATCAGGCAACACCGCCACGCCCAGCGGGTGCTGCAGGCGGGCCTGCTCGGCGGCTCCATCGCGGAAGCCGAAGTCGAACAGCCCGGTGCCGATCGCGGTGTTCACGCTCTTCGCCTCGCCGTCCTGGACCTCGATCCAGCGCAGCGCGCTGGTTTCCGAGTCGGCGATCCACACGTTCTCGCCGGAGAGCGCCAGGCCCGAGGACTGCGCGAACCAGGCCTCATCCGGCGTGCCGTCGTTCAGGCCCTCCAGCCCGGTGCCGGCGAAGACCGACACGGCACAGGTGCGCGGGTCGAAGGCGAAGATCTGATGGGTTCCGGCCATCGCGATGATGACCTTGCCCGAAGGGTGGTAAAGCACATCCCATGGGGAGGACAGCGAAATGTTCAGCGCATCGGTGCCCAGATCGGTGGGCTGGGTTTCCTGGCGCGCGTTTTCCGAATCCAGCAGGCGCTGCACGCCGTTGCCGGCCACGGTGCCTACCTCGCCGGTGGCCAGGTTGACCGAGCGCAACCGGTGGTTGACGGTGTCGGCGACGATCACGTCGTAGCCCACCTCCGCGGCCAGTTCCGCAGGCAGCGCGGCCAGGCCCTGCAGCTCGTTGAACTGGGCGGTGCTGGCGTCGCCGTCGGCGTAGCCCTTGGCGCCCGAGCCGATGGTGCGCACCACCGAGAAGTCCGCGTCCAGCTCCACCAGGCGGTGGTGGCCAGAGTCGCCGACCAGGAAGTTGCCGTTCTGAAGGGCGATGGCCTTGCCCGGGAAGCGCAGGTCGCCCTCGCGGGCCTCCGGGGCGACGTACGGTCCGTTGCCGCGGTGCAAGGTGCCCTTGGCCTCATGCTCGGCGATCAGTTCATCGACCAGCGAGCCCAGGCCCTGGGCGTGGCCCTCGCCGGAAAGGTGCGCGACGATGTAGCCCTCGGGATCCAAAACCACCAGGGTCGGCCAGGCGCGGGCGCCGTAGGCCTGCCAAGTGACCAGCTCCGGGTCATCGAGCACCGGGTGATGGATTTCATAGCGTTCCACGGCCGCGGCCAGCGCATCCGGGTCCGCTTCGTGCTCGAATTTTGGCGAGTGCACGCCCACGGTGACCAGCACATCCGAGTACTGCTCCTCGAGCGGGCGCAGCTCGTCCAGCACGTGCAGGCAGTTGATGCAGCAGAAGGTCCAGAAGTCCAGGAGCACGATCTTGCCGCGCAGGGCTTCAAGGTCCAGCTGCTTGCCGCCGGTATTCAGCCAGTTGCGGCCCAGCAGTTCGCTGGCGCGCACCTTGTAGTTGGCGCGGACCGATTCTGTTGCGCTCATGGTCATCCTTTCGCAATTGCCGTGGCTCGGCAGTTAGAACTTCATTATCGGCCACGGCCCGGGGCAGTACTAAACGGTGTTAAGGAACATTGAGGTGCAACAGGTGCCACCCGGCTTCTATTCCGCTAGGGCAGCTGGGCGATGGCCGCATCCATCACGCTGGTGGCCACCTTGTTGAACTTTTCGTCGGCCAGCGAGCTGCCGGCCACAAAGGAGACCATCACCGCGTACTGCTTGGTCCTCTTGATCAGCACCAGCGAATTCTGTGCGTACTGCCCGTCGCGGCTGTAGTACAGGGCCGAATCCACCGAGTCCACCTGCGGATCGGAGAACTTCAGGGTTTCGGTGTAGTCCACGCCGTTGAGCTTCGCGGACTTGCACTGCTCCACGATGGTGAGCACATTCTTGTTGTGCGAGTCGACCGCGGCTGCGCCATTTGCACCCAGCTTCGCCACTTCCACCGAACCGGTGATGGACTGGTTCGCATTGGTGAAATCGGTGCGCGCCGCTTCGGTGCCCAGTTGCACCGGCGACCAGTTCAGGTCGTTGATCGGGGCCGAGCACTGCGCCGGCAGCACCACAATGTCCTTGAGCGTATCGGTGGGCGGCGTGGCCAGCGCTTCAAGGTCCTTGCCCTGGATCTTGGCGCTGTTCGGGAAGCCCAGCTCGGTGGCGAGCACCGCGCCGGCTGTGGTGGCCACCTCGGCGGTGGTCAACTGGCGTGCGGATTCGCTGGGGCTCGGGCTGGCGGTGGCCTCGGCGGCCTTCTTATGGGTCTGGTCCTGGGGCATCTGCGCCTGGGTGGACGAGCAGGCGCCCAGGGCCAGCACGGCGCACAGGGCCAGGGCCACGGTCAATTTCCTAGGCATTCGGGTTCCTCTTATCGGCCTGCTGGTAACGGGCGAACATCGCGTTGTAGGCTTCCAGCTCGGCGTCGTTGTCGCGATCTGCCTTCCGGTCATAGCGCTTGGTGTCTTTTTTGTCCTGCTTCAGCCAGGAGAGGACCACAAAAATGGCCAGCACCAAGGTGGGCACCTCGCCGATGGCCCACATCGCCCCGGCCCCCACCACCTGGTCCTCCAGCGCGCTGCCGCCCCAGGTGCGGCCCATATTGCCGAAGTAGTCCGGGGCCAGCAGGGTTTCGGTGCTCATCAGCGCCACCCCGAAGAAGGCGTGGAAGGCGACGGTGGCCAGCAAGACCACCAGGCGCATCGGGTAGGGGTAGCGCTTGGGCACCGGATCGGCGTCCACCAGCGAGAGCGCAAAGAGGTAGCCGGTGAGCAGGAAGTGCAGGTTCATCAGCTCGTGGCCCGCGTGGTAGAGCATGGCCGGTTCCAGGATCGGGGTGAAGTAGAAGACCACGATCGACCCGGCAAAGTTCACGGCCGCGAAAATCGGGTGCGTGATGACCCTGGAGTAGCGCGAATGCACCAGGAAGAGGATCCATTCGCGCGGGCCGCGGGTGCCGTCGGTGCGCGCCGGCAGCACCTGCAGCAACAGGGTGATCGGGGTGCCGAGCACCAGGAAGATCGGCACGATCATGGTCAGCGACATGTGGTCGACCATGTGGGTGGAGAACTGGATCTTCCCGTACACCGCCACGCCCCCGCTGGTCACGTAGAACAGCGCGATCAGGCCGACAAGCCAGCTGGCCAGGCGCAACACGCTGGGCTTGTCCCCGCGGCGGGCCAGGGTGATGAACGCCCAGAGGTAGGCGGCCAGCCCGAACAGGCACACCGCCACCCAGACCCAGTCCATCCGCCAGGTGGTGAACCAGCTGGCGGTATCCGGGGCTGGCGGCAGGTCGTAGCCGGTCAGCAGGCGCGCCGGGGTGGTCTGCGCCGGGGCTTCATCGGAGGTCGGCGGCGCCGTGCGGGCCAGCACGGTGGCCAGCGACATGACCGACCCCATCAAGATGACCTCGCCGAGCACGATCTGCCAGGCCGCGCGCAGCGCCCCGTACTGTCCTGCCAGGAGCTTGGGGATCACAAAGCGCCGGTGGCACAGGCCCAGCGCGCCCAGGGCCAGGGTGATCAGCAGCTTGGCGATCACCAGGGTTCCATAGGCGGTCAGCCACTGTTCCCAGCTGGTGATGCGGATAACCGCCGAGGCCAGCCCGGAGCCGATCATCAAGAACACCACGAAGGCGGCCAGCGCCGAATAGCGCTGCAGCACCACTCCGGCAAGCACCTGGCCGCGCTTGCGTCCGGGGGCTTCGCCGGCCAGCGTCGGAGCCAGCAGCGCCAGCACGATAATGCCGCCAAACCACAGGACCACGGCCAGCAGATGCAGGCCGATGGAGTTCACCGCGGCAAAGTGGTCATCTCCCCCGGCGGCGTGGCCGATGAAGGCCAGCGGCAGGATGCCGAACAGCGAGAAGAAGGCGGTGGCTCCCACCCCGGTCTTGGACCGCACCGCCAAGGCCAGCGAGCTGACCACCGCGGCGATCACCACCATCCAGGCCCAGGCCCGGCCGGTGGTGATCGACAGGATGTAGTCGAGGATCGCCGCTGAATACTGCGCGTCCAAGTTGATCGGCAGGCCAGCCAGGTCCCAGAAGGTCAGCACCATCACACTGGCCGCCGACAGCGTCCACAGCACCGCCGCTCCCGCGGCAATGTTCATCGCGCGGCTGAAGGCCGGATGATCGGCGCCCTGCACATCGCGGGTGACTTTTTTGCTGCGCGGGAGGATCGCGGCGGCAAAGATCAGCGCCGCAATGGCCACTGACATGGAAGAATGGTGGATCGCGCGGGCGATCGGCAGGCTCCAGCGGATAAATGCTCCCGGGTCGGCCAATTCGGCCGGGCGGGCAATGCCGGTGAACATCACCGCGGCCAGGAAAACTGCCGCCGAAGCGAGCAGTCCGGGCAGGATGAAGCGGGTGGCTGAAACCGTGCGCTGTGCTGTATCCATATCCTTCTTATCATCTCATTTTTGCCCGGCCCCGTCAGGCCGGAAGTGCCAGCGCTGCCCCGCTACGGCGCATCTCACACCATGGCGGGGCAGCGGCCAGGGCTAGCTGAAGAGCTGCTCGCCCAAATACCCGCCCTCGCTGATCCCGGGAAGGATCGCATAGAGAGCCGAACCCACCGGCCTCAGCCAGGTGTTCAGCGCATCCGCGGCGGCCAGCCGTTGCTGCACCGGAATGAAACTGGTCGCCGGGTCGCGCTGGTAGCTGGCAAACAGCAAGCCGGCGTGCTGCCCGTCATCGAAGTTGTAGCCCCGGCGATGGATGCTCTCGGCTGCGTGGCTCGGCTTGGCCAGGGCCACGTGCGCGTTGGCGGCGATGCTCGGCAGGCCCAAGTCATTTACTGCCGCCAGATCTACCGGATCATCCACGCTAGTACCCGAGAGCGGCGAGCCATCGGCCTGCCTGCGGCCCAGGGCGAAGTCCCGGCCCGTGGCATCCACTTCGTCCCAGCGGTCCAGGTCCATTTCGAAACGGCGCAGCGCCAGCGTGGTGCCGTTGGCGATCCAGCTGTCCTGCCCATCGCCGAATACCGCCTGCTCGCGCAACTGGTCTTTCGGATTATTGACCCCGTCCACTTGCCCGAACAGATTCCTGAAGGTTTCCCGTCCGGGCATCGGGCGCATGAAGCCAGCCTGCGCAAAGCGCTGCCTGGCCAGCCCGCGGAGGTTCTTGGCCACCGCTCGCACCGCATGATGCAGCACCGTGGGGTCCTGCGAACAGAACTGAATCAGCAGGTCGCTTTGCTGATACTGCTCTTCGAGCTCGTCGCCGGCAAAGGCCGGCAGCTGCGCGATGCTCCCGCGCCCGGCCACATCGAGCAGGCTTTGGCCCAGCCCCACAGTCAGCGTCAGTTCGCTGGGAGGCTGCGCCATTTCCGGTTCGGTATCGGCCAGCACTCCCCTGCCGCCCATCAGCCGGGCCGCATCATCGGTGAGCATCTGCAGCAGTGCCTGCAGCTGCTGCTTGCGCGGGCCATCGCGCCAGAGCACATCCCATCCGGCAAACACCGCATGTTCCTGCTGCGCATCGATAATCCCGGACTGGTACTGGCCATAGAACGACCTGAACCGCGGACCGCTAGGAGCCTCTTGCGCTGGAGCTGCCGCCTCGGCGGAGCGCAGGCCGCCAGCGCCAAAGCCGGTGAGCAGCCCGCCGGCCGCGGCAGCAGCGGTGCTGCCCAGCAGCAGGCGGCGTGGAACATTAATGTCCGGCATGCTCATCGTAATTTTCCTTGGCGCCTTCAAAGTTGCGGATCGCGAAATCAACGTCGGCACTCGAGCCGTCGGAGAACTCCAGGGTCAGCGTCGTGGTTTGGGCGGCGACCAGCGGCTTTTTCAGATCCATGAACATCAGGTGATTTCCGCCGGGAGCCAGCACCGCGTCGGCTCCGGGAGCGATCACCAGGTCGCCCTCAAGCTGTTTCATGCTCATGTTCTGCCCGCTGCCGGTCATTTCGTGCAGCTGGATCTCATCGCCTTGCGCGTTGCTCACCTTGCGCAGTTCCAGCGGGAAGTCCGCGGAATTGTGCAGGGTTCCGAACGCCGCGCTCATCCCTGATTCGGCTGCCTTGGCCCAGGTGTCGCTGGCCACAAGCCCCTGTGCTTGCGTGCTGTTTTGCTCAGCGGACTGCGGTGCCTTGGAGCTTTGGCTGGCCGTTGGTGCGTTTTGCGCGCAACCGGTGAGCAGCAGTCCGAAGCTCAGCAGCAGTGCGGTCATTGTTCTAGTCTTCATCGTCTCAAGCTTTCGTGGTGTGGGCACAGAATGTGCAGGCACGCCAAAGGCCGCGGTGGCCTTGGGCGCACCGGAATAAAGTGGCTGCTTACTTGGTGTTGCGCATGAACTTGGCCAGAACGCCAATGACGCCGCCAAGGATCACGACGCCGATAATGACCCAGATGACCGGGCTCATCGAGCTGCCCGCATCCTGCAGCGGGTTCTCGCTAGGCTGTGCCGACTCGCTTGGTGCGGCCGATTCGCTTGGTGCGCTGATCATCGATGGGGTTGGCTTTGCCGAGGCATTCACGGTGAACTCCAGCTTGTTCTCCACCGGGTGCCCGTCCTCGGAGACCACGCGGAAGGCCAGCTCGTACTGGCCGCCTTCCAAGGGCTTCGCCGGGGTCACGGTCACGGTCTTGCCCTTGGTTTCGGCTGACGCGTCGACGGCCTCGCCGTTCTGCTTCAGCACCACCTTCGTGGAATCCACTCCGGACATGGTTTGCAGCTCGCCGGAGAATTCGAGGGTCAGCTCTTTTGGCGCTTGTTCCAGGCTCGCACCGGCTTTGGGAGTGGAGCCGACCAGCTCGTCATGGGCCGAGGCGGCGGTCATCGAGCTGAACAGGGCCAAGACCGATAGCGCGATCACAGCGGCCAGACGGGTCAGGGTCATTTTAGGCAGCGTCATGTTCTTCATTGTTTTCCTTCCAATCCCCCCTCTCAGGGGGCACTTCGTTATTGTCTTAGGCGGCAAGAACGAAGGAAGGAGGGCCCCGGCGCCCGGGCAGCCGTCCCAATTGCGCAAGCTTGAGTTGAAAACGCAGCGGGAAGTAGGCCGGAAGCACCGGTGTTTCGGGAACCTGCCCACGGATGAGCGAAAAAATTCGCCGTGCCGAAGACAGAGTGAGGTATGAGCCCAAGAGGGCCAACAGGCGCTCGCCACGGTTGAGCACGAGAATGCTGGCCACTGCAGCCAGCACGTGCGCGTAGAACATCGATTCGGTGTGCACCTCGGCGTAGTGGGCGCTGATGTTGTGCGCCAGTTCGAGGCTGCGCCCAGTATGCTGCACGTGCTCCATGCCGGAGACCCCGGAGCCACCGTGGCTCATCACCGACAGGCTCAAGTGGAATAGGCCCTGGCTGGCGATCACCACCAGGCTGGTCGCCCACAAGCTGTATTTCTTCCCTACCAGCAGCAGCGCGATCACCGCTGAAATGCAGGTGATCAGGCCCATTGCAACCAGCGACATTCTTGTCGGCGCGCTATGGGCGTGAGCCGCAAAAGCCGTCCAGGTGCACACGCTCGCCGCCAACCAGCCGCGCAGTACGCGGGTTGCGGGATTCTGTGGCACCGGGTTCAGCCTATTCTTCTGGTGGATCTTCAAGCACGCCTGATTCTACGCGAAGTAGAAGATCGGCTCAAACGTGTAGAAAAGCAAAAGGCCCGATCCGTCCGCCGGAAAGTTCCAGCGGAGAATCGGGCCTTGCTCAAGACTGAAGAAGCTTACTTCTTGGCAACAGCAGCCTTCAGCTTCGAACCAGCGGTCAGCTTGACCGAGTGGCCAGCAGCAATCTGGATTGCTTCACCGGTCTGTGGGTTGCGGCCGGTGCGAGCTGCACGATCGGTGCGCTCTACAGCCAACCAACCTGGGATCGACACCTTCTCACCCTGGGAAATCTGGTCGACGAAAACCTCGAACACAGCATCCAGAACACCGTTGACGGCAACCTGGGAGTTTTCGGTCTTCGCTGCAACGGCTGCAACAAGTTCGCTACGGTTCATAGCCAATGTATGGTCCTCCTGGACTAGTGATCCAAAACCCGGTTCCGGGCCTCGTACGCCGCACGGTCGCACGGACTTATCAGTGAGAACATATCAAACCTTGGGCCGCGAAATGCCCGAAAACAGGCGAAATACCGGGATTTTTTCATCTTCTTACAGATTTCTGGGCCTAACGGCATCATTTTTGGGCTCAACGACCAGTTCTGATACGCCCATTAATGCAGCAAGGCCCAACTGCCCGTCGAGGGAAGATGGGCCTTGCTCAAGACTGAAGAAGCTTACTTCTTGGCAACAGCAGCCTTCAGCTTCGAACCAGCGGTCAGCTTGACCGAGTGGCCAGCAGGAATCTGGATTGCTTCACCGGTCTGTGGGTTGCGGCCGGTGCGAGCTGCACGATCGGTGCGCTCTACAGCCAACCAACCTGGGATCGACACCTTCTCACCCTGGGAAATCTGGTCGACGAAAACCTCGAACACAGCATCCAGAACACCGTTGACGGCAACCTGGGAGTTTTCGGTCTTCGCTGCAACGGCTGCAACAAGTTCGCTACGGTTCATAGCCAATGTATGGTCCTCCTGGACTAGTGATCCAAAACCCGGTTCCGGGCCTCGTACGCCGCACGGTCGCACGGACTTATCAGTGATGAACTTACCAGTTGTGGGCGACAAAAAGAGCATCGTCCCGCGGATTTTGCCGAATTCCTCTAGAGATTGGAGGTGTGAAAGCTCACCCGGGAGCTACAGCGCAAACGGATCAAGTCCCCCATTGGCTTGCACAAATAACTCCCAAACTTTGCTTTGCAGGGCTTTGCCCCGAGTCGATTTCACCGGTCTGGCCAGTGATATTGGGCCTTTGGAGAGGTAGCGCGGGCCAAGGTAGGTGCCGCGTGGCGCCGACTCAAGCCCCGGGGCCAGCGCGGCTTCCACCAGGGCCACCGCACCTTCGTGTTTGCCCTGCGCGAAACTGGCCTGCAATTGACCGGCAAGCCGCTTGCTATAGCCAGGTTCGTTGACCTGCGGCACCTGCGGCGTCAATCCGGATATCGAGTAGCCGGGGTGAATCGCCAAGGAACGAGCGGGTAATTCCAGCTGCCGCAACCGGTGATCCAAGGCCAGGGTGAAAGCCTGGACCGCGGCCTTGGACTGCGCATAGGCCCGGTAGGGGTGGTAGTCCCTGTGCAGGTCGAGGTTCTCATGGTCCGTGGCCAGCAGCCTGGTGGAAAGGGAGCCCAGACCGATAAAGCGCAGCGGGCTGCCGAAGTGCTCGGCCAGCTCCCCGACCAGCCGAGCGTGGCCGATGAAATTAGTGCTCATGGCCTGCTCGTAGCCAAGAAGTCCCGGCTGGCGGTCCTTGGGGGTGCGAATGATCCCAGCGTTGGCGATCAGTGCGTGCAGCGGCCGGGTTCGCAGTTCTGCGGCCAGGCTTATAGCTGAGTCGATGCTGGAAGAGTCGAATTGCATGAAGGCCAGATCAGCGTGGGGCACGCGAGCAGAAATCTGTTCCATGGCGTGCGCAGCCCGCGCTTGGTTGCGGCAGGCGAGGATAACCCTTGCCCCGGCATTGGCCAATGCCAGGCTGGCGAAGAATCCGAGCCCCGCGTTGGCGCCGGTCACCACCACGGTCTTTCCCTCCCCCTGGCCAGCCCAGCGCCCACGGTTTGCATAGATGTCCGTTGCAGGCGGCTGGTAGGTGGGTGCTGGAGTCATGGCCTCCACGCTACTACAGCGTCCGGTGCGCCCCGGCGCAGTGACAGGCCCTCCCATGCATACTCCCAGCCGGGGATTTGCCGAGGCCAAGGCGCGCTGCGAGCCGGAGATCATTGTCCGGGCCGCGTGCCAAGTGGGATCATGGGAGCATGAAGGGCCCGAAGAAGAACGACGCCGCGCTGAACGCCGCGCGCTACCAGATGGAGCAGGCCAGCGACGAGCCGTTGCCGGTGGACGAGTATGCGCAGGCCACAGGCATGGCTCCGGTGGCCAAGCAGAAGACTCCGCTGCAGCTGCATGCCGAGGACGAGGCGTGGGAGGTGACCAATTCGGTGCTCGATGAGGCCTTTGCGCGCGGCGACTTCGAGGATTTGGCCTTGGCCGGGCAGAAGATCGACCACATCACCAGCAATGACGATCCCGACTGGTGGCTGAAATCGATGATGCGCCGCGAGCAGATCACCGGACTGGGTCCCCCTGCGCTGACCTTGCGGGTGGAAGACGAGCAGATGGAGCAGACCCTGGATCGCCTTCCTACCGAGAAGTCAGTGCGCGAGCATATCGAGGATTTCAATCAGCGGATTATCGAGGCACGGCGCCAGCTGCTGGGCGGACCTCCAGTGATCACGGCCCTGCGTGATGCCACCGCCGAGGTTCTGGCCTGGCAGCAGCGCCGTGCCAGCGTTGCCGAGGCCGTTCCTGCCCAGCCGGCAAAGCGCCGCTGGTGGCAGCGCAAAATCTAGTGCTTAACGGCAAAAGCCGCCTTCCCAAAAAGGAAGGCGGCTTTTGCTAAGCCAAATGACTTGCAGGTCTTACCAGGAAGACTTGGTGATGCCCGGAAGCTCACCACGGTGTGCCATGTCGCGGAAGCGAACACGGGAGATACCGAACTTCTGGAAGGTACCGCGTGGGCGGCCGTCGATCGAGTCGCGGTTGCGAACGCGGATCGGGGAAGCGTCGCGTGGCAGCTTCTGCAGGCCTACGCGGGCTGCTTCACGAGCCTCGTCAGTTGCGTTTGGATCTACAAGGGTCTTCTTCAGCTCGAGGCGCTTCTCAGCGTAACGCTCGACAATGACCTTGCGCTGTTCGTTCTTTGCGATCTTGGACTTCTTGGCCATGTCTTAGCGCTCCTCTCGGAATTCGACGTGCTTGCGGACTACTGGATCGTACTTCTTCAGAACCATGCGGTCTGGGTCGTTACGACGGTTCTTACGGGTTACGTAAGTGAAACCGGTACCAGCGGTGGACTTCAGCTTGATGATCGGACGTACGTCCTTATCCTTCTTTGCCATCTTAGAGCTTCACACCCTTCGCAATCAGGTCGCCAACAACAGCGTCGATTCCACGAGCATCGATGAGCTTGATGCCCTTGACCGAGAGGGTCAGGGTCACCTTGCGGCGCAACGAAGGCACGTAGTAGGTCTTCTTCTGGATATTCGGATCGAAACGACGCTTGTTGCGACGGTGCGAGTGGGAGATGCTATGTCCGAAGGCCGGAGTAGTACCGGTTACCTGGCAAACAGCTGCCATGATCACTCCTCAGTTAGTTAGTAGTAAAATTCGGCGGTACTCGCGCACAGTGCCCATAAGCAAATATCGGCACCGCTTAGTGCGTTATGAGTCCCGCCAACCAGTGAAACACCGTTAATACTGCACACTAGGAAGGTAACCAGGCTGGGTGAGAACCAACCGAAGAGCCTTAAAGTATGTATGTCGGTGAACTTCGCAACCGGTCGAGCAATGTCCCCGTACTCAGGTGGTCACGATATTCGGTATTACGGGCAACGCGTCGTTGTTCCACCGTTAGACGGCATAACAACACACGCGATTAACGCCTGATTAGCTTATCGAGAAATCTTCAGTGTTCCAAATCGGTGGCGCCCGGCTTCAGGATCCAATGATCCTGGTCCAGCGAGGCAGTCACCTTGCGCATAATCGCGTTCAGGTTCTTAACGTCCTTGTCATCAAGGGGATCGAACAGGAGAGCCCGAACCGAACCCACATGATGAGGCGCCATATTCACCACTGCGTCCCAACCGGCATCCGTTAATGAGGCGATTTTCACACGGGCATCTTCCTCGGATTGCTCGCGAACCACCCATCCCCGGCTTTCCAGCTTCTTCACCACATGCGACAGGCGCGAGAGCGACGCGCTGGTATGCGATGCCAAGGCGGTCATCGACAATTTCCGGTCCTCGGCCTCGGAGAGCATTGCCAGCATGTGGTAGTCGAAGAGCGTGATGCCTTCCAGGCCTTGCAGATCGGAATCCAAGGTGGCCGGGAGCAGGGTCATGACGGTTTGCAATCCCAGCCAGGCGTCGCGTTCGGACTGCGTGAGCCACACAGGCTTATCGCTCATGAAGTTTCCAATCGTTCAAGGCCTGCCGGAACAGGGCGTCGAGGTACCAATCTCGTAGAGACTACATTCTAAAGCTAGGTATCCGCCGAAAGCCTGAAATAGCGCACGCAAAAACAGGGCCCGCACTCGCGTGCAGGCCCTGTCCAGCTCAGGAATTTTCCAGTTGCTTCTTCTTCCGGTAGCTGATCACCTGTCCGATGACCACTACCAGCAAGGCAACTATGAACATCGCCGAACCAATCACGTTGGCCTGCGGCGGGATGCCGCGGGTGGCCGAAACGTAGATGAACTTCGGGAACGTCTGGAAAGAACCGGAGTTGAAGTTGGTGATGATGAAGTCGTCGAAACTCATCGCGAAGGACAAGAGCGCGGCCGCCACGATCCCGGGAAGCAGCAGCGGGAAGGTGACCTTCCAGAACGCCGCCCGCGGGGAGGCATAAAGATCGGCCGCCGCCTCTTCCAGCCGCGAATCCAGCGAGGAAACCCTGGCCCGCACGGTCACAATCACGAAGGACAGGCAGAAGACCACGTGGGAAATCACGATGGTGGTGAAGCCCAATTCCCATCCCAGATTCAGGAACTGCGCAAGCAGCGAAGCGCCGAGTACCACCTCGGGGGTGGCCAGCGGCAAAATGATCAGCACATCGGTGAGCTTGCGGAAGCGGAACTTGTAGCGCACCAAGCCGATGGCGATCCCCGTGCCCAAGGCGGTGGCAATCACCGTGGCAACGCTGCCGATCTGCAGCGAATGCACCAGCGACTCGCAGACGGCAGGCGCCCCGCAGGGGTTGAGCCAGTTATCGAAGGTGAACCCCTGCCATTGCAGGTTGGCCCGGCCGCCATCATTAAAGGAGAAGACAAATATGTAGGCGATCGGCACCAGCAGGTAGACGAATGCCGCACCGCCGATCACGGGGATCAGCCAGCGTCCAATTTTCTGCTTCACGCTACATCAACTCCTCGGTGCCAAAGCGGCGGATATAGATCGTGACCAGGATCAGGATCGAAATCATCAAGACGAAGCTCAGCGCCGAGGCGCCGGGGTAATCGATGACCCTGAAGAATCGCGAATCGATCACCTGTCCGATCATCGTCGTATCGCGGTTGTTACCCAGCAGCGCCGAGTTCACGTAGTCGCCGGCCGCCGGGATGAAGGTCAGCAGCGTGCCGGCAAAAATGCCGGGAGCGCTCATCGGGAGCGTGACCTTGGCGAAGGAGCTGATCGGGCTGGCGTACAGGTCCCCGGACGCTTCGAGCAGGCGGGTATCAAGCCGACCGAGGTTCGCGTAGATCGGCAGCACCATGAAGGGCAGGAAGTTATAGGTCAGGCCGGCCACCACCGCAATGGGCGTGGCAGTCAGGTGCCCATCGGCCGGCAGGATCGCGATGAACTTCAGCGACTGGGCGATAAATCCTTCATCGGCCAGGATCTGCTTCCAGGCCTGGGTGCGCAGGATGAAGCTGGAGAAGAACGGCGCGATCAGCAGCACCAGCAGGATGCCTTGCAATAGCGTGCGCTCACGCAGCCGCACAGCCACCAGGTACGCCATCGGGAAGCCGATCAGCAGCGCCAGCACCGTGGCGATCAGCGCAAACCAGAAGGAGCGCAGCAGTTCTGGCCAATAGGCCGAGAGCACCGTGGCGTAATTGCCCAGCTCGAAGCCGGGAACAAATTCGCCGATCTCCGCTCCCGGCGGCTTCACGTACAAGCTCATGGCCAGCAGGATGACCACGGGCAGGGCGAAGAACAGCGCCAGCACCAGCAGTCCGGGGGAAACCAGGTAGATTCCGGTGCGGTTCTTGCGCTTTTCCGCGCGCACCTCGTCCTTGCTGCGCAGATCGACGCTCATGATTCGACTCCGGCATTCACGCTTTCGTCCCCGGCCAGCCCGAAGGAGTGCCCGGCGTCCCAGGCCAGGAACACGGTATCCCCTTCCTGGGCCGGCTGCTGTCCGCGGTTCTGCGAGAAGGTGCCGATCAGGCCGATCTGCTCCACCTCAACCAGATACTCGGTGGTGGTCCCGGTGAAGGACACGTCGATCACGGTGCCAGAAAGCTGGTTGTCCCCGGCCACCGCCACCCGGTCGATGGTGATCTTCTCAGGGCGGACCCCGATCACCACCTCGCCAGCAGCTTGCACCGCCCGGTCCGCCGGAAGCAGGATCGTGCGCCCGGAAACATCGACACTGAGCATGCCGTTCTCCTGGCCGGTGACCACGCCCCTCATCAGGTTCGACTTGCCCAGAAAGTTGGCCACAAAGGCGGTGCGCGGCAGTTCATAGAGGTCGCGCGGGGCGCCCATCTGCTCGATCCGCCCGCCATTCATCACCGCGACCACGTCGGCCATGGTCATGGCCTCCTCCTGGTCGTGGGTGACGTGGATGAAGGTCAGCCCCACCTCGGTCTGGATCTTCTTCAGCTCCAGCTGCATTTGCCGGCGCAGCTTCATATCCAGCGCGCCCAGCGGCTCGTCCAGCAACAGTACCTGCGGGCGGTTGACCAGCGCGCGGGCCAGGGCCACACGCTGCTGCTGGCCGCCGGAGAGCTGGGCCGGCTTGCGGTTGGCCAGGTGCGAGAGCTCCACCAGCTCCAGCCCCGCCTTGGCCTTCTGCATCGCCTGCGGGTCCTTTTTGCGCTTCAGGCCAAAGGCCACATTTTCCAGCACCGACATGTGCGGGAAGAGCGCGTAGGACTGGAAGACAGTATTTACCGGGCGCCGGTGGCTGGGCAACGCGGTCACATCCTGCCCGCCGATCGAAATGCTGCCTTCGCTGGGCGCTTCGAGCCCGGCGATCATGCGCAGGGTGGTGGATTTGCCGCAGCCCGAGGGGCCGAGCAGCGCAAAGAATGTTCCGGAGGGAACCAGCAGATCCAATTCCTCGACGGCGGTGAAGCTGGCGAAGCGCTTCGAAATGCCCGACAGGTTAAGATCGGCCCCCGAGGTCACGGTGCTTTCGGTTCGTTCTGCCAATGTAGTCATACCCCTATCACTTCCTGGTCAATTGCTCTGGGCCAAGCCTGGATCAGGCGCCGATGGCTTCTTGGAATTGCGAGCCCAGAGTGGACTCTTCCTCGCCATCCAGCGAGCGGAAGACGTGGGCCTTGGCCAGATCCTCGTCGGTCGGGAAGATCAGCGGGTTCCCCACCAGTTCCGGATCGATTTTTTCCATCTCTTCCTTGGCGCCGAGCACCGGGCAGATGTAGTTCACGTAGGCGGCGACTTCGGCGGCCACCGCAGGATCGTAGTAGAAGTCCATGAGCTTTTCGGCGTTGGCCTTGCGCGGCGACGCGACCGGAACCATGAGGTTGTCGCTCCAAAGGGTGCCGCCGGCCTCGGGAATCACGAACTCCCATTGGTCATCGTTCTCGAAGTTCATCTGGACCAGGTCCCCGGACCAGACGATGCCGGCGATCGCGTCCCCGGAGATGAAGTCCTGCTTATAGGAGTTGCCCTTGACCTGGCGGATCTGGCCGTTGTCGATGTTCTGGCGCAGCACGTCGGCGGCAGCGCCAAACTCGGTTTCGCCCCACTGCCCCGCAACGTCCACGCCGTTTTGCAGCATCAGCAGGCCCATGGTGTCGCGCATCTCGTCGAGCACCGTCACGCGGCCTTTCAGCGCTGGATCCCAGAGGTCTTCCACGCTCTTCAGTCCCTTGGGGAAGGCTTTCTTGTTCCATGCGATGCCCGCATAGCCGGTTTGCCAGGTCAGCGAGTGCTTGCGGCCTGGATCGAAGTCGACATTCTGCAAGGTTGGCAGCAGATTCGCCGAGTTCGGGATGTTGTCGAGGTTCAATTCCTGGGTGTAGCCCTGGCGGATCAGGCGCCCGGCCATCCAGTCGGTGAGCGTGATAATGTCCTGGCCGATGTCCTGGCCGGACTTCAGCTGGCCCTGCACCTTGCCGTAGTAGGAGTCGTTGCCGTCGATATCTTCGGCGTAGTTGACCTTGATGCCGGTCTTCTTGGTGAAGGCGTCGAGGGTCGGGTAGGTCTTCTTCTTGTCGTCATAATCCAGATACAAAGTCCAGTTGGCCCAGTTCACGGAGGGATCGGACTCGGAAATATCAGTCACCGACACCTCGGATTTCGTTCCGCTGGAGCCGCCGGTGCCGCAGGCTGCCAGCAATCCGGTCAAGCCCAGCGCCCCGGCGGTGGACAGCACAGACCGGCGGGAGAAGCTTCGCTGGCCCATGGCTTGGACCAGTGCGCGAATTTGTGGATCTTGCGGTAGTCGTCGTTGCGAGTGCGACATGGCATCCGTCCTAACATTTGCGAAATGTGATCTGGCACATACTGAATGTGATGACGTTCATCCTGTCAGCTATGCAAAAGCCAAACAAGACCTAAACAAGAGATTCCTCAGATATTTAACGAATCTGAAACGAGAAACTTACAAAAATACCTCTTTCGCAACTGAATCAGTGGATGTAGGGTCGGTTCAAAGCCCTATGACCCAAGGAGGTCGATATGACGTTACTCTCGCACTCAGCACAGGCCATCGACGAAATTTCCAAGGAAATCATCGAGCAGCTGCAGGAAGACGGGCGCCGTTCCTATGCCGCCATCGGCAAAGCAGTCGGCTTGAGCGAAGCCGCAGTGCGCCAACGCGTGCAGAAGCTGGTCGAGAGTCGCGTTATGCAAATCGTCGCAGTCACCAACCCATTGGAGCTGGGATTCACCCGCCAGGCGATGATCGGCGTTGTTGCCAACGATGACATCAGCGGCACCGCCGACCGCATTGCCGAGTTGCCCGAGGTGGACTACTGCGTAGTTACCACCGGAAGTTCCGACATCCTTGCCGAGGTCATCTGCTCGAACGACGAGGACCTGCTTCGGGTGATCGGAACCATCCGCGGAATCCAAGGCGTGGTCAGCACCAATACCTTCACCTACCTTTCGCTGAAAAAACAGGAATACAACTGGGGAACACGATGAACACACCACGTGGTACCGATCGCCAGCAGGCCGCTCGCGATCACCTATGGATGCACATGGCCCGGCACTCCGGGATCTCGCAAGGCGCGCAAGTTCCGATCATTGCGCGGGGCGAGGGGCACAAGATCTACGACGATTCCGGACGCGAGTACTTCGACGGACTGGCCGGGCTGTTTGTGGTTAACGCCGGCCACGGACGCGCCGAGCTGGCCGAAACGATGGCGAAGCAGGCAGAGAAGCTGGCCTTCATGCCGCTGTGGTCCTACGCTCACGAACCAGCAATTGACCTGGCGGAGCGCCTAGCCAGCTACGCGCCGGGCGACCTGAACCGCGTCTTCTTCACGACCGGTGGAGGCGAAGCGGTGGAATCGGCCTTCAAGCTGGCCAAGCAGCACTTCAAGATGAAGGGCAAGCCCGGCAAGACCAAGGTCATCTCCCGGGCGCTGGCTTACCACGGCACCCCGCAGGGCGCCTTGGCCATCACCTCGCTGCCCGATATGAAGACCCCCTTCGAGCCGCTGGTGCCTGGCACCTTCCGCGTACCAAACACCAACTTTTACCGCGCACCGGAAATGTATGCGGAGAACGAGAAGGACTTCGGGCTGTGGGCCGCCGAGCGCATCCGCGAGGCCATCGAATTCGAGGGCCCGGACACCGTGGCCGCCGTCTTCCTGGAGCCGGTGCAGAACTCCGGCGGCTGCTTCCCGCCGCCGCCGGGCTACTTCGACCGGGTCCGCGAAATCTGCGACGAATACGACGTGCTGCTGGTTTCCGACGAAACCATCTGCGCCTTCGGGCGCATCGGCTCGATGTTCGCCTGCAACGACTTCGGCTACGTGCCCGACATCATCACCTCGGCCAAGGCCCTGACCAGCGGCTACGTCCCGCTGGGCGTGATGGTCGTTTCCGACAAGCTCTTCGAGCCCTTCACCAAAGGCGACACCACGTTCTACCACGGCTATACCTTTGGCGGGCACCCGGTGGCGGCCGCAGTGGCGATGGCGAACCTGGATATCTTCGAGCGCGAAGGGCTCAACGAGAACGTCAAGAACAACGCCGACGCGTTCAAGTCCACGCTGTCCAAGCTCAAGGATCTGGACATTGTAGGCGACGTGCGCGGGGCCGGCTACTTCTACGGGATCGAGCTGGTCAAGGACAAAGCCACCAAGGAAACCTTCAGCGACGAAGAGTCCGAGCGGTTGCTGCGCCAATATCTCTCCCCCGCCCTGTGGGAGGCCGGACTGTATTGCCGAGCCGACGATCGCGGGGACCCGGTCATCCAGCTGGCTCCGCCGATCACCATCGGGCAACCGGAATTCGACCAGATCGAATCCATCCTTCGCACGGTGCTGAAGGAAGCCGCCAACAAGATCTAGTGCTTTGTGGCCCGCAGGTGCAACCTGTGGGCCATAAATCTGCATGTCAGCGTCATATGAAGCACCAAGTCTTCACGCATTGCCGCTCAATTGGTGCTTTGTGTCATAGGCCACTAGTCTGTGGTCTAGGACGATGAAGATCGCCTTTGGAAGATGGCAGGAAGCTCATGACTTTGGAACCGACCAGAATCAGGCTCGCACGCGAACGTGCAGCTTTGAGCCGGTCTGCCCTGGCCGCGTCACTGGGCATCTGCGAGCAGGAGCTGGCCCAGGCATCGGAGCGGCTGGGCGATGAATTGGCCGCCGCGCTCGGATGCACCCCGCGCTTCTTCCATCTGCCTGCCGCCAGCGGCATCGATACCGAACGCATCTTCTTCCGCAGCCCACGGAGAACCAGCACGGCGCAGAAGCGGGCCGCTGCCGCCGCCGGCCGGACCGGCGTGGAGCTCTATCGCCTGATCACCGAGAATTTCGCCCTGCCAGCCACCGAAGTCCCGGACCTGACCGGATATTCGCCGGCCGATGCGGCCGTGCAACTGCGCCTGGACTGGCAGCTTGGCTGCGGCGCGCTGCCCGATGTGCTGCACCTGCTCGAATCCCACGGGGTCAGGGTGCTGAGCCTGCCCCCGGAACTCGAAGCGGTGAAGACCTTCAGCTTCTGGGAGGACTCCCAGGCCTACATCTTCCTGGCCTCCGGGTCCGCGAAGGCTCGGCGTTTTGCCCTCGCCCACGAGCTGGGGCACCTGCTGCTGCATTCGTCCTTGGGCGCAGGCAGCGAACAGGTAGCGGCTGCGGAACTGGAAGCCGATCAGTTCGCCGCTCAGCTCTTGCTGCCGGCCTTGTCCTTGCAGATGCGGATTTCCGATTCCCTGCAGATTCCGCAGCTGCTGACCCTCGAAGAGCATTTCGGCGTGCCAGCTACGGTGATCCTGGCCCATAGCCGAGCCAGCGGGTTGCTCGGCGAAAAGGCCTACTGCTGGCTATCCCAGGAGATCGCGCTCGAAGCGCCGGCACCGGTGCAGCCGGTGACCTCCCGCGTCTTCTCGATCGTCTTCCCTTCGCTGCAGCTGGAGCATCGAGCCAGCACCTCGGTGATCGCCCGCGAGCTGGGACTGCGCGAACAGCACATCCACGAACTGACGTTCGGGCAAGCCTTTGTCGTGCTGGCTGGCCAGAACGAGCAAGAGCCCGGCGAGATCCATCGTGGGCACCTGCGCGCACTCTAGCCCGTGTCCTCAGGGGTCGACGATTTCCATTTCGAGCTGGCCTGCACGCCATTGCGCGGTCATGCGCTGCGCCAATTCCTCGGCGGCCAAGGCCTCATCGGGCGTCATGAAGTAGGTGTTGATCCGCAATTGCTGCTCCGGGTCCAGATCCGGCGATAGCAAGATCATGGGGCGGCAGCCGGGGATCTTCACCGCGTGGAACAGCCCGCAGTGCCGTTCCACGTGATGGACCGGGCAGCACAGGGACGCCAAATGGATGTCGGTGCATCCGCCGTTCTCCCAGGCGTCCAGATGGTCCAGTTCGCAGCGTTCGACGGGCATCGCGCAGCCCGGGTAGGCGCACCCCCGGTAGGCGGCGCGGATCGCCCTGCCCTGCGCCTTGGTGAACAGGCGCTGGGTTCGGCCCAGGTCAAGAGGCAGGGATCGGCCATTGAGGATGACCGGATATATTCCGGCGTTGCACATGGCGGTGCGCAGTTCACCGGGCGAAAACGCCAGTCCCGAGGAGCTCACGGCATAGCGCGGCGCACCGCTGAGCATTTTCTCGTAGTCCAAAATAATGCTGACTTGCGCGGTGGCCAGGCCGGCACGGCTGGCGCTTGTCCCGTCGTTGGCTTGATGGTCTTTGAGCAATAGTGCCATGAGGCCGATCAGCCGGCGCCGTTCGGGCCTCAGATCTTCCCACGCGGGTGCCCGGTCTCCGGGACTGCCTGCGGCTTCTGGTGCGGTGTCGGAATCCGGGCCGGCGCCGGGATCCGGGTCGGGCGGGCCGGTGTTGCCCTCGCGAGCCCAGTCGGGCTTGGTGGCTTCATCGTCCCAGCCCTCGCCCGGATCGCCGGTGAATTCTGCTTCGGCTTCCTGCAATCCCTGGCGGTCCCCGGCCTGCGTGGCCCGGTTGCCGGTGCGGGCGAAGTGCGCTTCGATCACCGCGGCCTGGGAGGGCAGAACGCGCAGAATGTATTCGATCAAGCCGCGGCGGGTGCCCCGGCGGAAGAGGCCGACCTCGTCCAGCAGCGCTTTGAGCGGGCGCTTGCCGGATTTGACCTGGGCGACCATGTCGGCGATGTGCTTGCGCGCGGATTTGGGTTCGCTATGGATCAGCTGCCGGGCGTCGGACTGCAGGCGCTGTTTTTGTTCGGCCCCGTCCGCGCCATCGAGCAGGTCCTTGCGGGTGGAGTGCAGCTTCAGCGCGGTGGCGGCCACCAGGCGCGGATCGATGGCGGGTTCGGCGAAGTCCGCGGCCAGCTCTTCGAGCCACGGTGCGAGGGGCTGCCCGGCCCCATCCACGCCGCCGATCAGGCAGTCGGCCTGGATGAGCCGGTCGTGGGCGGCACTGCGCGGAATATCCAACCAGTCCTGCAGGAAGGAGCGGGCCGAGCGGAAGGCGGTGCGCCCGGCGGTGGTTTGGCCTTCGGCGGCGGCGAGGTTGGGCAGGCTGGGATCAGCGCCGGCCTGGGCAACGGCTTGCAGGGAGGGCTGGTCGAGCTTGTGGGCGCCGTTGCGCCGCACGGCGTGGGCGACGTGGATCTGCGCGCGGGTTTGGGCTGCGCCCAGCTGTTCGGCCAGGATCCCGAAACAAGCGGCGTGGCCGGCAGCGATCCCGGGATCGCTGAGCGCAGCGGTGGCCGAAGTGATCAGCCGGGCCGCGGTGGCCAGATCGGCCAGTGCCTGAGTCGTTGCTGTGCTCATGTCCCCCAGCGTGCACGGTTGCGCGGGCGGCGGACCGGCGCGGGGATCGACCTGTGGAGAACTTCGGCGGGGACAGCCAGGAACGGCGGGGCTCAGCCGTGCATGCGGTACCAGAGCAGGGCAACCTGCAGGCTGGCGCGGGATTCGGCGGAGTCCAGCACCACGCCGAGCTTGGCTTCGAGCTTGGCCAGCCGGGAGTAGAGCGTGGGGCGCGAGAGGTAGCCTGCCTTGGCCAGGGCGGACTTGTTGCCGCTGTGCGCGAGGTAGAGCTCGAGCAGGTCCAGGGCAGGTTCGTCGACGGGGTTGAGCAAGGAGGCCAGCTCGGCGTGGGCGAAGGTGCGCATCCGGGGGTCGCTGCCCATGGCCGAGAGCACCCCACGCAGGCGCAGGTCGGCAAAGCGGTAGTAGGGCTGGGCGCGGGTGGGCAGGTTCGGAACGATTTCCGCTACCTGCGCGGCTTGTTCCAGCCCGGTGATCGCCGCTCCCAGGGTGCCTTCGGGCCCGACCCCGATGGCCACCGGCTCGGCCCGCTGCTCGGCCAGACGGCGGGTGAAGCCCTGCAGAGTGGAGTCGATCAGTTCGCGGGCGCGCACCGGCAGCAGGATCGAGAGGTAGCCGGGCTTGCGCAGGCCGGCGAGGATGCCCAGGTGCATGGAATCGGCGAGCTGGTCGAGCTCCTCCAGCAAGGCGCGGTCGGCCAGCTGGGTTTCGGTGGCGCTGGCCGCGGCGGAGGTGGAAATGACCACCGGGACATAGTAGGCGGCCGGGGCCAGGCCCAGGGCCTGGGTGCGGATGGACAGCTCCTTTTCGCTGTAGCTGTGCCCGGCAGCCAGTTCATGCAAGGTGGCGGTGCGGGTCTGGTAGAGCAGTTCGCGTTCGTCGCGTCCGGAAAGCCGGGCGATGGTCAGGGCCTGGCCGGCGCGTTCCAGGACCAGGGCGGCCCGGTCGTCGTCCTGCAATTGGGCCGGGACAATCAGCCGTCCCCAGCGCCGGCGGGCCGCGCCCACCGGGGTTTGCAGCCAGTTCTCCGCTCCGGTGGCCCGTCCGGTGTGCTGAAGGTAGCCGACGAACTTGGAGCGGTTGATCCAGTCCTCCAGGTGGGCGTCGGCGTGGGCGAGCACCCGGTGGCGGACATCTTCGAGCACCACCGGGGCGCGCAGCAGCCCGGCGGTGCGCGCGACGATGTCGGCCTCGTTGGCCTCGGACAACGAGAGCCCGGTGTAGATTTCGTGCACGGTGCGGGAGAATTGCACGGCTTCGAGCTGCTGGGCCACGAGCAGCTGGTGGATGACTTCGGTGATCGCCACGAAGCGGGTGCGGCGGCGCAGCACGATGACCGGCAGCCCCAGGTCCTCGGCGGAAATCGCGCTGCCGGTGGTGTCCTCGATGATGACCGCGGCCGCGCCGGCGGCGCGCAGGGCGGTGATGAAGCCCCGGACGTCGCTGACGTTGCGCAGGGTGGTGAGCACCAGTTCGCGCCCCAGGAGCAGCTCGGTGTTCTCGCTGGATTCTGTCACGTGCACCCAGCGCAGTTCGGAGTCCAGCCCGTCGGCGCAGAGGATCCGGGGGTCGGCGGCTTGGACCACCGGCAGTTGCAGGACCTCATTGACCGTCAGCATTTTTTACACTCCGTAATCGTTCTTGCATAAATCATGACACAGTAACGGTGTTCCCGGTCACCGCAATGACCCATGATGAAGGAAAGCCCGATGAAGGACCCTGAAAGGAACACCCGCGATGAGCACTACGCTGACCGACACCCTGCAGCACTGGATCAACAACGCCGCCTATTCCGCCAACGAGCGCACCGGCAACATCTACAACCCGGCCACCGGCGAGATCACCCGCACCGTGCAGCTGGCTTCCAAGGCCACCACCGAGGTGGCCATTGCCGCTGCCGCAGAGGCCTTCCCGAAGTGGCGCGACACCTCGCTGGCCCGCCGCACCGCGATCATGTTCAACTTCCGCCAGCTGCTGGCCGAGCGCAAGGGCGAGCTGGCCGCCATCATCACCGCGGAGCACGGCAAGGTGCTCGACGACGCGCTGGGCGAAGTAGCCCGCGGCCTGGAAGTCGTGGAGCTGGCCTGCAACGCCCCGTACCTGCTCAAGGGCGAATACTCGCAGAACGCCTCGACCGGTGTTGACGTGCAGTCGCTGCGCCAGCCGGTCGGCGTCTCGGCCATCATCTCCCCCTTCAACTTCCCGGCCATGGTCCCGCTGTGGTTCTTCCCGGTGGCCATCGCCGCCGGCAACGCCGTGGTGCTCAAGCCATCGGAGAAGGACCCGACCGCTTCGATCTGGCTGGCGCAGCTCTTCGCCGAGGCCGGCCTGCCCGAAGGCGTGCTGAATGTGGTGCACGGCGACAAGGAATCGGTGGACACCCTGCTGACCGACCCGCGGGTCAACTCGGTATCCTTCGTCGGATCCACCCCGATCGCCCAGTATGTCTACTCTACCGGCACCGCCCACGGCAAACGCGTCCAGGCCTTCGGCGGAGCGAAGAACCACATGCTGGTGCTGCCCGACGCCGACCTGGACCTGGCCGCCGACATGGCCGTGAACGCGGGCTTCGGGGCGGCCGGCGAGCGCTGCATGGCCATCTCCGTGGTGGTGGCGCTGGAATCCATCGCCGATGAGCTGGTGGCCAAGATCGCCCAGCGCGCCAAGACGCTGCGCGTGGGAGAGGGAACCCGTGGCTGCGATATGGGCCCGCTGATCACCGGCGAGCACAAGGCCAAGGTGGCCGGCTACATCGACGCCGGAATCGAGGCCGGAGCAGAGCTGGTGATCGATGGCCGCACCGGCACCGTGGATGCCGACGGCGAGGGCTTCTTCCTGCACCCGACCCTCTTCGACAAGGTCGGCACCGGCATGTCCATCTACACCGATGAGATCTTCGGCCCGGTGCTCTCGGTGGTCCGCGTTGAGTCCTTCAACGACGGCATCGAGCTGATCAACTCCTCGCCCTATGGCAATGGCACCGCGATCTTCACCAACGACGGTGGAGCGGCCCGCCGCTTCGAGGACGAGATCCAGGTGGGCATGGTCGGGGTGAACGTGCCGATCCCCGTCCCGGTGGGCTACCACTCCTTTGGCGGCTGGAAGGCCTCGCTGTTCGGCGACCAGCACGCCTACGGCCCGGAGGGCTTCAAATTCTTCACCCGCAACAAGGTGGTCACCAAGCGCTGGCTGGATCCCAGCCACGGTGGCATCAACCTCGGCTTCCCGCAGAACGACTAGGAGCATCATGAGCGAGCAAGCAATCGCACAGGTCCAGATCACCGAGGAGCAGATCGCCGCCGGGCGCCGTGCCTACGAGCTGGATCGCGAGCATGTGTTCCACTCCTGGCAGGCGCAGGGCCTCTTCGACCCGATGACCATCTTGAAGACCGAGGGGTCCTATGTGTGGGATGGCGAGGGCAACAAGCTGATCGACCTGTCCAGCCAGCTGGTGAATACCAATATCGGCCACCAGCATCCCAAGGTCATCGCTGCCATCGTCGAGCAGGCAGGCAAGCTGGCGACCATCGCGCCGCAGCATGTGAACGACGCGCGTTCCGAGGCGGCCCGGCTGATCGCCAAGCACACTCCGGGCGAGCTGGACAAGATCTTCTTCACCAATGGCGGAGCGGACGCGGTGGAGCATGCGGTGCGCATGGCCCGGCTGCATACCGGCAAGCACAAGGTGCTTTCGGCCTACCGCTCCTATCATGGCGGCACCCATCTGGCGGTGAATATCACCGGGGATCCGCGCCGCTTTGCCTCGGATCATGCCAGCGACGGGGTGGTGCGCTTCTTCCCGGCCTACCCCTACCGCTCCTACTTCAACTCGAGAACCTTGGAAGAGGAAACGCAGCGGGCGCTCAAGCACCTGGAGGACACGATTCTCCTGGAGGGCCCGGGCACCATTGCCGCGATCATCCTTGAGTCGATTCCGGGTACCGCCGGCATCTACCTGCCGCCTCCCGGATACCTCCAGGGCGTGCGCGAGCTGACCAAGAAGCACGGCATCGTATATATCGCCGACGAGGTCATGGCAGGCTTCGGCCGCAGCGGCGAATGGTTCGCGGTGAACCACTTCGGCGTGGTGCCGGACCTGCTGACCTTCGCCAAGGGCGTGAACTCCGGCTACGTGCCGCTGGGCGGGGTGGCCATCAGCCCGCAGATCTTCGAGACCTTCCGGGAGAAGGCCTACCCTGGCGGGCTGACCTATTCGGGCCACCCGCTGGCGTGCGCCGCGGCCGCAGCCACCATCACCGCGATGGAGGACGAGGGCATGGTGGAGAACGCCAAGCGCTTGGGCGAGGAAATCATCGGACCCCGCCTGGCACAGTTCGCCGCCGATCACCCGTCGGTGGGCGAGGTGCGCGGCACCGGGGTGTTCTGGGCCATCGAGCTGGTGAAGAACCGCGAGACCCGTGAGCCGCTGGCGGCCTATGGCGGCAGCAGCCAGGAGATGAACCAGGTGATTGGCGCCGCGAAGCAGGCCGGCTTGCTGCCGTTTGCCAACTTCAACCGGCTGCACGTGGTTCCGGCGATGAACATTCAGGACGAGGTGCTCGTCGAAGCGCTGGATCGCCTGGAGCAGGCATTGGTCGTTGCCGACACGTTCGTCGAATAATCCCTGGCTGGCAGGACAGCGCCGCTGTCCTGCCAGTTCTGCATTAAAGGTAGGAGCCAGCCATGGAATCATCCAGCCACTTAGTACTTTCCGCCCATCCACGCGCCTCGATCGATGAGCAGGACCGCAGGCAGGCCAGCGTGGATCGCTCCGGCTACGTGCCCGAATCCTTCGCGGACGGGGTGATCTTTGCCCAGGACATCGAGGATGTGGTGCTGGCGATGAAGCTGGCCCATGAGCATCGGGCGGTGATCGTGCCGCGCGGGGCCGGTACCGGGTTGGCGGCCGGATCCAGCGCGCAGGCCGGGCAGATCGTGCTGGATCTGTCCCGAATGGACCAGATCCTGGAGATTGATCCGGTGGAAGCTACCGCGCTGGTGCAGCCCGGAGTGATCAACGCTGCGGTGAACCAGGCCGCCGGCGAGCACGGTCTGTTTTATGCCCCGGATCCAGCTAGTACCGCGATCTGTTCGATCGGCGGCAATATAGCGACGAATGCCGGCGGCATGTGGTGCGCCAAATACGGGGTAACCCGCGAGTCGGTGCTCAGCTTGCTGGTGGTGCTTCCGGGCGGGCAGCTTCTGCGCACCGGGCGGCGAACCATCAAGGGTGTGGCCGGCTACGACATGAACGCGCTGATGATCGGCTCCGAAGGCACCCTGGGCATCGTGGTGGAAGCGCTACTGCGGCTGCGCCCCAAGCCCAATCACACCTCCACCCTGGTCGCCTATTTCCCCGATGAGGGTACCGCGGCACAGGCCGCTTCGGCGGTGATCGCGCAGCGGTTGACCCCATCTGTGTTGGAATTGATGTGCGGTAAAACCTTGAAGGCAGTTGATGCGGCGCTCGGAACCGAGCATGAATCATGCGGCGGTGCCTTGCTGCTGGCACAGACCGATGGTTATGGTGCACAGCTGGAAATGCAGGCGTTGCAAGATGCGATCGCCCCGCTGGCCGGGCTCATTGAGATCGCCAAGGACCAGGAACAGGCCGAGGCGCTCATCGAAGCCCGACGCCAGGCCATCCCGAGCATGGAATTGCTCGGGACCGCCTCCATCTGCGATATTGGCGTACCGCGCAACCGGCTAGCCGAAGCCTTTGCCGGGTTGCAGCGGATTGAAGAGGAGCGTGGCGTATCGATCTTCACCATTGCTCATGCCGCCGACGGCAACCTGCATCCGATCATCGTGGTGCCCGAAGGTCATTCCATCACCAGCGGTGCACCGAAGGCCGCGTTGGGAGACATGTTCTACCTGGCTAAATCCTTGGGTGGCACGCTCACCGGCGAGCATGGCATCGGTTTGCTCAAGCAGGATTGGTTGCCCGAAGAATTGGGCGAGACCTCACTTGAACTGCAACGGCGGGTCCGCGCGGTGTTCGATCCGCTCGGCACACTAAATCCGGGGAAAGCGATTTAACCCTAGAAATACCATGTTGATTTGCATAGGGTAAATACATGGATGAGTTTCTTCCAGTAGTCTTCAGTCGACCGCTCATAGCGTTGGCAACTTCCGTGATTTTTTTGATGATCGGATTGGCTCTGTTGCCTCACGCGTTGATGCGCCGCCGGCACTTCTCGCGGTTGCGTGACGGCGAGCAGACCTACTCTCGACGCGCATCCATTCGCACCGAGTTCATTTGCGCTGGAATTGCCGGGGCAATGACCGTGGCTTTGGTTGCCTTCGGCTTAGCCGGCTATCGCACCGCGATGAGTAACCTAGAGGCGAACGTCCACAAGGAATACTCCCCGACCAAGCTGGATATCAAGTACTGGAACGGGTCCTGGGCTACCGCTGATGTCACCTTTGCCGATGGTACAAGCATTGACGGCGCCCAGATTTCGGTACAGGATGCCTACCGTCCATTCATTGCGGAAAATACGACAACTGATTAGCTGGCAGAGAACTGTCGCCATTACCTGACTTCAGTGTGAAATACTGACCACAGATTATTTTTGCGCCGAAACCCTGTGGAGGGAAAAGACAATGACCGGAAGTGGTGCGCCAGCAGGCGATCCGTTCCAGCCGCATCTGGAATGGGGCTTGAAAGCCTCGTTCGTGGGTTATATTTCTTCCCTTGCTGACGGACGCATCGAAGCAAGCAATGGTGTCTGGCAAGCCGGCAACTCCTTGGTCTTCCCCGCATCCCCTGCAACTGATGTTCCGGATAATGAGGTGTGGTTCAACGGCCGCGTGTCCTTCTCCGGACACGGCGGCATGATGAAGCTGGACCTGATTGAGCCTCACGTGGAAAACCAGGGTGAAGCCATCACGCTCACCATTGGTACGGCTAGTGGTCGCGTTGCGATTGCTGAACTCACTGAAACCGCCGTCTCGCGCGCTTTCGGCTTGGTCAAGACCCGTTTCTCTGCTGTTCTCACCGAGGATGGCTCGAAGCTTTTCAACGGGCAGTATCCTGCTGGCCAGCAGCTCGAAGATCTGGAGATAGTGCTCCGCGGCTGATTCGCTCAAGCCAAGTGCCAAAAACCATGAATCAACTAGATAATGGTGACTCAAGCGTGAACCCGTTAGTGCCTAATGCCTACGAGCTCATCGTGGTCTATATCGTTCCGGTGCTCTTTGTCATCGCACTGGTCATTGTCATCGTCCTCGTGGCCCGGGGCCGCAAGTCGACAACCGTGGAATTCGTTGCTGAAGACGAAACGGACTCAAGAGGCGAATAGCCGCAACACCTGACATGGCTGATGCCAGCACCAAGAACTTGGTGCTGGCATCAGCTACTTGGTATTGCAGTACATTGCCCCGCCAGGATCAGCAAGCGGCTACTGGCGCGAGAACTCCGAGGCCCGCGCAATCTGCTCATCGCTCAGGCAGTGCCCGGTGTACTTCTCGAACTGGGCGGCGGCCTGCAGTGCGATAACTTCCGCGCCGGTGATCACCGGCTTTCCTGCCTTCTGGGCGGCAAGGATCAGCGGAGTCTGGCTTGGGAATGCGACAACATCAAAGACGGCTTCAGCAGCGGCAATGTGCTCATCGGAGAATGACTGGACGTCAGCTTGCGCCCCATCCATGCCTAGCGGCGTCACGTTGACCAAGATCTGGTTTCCAGGTGCTGGATCGGCAGCAGCAAACTTGTAGTTGTACTTCTGAGCCAGCTCTTGGCCGGCTTTTTCGTTCCGGGCCAGCACGGTGAGATTTTCGAAGCCAGCATCGCGGAACGCTGCGACAACTGCCTTGGCCATTCCTCCGGATCCGCGGACCAAGACGCTGTGGCTAGCATCCAGCTCGTGGCGCTTGATCAGCGTCGCAATTGCTTCAAAATCAGTATTCGAGGCCACCAGCCGGCCTTCGGTGTTCACAATGGTGTTGACTGAATCAATAGCCGCGGCAGAAGTCTCGATCTCATCGACCAGCTTCATCACGTCTTCCTTAAAAGGCATGGAGACGGAGCATCCACGAATTCCCAAAGCACGGACGCCAGCAATGGCGCCTGCCAAATCATCGGTGGAGAAAGCCTTGTATATGAAGTTCAGCCCCAATTCTTCGTAAAGGTAGTTGTGGAATCGGGTCCCGAGATTTGATGGTCGTCCCGACAGCGAGATGCACAGGGACATGTCTTTATTCAAAATGGGCACGAGTAATTCTCCAAAGCTTGTTCGCGGTTCACCACCCAATATACGTGTCCGGGTACTTGAAGCCGTTCAGATGCTCGCCCGATGGCTGCTCGGCCAGTGCCCCTTTTACCGCCGCGGCCAATTCGCTAAGCTCAGGTCCATGGGCAAGGATTCAGAAGCAGGACCGTTTTATCACGGCACCAAGGCGGCATTGGGCCCCGGCGATTTACTGTCCGCTGGCTTTCCCTCTAACTATCGACCCGAGATCCTCATGAATCACATCTATTTCACGGCGTTGCCCGACGGGGCGGGCTTAGCTGCGCAGATTGCGGCACTTGACGGCACTCCTCATGTGTATGAGGTGGAGCCAACCGGAGAATTCGAAGATGATCCTAATGTCACCGACAAGAAGTTTCCGGGAAACCCGACCCGTTCCTACCGCAGCGCCAGTCCGTTGAAGGTTGTCCGCGAAATCCATGATTGGACGCGGCTGCCTCCTGAACAGCTGCAGGCCTGGCGAGAACGCATCGCAGCGATTGCAGAAAGCCCCAAAGACGACATCATCAACTAGCCCTGCACCGGGAATTGGCGGTGTTCACATATCCCAGCTCGGGCCCGCGAACACCGCCAATTCTCGTATTCTCCTGAGCTTGTCAGCCCTTGATGATCTGCGGCTGCGCCAAGGATTTCAGCCCGTCAAGGCCGAATTCCAGGCCGTAGCCTGATTGCTTGGCACCACCAAATGGAATGCGGGGATCGATGGTGCCGTGGGAATTGATCCACACGGTTCCCGACTCAATCTGGGCTGCAACGTCCAGGGCCTTCTCGCGGTCGCTGCTCCAGACCGAAGCGCCGAGGCCGACTTCCAGGGCGTTGGCGTGGGCAACTGCTTCAGCACTGTTTTTGACCTTGATGATCGGCAGGGCCGGGCCGAATTGTTCTTCGGTCACCAGCCGGTTGTCCGGGTCGATGTCGGCGATGAGCGTTGTGGGATAGAAGTAGCCCTTGGCCTGTTCATCCGGGTTCGCACCGAGCAATACGGTGGCTCCCGAATTCACAGCGTCCGCGACGAGTCCTGCGACGATGTCGTACTGCGCCTTGTTTTGCAGTGGACCCAGGACATTGTTTTCGTCCAAGCCAACGCCCATCGGCATGGCCTTGGCTACCGCGGTGAGCTCGGCGCACACCTCGTCGTAGATGGATTCGGGAACGTAGAGCCGCTTCAAGGCTGCGCAGGTCTGGCCGGTGTTGATGAAGGCACCCCAGAACAGGTCCTGGGCGATGGCTTTTGGATCAGCGTCTTCCAGCACAATGCCGGCATCGTTTCCGCCCAGTTCCATGGTCAGGCGCTTGACCGTGTCTGCCGAAGAACGGATGATCGCTTTTCCGGTGCGGGTGGACCCGGTGAACATGATCTTGGCGATGTCTGGATGGCTGGAGAGCTTTTCTCCTACCTCGCGTCCGCCGGCAACTATTTGCAGGACGTCTACTGGAAGCACTTCGTTCAGGATGTGCACCAGTGCCAGGACCGACAGCGGCGTGTACTCGCTGGGCTTCATCACCACCGCGTTGCCCATGCGCAGTGACGGCGCCAGCTGCCAGATGGAGATCATCACTGGCCAGTTCCACGGTCCGATGGCCCCGACCACACCCAGCGCGCGGTAATGCTTCGCGGCATAGGTTTCGCCGTCATCCACGATCACTTCCGGTTCTACTTCATAGGCGGTCGCTGCTCGCAGCCATGCCGCTGCCCCTCCCACTTCGAATCGGGCATTAGGGCCATTGAGCGGCTTGCCCTGCTCGCGGGAGAGCAACTCGGCCAAGGCTTCAGCGTTAGCCTCGATATTGTCCGCAGCGGCATTCAGCAAGCGCTTGCGTTCAGCGTGTCCGAGCTTGTCCCAGGCAGGCTGTACAGCCTTGGCCGAAGCGACCGCGGCATCCAGGTCTTCAGCGGTCTGCTGCGCAACCCGGCCCACAAGGTCCCCGGTGGCCGGATCGAAAATTTCGGTTCCGCCGGTGGCGGGCTGGATTGCGTCCAATAGTTCTTGGGCGTTGGCGTAGGCCATGGTGCAACTCCTTTGTTGTGCGTTTACAAGACGGATAATTCTGTTGCCGGCTGGGATCCCTTGCCGGTCAGCCGGATGATTGCCGCGGCCAATGAAGCCAGGACCCCGGGGATGATGACGATGCCCTGGAGCACGTATCCCAGAAGGCCCGGGTCTTCAACGCCGAGCAGAATATCGAAGTTAATGATGATCTGGACGAATACGTAGAACAGCGCGATGCCGGAGATCAGGGGCGCGACCACTCGGGTGATCACCGAGTCGTCGGTTTTGCGCCGCCCAAAATATCCGATGACAGCGAAGGACGTCAACGCCATCAACAGCACCAGGCCAAAGGCCGCGGAATTGGTCATCCAGGTGAACATGGTGAACACGATGTACATGGGTTCTTGACCGCTCGATGCTATGGCAAAGGCAATAATCACGATCAGGCCGAGCACGGACTGGGCCATCGATCCGGCGATAGGCGCGTGGGTGGTTCGCGAGGTGACCGCCAAGAACTTGGGCAGGGCGCCACCACGGCCCATGGAGTAGAAGTACCGGGCAATGACATTGTGGAAGGCCAGCAATGCGGCGAACAGGCTCGTGATGAACAGGATGTTCGCAAGATCCACGAACCACGTTGGGGCATGGGCTGCGAAAAAGACGAACAGCAGATCCGGGCCATTCTCGGCTGAGGCGGCGATGACGTTGTCCGCCCCCTCGCCTACCGCTACCGCGAAGGCGGAGAAGGCGTAGAAGCAGGCGATGATGACGATGGCAATCATGGTGGCACGCCGTGCCGTTCGCTGCGGGTCTTTGACCTCTTCGTTGTAGATGGTGCCGGATTCGAAGCCCATGAACGCCGCAATGGTGAACGCCACGACTGCACCCATGCCCGGGGCCAGTGCGTCGGAGAAGTTGAAGGCGGTTTCTGGTTGCGGTGCCTGTGGTGCCAGCGCAAAAGCCATGATGTTGTAAACGACAACGACCAGGAATTCGGCGGCAACGATGATGCCCAGAACCTTCACCGAGAAATCCACGCGGTTCATGCCGAGGAACCCGACGGCGGCCCAGGCCACGAGGGCCATGCCCCACCACGGAATTGCCGTGTTGAAGGTGGCATTGGCGAAGGAAGCCGCCGCGAATCCGAACATTCCATAGATGCCGATTTGCATCAGGTTGTAGCTTACAAGCGCCACCATTGCGGCTCCGACTCCCAGGATCCTGCCCAGGCCTTCGGCCACGTAGGCGTAGAAGGCACCCGCGTTGGGGATGTGCCGGCTCATGGCGGTGTAGCCAACGCTGAAGACCAGGAGCACCGCCCCGATGAGCAGGAAGGACAGCGGTACAGAGCTCATCCCGGTCACCGCGTAATTTGTGGTGACGCCTCCGGCAACTGCCGTCAAGGGCGCGCTGGCCGCAATGATCATGACCACCAGCGCTGGCACCGTAAGAGTGCGTTGTTCCAGTGCCATAAGATCCCCCAAAAGTGTTGATTGTGCTCTCTTCAGGATCTACTGCGCGGGAGGATTCGCATTGTCATTCGGTGCAGCCTCATTGCTTCCCCGCGCATGGCTGTGCGTCACATCTCATTGTCCGGTGCGGTATTTGCCCGGAGTGCAGCCGAATTCCCTGGAAAACATCCGGCTGAATCCAGCCGCGTCGGCGATGCCCACCCGCGTGCCAATCGCCTGGACTGATTGCGTCAATAGCAGCGGGTCGCGCAGCAAACGCGAAGCTTCGGTGAGGCGGCGATGGCGGATGAGCGCAGCGACGCTATGGGATTGATGCTCGAACAAGGCGTGCAAGCTGCGGATCGAGATGAAGTGCGCTGCCGCGATTTGCGCCGGCCCCAAGTCGGTGTCGTTGAGATGCTCGTCGATGTAGCTGGTGATCTTTTCCCGCAACTGGGCTTTGGCGTCCGCAACGGTATCGATTCCCAGCACTCCGCCGAGTGCCGTGGCAAGCAGATCCACGGTATTGCGGGCCAAGGGGTATCCCCCGTATTCGTCCCATTGCGCCAGATTGGCGCCAAGGTGGTTCATGAGCGGGGCGACGGTCCCGGAGAGCGGATGGTTGTTCTTGAGGGCCAGTGCGGTAACCTGCCCGACCTGTTGGGTTGAAAGCTTGAATTGGCCGTGCGGAATCAGTGCGACAACGACGGTTGCAGGCTTTTCGAAGGCCAGCGTATAGGGACGCTGGGTGTCATAGATGGCCAAGTCTCCTGGGGCGAGCACCGTTTCACGCCCGTCTTGAACCAGCAGTCCATAGCCGTCGAGCTGGTAGGAGACTTTGTAGAACTCTCCGTCCCCGCTGTTGGTCAGATCCACGGTGCGTTGCACCGCATGGGGCCTGGCGTGGATGCGCATCAGACCGATGTCGCCGAGCATGTTTACCCCGAGGGAGGCGGTGAAGTGGCCACCGGTCACTTGTTCACTGCGCAATTGCACGAAGGCATCGGAGATGAGCCGCGACCACGCGGTAAATGAGTCGACGTGCTGGATCTGATACATGCGTTCCCTCCCCCCATTGACGCTTCCAAGGTGCGGGGCATCACATTTGAGGGTACGCTCGGCCGCGAAGATTGTCACTATTTTCTTCAACCCGAGAATATCGATGGGAACTCTACCGGGCGAGAGACGCGAGCAGATCCAGCTGGTACTTCAGCTGTTGTTCCAGCAGTTCTGCAGTATTGACGTCTGCGTCCAGCACGCTGCTGGCCTGGGCACCCAAGAGGAAGTTGGTCAGCGAATCGCGTGCCATCAGTGCGCGCGCGTCTCCTGCCGTGAAAATTTGCTCCAGCCAGCCATCGAGCATGGTTCGCCATTGGTCCATCGTCGACGCATTCACGACAGCAAGCTTGGGATCGCCTAGCGCGAGATGCCAGAAGTGCACGGCAATGCGCGCCTCGTTCCGCCGCAACTCATCGAGCGGGAGCACTTCCCGGGCGAACGCTGAAATGGCTTCCAGGCCCTGCAGGCCTGCTGCGTTCTTCTTGATTCGCTGGTTCGTTGCGTCAGCCACGAAGTTGAAGGTCGCCACAAGCAGTGCATCACGCGTTGGGAAGTACGGCTTCAGCGCCCCGTTGGCGTAACCAGCAGCAGCGGCCAAGTCACGCAGGTTCAGTTTCTCGATGCCTTCTCGGGCAATGAACTTCCAGGTGACCTCTACGATCTCTCGACGACGCTGGTCGTGATCAACGATTTTCGGCATGACCCAAGCCTAACCATTTTTATTTTCTTCGCGCCAAAGGGTTGCGCCGCACAGCACCACTCCGTATTCTCTACATTCATAGAATAATAATTGATGTGCATCACACACCCGAAGGAATCCGCGCATGGCACCCACAGCAACGACAGATTTCACCTTGCTCAGCGAAGCAGAAATCGCCAGGGCCAAAGAGGTCCTGATTGAAAACCGGCTGTTCGGCGACAACACCCGCATTGCCTACCTGGGCCTAGAGGACCCGCAGCACTCGCGCCCCGGTCGCTTTGTCCGCATCATGCTCCTGGACAAGATCACCAACTCGCCACAAGACATCGTGCTGGACCTGGGCAACCGCAGCGTGGTGTCGGCTATCGATCTTGATCCGTCCAAGGTGGGCCAGATGCCGGTGCTGCTCGAAGAGTTCGAAATGGTTGAATCCATCCTGGGCTCCGACCCCCAGTGGGCGGCCGCCTTGGACAAACGAGGCCTCACCCCGGCTCAGGTACGCGTCGCTCCGCTCTCCGCCGGTGTTTACGACGACGAATATCCCGACGAATCAGGTCGCCGCATCCTGCGTGGACTCGCCTTCCGCCAGGACTTCGCCGAAGATTCTGCCTGGGCCTACCCAGTGGATGGGCTCGTGGTCTACATTGACACCATTGCCCAAAAAGTTGATCGCCTGCTGGATCTTCAAATTGTCCCGGTGCCCGAGACACACGGCAATTACACCGATCCGGAGCTGAGCGGCCCGACGCGCACCACGCAGAAACCCATTGAAATCACCCAGCCCGAGGGCGCCAGTTTCACCGTCGCCAATGGCAACCACGTGGAATGGGAAAAGTGGTCTGTTGATATCGGCTTCGATATGCGCGAAGGCTTGGTGCTCTACAACATCGGCTTCAACGACAAGGGCGTAGATCGCCGCATCCTGGACCGGGCCTCCATCGCCGAAATGGTGGTCCCCTACGGTGACCCGTCACCGGTGCGCAGCTGGCAGAACTACTTCGATACCGGCGAATACCTGATCGGCCGTCTGGCCAACTCGCTGGAGCTGGGCTGCGATTGCCTGGGCGAAATCCATTACATTTCCCCTGTGGTCACCGACGCAGACGGCAACGCCCAAACGATCACCAACGGCATTTGCATGCACGAGGAAGATGCCTCGATCCTCTCCAAGCACGCGGATGACTGGTCAGGCGTGAAATACACGCGACGCAACCGCCGATTGGTGATCAGCTTCTTCACTACTGTGGGCAACTACGATTACGGCTTCTACTGGTACCTCTACCTGGACGGAACCATCGAATTCGAGGCCAAGGCCACCGGCATTGTCTTCACCTCCGCCATGCTCGACGAACGCTTCGCTTCCGAAATGGCTCCGGGGCTTGGCGCGCCATTTCATCAGCATATTTTTGGAGCCCGCTTGGACTTCTCCCTGGATGGCGGGCCGAGCCGGGTCATCGAAGAAGAGGCAGTACGCCTTCCCATCAGCAAGGAGAATCCTCGCGGCAACGCCTTCACGCGCAGCCACACGGTACTGGGCACCGAGCAGCAAGCGGTGCGCGAGAACAACCCGACCGCCGGCCGCACCTGGGTGGTGACCAACCCCGAATCGAAGAACTACCTGGGCAAGCCGGTAGGCTACAAGCTCATGTCCCAGGGGCTGCCGACCCTGCTGGCCGCCGACGGCTCATCAATTCATCGACGCGCCGAGTTTGCTTCCAAGGCGCTATGGGTGACCAAACGCGATGCTTCGCACCGCTACCCTACCGGTGATTTCGTCAACCAGAATCCTGGTACGGACGGCATCGGCTCATGGATTGAAGACGACAAGAACATCGACGGCGAGCAGATCAGCATGTGGCACACGTTCGCGCTGACCCACTTCCCGCGCACCGAGGACTGGCCAATGATGCCGGTGGACACCGTGGGCTTCACCATCCGCCCCGAGGGTTTCTTCGACCGCTCCCCAGTGCTCGATGTACCAGCCCCCGTCCAGCATGGCTGCTGCTCCACCAAGGCCTCCGATGGTTGCTGCGGCGATAGCGCCTAGCCCTTCCCGGCGGCTGATCCCTGCACATCGCGTGCTCGGGTCAGCCGCCTTGGGGTTGGGCCTCGCGCATCTGGCCAGCATTGCTGTTCTGCCGCATTCACTGTGGTGGGTGTCCGTTCTGCTGGTCATGACCCTCTGGTGCACCAAATGCGCCTGGGGTGTTTGGCGGGGCGCGCCGGCGCAAAAGCTGCTGGTGATGAGCGCGCTGATGGGCATGCTCCATATGGCGATGGCGCTGGGCCTGCCATGGATGGGCGAACACCATCATTCAGCGACGGCGCATTCATCCGCGCACGGAAATCTCATGCTGCTGCTGGCATTGCCAGAATTCGCCGTGATGTTCTGGGCGGCAATTCTGTGTCATATTCAGCGAAGCCGGTTGCCGCTTTCCGGCAATCTATTGACAGGCGGAAAAGCTCAAGTTTAGATAAGTAATGAATCACATTCAATTTGCGGATCTTCTGCCGAGAAGAGGGATAAGCCTTGATCGCCGACTGGCTCTCAACTGGCATCCTGCGTGCCCAGCAAACCGCAAAACCGCAAGGCCCCATGGTTGTTCCCCTGGATCAATAGCATTCTCACAACTCCGCTATTAATCCAGGAAAGAACCCATGAGCACCCAGCATCAAATTACTTTCGACCGGCATGAAGCAGAAGTCCCTTCATACCTCATTGCCGAATCACTGGCATCAGCCAAGCACACCAGTTATTGGCTGGACAATGAACAGCGCCCAGAACCCAGTGCTTCGCTGCACGGTTCAATCACCGCAGAATTACTAATCGTCGGTGGTGGATACACGGGCCTGTGGACCGCGTTGCAGGCTAAGGAGCGGGACCCGCAACGGCATGTGGTCCTCATAGAAGGCCAACGTATCGGCTGGGCCGCGTCCGGACGCAACGGAGGATTCTGCGAAGCGTCGCTCGTGCATGGAGAAGCCAACGGAGCGAATCATCTCCCCAAGGAAAATGCGCTGCTTGCCGAGCTTGGAGCGCAAAACCTTGATGAATTCGAGGCGTCTGTTCAGAAGTACGCCATGGACGTCGACTTTGTCCGCCAGGGTTCCCTGAGCGTGGCTACCGAAGCTCACCAGATTGCCTGGGCCAGCGAAGAAGCTGAATCACCAGGGGTAGATTTCCTCGACGAGCGGCAAGTCAAAACCGTCATCAATTCGCCGGATTTCTTGGCCGGCGCTTTAGACCACCACTCCACGGCACTGGTGCATCCAGCCAAGTTGGCTTGGGAGCTTGCCAGGGTTTGCCGTGAGCTGGGTGTGGAATTCTACGAGCATACTCATGCCCTGGAAATCTCCGATGCCGGCGGCAAAGTCCAGGTCTTGACCGCTGGCGGAAGCATCATGGCAGAGCGAGTCGCCCTGGCAACCAATGTTTTCCCATCCCTGCTGAAACGCCACCGGGCCCGCATCGTCCCGGTGTACGACTACGCCCTGATGACCGAGCCCCTGACAGAAGAGCAGCGCGCGGCCATCGGCTGGGACCAAATGGTTGGATTAGCCGACATGAATAATCGCTTCCACTATTCGCGGCCAACAATCGATGCCCATGGGAACTTCCGGATCCTCTACGGCGGGTACGATGCCGTGTACCATTTCGGCAGAAAAGTGCGTTCAAGCTACGACAGCAATCAAACGACCTTCAACAAGTTGGCGGCGCACTTCTTTGGCAGCTTTCCACAGCTTTCCGGCGTGAAGTTCTCCCACGCCTGGGGCGGGGCCATCGACACCTGCTCCCGTTTCTTCTCCTTCTTCGACCTCACCCATGGCGGCAAAGTCGCCTACTGCGCCGGGTTCACCGGGCTGGGAGTCGGCGCGACCCGGTTCGGCGCCAAGGTCATGCTGGACTTGCTCTCCGGGGAGAAAACCGAACTGACAGAACTGGAATTGGTCCGCACCAAGCCCATTCCTTTCCCGCCAGAACCGGCCGCATGGCTGGGAGTCAAGATCATGACAAATCATCTGGTTAAGGCGGATCACCACGAAGGCAAGCGCTCCGTATTCTTGAAATTCATGGACAAGATCGGGATGGGGTTCGATTCCTGATGACAGATTTCCTGCCGCACCATGAGAGCGAAAACTGCTTGAGCTCCCCATTATTGCCCTCCATCCGATCGAGACAGGGCAGCGCATCGAAGGGCAGGTTCCTGCAACCACAGGATTCCAACAAGTCAGTACCCTTGGCGAAGCTGAAATTGGAGTTTGGGAAATGTCGCCCGGCGCCATGCAAGATATCGAAGCCGACGAGTATTTTATCGTGCTCTCCGGCCGCGGCAGGCTGCAAATTCTTGGCAGCGACGGTTTCAGCGCCCAGGAAATTGAGCTGGCCAACGGCACGGCTGTGCGCCTGAAGGCGGGCATGCATACCCGGTGGGCCGTGACCGAAACACTTCGCAAGATCTACTTCACCCTCTGAGCATCCACAGGAGCATCGCCATGGATTATTACAACCCAACTCTGGGACATCAGTTCATCAACGGAGAGCAGGTACTCGGCCAGGGAGCTGTCCTGCCGCGGGTCTCCCCCGCGACCGGTGATAAATTGCTCGACGTTGATACGGCGAGCACGGATCAGGTGGACCAAGCCGTACAATCCGCGGCACGGGCGTTTAAGACCTGGTCCGCGCTGACACCGGCAGAACGCTCAGATCATCTGCTGGCCTTCGCCCGCGAGCTTCAAGCCCATGCCGACGAGCTGGCCCAGGTGGAAACGGCGCAGACCGGCAAATCCATTCGGATGTCCACGGAGTTTGACGTCCCCGGAACAATCGACAATGTGAACTTCTTTGCCGGCGCCGCCAGAAACCTCCAGGGCTTGGCTGCTGGCGACTATGCAGGCAATACCACCTCGATGATCCGCCGTGAGGCTATTGGCGTCATCGGCTCGATCAGCCCATGGAACTATCCACTGCAAATGGCTGCCTGGAAGGTGCTCCCGGCCATCGCCGCGGGAAATACCATCGTGCTCAAGCCCAGTGAGCTCACTCCCGGCACGTCCATGCTTTTTGCCAAGGCCGCAAGTGATTCGGGCATGCCAGACGGTGTTCTCAATGTGGTGGTCGGCGATGGCCCTTCCGTTGGGGCAACACTGGTGCGCCACCCCCTGGTGAAGATGACCTCGTTCACCGGTTCCACCGCGGTGGGGCTGAAGATCATGTCGATGGCCGCAGAACGCGCAAACCGCGTGCACTTGGAGTTGGGCGGCAAAGCGCCATTTGTCGTCTTTGACGATGCCGATATTGAAGCAGCGGCTCACGGCGCGGTGGCAGGTTCCACGATCAATTCCGGCCAGGATTGCACGGCGGCGACCCGCGCCTATGTGCACTCTTCTGTTTTTGACAAGTTCACCGCGCGGGTGGCGCAGCTGATGGATGCGATGGTGGTTGGCAGTCCCTCAGATCCCGACACCGATATGGGTTCGCTGATCAGCGAAGCGCATCTGGAAAAGGTTTCGGCGATGGTCGATCGCGCAAAGCAGGACGGCGCGCAAATACTGGCCGGTGGCCGGCGCGAGGAACGCCCCGGGTTCTACTATCGCCCAACACTGGTCATCGGTGCCGCCCAGGATTCAGAAATCGTCCAGCACGAAGTTTTCGGGCCGGTCCTGGTGGCCCTGCCGTTCGAGGATGACGAGCAAGCCATGGATCTGGCTAATGACACGCCCTACGGTTTGGCTGCCAGCGCGTGGACGAAGAATGTTGACCGGGCAATGAAAGCCAGTGCGCGGATCCAGGCCGGCTGCGTGTGGATCAATGAGCATATCCTCATCGTTTCGGACATGCCCCATGGCGGATACAAGGCTTCAGGCATGGGCAAGGATATGAGCCAGTACTCCTTTGACGAATACACCAATGTGAAGCACGTGATGCTCTCCCACGATCCGGCGCCTCACCGCCAGTGGCAGGACACCGTTTTCAAACAGCGCTAAAAGGCCGCTTACAGACCGGAGAACAGCTGGTTCAGCTTCTTCGTGGCCATCCCGGGCTCGGTGGTGGCGAAGAAGTACTGGGCCAGTTGTTTTTGCTTGCCGGCCACCCCGCTGGCAGCCAGTTTCGCTACGCGATCCGCCAATCCGTTGGCGTTGCCAAGGTGCTGTTCCATCGGCAGCCCGTCACGCAGCTTGCTCGGGCGTTCAGCAGCCAGCAGCAGCGGAATGTTCAATGCCACGGCATCGTAGGCCATGGCAGAAGTATCGCAAATGGCCACATCGGCCCAGACCAGGGATTGCGAAGCGTCGGGAACGGGATCCATGGTCGACTCGAACCTCGACTGCAAAGCAGCCACGGTCTTCTTGGCTTCGGCCAGGATATCGCCGGTTTTCGGATGGGGGCGGAAACGCACGTCAAACCGGTCATCGTTGACCAGCTGTGCAAGGATCCGTTCACCCAACCTCATTACCGAGGAATAGGCCATCGCCGAAGAGTCGCCTTCCCATGTTGGTGCGTAGAGGACTCGGATCTTCTCTGAGGGCCCTTCCAATTCCAAGGCATCAAGTTGGGGCCGCCCGATCTGCACGAGGTGCGAAGGATCGAATCGAGAGATGTTCTCACAGATGCGATCCACCGCTGCGGGTCCGGCGACACAGGCATAGTCATAGGCCTTGAGCTGGTTAGAAACCATCGAGGCCTTTTCGCTCTCGCCATGGTTCAGATGAATATGCGCTGGCCCGTTAAAGCGCAGCATGGTGAAGTTCCGCTGGGCATTGTTCACGTAGCTGATCGATTTGGTGTTCCACTCGCGCAGTCTGGACTCGATATGTTCCATGGAACGCGTGAACAGCAGGGGCAGTGTGCTGGAGTTCAGTGCCTGCCGCGCGCTGAGTGAATCCATCAATACCAGGCCGATGCTCAGGCCTTGGGCGGCAAGACGCTCAAAGGTCCCCAGCCAGACACCTAGTTGGTAGAACTGGCCGGGGCCTTCAGCAAAGAAGATGACATGGTCGGCTTGTTGTATTTCCCTTTGGCCTTGGGCTATTTCAGCTCGCACCGATCGCTCCGCGATCAAGGCGCGTGCTTTACCTGTCGCCTGAGTAATTTGGGAAGGAATCAATGCCATACATGTAGTCTACGTACCAGCTAGCCGTTGATCGCGGAAGCCAAGTTGGAAATGTTGGATTTCATCCAATCTAAGTAGCTTGAATCATCCTGGATGGTTTCAGCGAAATCGACGACTGGCACCTTGCCGGATTCAGCATCCTTTTTCAGCGCCTTGGTCTCATTGCCCTCGGTCTGCACGTTGTACGCGAGGACGTCGGTATTGCCGCCTTCCAACAGGTTCTGGGCCTTCTTGAGGGTCATCGGCGCAATGCCTTCCCCTTCTTCAATGGCCTCGCTCAGCCCTTCAGGCGTGATATCCTCCATGCCTGCATCATCCAGAAGGTGGTACGGCACTGGTTCAGTCATGATGAACTTCTTGTCCTCGAGCTTGGCCTCGCGCAGCTGAGTCTGCAGCTTCTTGATGCCGGCATTGAACTCTTCGGCGTTTTTCGTGTATTGCTGCGCGTTGGCGGCATCGGTTTTGCCGAAGGTGGTGGCTAGCTCATCGGCCAAGGCCGACATGGAGTCCAGGTCGTACCAGATATGCTCGTTGTAGCCGGCATGATCATGGCCTTCATGCTCCTCATGCGCGTCCCCTTCGGCATGCTCGGCATGCTCCTCGGCGCTTTCGCCTTCATGCGCTTCTTCTTCCTCATGCTCCTTGGCAATAGGCGAAGAGTCCACCGCGTGAATCAGCTGAACGTCCGATGCCTGGTCGCTGGGCAGGGACTGGACCAGTGAATCCATGAACTGGTCGTATCCCCCGCCATTGGCAACAACGATATTCGCTTCAGAAACGGTGAGCTTGTCGCGGGTGGTTGGCTCATAGGAGTGCGGGTCCTGGGCAGCCGAGGTGATAATCTCGCTGACGCTGACGGTGTCGCCTCCCACAGCACGGGCAACCTGGCCATAGACATTGGTCGTTGCCACCACTTTGACCGCAGAGGTATCAGCATCACTGGCTTCGCTGCCAGTCCCGGCGCACCCGACGAGGATGATTCCCGCTGCGGGCACAGCGACTGCGGCTGCAAGCAATGAGCGATACTTCTTCATATGAGTTCTCCATCCAAACACGTTTGCTATTGAGAACAATTCTACATTACTTTTGAGAACCGTTCGCACCTACGCGTCTGCGTTGGCGGCAAACAAGGAACGTTTGCCGTGTGCTCCGCCAGTACCGGTGGCCTTCACCACCATGACTGCTATGGCCGTGGTGACAGGAATAGCCAGTACCAAGCCAATAGAACCAATAAGTATCCGGATAACTTCCTCAGCCATCTCCCCTGAGCCCAGCGTCACACCGAATCCCTGGTTGCTCATCGCCGCAATGGCCAGGATCGGCAGCGCGGCCCCGGCGTATGCGAAGGCAATGGTGTAAACCGTTGAGGCAATGTGGTCCCGGCCAATGCGCATGCCGCGGAAGAACAGTTCCTTGGCCGAAGCCCTGGGCGACGTTTCGGCCAGCTCCCACACCGTGGCGGACTGGGTGATGGTGACATCGTTGAGCACACCCATTCCACCGACCAGCACGCCGCAGATCAGCAGGCCAGGCAAGGAAATTTGCGGCGCCACAGTAGACAAGGTCATCGCCGACTCGTCATTAGCGCCGGTCAGCGCCGCCGCGTCCGTCAGCCACAGCGCCAATGCCGCGGTCACTCCCAAGCCAAAGAGCGTGCCCAGCAGCGCCGTTGATGTCTTGGCATTCAAGCCATGGGCAAAATACAGCGCCACGAACATGATGGCCGTGGCACCGGTCAGGCCGACCACCACGGGATTCCCGCCCTCGATCAGCGCCGGGACCATGAAGAAGATCATGAACGCGATGCCGCCAACCAAGCCGATGACCGCTCGTGCACCACGCCACCCAGCCACCAGCACGACAACTATCCCGTAGGCAATGGCCAACAGGGTCATGGGCAAGGTCCGCACGAAGTCGACAAAGACGTAGGGACTGCCGCTGGTGGTATCTACCTTGGACAGGTCCAAATAGCGCAATGAATCACCGGGTCGGGCATCCCGGGATTGCAGCATTTCAGGCGGAATTTCCATCTGGATTTCCGCCCCGCCTGACGCTGGCATGACATAGGTGACCGTGCATTCCAAGGTCTTGCCGCCCACGTCTTCCAGTCCTTGGGACGAAGGACAGGTCTCAACACCGCTCCGGGTTACGGTGCCGGTGGCCATCGTGGCACCACCAGCGGTATCCATGGAGCCATCGAGGGCAAACTTGTTATACGTTCCTTGGGGCCATAAGACGATGACCATGACCATTGCCAGCACGCCGATAGGCGCGAGCAATGCCCACAGGATGATCGAGGCACGGCGCCGGCGTTTGGGATCTTGCAATATCGGCTCGTCATGGTGATGGTGGCCCACTGGGTCTTTCTCCAAATCAATAAAGGCGAATCGTCTGCAACAAGTCTATGAGCAGCAAGGTGGCTACCTTGGGATGACCGATAAATCCTCCGCAAGGTTCATGTCGCAACGGGTGATCAGCGGGAGAATTAACCTATGAGCTCGCCACACTTTCTGCAGCCCCCTGCGCCCATAGCTGCCGGGGAACAAAGTTTTCCCTTCCACCGGCTAATGCGTCGAAACCATAATTACCGCTGGTGGCGCCCGCTGGCTTTTGCCGGAACCGGGCTGGGTTTTTTTATAGCACTGTTCATCGTCGTCATGCTGATTATCTTCGTAGTGGCCCTAGTGAACCCCGCCAATTGGGCGGCCGATTCAAATGGCGCGCCAGACTCGGTCCTCACCGAGGCAGACCTGGACATGACCTCGCCCATCGATTTCACCATCACGATGGCGTCATTGATCATCATGATCCCCGCGGTATATCTGGCCTATCTATTGCTCGGCTCCAAGCCTGTCGGCCAGTTGATTTCCGTCGCCGGAAGATTGCGCTGGCGCTGGTTCGCAATGGCCCTCGGCACCAGTTCCCTCTTATTTGCTGCATACTTCGCCCTGAGCTTCGGCCTGTCGGCCGCCGGGGTGGGAGGTCAAACGGACATGGCTGCGGCCCAGGTTCCGGCTGATCCAGTCTTTTTCGCCCTCTTGGTCATTTTGCTGACACCATTTCAATGCGCTGCCGAGGAATTGGTGTTCCGTGGAGCATTGATGCAGATCATCGGCAGCTGGTTGAAGCATCCCCTTTTTGCCATTCTCCTGCCGGTGCCCTTGTTCACCTTCGGCCACCTCTACGACGTTTATGGCCTGCTGGATGTGACGGCGTTTGCCATCGCTGCCGGCTACCTCACCTGGCGCACAGGCGGCCTGGAAGCTGCGATGGCCATGCACATTATCAACAACACCTTCTTGTTCTTGCTCGGAGCAATGGGCCAGGTCGATTTGAATGCAACGTCATCCGGTCCGATGTCATTGCTCTTCTCGGTCCTCTTCACGGCGCTGCTGACATTTGCCCTGGTCAAGCTTTCCAGCAAGAACGACGTCGCTCGCACCGCAGGGCCAATCCCGCCCTTGAGTCGGCCTCCGCTGCTGCAGCCTTGGCCGATGGCCCAGCCGGTGCCTCACCCGCGCCAGGCTTATTGGGCGCCACCGATGGATCCATCCGCACCGCAGGCCCAATCACCTTACCCGCAGGACTATCCGCCGTCTCCCGGGTACCCATCGACGCCTCCCGCTGATCCAGCTAATGGCGCTCCCGAGAACCATGATCGCTAAGCCGCTGGTCTCCGGCTGAAAACTGGAGCAGGTTCTGGCATGGCAATGGGCTCTTGACACGATTTTTCCTCGTGGCAAGAGCCCAATTTCATATTATTGAGTGGTCAGGACTTCGCCCAACGCAGCAGTGCAGCAATTCCTGCCCCGTCAGGTATGACCGAATCCGGGACATATCGAATAGTCGCATCCGTCAATGCGGTGGCCCGCAAGAGCACTTCCGGTGCCGGCCACTCACCGGCAACCAATTCTGCGTGGTCATTCCCTTCTTGATGGGCAATCCAGGGCTCGGCACTCAGGGCACGCAAGGTGTGCTCGTCTTGGTATTGCCCGACAAGCACGGTTTCAGCCTGTGCCGACTGCAACGCTGTCACCACTTCGTCCAGGCCCACGGCCAAGAGCGAACGGCCGTTGCCTGACTGCGCCGCGACTTTCGCTTCCAGAACAGCCAGTGACTTGGACTTCACGTCCTCGATAAGCTTGGCTATCCTCGCATCAACCTGTTTTGAATCAGCACCACCAGTTCTCGTGTGCGAATCGATGACTTCCACGTAATCCCGCAGGGCCGCCGGCAATTGGGCAATGACCGCTTCGCGAGCCTTGATATCCCCGGAGATCACGATCAATCGAACGTAATTTTCCGCAGACATCTTCGTAATCAGCTGGGCGACTTCATCTGCGTTCCTGCGCACCATTTCGTCGGCAGCCGCCTGGGCCTTGGGCTGGTCGTATTCACCGGGAACCTTTCGAGCGTGGTGAATCTCCTCGGGCAGTCCAACGATGCCTTGGCTAGCGATGCGCTCTGGTGATGCCGTGTTGTACAGATGCACTTCGCCACCGTCCTTGCCCACTTCGGCAACCAGGTAAGAGAAGGAACCACCGCGAGCACGAGCCAATGCCGTGAAATTCGGGAAAGGCCCGACATCCACCGTTGGAGCCTGGACCTTGAGCCCGGGAATGATTTCATTGAGTACAACTTCGCCGTCATGGACAGCGACAAATCTTGCAACCGGTGCTCGCAGTCCTTCGGCAGGTTCCAACGCACCAATTAATGCTTGGATATCATCAGCTTGGGCTTGCTGGGACTTGAGCAATTTGGCGACATCCCCTGGAAGCCGATCAGCTGCTTCTTGAGCACCCGTCGTACCCAGTGAAGCATCCACGAGAGCCGTGCTCCATGATCCATTCCTTCGATAGAGCGAAGCGTCGATTCCATTAGAATCCGCGCGTAGTGCCATGCTGACTCCCTTCCGCACGCGACCCTTGGCCGCCTTGCGACTAGATCCGTGGGACTAACCTAACATCACTATTCAGTGGCTGGAAGAGGTAACCAGAAACTAACTTGTGATTGGAATGAAATCAGCATGGCGGCAACAATTTACCAGCGTCCACGCCAGTACTGCGGAGGGTGCGATTTCTCGGCGCCAAGCTGCTGGGCAGCATGGTTTGGCCACTGCGGATTGCCCAAAGCAGCCCGTCCAATGCTCACGCCGTCGGCCTGGCCTGAGACCACGATATGCTCAGCCTGAATGGCATCGGTGATAGCGCCTACGGCGGTGACAAATGCGTCGTCCGGCAGCGCCTGCTTGACGGCCTGTGCCAGGGGCACCTGGTACCCCGGCCCCGATGGCCCATGGAAGGGCCCGATGCCCGCGCTTGAGAGGTCAAACGCGCGCACCCCGAGCTCATACAGTTCCTCGGCGAGTTTCACCGTGTCGGCAATGCTCCATCCGTCTTCCACCCAGTCTTCACCTGAAAAACGAATCCCGAGCGGTTTATCTGCCGGCCAGACGGCCGAGATTGCCTGGATGATTTCACGCAAGTATCGGGTGCGATTCTCGTAGCTTCCGCCATATTCATCGGTGCGCTGATTGGTCAGTGGAGACAGGAACTGGTGGATCAGATAACCGTGCGCTGCATGGATCTGGATGAGATCAAATCCGGCGGTATCGGCACGTTGTGCCGCTGCTGCCCAATCCTGGACTGACTCGGCGATCTGCTCGGGGCTCATGGCTGTTGCCGGCTTCAGGTCGAACAGGTCGCTCGGCGCGGACGTGAAGGTTTCCCAACCGCCGTCTTCGACACTGATGCTGCCCGAGAGGCCAGCTTCCTCCAGCTCTTTGAGCCATCCGTAGGTGGAGGCCTTCGCGCCGGCGTGGGCCAGCTGCACCCCGGCGGCAGCGCCATGGGAGCGGATGTATTCGGTGATGGGCTTCCAGGCTTCGACCTGCTCGTCGTTCCATAATCCGGCGTCCCGGTCAGAGATTCGCCCCTCGGCAGCGACTGCCGTTGCCTCGGCGATGACAAGGGAAAAACCGCCGTGGGCCATGGATCCCAGATGCGCGAGGTGCCATGTGGTTGGCACTCCGTTGCGCTCGCTGATGGAATATTGGCACATCGGTGGCAGAACCACGCGATTGCGCAGCTGGAGTCCTGTTCCGTTCTTGGCGGGGATGGTCACTGGGCTGAATAACTTGCTTTGCGGCATACCTAGTGTGACGTTGAGGCCGCCTGATTTATTCCGCCCAGCACCATCGAGCGTCGAGGTCATCGGCCCAGGACGAGTACTGCCATGGTGAGGTACACGATCAGCCCAGCAGCGTCCACAAAGGTGGAGATGAATGGGTTGGAGAAGACCGCCGGGTCGGCTTTGAAGAACTTTCCGATGATCGGCATCGCTCCCCCAACGGCCGCCGCCACACTGCACAGTGCCACGAGCGTTATCCCGATGATCAGGCCGACCTTCAGTTCAAAAACGACGCCGGCAATGAGGAAGGCAATAGCACCCAAGCACAGTCCCAGCATGGCCCCGATGCGCACTTCCCGGAAAATGACGCGGCCCAAGTCGCTCACGCGCACATCTCCCATGGCCAGTGCCCTTGTGACAGTCGTGGCCGCCTGGTTGCCTGTATTTCCGCCAATGCCAACAATCAGCGGGATGAACAAGCTGAGCACGACCATGGACTCCAAGGTCTGTTCGAAAGTGGCGAGCACTTGCACAGTGAGCGTGGCGCCGATCGCCAAGACCAGGAGCCAAACCACACGGGCTCGTACCAGCTTGCGCAGCGGAGTGCCAAGGTACGGACGATACAAAGGCTCGGATCCAGCGCTGCGTGCGGTGCGTGATTCTTCGGCGTCTTCGAGCAGCTCGATGGCCTCCCCCAGTGGAAGCACGCCAATCAATCGTCCATCATTATCAAGCACCGGCATCAAGTCCAGATGGCGTTCGACAGCCCTGCGCGCCGCCTCGATGCCAGGCTCGGAGGCCTGCGCGGCAGGTACTTCCACGCTGATGGCAGAGATGGGCTGCTCCCGAGGCTGTCCGAGCAGATCGCCCAGCCGCACCGCTCCGATGAACCGGCGGGTGCGATCAACCACCATGATGATGTGACAGTGTTCCGTCGTGCCCAGCTGAGGGGTAATGCGATCCAGAGTCTGCCCGACGGTGAGCTCCGGATGCGTGGAGAGGAATTGGGCCGACATGACCCGCCCGGCGCTTGAATCCCGGTAGCCCAGCAGCACCCCGGTCGCTTGGCGCTGCCGGGCGTCCAATCCGGCAAGCAGCTGCGTGGCAACGGTGGCTGGCAGCTCGTCAAGCAGCGCAACCCGGTCTGCAGGTTCCAACGCGGCGAATGCTTCAACGACCGATTCTTGCTGGAGCGTCTCGATGAGTTCAGCCTGTACTGGCGCATCGAGCTCTTGGAAGACTTCCAACGACCGCTCTTTGTCCAGCATGCGGTATAGGATCGCAGCGTCGGTTGCCTTCAAGGCTTCAAATTGTTCGATGAGCTGCCCCAGCTCCAGTTCCCTGAGCAACGCGGCTAGGCGCTGATATGCATCAGCTGCGAGGCAGGTGCGGATTTCCTGGGAAGTAGTTGAAAAGTCTACGTATTCGAAGGTGAACATTATTGTCTTCCAAACGGTTCGTTTGGCGCAATTTCAAGGCTCACAAGCAACTACTCACCGCTCTCCACCCGATAAATCGGGTGATAAATCAGTCAGTATTTGCGTGCGCCAATTTGCGCATGCCAAGGGTGGTTAGGCTGCGAACTCGCCGGACGCAGAGCTGTCCTGGATCAGGAAAATCAGCTGGCGCATGAAGAAAGGAACTGGTGAGCTCGCAGGTATATAGATCGACTAGAACTGCCGTCCATGAAGCTCACCTCCTGAAATTCCGAAGCATGGATTCATGCTGCGTGTATTGCCAGTTCTATCAGAAACCCGAGGCTGATAGCCAACAACAACGATGCATCTCACATTAAATGGCTTCGGGAGGCCGGATCAACCGGCCTCCCGAAAATAAATCTCAGCTAGCGATTAGCATTCGACCACGTTGACGGCGAGGCCGCCCATGGCCGTTTCCTTGTACTTATCGCTCATGTCCTTGCCAGTTTCACGCATTGTGATGATGACTTCATCCAAGGTGACATGGTGCTCGCCGTCGCCCATCAGCGCCATCTTGGCAGCATTCACTGCTTTGGATGCAGCAATCGCATTGCGCTCAATGCATGGAATCTGGACCAGGCCGCCAATGGGGTCACAGGTCAATCCGAGGTTGTGCTCCATGGCGATTTCTGCGGCGTTTTCCACCTGTGCCGGGGTGCCACCGAGAATTTCGGCGAGGCCGCCAGCGGCCATCGACGAGGCCGAGCCGACTTCGCCCTGGCAGCCAACCTCAGCGCCGGAGATCGAGGCCTGCTCCTTGTAGAGCACTCCCACTGCGCCTGCGGTGAGCAGGAAGCGCACTACGGCGTCGTTTCTTTCCTCTTCATTCCAGTACTTGGCACCTGGGGCATAGTGGGTGGCGTAGAACAGGACCGCTGGGATGATGCCGGCCGCACCATTGGTCGGCGCAGTCACCACGCGGCCGCCGGAAGCATTTTCCTCATTCACTGCCAAAGCGACAAGGTTGATCCATTCCTGCCAGTAGACAGGGTCGCGGTCCTTGTCTTCCTTGCGCAGGCGCTCATGCCATTCCGGCGCGCGGCGGCGCACCTTGAGCCCACCGGGCAGCACACCGGTGCGCTCCAAAGCCGAGTCCTTGCAGTCCTCCATCACCTGATAGATGTGGACCAGTCCTGATCGGATTTCGTCCTGGCTGCGGTAGGCCAATTCATTGGACATCATGATGTCGGCAATGGACTTGCCCGTGGCCTTCACATGCTCCAAAAGCTGGGCAGCAGTGGTGAAAGGGTATGGCTGCTGTTGCAGCTTTTCTTCCAGATTCTTCTCAATGCGCTCCTCGGCGCCTTCACGCACGATGAAGCCGCCGCCCACTGAGAAGAACGTTTCATTGGTCAGTTCATTGCCCTGTGAATCGAGAGCCACAAACTTCACTCCGTTGGTGTGGCGCGGCAGTACGGTCAACGGGTGTTGGACCATGTCATTGACGGAGTAGTTCAGGTCTTTGCGCTGACCTAGCTGCGCTCCCAACTGCAAGATTCCAGTGGCATCCATCTGTTCCAGGCGTTCATCAACCTGCGAAGGCAGCACCGTTTCGGGTTCAAATCCTTCAAGCCCCAGCATGATGGCAGTGAAAGTTCCGTGCCCGCGTCCGGTCGCGGCCAGTGAGCCGTAGACATCGACCCGGATATTATCCAGGGCATCCATCTTCTCTTCACGGATTACTTGGGCGATGAATGCGTGCGCCGCACGCATTGGCCCCACGGTGTGGCTGGACGAGGGTCCAATGCCAACCGAGAAAAGATCGAATACGCTTACCGCCATGGCGGGTCACATCCTTAGAACGTCGGCAATCCGGAGTGCTCACTCCGGAAAGATGGTGTGGTGTGCAAGAGGTCATCCTTGCATCGGAACTTCCGCACAGCGTGGGGTGAACTTCTGCGGATGAAAGACTGCGGGCCCGAAAAGCGAATGTTCCGCCTTCCGGGCCCCCATCCTCACAAGATGGTGCTACTCGGAAACCTTGGCCAGATCCGGATACAGCGGATGAGCTTCGGCCAGCTTCAGAACCCGGTCCTTCAGCTCCGGCAACACCGAGGTATTGCCATCAGCACCAGCGATCAACGCCTGGGCAATGATCTCGGCAACCTCGGCAAACGCCGCCTCCGAGAAACCACGCGTTGCCAGCGCCGGAGTACCGATGCGCAACCCCGAAGTCACCATCGGCGGACGAGGATCAAACGGCACCGCATTGCGGTTCACCGTGATCTCCACCTGTGCCAGCAAATCCTCGGCCTGCTGGCCATCCAACTCCGAATTACGCAGATCAACCAAAACCAGGTGCACATCGGTGCCACCAGTCAGCACGCTGATCCCCTTGGCCGCCACATCATCCTGCGTCAGGCGCTCAGCAAGGATCTTGGCACCAGCCAAGGTGCGCTGCTGGCGCTCCTTGAACTCTTCGGACGCAGCGATCTTGAAGGCCACTGCCTTGCCAGCAATCACGTGCTCCAGCGGGCCGCCCTGCTGGCCTGGGAAGACAGCAGAGTTCAGCTTCTTGGCGATCTCGGCATCGTTGGACAAGATGATGCCGCCACGAGGACCGGCAAGGGTCTTGTGGGTGGTCGAGGTAACCACGTGGGCGTAAGGCACAGGAGACGGGTGCAACCCGGCAGCGACCAGGCCCGCGAAGTGAGCCATGTCCACAAACAAGTACGCGCCGACCTTGTCAGCGATTTCGCGGAAGCGCTTGAAGTCCAGCTGGCGCGGGTACGCCGACCAGCCAGCCACGATCATCTTCGGCTGGTGCTCGATGGCAAGGCGCTCCACCTCGTCCATGTCCACCACGTTGGTCTCTTCGTTCACGCCGTAGGGCACGATGTTGAACAAGCGGCCGGAGAAGTTCAGCTTCATGCCATGGGTCAGGTGCCCGCCGTGGGCCAAGTTCAATCCCAGCACGGTGTCGCCCGGGCGGACCAGCGCGTGGTACACCGAAGCGTTGGCCTGGGCACCGGAGTGCGGCTGGACGTTGGCGAAGTTCGCGCCGAACAGTTCCTTGATGCGCTCGATGGCCAGGGTCTCGATGACGTCGACTTCTTCGCAGCCGCCGTAGTAGCGGCGGCCCGGGTAGCCCTCAGCATACTTGTTGGTCAGCACCGAGCCCTGGGCCTGCATGACGGCCTGGGCGGTGTGGTTCTCCGAGGCGATCATTTCCAGGCCGCGCTGCTGGCGGGCCAGTTCAGCGTCGATGCGCTGCGCTACTTCTGGGTCAAGGGCAGCCAGCGACTGGGTCAGCGATGCTGGTGCTAGGGATTCAAAAGTCGGGTTGCTCATTACTGGACGTCTCCACCATTGGTGCTTGCATAGTCTGCTGCCGAAAGCAGCGGACCCTCTTCGGTCACTTCTACGGTGAACAGCCAGCCGGCACCGTAGGGGTCTTCGTTCAGGATGGCTGGGTTATCTACAGCCTCGTCGTTGATGGCAACTACCGTGCCGGTCACTGGCGAGTACAGATCGGATACCGACTTGGTGGATTCCACCTCGCCGCAGGTTTCACCGGCGCTGACGGAATCGCCAACCTCCGGCAGGTCCACGTAGACCACGTCGCCCAGGGCGTCTGCAGCGATCTGGGTGATGCCGACCTTGGCTGGGGACGATGCATCGATCCACTCGTGCTCGGCCGAGTAGCGCAATGACGAAAGAACTTTACTCACGGTATTTCCTCTCCCAAGGGAATAAGCGGGCGTATGGCTTGGCCCTACTGATGTTTAACGTTACTTGGCTCGCGTGTAGAACGGCAGTTCGACGACGACAAATGGCAAAGTCTTACCGCGCAGATCTACTTCCAGCTCGGTGCCGACTTCGCTGAATTCCGCATCCACATACCCCAGGGCCACCGGGTAGCCGAGGGTCGGAGAAGGCTGTCCGGAGGTGATTTCACCAACAGTGGCCCCGTCCTTCACGATGGCGTAGCCGCCGCGTCCCGCGCGCTTTCCCAGGCCCTTCAGGCCAACGAGCTTGCGTGCCGGGGTCTGCTCGCGCAGGGACTCCAGTGCCTTGCGGCCTACGAAGTCTTCTTCCTTCTTGAAGGAGACCACTGGGCCAAATCCCGCATCAAATGGGGTGCGATCCAGGCTCAGCTCGTTGCCGTACAGCGGCATGCCTGCTTCAAGGCGGAGCGAGTCGCGAGCGGCCAGGCCGCACGGAACCAATTCGTGGTCCGCGCCAATGGCGATGATCTTGGCCCACAGTTCGGCGGCTTGTTCATTGTCGATGATTAATTCGAAGCCGTCTTCGCCGGTGTATCCTGTGCGCGCCAGGAGCACGTCGATACCGCCGAGCACCAGCTTGGCCGCTGCGTAATATTTCAGCTCTGTGACGCTCTGGGCGGTTTCGGCATCCGCTGCCAGTTTGGAGACAATCGCCTGCGCGTTGGGTCCCTGGACTGCGATCAGGCTCTGGCGGGCCGAGGCGTTATCCACCTGCACGTCGAATCCTGCAGCGCGCTCTTGAAGGGCCACGGCCACCACGTCGGCGTTGCCGGCATTGGGCACCACGAGGAATTCTTCTTCTGCCAGGCGGTACACGATCAGGTCATCGATGATCTTTCCTTCAGCATCGAGGATCAGCGAGTACTTCGCTTTGCCCACCTTCATGATGGTGAAGTTGCCAGCCAGCGCGGTGTTCAGCGCGGTGCCGGCCTGCGGACCAGAAAGGTATACCTCGCCCATGTGGGACAGGTCGAACAGGCCAGCAGTGGAGCGCACGGCCTTGTGCTCGGCTAGTTCCGAACCGTACTTCAGCGGCATATCCCAGCCGCCGAAGTCGGTGAAGTTGGCGCCGAGTTCTGCGTGCTGGGCATGCAGGGCGGTGTGCTTGAGTTCTTGGGTGGTCTCAGTCATCTCAAAGTCTTCCTAGTCTTCGAAGGCTTCAGGAGCCGGGCAGGAGCAGATCAGGTTTCGGTCGCCACCGGCGCCGTCGATGCGTCCGACGGCCGGGAAGTACTTGTCGGATTTCAAGCTGGCTACCGGGAAGGCGGCCTGCTCTACCGAGTACTTGCGGTCCCAGCCGCTGTTGACCACAGCGGCGACCGTGTGCGGAGCGTTGCGCAGCGGGGACTGCTCGATGGTGTAGACCCCGGAGAGCACCTCTTCCATTTCTTGGCGGATGGTGATCATGGCTTCGATGAAGCGCTCGATCTCGCCCAGGTCCTCGGATTCGGTGGGCTCCACCATCAGGGTGCCGGCGACCGGGAAGGACAGGGTCGGTGCGTGGAAGCCGAAGTCGATCAGGCGCTTGGCCACATCTTCTGCGGTCACACCGGTCTTCGCGGTCAGCTCGCGCAGGTCCAGGATGCACTCGTGGGCAACCAGGCCCTTGTTGCCGGTGAACAGCACGGGGAAGTGCTCGTTCAGGCGCTTGGCAATGTAGTTGGCGTTCAAGATGGCGTGCTTGGTGGCTTCGGTCAAGCCGTCCCCGCCCATCATCGCGATGTAGGCCCAGGAGATCGGCAGGACGCCGGCCGAGCCGAAGGCGGTAGCAACTACCGGCACGCCGTCGCGCTCGGTGTAGGTGCCCGAGGCATCTCCGGGAAGGAATGGCAGCAGGTGCTCGCCCACGCCGATCGGGCCGACGCCCGGGCCGCCGCCGCCGTGCGGGATGCAGAAGGTCTTGTGCAGGTTCAGGTGGCTGACGTCTCCGCCGAACTTGCCCGGCTGGGCCAGGCCCACCATGGCGTTCATGTTGGCGCCGTCGATGTACACCTGTCCGCCAGCAGCGTGGATCTTGTCGCAGACCTCGCGCACGTCGGCGTCGTAGACCCCGTGGGTGGACGGGTAGGTGATCATGATGGCCGAGAGGACGTCCTTGTTGGCCTCGATCTTGGCATCCAGGTCATTGGCGTCGATGGTTCCGTCGGCTGCGGTCTTCACGACCACGACCTTCATGCCGGCCAGCACTGCCGAGGCGGCGTTGGTGCCGTGGGCGGAAGCCGGGATCAGGCAGACATTGCGCTGGCCCTCGCCACGCGATGCGTGGTAATCCGAGATGGCCAGCAGGCCTGCGTATTCGCCCTGCGAGCCGGCGTTTGGTTGGATGGAGACGCCAGCGTAGCCGGTGATCGCGGTCAGGCGGCCTTCCAGGTCGGTGATCAGTTCGCGCCACCCCTCGGTCTGCTCTGCTGGTGCGTAGGGGTGGATGGAAGCGAACTCTGGCCAGGTGATGGATTCCATCTCGGCAGCGGAGTTCAGCTTCATGGTGCATGAGCCCAGCGGGATCATGGTGCGGTCCAGCGCCAGGTCGCGGTCCGAGAGGCGGCGCAGGTAGCGCATCATCTGGGTCTCGGAGGAGATCGTGTTGAAGATCGGGTGGGTCATGAAGTCGCTGGTGCGCACCTGGCTGGCAGGGATCTCGAATCCTTCAGGAGCCGAGAGCTGCACGCCAAAGACCTCCAGCAGGGACTTCACAATGTCCGAGGTGGTGGTCTCGTCGGTGGAGACGCCGACCTGGGTGTCGCTGACCTTGCGCAGGTTGATGCCCGCTTCGATGGCCTTGGCGATGGTTTCCTCGGCGTTCTCGACGTTCACCACGACGGTGTCGAAGAAGGTTTGCGAGGCCAAGGTGAATCCGCCGGCAACCAGCGAGCTGGCGATCACGCGGGCGTGGTTGTTGGCGCGCGATGCAATCTGCTTCAGGCCTGCTGGGCCGTGGTACACCGCGTACATGGAGGCGCAGATGGCCAGCAATGCCTGTGCGGTGCAGATGTTGGAGGTGGCCTTCTCGCGGCGGATGTGCTGCTCGCGGGTCTGCAGCGCCAGGCGGTAGGCAGGAACTCCTGCGTCATCCACCGAAACGCCGACCAGGCGTCCTGGCATGGAACGGGTCAGGCCATCAGCCACTGCCATGTAGGCTGCGTGCGGTCCGCCGAAGAACAGCGGCACGCCAAAGCGCTGGGTGTTGCCCACGGCGATATCGGCGCCCTGCTCGCCCGGAGGGGTGATCATGGTCAGTGCCAGCAGGTCGGCGATCACGGTGACCATGGCGCCGGCTTCCTTGGCGGCGGCGATGATGCCGGCGTGCTCGGAGATCGAGCCGTTGCTGCCTGGCTGCTGCAGCACGATGCCGGAAATGTCGCCTTCTGGCAGGCCTGCGGAGAGGTCAGCGACCTCGACTTCGAAGCCCAGCGCGTCGGCGCGGCCCTGCACGACCTTGATGGTCTGCGGGAAGATGTTGGAGTCCAGGACGGTCTTGCCCTTGGCCTTCTTCTTGTTGGCACGGCGCATCATCAGCACCGCTTCGGCGGCGGCGGAGGATTCGTCCAGCAGCGAAGCATTGGCGATCGGCAGTCCGGTCAGGTCCATGACCATGGTCTGGAAGTTCAGCAGGGCTTCGAGGCGGCCCTGGGAGATTTCTGGCTGGTACGGGGTGTAAGCGGTGTACCAGGCCGGGTTTTCCACGATGTTGCGGCGGATCACCGCGGGGGTGATGGTGTCGTAGAAGCCCTGGCCGATCATCTGGGTCTTCATGACGTTCTTGGAGGCCAGGTCACGCAGGTGGGCCAGTGCTTGGGTTTCGCTCAGGGCGGCTGGGATATCCAGCATGGCGTCTTGGCGGATGTCTGCCGGAACGGCGGTGTCGATCAGGTCTTCGAGGCTGTTGTAGCCCAGAGTCTGAAGCATGGTGTCTACGTCGGAAGGACGCGGGCCGATATGGCGAGCAACGAATTCGCTATTCGTAGAAGCCGAAATCTGCGTGATGGTCATGGTGCTGGAGTCTCCACGGGGATCTGTCTTGGCGCATGCCAAAGGAAGGACGCTTTGCCTCCCCATCCCTGTTGCACTACCTGAGAGTTTTACGCGTCCGGCCAACTAAGCCGGGCGCTTGCACCTTCGGTGAACCGGTACTGGCCGGCTACTTTCCAGAGTTGCCTCGTGATGGCGGTACGGGGGCCTGAGAGTTTCCTGGGGAGGAATTGCTCCTACGGCGCCCGTCCATGGTGTGAACGGGGCTCTCCCGCCATCCGTCTATGGCGCACGCTGCCGGTCGGAGACCCGCAGCACACAACCATGTTACCTGCCTCGCGCGGAACATCAAAGACGCCTCGGCAGAAAAACTGACACAAAACTTCTAGCTCGCCGGGACGGCTAGCCGAACGTACTCGGGATACTTGGCTGACAAGGAGTCTCCAGAGGACGTTCCGGTCAGGCGGCGCTTGAGCCACGGCACCAAATGCTCGGTGGCCCAGCCCAATTCTTCCTTGAGCTTCTCGCCGCGCGAGTTCACGGCCAGCTCGGGCAGCACTGGAGCCTGGATCAGTTCGGCCCAGTTGCCCTCGGCCACCTGCTCTTCGCCCAGGACGTTGAGCACCTTGGAGGCCATCAGCGCATGGCCAAGTTCATTCATATGCAGGCGGTCTGCGGCCCAGTACCGCAGGTCCGAGAATTCCCGCCAGCGCCAGTAGTCGGCGATGATCGCGCCGTGCTTGTCGGCGATCTCGCGGACCTTCTCGTTATAGATGGCCGTGCGCGGGCGAGTCCTGGAAAACAGCGGGGACTCGACGGTATCAAAACCGGTAAAGAGCATCACGGTGCAACCAGCATCGGAAAAGCGGCGGATCATTCCGTCATAGCCGCGCATCAGCGCGTCCAAATCCGCGGTGGGGCGAAGGATATCGTTTCCGCCGGCGTAGATGCTCACCAGGTCCGGAGCCATGGACAGCCCCTGGTCAAGCTGCTGGTTGATCACCTGGCCAATTTTCTTGCCGCGCACCGCAAGATTGGCATATTCCCAATCCCCCTGCGCGCTGAGCACTTCAGCAACCCGGTCGGCCCATCCGCGCACCTGGTTTGGACGTGCTGCGTCGGCATCGCCAACGCCTTCGGTAAATGAATCACCCAATGCCAGAAATTTCTTCACTTCAATCCCACTTCATGTTCCTGATGATCTTGCGTAGTGCCACGAGGCTAGCTGGATTACGCTTTGGCGTTCTTGGCCAAGATGAGCTGACGCGCCAGCTGGCTGAGCTGCACCCCCGTAGAAACATCTCTGGCGCCTTCATTGCGTGACGGGATGAAGCCAAAACCCAACTGATAGGCCGGGTCTGCAAAGGCCAGCGAGGAGTTCGCGCCATCGTGTCCATAGGCAAAAATCGAGCCGTAGTCGATGCGCGAGGTGGCTTTCATGAATCCCAAGGCGAAGGCGTGCAGCAATCCGTTGGTGCGGTCATGGCCGTAGACCAGCTCCGTGGAGACCTTCGACCAAGTCTCCTCGCTGAGGAATCCGCTGGAAGCGCCGAGGGCAGGAACTGCTCCAAAAGACGCGGCATAAATGGCAGCCAAGCCCTGGGCATTGGCTACGCCACCCATGGAAGCTGGGCCAAGCTCGCGAACCTGTGCGGCATTGGCCAGTTCGTGCCAGTTGTAGACTGGGCCGCTTTCCAAGGCGAATCCGGAGGAGGAGTTCACGGCAAGGCCAGCCGGTGAGAAGGGATCGAAAAATTCGGTGGAAGTTTCGGCTGCCGGCAAGACGTCGCGGTAGCGGTATTCCAGCGCGGGGTCCTGCCCGATATAGGCATCCACCCCCAATGGCTTGCGGATTCGCTCTTCAAAGACCTCCTTGAGTTCCTTGCCGGTGACCCTGCGAACCAGTTCTTCCATGAGTATTCCCATGGTGATGGCATGGTAGCCCACGATGTTCTGGCCCAGCGGCCAGATACTTGGCATGGACGCCAGGACCTTGGCGTATTCTGCCGAGTTCAGCAACACCTTGCTGGGCACTCCGCCGGGAACACCAAGGACGCCAGCCTGATGGCTGAGTGCTTCACCGACGCTCAGGGAATTTTTTCCACCATCACCGAATTCCGGCCAGTAGGTGGCCATCGGCACGGTGGGGTCGATCAGGCCATCCTGGACAAGCAGGGCAACGACCAGCGCGCCTAGCCCCTTGGTGCAGGAGAAAACACAAGTCAACGCATCCCCGGAAAGGTGATCACCTACGCTGTGGCTGAGCACCAGCTCGCCTCGGTGATATACGGCCAGCTGCGCCGAGTAGTTTTCTTCTTCGGCAGCTCGTGCTTCGAGAGCCTGAGCCAACGGTGCGAAATCTTCGCTGATCACCAAGTCCATTTACATCCTTAAACTGCTTTTCGCTTTTCAACTAACCCTAGTCGGATTCCGTGCAATTCACGATTGGCGCCCCGAGCACCCCTACCAGCATATCCGTACGTCAAGTCACAAGTTTGCCAGGCTTTGACCGTTTATCCCATGGTTCATACCGCTGGGCTCGGGAAACTGTGAGCCAGCCCGGAAGGCAGGTTGCCCGCTTTGAGGGCAGCCACTAAATTTGTCATGCTTCCCACCAATATTTGAAGGAGATGATCTCGATCGCATGACTGTGGATAGTGACACGCTAATACCCCAGAACCAGGATGCAGAACTCAAGCGGGTGATCGGCCCCAAGCTGCTGCTGTTCCTGATCATGGGCGACATCATCGGCGCAGGAATTTTTGCCATCACCGGCAAGGTTGCGGGACAGGTCGGCGGCGCAGCGTGGCTGCCATTTCTGATCGCTTTCGCCATCGCAACCCTCACCGCGTTCAGCTACCTGGAACTGGTGACCAAATACCCTCAGTCCGCCGGCGCTGCGCTGTATGTACACAAGGCTTTCGGCGTCCATTTTGTCACCTTTATCGTGGCCTTCACCGTGGCTTGCTCTGGCATTACCAGCGCTGCCACGTCGGCAACCCTGGTGGGGCAAAACCTGTTGATCGGCTTTGGCCAATTCATTGACGGTGTGCCTACGACCCCGCAGGCGGGTATGTGGGCGGCCATTGTCATCATCGTTCTCCTTGCACTGATCAACCTGCGCGGTGTGGGCGAGAGCGTACGGTTCAATCTGGTGCTGACCATCGTTTCGCTGGCGATCATGGCGGTGATTATCGGCATTGGCTTCGCAGTTATCGCTTCGGGCCAGGGCGACGTGAGCCGCCTGGTGGTCTTCGAGACCCCTTCGGATCGCAACCTCTTCGCCGCGGTGACCATGGGTACGGCCATCGCGTTCTTCGCCATGGTGGGCTTCGAGGACTCGGTCAACCTGGTGGAAGAGACGAAAAACCCGAACAAGATCTTCCCGAAGATCATGCTAACCAGCTTGGGGTTATGCGCCGCGATCTACATGCTCGTGGCCATCACCATCATCATGGTGATCCCCACCGGCGACCTGCTGAATCCGAAGAATCCGGATGCCGGCATCCTGTTGGACGTGGTGCGCATCGGCGCACCGAACATTCCAATCGATACCATCTTCCCGTTCGTGACTGTCTTTGCGGTGGTAAATACGGCGCTGATGAACATGCTCATGGCAAGCCGTCTGATCTACGGCATGGCGCGCCAGGGCGTGCTGCCGCAGTTCCTGGGAAAGGTGCACTCCACCCGCCGTTCCCCTTGGGTAGCCATCCTGTTCAGCACCGCCCTGGCCATCGCCTTGGTGGCCTATGTAAACCTGGGCAGCGAGAACGGCATTGTCGGTTCCCTGGGCGGCACAACTGCGCTGCTGCTGCTGTGCGTCTTCGCGGTCGTGAACGTTTCGCTGCTGGTGCTGCGCCGCGAGAAGGCACCGGACGATGCGTTCCGCGCACCGACCATCATCCCGATTCTTGGCGTGGCCTTCTGCTTGTTCCTCGCCGGCCCATGGGCGCGTTCGCGCGCCGACTGGGTGCAGTACGAGATCGCGGGCCTGCTATTGGTCATTGGCGTGGCTCTTTGGGCGCTGACCTGGCTGATCAACCGCGTCAATTACAAGAAGGGCATCATCGAGACCCGCCCTGGTAACTACAAATAAGTAGTTTTGGCAAAAACATGGCCCATCGGGAATTTCCCGGTGGACCATGTTTTTTGCTCTATGCCCGGCGGCAGGACCTAGGCTGGCTGCTCGATGGTTTCCTGCCGGAAGCGAAGCTTCCAGCCGCTGGCACCTAGCTGCCACCACGAAGAGACAATGAGCGTCCCGGTGTCGACTGGCTTCATCCGGTAGGCCAACAGCACCATTTCCTCGCTGATCTGGCGGGTGGCCAAGACCTGCATCTGGCCGGTGCCAGGAAGGGAAGATCCAGCGCTCAAGAGCGATCCGATCGTCGCGACATCAAGCAGGCCGCCATGCCGGGTCACTTCCTGGTAGCTCGGGTGCAGGAAATCCTTGAGCTCAGTGAAACTGGACCGGATCTGCGGGTCGAGGAAGCCGAGTTCAAGTTCGTAGACCGTGGCCGCGAAGTCGGCACCCGGCTCCGCGTGCACCTGGGCGGCGGGCGGAACTTCCGATGACGCCGGAATCGGTGGCGCAGTGGCGGTGCCGTCTGCGGCTGCTGCGGAGCGTGCGCCACCGGCGTAGCCGGGTCCAGCATCCACAGCGGTGCCCTGCTGATGCGCCGTCGCTGCCGCCCGCGCGCGGTCATCGGCAGCTTCGTTCAGCTCATGGCCGGCGTGCCCCTTGACCCATTCAAAGGCGTACTTCCGCCCTTGGATCGCGGCATCAAGTTCCTTGAGGATGTCCTGGTTGAGGACTTGTTTGCCATCGGCCTTTTTCCAGCCGCGCTTTTTCCATCCGGGCATCCATTTGCTGATGCAATTGATCGCATATTGCGAATCACAGAGGATCTTCAGCTCTTCATCCGGCAGGTGCGCGGTGGAACGGAAGAGCTCGAGGACAGCTTGGAGCTCGCCCATGTTGTTGGTCCCATGGTCCCAGCCGCCAGCGGCCCAGTTCTCTTCGTCTACGTACCAGGCCCAACCGGCCGGCCCGGGGTTGCCGAGGGCGGATCCATCTGCAGCAGCAATGATCGTCATGGTTTAATCCTGCCACGCTAAGGGCCTGGCTCCGGCTCATGGATTGGGCCATGTCGCCGCCAGATCTATGGCGTTGTTCGCACTTCATCTTGCCGTGCGCTGGCTACTATGGGTGGCGTGAAGAAAATCTTGCCATTCTTGGCGGCCACCAGCCTGCTATTGGCCGCGTGCTCGGCGCCCTCGACCGATCAGTTCAGGGAGCAGGACCCAGAAGGCTATGCGGCCTGCATCCATTTTGGCGGCGGGCTCGACGCGCCCCAGGGGGTTGGAGAAACCAATATGCAAAAGGCCGCAGCCCATGGTGCGCAATCCACTACCGGGCAAGTGCGCGATGCGGTTGATCTCCGAGAGCCGCAAGCCCCTGAGATCACGGATCTTGAAGGATTCAAGAAGGCCTGTGAAGCTCAGGGGTTTGACTACTAGCCTGCCAGTTCAGCGGGGTACAGCGGATTGTGCCCGGACTGCACGCGCTCTTGCGGGCGCACCGGCGCCGGGGCCGTGCCTTCTAGCCACGGGCCCTGGTCGGCCAAGCGCTCGCGTTCTGGTGCTTCCAGCCAGTTCTCCAAGACCGGCCCCTTGGGGATGATCTGGGTGGGGTTGATATCTTCGTGGACCACATAGTAGTGGACCTTGATCTGCTCGAAGTCGATAGTGTCGCCAAAGCCGGGAGTCTGGAACAAATCCCGTGCATAGCCCCAGAGGTTCGGCATTTCGATGAGCTTGTTCCGGTTGGTTTTGAAGTGCCCGTGGTACACCGGATCGAATCGAACCAGGGTGGTGAAGAGCCGGACATCTGCCTCGGTGATGTGGTCGCCCATGAGGAAGCGGCGGGTGGACAGGCGCTCTTCAAGGAAATCCAAGGTGGCAAACAGCCGGTCATAGGCATCGTTGTAGGCGCTTTGGCTGCCCGCGAAGCCGGCGCGGTAGACGCCGTTATTGACTTCGGTGAAGATGCGCTTGATCAGCGGGAGCATCTCCTCCAGCTGGTCTTGCGGTATCAGGTTGGGCGCGCCTTCGCGATGGAATACTTTCCATTGGGTGGACAGGTCCCAGGTGATTTGCGGGTAGTCGTTGGTGACGACCGCCCCGGTGGGAATGTCCACGATGGCCGGTACGGTGATGCCCCGCGGGTAGTCGGCAAAGCGCTTGAAGTAGTTCTCTTGAATGCGCTCGGTGCCAAGGACCGGGTCTTTCCCGCTGAGGTCCAGGTCAAAGGTCCAGCTGCGGGCATCGTGCGTGGGGCCGGGCAGCCCGACAGACAGCGCGTCTTCCAGGCCCAATATTCGGCGAACAATCAGCGTGCGGTTGGCCCATGGGCAGGCGCGAGCCGCGACTAGCCGGTAGCGTCCGGCTTCCACCGGCCAGAGCTGGGCGCCTTCGCCGACGCCGGCGTCCGGGTGGCCGATCTTGCTGTTGTTGTGTTCGCTGCTGTAATTTGCCGGGTTCGCATCAGCCACGATCCGGTCTTGGATGTAATTGGTATCCCGGGTGAATTCCCCGCCGGTGACATAGGCACCCTTGGTTGAATATTCCTCGCTCATCTTTTCCCTCCACAGTCCGTCATGCCAATCAAGATTGCGCGCTCCCCTATCGACACTATGGCAAGCGGCAGCAATTGAACATGGCTGCAAGATCAGATATCTGATTGACGCGTCACCATATATTGCAAAATTAAACTCTACACGAGATGATTGATGCGTCAACAAAATTTGCTGACCTGCAAGATTCTAAAAAGGTGAAGAAAAATGACGAGCGATGAGACCCGCTGGCTATCCGAGAGCGAGCAGGACCTCTGGAGAACCATCCGCGAATTCCTCTGGCTATTCCCCAGCGCCATGGATCGCCAGCTGATGCGCGATTCCCAAATGCAGTCCGGAGAGTACTCGGTCCTGGCCGTGCTTTCTGAAGCAACCGAACCCAGTTTACGTCCCGCGGACGTCGCCGAGGCACTGCGCTGGGATCGTTCGCGCCTCTCCCACCTCTTGCGCCGCATGGAGGCCAAGGGCCTGATCAGCCGCTGCTCCGATGAGACCGACCGCCGCGGCCATCAAATTGCGCTGACCGAGCAAGGCCAGGCAACCATCGAAAACGCGGCACCGAGCCACGTGAGCTTTGTGCGCGAAACCCTCTTTGATTCACTCGACGCGGCCGAACGCCGCGCCCTGGAGACCGCATTGCCCAAGATTCTTGAATCGATCGAGCAGCAGGGGCTCAAGGACTCCAGCTGCTAGCTTGCCCGCGAGGCCAGCTCGCTGTTCTGGACCAAACGGGCGAAACGCCCACCGAGGGACACCAGCTCGCCAAAGGTTCCGGCCTCTGCGATCTTCCCGCCTTCAAGCACCACAATATGATCCGCACGCATTACCGTGCTCAACCGGTGGGCAATCAGCAACGTGGTTCGGCCCGCGGCCAGCTCGTCCAATGCCTGCTGGACCAAGGCCTCGGTGACCGTATCCAACGCGCTGGTGGCTTCATCCAGCACCAGGACCTTGGGTTCGCGCAGCATGGTGCGGGCAATGGCCAGGCGCTGCTGTTCGCCGCCGGAGAACCGGTGTCCCCGCTGCCCCACTTCGGTCTCAATGCCCAGGGGCAAGCTGCGAATCAGCTCGGCAATCTGCGCCGCTTCCAGGGCATGCCACAACTGCTCGTCGGTCGCCCCCGGCGCAGCCCACAACAGGTTGGCCCGGACCGTATCGTGCAACAAGTAGCTTTCCTGGGCAACAACGGAAACTGCATGGGCGATGCCCTGCGGGTCGTATTCCCTCAGGTCCACCCCATCAAGCAACACCTGCCCGGAGGTTGGATCTAGCAGGCGAGGCAATAGGGAGCCGAGCGTCGACTTTCCCGAGCCAGTAGCTCCCACCACTGCCGTCATGGTGCCGGCCTTGAGTGTCAGATTCAGCTGGTCCAGGGTTGGCTTATGCGCCTCCGGATAGCGGAAACACACATCACGCAGCTGAACCTCGCCGCTGATTCGCTCGGGCTCCACCGCCTTTGGCTCATCGGCCACCGGGAGTTCTTGATCCGCATCCAGGTATTCGAAGACGCGGCTGAACAGCGCCATCGCGGATACCCACTGCACCGAGAGCTGCATGAGCCCCATGACCGGTCGGAAGATCCCGGCTTGCAGTCCAGTGAAGGCCACCAGCGTTCCGATGCTCATGCCATCACCGGTCACCGGCAGGCCAGCGGCCAAATAGAGCGCCGCTGGAATGGCTGCGAAGATGATGCTCATGGTAGCCATGCGCCAGCGACCCGCTAGTGCGCTTTTCATTTCAAGATCAATGAGCCTGTGGCTGGAACCTGCGAATGCCTGAGCATCTGCGGGACCGGTGCCCATGATCTTGGAGAGGCGAACGCCGGAAATGCTCAGGCGCTCTTCAATGAGAGATGCCAGGTTCGACATCTCGCGCTGGCGCTTGCCGGTGACCGCTCGACGCAGTTTCGCGGTTTGCTTGGCCAGCAAGATGGCCGGCGGGAAGACAACCAGGGAAATCAGGCTCAGCTTCCAGGAAATTGCCACCATGGCCACGGCCGTAGCCACCACAGTGGTCAAGTTCGAGGCGATGCTCGTTGCCGAGTTGGTGATCACCGACTGCATCTGCCCTACGTCATTGATCAGCCGGGACTGCACATCGCCGGATCGCGAGTTGGTGAAAAATCCCAGTGATTGCTTTTGCAGGTGCGTGAAGAGCCCGGTTCGCAACCGGTGCATCACGCGCTGCCCCATCAGGGTGGCCCGCCAGGTCTGCAAAACCTCCAGCACCGCGGTGGCCAGGGCAATCGCTACCAGTCCCCCGGCACCAAGCACCAAGAAGCGAATATTGGACTGGGGAATCGCGACATCTATCAGCTCTCGAACAATGAAGGGCTGCGCCAGGCCAATGATGGACGAGGCTGCAATCAGCAGCACCACGGCAAGGACAGATCCCAGATGCGGGCGGAACAGTGCTGCTACGCGCTGAAGCGACACCGGATGCTCGGCCAGCCATTGCCTATCCTGGACGGCATTTTTCATTCGCCCTCCGCCGGCCGGCCCACCGGGATGCCCGGGCATTGAATTCACGCTCATAGACCCTCCTTCATCATTCTCTTCCCCAAAGAATAACAGAGGTAACCTCACTATGTGGTTCCATCTTGAAATTGTTCTGAAGAACACACTATTCTTGAAACCATGCAGAACGAAGAGTCCAAGCCTGACTTGGCAGATCTTTTCCTCCGCGCGTCGCGCGTTATTCGAGGCCGCTGGAGGGAAGGATTGATCCCCCTGGGGATCACCCCTCACCAGTCACGGGTGCTGTCCCTGCTGGGGCGTGCCGAGTCCGAGGGCTTGCGCAATTCGCAGCTTGCCGAGCGGCTGCATATCGCAGCGCGCTCCACCACCGAGGTAGTCGACCAGCTGGAGGCCAAGCAGCTGGTGATTCGCACCCCGGATCCTGCAGACCGCCGCGCAACACTGATCGCGTTAAGTCCCAGTGGCCGGGCACAGCTGGGCGAGATGTCCCGGCTTCGCAGGGACAGCATGGAAGGGTACTTCGAAAAACTTTCGCCTCAGGACCGCGAAAAACTCACGAGGCTACTGGAAATCCTCGACCGGGACAATCCGCGGCCGGCACGCTCGGCGTGCAAGGAGCCAGGATCCGCACACTGAATTTCGCATTAAAGGGCCACGGCCCGGATAACCACTGCGTGGTTATCCGGGCCGTGGCCTTCGTTCTGCGCTGACGCGGAATTAGTTCTCAGTTCTCGGTCTTGCCGTGGCGCCAGTAGCCCATGAACGCTACCTGTTTGCGGTCGATGCCAGCTTCGCGGACGAGGTAGCGGCGCATTTCCTTGACCGTTCCCGCTTCCCCGGCGACCCATGCATAGAACGGCGCCTTGTTGGCCTGCCCGGTCTCCCACAAGATCTGCGAGTCCACATCGATGTCCTCCGGCTCGGCGTTGGTATGCACCACTCCTGCTGCAGGAATCGCCACCACCTGGCTCAAGGCATTGCGCAACAGCTCGCCATGGGCGTGGCTGCCGCGAGTCAGCCACTGCACCGAAACACCCGAACGGGTCGAAGCACCCAGGATGTCGGTGGTCTCGGGAACCTCAATGAGCGCATGCCCGGTGACATTCGACGGCAGGGATTCGAGAATGGCGCAGATCGCCGGGGCCGCGGTTTCATCGCCAGCCAGCACGATTCGCCGCGCTTCGCCCGGACGGAATTCGATGCCGCCGTAGCTCGCGTCGTTCAGGAACTTGTTCGGGCCCAGCAACAGCAGCTGATCTCCGACCTGCGCGCGGTCGCCGAATTCGGTGGCCGGCCCGCCTTGCAGCTTTCCATCCACCAGGTGCCCGTGCATCACGAAGTCGATATCCAATTCTGCGGTCAGCCCCTGGTTGTCGCGGTGCCCGGCCTCGCGGAAGGCCCGGACCGTATAGGTTCGCATGTAGCCGCGGGTATCGGGATCAATGGACAGCCAGCGCTTGTACCAGCCTTCTTGTTCCGCTGGGCTGGTCATGGCCTGCGGGCGCATCGAGGCGATTTCATCGGTCAGGGCTGTTCCGCCAGCCGGAGGCAGCAACAGCTTGATGCGCATATCCAATGGGTGGCTGTTGGTCCCGAAATAGTCCAGGTCCTTACCGCTGACGGTCAGCCGGCGGAAGGAAGGCGAGAGTTCCTGCCGGTTGACCACCGTGGTGTCAAAAGCCAGGGTCGGGACATGCTCGTAGGCCGGACGGTAATCCAGCGCCGTGGCCTCGGCGGCATCCTCGTTTCCACCCTGCACCGCGGCTTCGGGCTCCAGCGCCTGTGGCTCGCTGCGGAAAATGCCCTTGGAGGCCAGCACCTGTTCGGTGCGCAGCACCCGGTGCCGTCCAATGGGCAAGACCAGCGGGGTTCCGCCTACCGGGTCCGGGATCACCCTGCTGGGCATGCCAAAAACATCCTTGACGGTCTTTTCGGTGACCACTTCATTGGGGTGGCCGGCAGCGTAGATCTTGCCATGGCGCAGGGCCACCAGGTAGTCGGCGTAGCGGGCTGCCAGGTTCAAATCGTGCAGCACGATGACCACGGTGATGCCGCGGCTGCGGTTCAATTCGCTGACCACGTCCAGCACTTCCAGCTGGTGGGCCACGTCCAGGAAGGTCGTGGGCTCATCGAGCAGCAGCAGGTCGGTTTCCTGGGCCAGGGCCATGGCGATCCAGACGCGCTGGCGCTGTCCGCCGGAGAGCTCATCCACCGCGCGATCGGCCAGCTCGATAGTGCCGGTCAGCTCCATTGCACGATTCACCGCCGCTTCATCCTCGGCGGAGAAGCGCTTGAAAAGCCCCTGGTGCGGGTAGCGTCCACGGCTGATCAGCTCGCGGGCGGTAATCCCATCCGGCGCGGTCGGCGACTGCGGCAGCAGGCCCAGGATCTTGGCGACATCCTTGGCCGGCTTGGAGTGGATATCCGCCCCGTCCAGCAGCACCTGGCCGCCCGATGGCTTGAGCAGCCGGGACAGGGCACGCAGCAACGTGGACTTGCCGCAGCCATTGGCGCCCACCACGATGCTCACCTGCCCGGTGGGAATATCCAAGGACAGCTCGTCGACGATGGTGACCTTGTCATAGGCCAAGGTCAGATCGCTAGCCTGCAAAGTGGCCATGGGTTATGCCCCGCTTCCGGTTGAGTTGGCGCGCACCAGAATCCAAATCAGGAAGGGTGCGCCGAATGCGCCGGTGATGACACCTACCGGCAGTGCAAGATCTGCGAACAAGTTCGCGGCAAAAAAGTTGGCAACGACGACCAGGGCAGCCCCGGTCAATCCCGCCAGGGGGATGTTGATCGGCCCGCGGCTCAGCGCCGCGCTGATCGGCCCGGCCAGGAAGGCCACAAAGGCCAGCGGGCCGGTCATGGCAATGGGCAAGGCGCCCATGGCCACGGCAACAACCACGAGCAGTATCCGGGCCCGGCTCACGTTCACGCCCAAGGCGGCCGCCGAATCTTCGCCCAGCTCCAGCATCTTCAGCTGGCGCACGACGAAGGGCAGCAGGACCACGCCGATCGCCCCAAGGCTGATCAGGAGGACCAGGGCGCTGTGCCAGTTGCTGGAGGAGAGCGATCCGGTCAGCCAGTGCATCACATCGCTGGCGGTATTCACCTGCGCCTGGGTCAGCAGGTACTGGATCAGGGCCTGGAGCATCGCGCCGATGGCCAGACCGGCCAGGATCAGCCGAGGCCCGGTGCGCTTGCCCGAGGCCGAAAGCCAATAGATCAGCGCGGCCACAACCAGGCCGCCGGCCAACGCGAAGGCGTTGAGCTTCCAGTCGTTATAGCCCAGGGTGATCATGGCCAGGACCGCGGCGGCCGATGCGCCATAGCCAACGCCGATGACGTCCGGGCTGGCCAGCGGGTTGCCCAGCCAGCGCTGGAAGAGGGCGCCGGAGATGCCCAGCCCGGCTCCCGCCAAGGCGCCGACCGCAACGCGCGGAAGCCTGTCGGACATGATGATGAAGCTGGTTCCGGGGACTTTCTGCCCGCCCAGCACCTGCAGGACTTCGGCCGCAGGCAATCGATCCCTGCCCCAGAACAGGTAGGCGATGATGGTGAGCACCATGGCCAAGGCCATCCACCCGGCGGTGCGGCGTACCAGGTTCCTTCGCACCGCGGCCTTGGCCGGCACGCCTTGCGGCGCCGGCCCGGATTCTTTTGCGGTTGGCTGGCTCATAGCTGCTCTTGTCATTTCTTTCGTGCTCACAGGCTCACCGACTTCATGCCGCTGCGCATCATCAGGATAAACAGCGGCCCGCCGATCATCGCGCACATCACGCCCACTTGGATCTCGCTCGGCGGCGCGATCACCCGGCCCACGGTATCAGCGGCCAAAAGCAGCACCGGACCGGCCAGCAGGCTGCCGGGCATCAGCCATCGATAATCGGAGCCCACCAGCAGGCGGACCGCATGCGGGATCATCAGCCCGACAAAGGCGATCGGCCCGGCCACCGCGGTAGCAGTGCCGGCCAGGATGACCACGCCGATCGATCCGAGCAGGCGCGCGCGGCCCAGGTTGAAGCCCAGGGCGGTGGCGGTGTCATCCCCCATGGAAACCGCATTGGAAACCCGCGCGGTGGACAGCAGGATCAGCGCGCCGAGGGCCACCATCGGTATCGCCGAGAGGAAGGTGTCGATCGGGGTGCTGGACAATGATCCGATTTGCCATTTGCGGAAGCGGTCCAAGGTGGAATCAGAGACCATCAGGATCGCGTTGGTCATGGCCCCAACGCCCACTGCCAGGGCCGCACCGCCCAAGGCGAGCTTGATCGGAGTGGCTCCCTCGCGGCCCACACTGGCCACCAGGTACACCAGGATCATCACCACGGCCGCGCCAATAAAGGCTGCCAGCATGATGCCGGCCAATGAGCTGACGCCCAAGAATGCGATGGCCACGACCACGCTCATGGAAGAACCCGCGTTCAGCCCGAGGATCCCGGTGTCGGCCAGCGGGTTGCGGGTCAGCCCCTGGAGTCCAGCCCCGGCCAGGCCCAGCGCCGCCCCGACCACAATCGCCCCGACGGTGCGGGCAAAGCGCGAGGCCACCACGCCTTGGTCCCCGTTGTTCGGATCAAAATGCCATAGGGCATCGCTGGCGGTGCCCAGCGACACCGACCGGGCGCCGAAGAGCAGCGAAGCGGCTATGGCCACTGCCAGCAGCGCCCCGAGGATCAGGAAGGCACCGACTTTCCGGGGCAAGCGGGGCCCGGTGCGCTCCTGCGCTTGGCGCGTCGTGCTTTCAGTCGCGGTCATTGGTTCCTACACTCATTGCTATGGCACATCTTTCCTCGCCCACCGTTATTGCTCCCGGCATCGGCTTGCTTACGGCCGATAATCCCTCGGAGATGACGCTGGATGGGACTAATTCCTATTTGCTCTTCGACCCGGCATTCCCGGCCTTGGCGCCGGGCACCCCGGTGGTGCTCATCGACCCGGGGCCCGAGCTTGAAGCGCATTTGCAGGCGCTGGCTCAATTCGATATCCAGCTGGTGCTGGTCACCCATCGCCATGCGGACCATACCGGCGGGATTGATCGCTTGCGCCAGCTGACCGGGGCGCCGGTCCGCGCGAAGCTGGCTGAATTCTGTCGCGACGCCCCCGTACTGGAAGACCATGAGGCAATCAGCTCGGCCGGGGTGGACATCCAGGTGCATTTCACCCCTGGCCACACCTCGGATTCGGTGTGCTTCACGACGCGGGACTCGCACCTGTTCACCGGCGATACAGTTCTGGGCCGGGGCACCACCATCTTGGAACATCCAGATGGAACGCTGGCCGATTATCTCGCTTCGCTGAACAGGCTGCTGGATTTGCCGGACCTGCCCTTGCATCCGGCGCACGGGCAGCAGCATGGAACCTCGCATCAGCTGCTGCGTGCCTACCTTGAGCACCGGGAGTCCCGGCTGAACCAAGTGTGCGCCGCCCTGCAGAAACTCGGCAAGGCCGGGGCGGACGCCACCCCAGCTGACTTGCTGGAGTTCGTCTACCCCGACCTGGATCCGCGCCTGGTGGGCGCGGCTAGCCGATCGTTGGAAGCGCAGTTGCACTATCTAGCGTCGAATCGCTAGCCGCTACTTTGCGGCTGCTGCGTTTTCAGCAGCCTTCACGATTTTTGGAACCACCTTGTCCAAGGACCATTCAAGGGACAGTGGCGAAGCGGCCGAAATGGCCAAAGTTGCTTCATCGGTGCCTGGCAGCGCCAGGGCATCGTTCTTCACGGCCGGAATCTGGCCATACAGCGCCTGGGACTTCACAATGTCCTTGGTGGTGTTTCCGGCTACTGCCGAAGCGAAGACGATATCCGAATCCCACTCGTTGACCTTTTCAGGCGAAACGGTGAAGAAGAAGGTGTCCTTGGCGGCGTTCTTCTGGACATAGTCGGCCTGCTTCATGCCCAGGGCCTCGAGGAAGCGCGGGCGGGTGTCGCCCTGCGAGTAGACATACGCGGTATCCGGAGCAGAGAGGTCCGCTGCGATGAAGGTGCTGTCCTTCAGTACCGGATTCTCTTCGCCGACCTTGGCCAGATCGCCTTCAATCTTCTCGATCAGCGCGTCAGCTTCTTCTTCCTTGCCCAGCATCTGGCCGGCGGCTTCGGTCGCGTCCTGCCAGCTGGTCAGGTAGTTCGGCTCAATCGGGCCAACAACCGGAGCGATTTCCTGCAGCTTTTCGTACTGCTCTTTCTTCAAGCCCGAATACGGGGCGAAGATGACGTCTGGCTTGGTCTTGGCGATAGCCGTGTAGTCCGGATCGTCACCGGTAGCGAACTGCACCGGAGCCTTCTCGGAACCGATGGAAGCGTCCAGCTTTGCGAGCGCCTCGTCCTTCCACTCGGTGGAGTTGTTCTCGTTCTGGCCGTAGGCGTCGGTGTCCATGCCCACTGGAACGGTGTCCAGGGCCAGCAGGGTGTCGGCGTTGACCCATGAGATCGTTGCGACGCGCTGCGGAGCCTTGTCGATTTTGGTCTCACCATAGATGTTCTTGATGGTGACCGGAGTGAAGTCGCCTGCAGAGGTGGCCGAAGCATCCGCCGAGGAATCTGCGGAGTTGCTTGCCGAACCGCAAGCGGTCAGGCTCAGGGCGAGGATTGCGGTGGACGCGGCGAAGATCCCGGCGCGACGTGAAATATTCATGGGTCGGTGATTCCAGACTATGCGAGGTTCTGTAAACATGTTGGCGTAGATAGGTTAGGTTTACCTATCCGATCCGTATGCCACAATACGCGCTAGGCCCATCAATACGCAACACGAAACGTATCTAATCACCGGCCCGAAAGTGAAGCTAGCCACACATGGCGGCCAGCTTGCAGTTGTTGACCACGGAATTTATTCTCTAGTCGCTAGCAATCGTCCCGGATCAGCGACCGAAATCGATCCCCGCACCAGCGCCAATCCAAGTAACACGGCGGCAATGACCGTGACCACCGTCAACGGGCTGAAGATCACTGCCATCCCGGCCAGTGGAAGAACCAACACGGTGGAAGCGATGGCAAAAGCAACGGATGCCGCCAGCGCCGGGATCATCAAGGACTTGGTCCGTGCAGCGTTCATTGTGCTCCATGGCATGCCCAATCGATGCAACCCTGAATAGAGTTCCGCGCGGTCCAAGGTGCCGGCGCTCTGCGTAATGGCCGAGGACGCCGCCACGCAGATGAAGGTAATCGCCAGCGTCAGCAGAACGCCAGTCAAGATGTCCCCTGGCAAATAGTCGTACCAGCTGTTGCTGGCTTGCCCGGCTGGGGAAGCCTGCATCATCGCCGCACCGCTTCCGCCCACCACGGCGACAAATGATGCCATGGCAACGCCGGAAACCTGTCGCCAGGATTCGGCAGGATTTTCCAGGATCATCCGGGCAGCCAACAGCTGTTGCGGGGTATCGGCTTTCTTCAGCTTGCTCTGCCCTACCTTGGACACCAGATAGGGCCCAACGAGATTCAACACCAGCAGGCCAAAGCCAAAGCCTCCAACAATCACCGCCACGAACACTGCGATGCTCTGCGCCACCTGCCCCAGGTTGAAGAAGAGCAAGCACAACAGCAGGATGCCGCCCACGGTGATCAAGGCCCGAATCCAACTGGGGACCGGCACACTGCGACGCGTGGCCACGGCCAAAGGAGTGATCATCAGCTTGCGCAAACCGGCTGCCGCGCTCACCGCCGAGAGCACGACGACTGCGACTACTGCAATCGCCAATACCCACACGGGCAAGTAGATGGCCGTCCCGATGGGTGCTCCCTGGAACGGAATCAACGATGCCACCGGCGCGCAGGCCAGATACAGCACGACACCGGCGAGCGCTCCTACCAGGGCAGTACCGGCGGCCTGCACAATGGCTACCAGGCTGATCTGCGAGCCGGTAGCGCCAAGCAGGCGCAACGAGGACAGCGCCCGGTCATTGGCTCGTGCTGAAAGACGGGCCGCCGCGGAGCCGAGCACCATCAGCGGCACTACCAGCAGCACCACGGCGAGCCCGGCCAACGGCAGGTAGGCACCCTGGGCCTCAAGTTCAAAACTGGTAAAGGAATAGGCGCCGCCCAAGACGATCAGCAAGATCGCGCTGACCAAGGCATAGGCGCTTACGGTTAGGATTTGCGGTGCCAAACGGGTTTTAGCCGGACGCCCGAGCAACCAGGCAAGGTGCAGAATGTTCATCGAACATCCCCGCCTAGTGCGCTGGTGCCGCGTCGGCTGTCGCTGATCAATTGCCCGTCGTGCAGTTTTACGACGCGATCGCACTGCGCGGCAACCGAAGGGTCGTGGGTGACCATAACCAGCGACTTGCCCTGGCCTACGGTGCACTCCAGCAAGGTCTCAAGCACCTCGGTACCCGTTGTGGAATCCAAGGCACCGGTGGGCTCATCGGCGAATACGACCATGGCCCCGGTGACCTGTGCGCGGGCGATAGCTACACGTTGCATCTGTCCGCCAGAGAGCTGCCCAATTCGCCGTTGCTCCATGCCGGCCAGTCCCAGGGCCACGAGCGCCTGGCCTGCCTGGGCGATGGCGGCCGCACGGGGCGTGCCATTGATCATCAGCGCCATGGCCACGTTTTCTTCAGCCGTGAGTTCCGGGATCAGCAGGCCGGATTGGAAAACGAATCCGAAGGACTGCCTGCGCAGCTTGGTTCGCGCCTTATCGGCGAGCTCCTGGATGTCCACTGGCTGTTGCCCGGGCAGGTTGAGCATCAGGCTTCCCGAGTCGGGCAGCTCAATGCCGGCCAAGGCATGCAGCAATGTTGATTTTCCGGATCCGGACGGACCCATGATCGCCAATGATTCTCCGAGGGAGATTTCGAGATTGACGCGGTTCAGTGCGGTGGTTGAGCCGAAGCTCCGGCAAAGGTTCTGGGCAAGGAGTACGGGTGGATGGCCAATGGAATTTTCAAGCATGATTCCATGTTTTCAATATTGAGTTCTGCGCGCATCGGCGCGCAGGGCGAAGTCGCGCCTTGTCAGGCTCATCCTCCGGTAGGAGCGCCGGCGCCATGAACCAGTACCCCAGGAGTTCTTGAACTGCCCATGAAATTGGACCTGTATACGCAGCCGTTCTGCGCACCGTGCATCCGCACGCGGCAAACTGTGGCACGCGCCCAGGCCCTGTTGCCGGATTTGCACGTGGAAGAAATCAATGTTGTGGAGCAGGTCCAGCGCGGCGAGGAATTGGGCATCACCAGCACTCCGGTAATCAGGCTGGTGCAAGGCAGCACGGAAAAATTCAGAGCCAGCGATACACCCACGCTGCCTCAGCTTTTGGCTGCGATTGCGCGCGCCAGCGACTAGTCTCACGTGATTTGAAGCCCCGAGATGCACGGTTCTCCGGCAATGATGGGGAAGAATAGATCAAGTGATAACTGTGCCAGGCGTTGAACATGAGTGTTTCCAGCGTGTCTTAGCTGATTCGGCCAACCGCATTGAATGGCTCAGGGCACGCGCTCAAGGCATCACGGCAACCGACGTCGCAAAGCTATCCACCGAGAAGTCCATCAAGAACGCGGCCTGGGACAAGCTCTACGGCAATGGATTCTCCGGCAACACCTACACCGATCACGGGCGCAAACGCGAACCAGTCATCGCGGCCTGGGTGCAGGAGAATTTTAATATCTTCCCTTCATCCCAGTTGTTTCACGCGCAAAACTCCAAGCTTCATTTAGCTACCCCGGACGGCCTGGGCTTCGATGCGTCAGGCGCTCCGGTCTTAGCGGAAATCAAGACCACGAACAAGCCGTTCAAGAAGATCCCCAAGAACTACTTGCGCCAAATCCTCTGGCAACAGCACGTCATCGGTGCCGAGCGAACCCTATTCGTCTGGGAAGAGCACCAGGACTTCGTACCGGTGCGCGCGGTACCCGAGTACCTGTGGGTCGAACGGGATGATGACCTGATTCAAGACCTGATCGATAAGGCTGAAGCCTTGATTTCAGCATTGCGCGAGGCGACAGCCCGGCAGGAACGCTACAACGATTACGGTCCAGCGGCCCTGCGCCTGTAATTACTGCACTACGCAATAGATCCTTGGGAGCCAGTTCATTGGCGGCTTCCAAGGATCTATTGGTTTCTTGGCCATTAATCGAGGCTTAGGCCGGGGTCGTTGGAACAATTCGCGGATCAGGCAAGCATTCGGGATAGCTATCGAGCAGCTCCGCCAATAGTTTTTCGCGAATCATATTGCGCAGGCCCCACAGGTCTCCAGCATTGCGCGCTGAGAGGTAGACGGTCACGGTTTGCAGACCGTTTTGCGCGTCGGTCACCAGCAGCTCATTGTCGCGCCCGTCCCACAAGTCCGAGGACTCAAGCAGTTCCGTGGCGCGCTGGCGCAGGTATTCGATTGGCGCGTTGAGCTTCAGCTGCAGTGCCACATTGCCCGAAATCTCGGTGCTGCGCCGTGACCAGTTCTCAAACGGCGTCGTGGTGAAGTACGTGGAAGGCAAGATCATTCGGCGGCCATCGAGCAGCAGGACCACCACATAGGACAGGGTGATCTCTTCGACAGTTCCGCGCTCGCCTTCAACCACAACGGTGTCATCCACCCGGATGGAATCGGTGAAGGCAACCTGCAAACCTGCGAAGACGTTCGCGAGGGTGGATTGAACGGCCAAGCCAACAACTACCGATGCCAGTCCTGCCGAGGCCAGCAGTCCGGCGCCTAGTGCTCGCACTTGTTCAATAGTCAGCAAGACGGCGGCTACGGCCAAGATGCAGAGCACCGCAATGAGCACACGGCGCATCAAGCCCACCTGGGTTTGCACCTTGGCTAGTCGGCGCCCGGGTCCGAATTTCGATTCGAAGCGGGACATCATGCCTGCCTCGATGACGAGAACCAGCTTGATGATGAACCAGGTCAGGAACGTCACCAGGATGATCAGAATGACGAATTGCCACGGGTTGTACCAGTCACGATCTCGATAGAAGAGCGCAAAGGCGGACTTGGCAACGATAGAAGTAATCAGGCCGAAAAATGGAAGGCGGGTGGCCTTCACATCAGCTTCATCCACGCCAATGCGCTTGAGCATGCGGCGGGCAATAGCGCTGAAAACAAATGCCAAGATAGCGGCAACCACTGCGCCGGCCAGGAGAACAGCCCAGAATTGCAACGATGCGGGGAGGACGCTTGAAACGCTGATGACTTCCTCGACGGTCTCGTCCAGAGGTTCAACGGGGGTAGGTGACATGTTTAAAGGATGTCATATGGCACTAAATAAATGCTGTGCAAGCCCTTGCCACAGCCTACGGAACCCAGCGAATCCGAGCGGTCTTGATCACAGTCGAATAGCTACGATGATTGCAAAAAGGATGGCACTCGCGCTGGCCAGCAAGCGCGGGAGAGGTTAATGACGTTTTATGCGTACCTTCACGTAACACCCGATCAACCTGATGGTTAATGTGCCACCATGCTAAGTATGAGCCGAACATTTGCTTATCAGCAGGTTGATGTTTTTGCGCCCACTGCGTTCAACGGCAATGGGCTCGGAGTCGTATTCAACGCTGACAGCCTGACTGATGATCAGATGCAGCACTTCGCCCAGTGGATGAATTTGTCCGAGACCGTATTCTTCGTCGAGCCATCCCATGAAGAGGCCGACTATGCCATCCGCATTTTCACGCCGAGCACGGAGCTGTCCTTTGCCGGCCACCCGACACTTGGTGCCGCCCATGCATGGCTGGAATCCGGTGGGGCGCCGGGACCTGCCGGACATTTGATCCAGGAATGCGGGGCAGGGCTCATTCCGGTTCGGGTCGAACGCGAATGCACCGACAGTCATTCACGCCGGCTGGCGTTCCTCGCTCCCCCGCTGACGCGCACCGGTCCGCTGGAGCCAGATGTCCTCCAGTGGGCTATCAGCGGACTAGGCATCCACGAGGATGACGTGGTTGACCACCAATGGCTGGTCAACGGCCCTCATCCTGCTGGCTTGGTCCTGCGTGACGCAGACGTTGTTCTGGGCATCGAACCAGACTACGAGGCACTTCAGGGATTGGAGGTTGGAGTCATCGGGCCCTATACGGCTTCCAGCGTGGCCCATGGTGTGTGGCAGCCGCGAGGTTCGGTTTTGCCCCGTGTCTCGGGAACGCGGGAAGAATTGCGCCCCTTGGATTCCTCGGACCTGGAGCGTTCCGAAGAGCGCTTCGGTTCCGTGGTGATGCAACCGCCGGCCGACTTCGAGGTGCGATCCTTCGTCGCTGGCGAGGCGGTGTCAGAGGACCCTGCTACCGGCTCGCTCAATGCGGCTTTTGGAATCTGGCTGACCCAATCCGGGTACGCCCCGCAACGCTATACCGTGCGCCAGGGAACCCGTGTTGGCCGCAGCGCCATCTTGCATATCGAAGCCACGGAAAAAGGTGTCTGGGTCAGTGGTGATGTTGAAACCCGCATTTCCGGCAATGTGAGTTTCGACTGATTACCCGTTCATAGGCTCACTATCCATTCCACTTCTGCCAATCAGGTACTAGCCTTGTCCAGTGCCTGAAACTGCGAATCCCACCATTGACTTTGATAAGAAAGCCGCTTGGCGTGCCCTCTGGGCACTAGTCATCGGGTTCTTCATGATCCTCCTGGACACCACCATTGTGTCCACGGCCATGCCATCCATCATGGCCTCGCTGGATGCAGATATCTCTGGCATCCTCTGGGTCAATAGCGCCTATCTGCTCACCTTCGCCGTACCGCTGCTGGTCACCGGCCGCTTGGGCGACCGGTTTGGCCCGCGCAACATCTACCTCATCGGCATGGCCATCTTCTCTCTCGCCTCGCTCTGGTGCGGCCTCTCGGATTCCCTTGGATCGCTGATTGCCGCCCGCGCAGTCCAGGGACTGGGCGCCTCGATGATCTCGCCCCAGGCGATGACCATGATTACCCGCCTGTTCCCGTACCAGCACCGAGGCGCAGCCATGGGGTTGTGGGGTGCGGTAGCCGGTATCGCTTCACTGATTGGCCCGATTGCCGGCGGCTTGCTGGTGGACTCGGTGGGCTGGGAATGGATCTTCTTCATCAATCTGCCCATCGCCGTTCTCAGCTTGGTGATGGTCTTCAAATTTGTTCCGCGCTTGGAATCCCAGGCGCACTCCTTTGACTGGATCGGAGTGGCCCTGTCAGCAGTGGCGATGTTCTGCCTGGTCTTTGGCATCCAGGAAGGCGACTCGACCGATTGGGAACCCTTCATTGGCCCGATTTCTTCGTGGCACTTGATCATCGCCGGCGTACTGCTGCTGGCCGTGTTCGTTTGGTGGCAGGGCAAGACGAAGTCTGAACCGCTGGTTCCATTGCGCTTGTTCTTGGTACGCAATTTTTCGCTCTCCAATGTGGCCATCGCATTCATGGGCCTGACCATCGCAACCATCAGCCTGCCAATGGTGTTCTTCTTGCAGAACGTCCGCGGATTGACCCCTACGGAATCGGCGCTGATGATTTCGCCGATGGCAGTAGTGGGCATTTTCATCGCACCGCGCCTGGGCAAGATGGTCAACAAGCTCAGTCCAAGAATTCTGGCAGTACCCGGCTTCCTGCTCTTTGGCGGAGCAACCGTGGTGTACGCCTACATGATGCACGCAGACATCGCCCTGTGGACCCTGCTCATTCCATCAGCCGTGCAGGGCGTTGGCTCGGCCATGATCTGGCCTTCGCTTTCGCTGGCCGCTACCCGAGACCTGACTCCGCGTGATGCCGGGGCCGGATCCGGCATCTATAACACCACTCGCCAGATCGGCTCCGTGCTCGGTTCGGCGCTGATCGCCGTGATGATGGATTCGCGTGTGCAAGCACAGATCGAAAAGGCTTCCACGAAGGATCCTGCAACACTGATGGAAGCAACCTCGGTCGGTTTGGGCCAAGCCCTGCTGCTGCCAGGGTTCGCTGCCCTAGCTGCCGTAATTGTGGTGGCTTTCTTGAGCCCCGGCAAGAAGTCCTGACAACAATTTCGTTGCCGTTCTGGATACAAGAGAACCCCGGCTTGCCAGTGGAATTCCACTGGCAAGCCGGGGTTCTCTTGCTAGCTATTTATGCCTGGTCCGAAGGACCATCGTTGCTGTCGCCGTTCTTGAACTCATCGACTTTCTCGCCGATTTTCTCCTGCGCATCAGCGGCAAAGCCCTTGATGTTTTCGGTGGCGTCGCCGGCGAACTCCTTGGCGTTCTCGACTGCTTCGCCCAGCTTCTTCTTTGCATCATCTAAGAAACCCATTGGTTCTCCTCTTAGCTTGTCATCCAAATTTGAACCCTGAAAACCTCAGTCTTCAGAAACAATCTACTTCCGCCTGCACACCGGACTGGGCAACGGCGCAAAAATTACTTTTCTTTTTTGATCTTCTTTGCTGCCCGGCGGCCAAAAACCAAAGCCACAGCGATACCGGCCAGCCACACATCCTTGGCCAAGGCGGTGCCATCAGCAGTTGGACGTACGCCATCAGACTCGGTCATTCCGGGAGTGCGCAGGTAAGAAGACAGCAGCACCGCGGAGAAGGCGCCCAGACCGATTCCTGCCAAGCGCGAAGGAACCAACGGCAAAAGCAGGGCACTGCCCAGCGAGATTTCCGAAATGGATAGAACCTTGCCGAAGACCGCAGGTTCCAGTTCCGCCATCTGCGGCACACCGTTGGACGCCATCTGCTGCAACCCGGCCGCGCTGGCTTCATCAATGCGCAGCTTGTTAATGCCGCTGTTGAGAATGAATGCGCCGCTGACTAATCGGAGTGCGGCGTTTGCGATCGAGATTCCCATGGGCCCTCACTTTTCTTTCCAATAGTAAATACGCGTTCTGGAAAAGAACGCTCTGCTGTTCAGCGTAGTCATGGCCGTGGGAGTTCACAATCATTTCAGCGGCGCGCTTGGCACCCTTCAGGAATCAGGGATTGAGAATCGTGCTAAATTCGTGAATCATGATCGCTTCTTCCGCTGTGCCGCCGGCCGCACTTGATCTGCTCATTTCCCAAGGCTTCGACACCACAAGCGTCGATGAGCTGGCAGCAGCTGCGGGGATCTCGCGTTCCACGTTCTTCCGCCGATTCGGCTCAAAAGAGAACATGGTTTTTGCCGATCAAGAAATGATCATCACCCACGTTCAGACGACACTGGCGGCATCATCTGTCGACGCGATATCGACTTTGATTGACGCGGCCCATGTCGTATTTGACCAGTACACGGTCAATCCCGAAGGCGCTCGGCTTCGGCACAGGCTGCTTTCTTCTGTCCCGTCGCTACGAGAACGAGAGCTCGTCTCAACTCATCGGTACGAGCGCGCATTCTACGATTTTCTGGTCCGTCGCGATTTGGCCAACACCGCAACGGAAAAATCCTTGTGCCTCGGAGTTAGCGCCGGCCTGGTGGCCATCCACAATGATCACCTGCGCACGTGGATCAAGGATCCGGCCAGTACCGACCGAAGCAAGCTGGCTCATGATGTTCGGTTCTTCCTTGAACGCTTTGCAGACCTGCTGGGTGGCGAAAATACGGGCACGACTGCCGCTTCCCCAACGCCTACGGTCATCGTTTCGGTGATTGATCCAGGTTCCGACGAGCAATCCATTCTGCAGGCAGTTTCGGCGGCGTTGAAAGAACACAGCAAATAATCAACCACAGACAGTGAAACGTAGTTTCTTGACATGACACTGCGTTCCATTAGGCTGGAGTTAAAAGTTTTAACTCTAGCCAATTTGGAGCGTCTGAGATGACAGAGAAGTCGACCGGTTTGGAATTTCCCGCCGGCGTTGTTGAACCGGAGTACGATCTCTGGGCAGAAGACGTCAATATTGACCCCACCGGAATCTTTGCCGATATAAATGCTGCAGACCTCGCCTGGCGTGCCAAGGCACGCAAGTTCGTCGTAGAAGAAGTCAAAAAGAACATCCACGAATATTGGGATAAGGCCGACTACCCCCTCCATCTGATCAAGAAGCTCGGCGAAGCGGACCTGTTGCGTGACGGAATGAATCTGGACTCCCACGAAAAAATGAGTCCACTGGCAGCCGGATTGGTCAACATGGAAATGGCACGCGGCGATGGTTCCGTGGCCACCATCGTTGGCGTGCAAGGCGGGTTGGCGCTGCGCTCGGTGCTCTTCTGCGGCAATGAGGAACAGATCCAAAAGTACGCCATGCCGATGCTGTCCGGCGACCTGCCGGGCGCCTTTGCACTAACCGAGCCAACCCACGGGTCTGACTCGGTGTCATTGGAAACTCGCGCGACAAAAGTCGAAGGCGGGTACCGGATCAGCGGTGAAAAGAAATGGATTGGCAACGGTTCCATCGGCGGCATCTCCATCGTTTGGGCTCGTGACGATGAGGGCAAGGTTCGCGGGTTTGCCGTCCATCAGGACGCCGAGGGGTACAACGCCACCACCATTCAAAACAAGCTGTCGCTGCGTGCTATCTGGCAGGCGCATATCCGCATGGAGAATGTTTTCGTCCCCGACGAAGATGTGCTGCCGAATGCCACCAGCTTCAAGGACACCTCCCGGGTGCTGTTCGCTACGCGTCTTGGTGTCGCGTGGTCCGCTGTCGGCCATGCCACCGCTTGCTACGAGTCAGCGGTGAACTACGCAAAACAGCGAGTGCAGTTCGGCCGTCCGTTGGCTGCCAGCCAGATTGTCCAGGAGCGCTTGGCACGCATGCAGTCCGAACTTGCAACCATTCAGGTATTGGTAATGCAAGCGACCAAGCGTGAGACCGCCGGTGAGCTCACCGGGCCACAGGCCTCGCTGGCCAAGTACACGGCCACTCGCACTGCACGAGCCATTGCTTCCAATGCCCGCGACCTGTTGGGAGGCAACGGCATTCTCACCAGCAACCGCGTCGCCCGCCACTTTGCTGACGTGGAAGCTATTCACACTTACGAAGGAACCGAGACGGTCCAGGCCCTGATCATGGGACGCGACATCACGGGGTTCTCCGCCTTCGCATAAGCAATCCAGTGTCGCTGGCAAGATGTCGGGGTGCTGTCCGTGCCAGCAGCCCGACATCTTTGTGCGGCTATTGCCCGTTGAGCCGATTCTTCGTTTTTGCCGTGGCCACATGTCCCCAAGGATTTTCTGGCCAGGGATGCTTCGGATAGCGTCCACGCATTTCAGAACGAACTTGAGCGTAGGGGCCATTAAAGAAGCTGGCAATGTCTTCGGTAACTGCCAGCGGGTGGCCCCCTGGGGACAACAGGTGGAACTGCACCGGCAGCTTCTCGTGCACCAGCCGCGGAGACTGGTCCAGGCCAAAACACTCTTGAAGCTTGACGGCCACCACAGCCGGACCGCTCTCACCCACAGGTGGATAGGAGATGCGGATCTTGGACCCTGACGGCACTTCCAGGCGTTGCGGCACCAACGAATCAAAATCGTGCGCATGCTCCCACGGAAGCAGGGTGCGCAAGGCCGAATGCACGTCGGCTTTGGCAGCGTTTTTGCCGTGAGCTATCTGGCGCAGAATAGGTTGCAGCCATTCATCGGCCCGCGCGATCAGGGACTCATCATCAACCGCGCAGAACGGTTCGCCAAGCAACCGGTAGGCCACTGCCATGCGGCGGCGCAGGGCATCAAAATTTTCCTGCTCACCGAAAAACGCCAGTCCCTGCTCTTGCACAGCGAACTGGACCGCCTGCATTCCCAATTCCTCGGTAGCCTTGATGGGACGCGTGGAAAGCTCAATGGCGCCGAAGCGTTCTACCTTGCGAGCACTGATTTTGCCGTCGATGAATTCGGCAGTTTCTTTGCTCTCGCGCATTTGCGGAAGCAACTCAAGGACCGTAGTCAGCTCGATACCCGTCGCTCGCCTGATCGTTGCCTTGGTCCCGGTCCGCGCCACTTCGACCACGGCCAAATACTCCTCATGTGCCAAGTGGCTCCCCCGAGGAAGAACAGCTCTTGTTCCTGAAGCAAGCAGGTACTCATCGTGCCCAACTTTGCGGGCAACCCATTGCGGGTAGGCCAGTGCGCTGATGGCTGACAATGCCTCGGCCGACGAAGCAGTGGCTGGCGCAGGTTGTCCTTGCTTGCCGCGAGTCTTCGCCTCCACCAGTCGTTCCATGCGCGCTGCCTCATGTTTCCAGGCGCGGTGGCCCGGATGGGATGCCCTTCGAATCGAAACCAGCAGTTCTTGCAGATCTGCGCTGGCGATGCGCTCGGAGCTGGCCAGCAATGCCACAGCTTCGGCCGCCGGCAGCGAGCCGAACAAGGGCGCGCCCTCCAGCAAGGCTCGCGCGGCCCTGGGATCGGTGGGGATCCTGACCATTTGCTCGCCCATCGAGGTAATGCGTCCCGAACTGTCAACGGCGCCAAGGCTTTTGAGCACCAGCTCGTCGCTGCCCATGGCCGCGGCAGGGGGAACCTCCCACAACTCCAGACCCTCTCCCCGAGGCGTTCCCCACGCTGCCAGGGCAAGACCTGCCGAAACTAGATCACCGGTGCGGATTTCCGGGGTGGAATAGGCTGGTGCCGCGGCGAAGGACTTGGGGTCAAGGGTGCGCACGACTTGGCCGGGTCCCAGTCGGCCAGCACGGCCAGCACGCTGGGTGGCTGTGGCACGACTTGCTACGACTGTGACAAGCCCGGACATTCCGCGGGACGTATCCCGACGCGGTTCCCGGGCATAGCCAGCGTCGACCACGAGGTGGACCCGAGGTACTGTCAGCGAGGATTCGGCAATGGAAGTTGAAACAATAATTCGCGGCGAACTGCCTGCCTCAGGTTCATTCAGAATCGCGTCTTGCTCGGCCGAAGAGATTTGCGAATGCAGTGCCAATGCGGTGACACCATTGGCTGAAATCTGGGCGCAGACGCGTTCGACTTCACGCACGCCCGGCACAAATACCAAGGTGTCCACCGGATGCTTGCTGGCAGCATTGGCTCTCGCCGAATGCTGCACGCTAACGGCCGCGACATGTCGCAAGTAGTCATCTTTGATACCGAATTCAGTGACTCTGGCTGATGAGTAGCTCTCGAAAATCTCCTCGACATCGAACTGCGCGGTTTGGGCGCTGAACACCCTCGCTGGTTTTTCAGTCGAAAGGAAATCGGCAAGTTCCTGGGCGTGCAGCGTCGCGCTCATCAGAACAAGGCAAAGATCATCTCGAAGTTCATTGACTTGCTTGACCATTGCCAGCAGCAGATCGGTATCGATGGACCGTTCGTGGACTTCATCAATGATGACGGCGCTGACCCCCGCCAAATCCGGATCGGCCAGCAAACGGCGCAGCATCAAACCTGCGGTGACAAATTCCACCTGGGTTGTTGCGGAACTCTTGCGTTCTCCGCGAACCGCAAAACCGACGTGCTCGCCGAGCGCTGACCCATCCAAGTGGGCAAGCCGCCGGGCAGCGGCGCGGGCTGCCACGCGGCGTGGCTGGGTACCGATTATTTTTCCAGCCAGCCCGGCTTCCCGCAGTGCATTGCTCACCGTCGGCGGGACAATGGTGGTTTTGCCCGATCCCGGCGGCGATTGAATTACCAGAGGGCCAGAAGGATCCGAAAGGAGCGCGCTGTACAGGTCATCCCGAATGGGCCTGAATGCAAGCCCGCGGGCGACCCGCTCTAGATCAAAAGTACTGCCGCTCATGCCTGGCGCCCGGACCAGAAGGAGCGGATGGCGGTGATGACTGGCTCGATTGGGTACAGGGTGCTGCCATGCGTTCGTCCCGGCAAGGCCACCATTCGAGCGTTGGGCAACGTGCGAACCATAATTTTGTTCTGGTCAAATCGAGGCTGATCACGCGTGCCGATCAGCAGCAAGGTTGGGATCCCGATTTTGGCCAAGTCTGCAAGAGCAATATTCTGGAGCGTCTCAGCGGCCTCGTAGTACGCGGCCAAGGCTAGCGGATCATTTGCTTTGAAAGCCAGCCTGGTTGCAGGATCCAATTTTCCGCCGGTCTCCTGGCCGCTGACGAACCCTTCGATATCTCCACGGCGCAACACTTCCAGATATCCGGGAAAGAAGAGTTTGCCGATTTCGCCTGGGGTGATTTCAAACGTGCCGCCGAGCATGATCAATGAGATCACTTGCTCCGGATGATTCATGGCCAAGTGCAGACCGGTACGCGCACCAAACGAGTACCCAACAATATGCACCCGTTCAAGGCTCAGATGGCGCAAGACTGCTTGGATGTCGCTGACGACCTTGTCCATGGTGTAGTCGGCGACGTCATGCGACTTGGCTGATTTGCCGTGACCGCGTAAATCCATGCGGATGGTCCGATGGTCTTCGCCAAGTTCCTTGGTGTAGCCCAGACCGCGCCAAATGGATCGGGATAAAGCTGAGCCGTGCAGGAAGAGAATTGGTTCCCCGTCTGCTCCGTCATCGTCAAAAAAGATGTTGGAACCATCGACAGGATTATTGATCATCGGCATGCTTTCGATTAAATCCCCTATCCATGGGGAAGGGGAAATCTGAGTTGCCCCAAACCTATCGACAACGCCAATTAATAGGTGAAGACTGAAAGTACGCGAAAAGGCCACCGCCAACAAAAGTGGTCTGGACCAAAATCAAAAGGGGGAAGATCATGAATGCACAATCAGCCAACGGGCAGCCGGTAGATCCCGACGAAGAGAAAAAGCTTCATGACCAGCATGACGAAGAGCTTGTCGAAGAGTGGGAAGATGAATCCTTCCCTGCTTCTGACCCACCGTCGAATTACTAGACATCAACTTCCTAGGTGACCACACACGTCGCACTCAGCTTGTTTCAAGACTCGGCTCCTAGTGTGGTTATTACCTTCTCAAGGTGCGAGTGATCTAGAAGAACCGATCCGCGCAGGCGTTACCTCCTTGGCCTGACGGATCGGTTCTTCATTTAATTTCGTCTGATCAGATTCCTATCCACGCCGTTGCCGCAACGTTACGCACATAGCAGATTTGTCCCGGCAACACGTTGGACGAGTCGCCTTCTGGCATATTCTGAGGTGGAAGCCCTTTGCCCTCCACCCAGCCAGCATCGCTGCTGGTAGAAAGGTGTCTCGTGGAATACGAACGAATGCCATCCATCAAGGAATTGCACCGCCCCTACACTGCAGCGGCGGATCGCTACGAACACTACGGCTACCGCCGCGTTGGCGATTCAGGCTTGCGGCTGCCCCCGTTGTCCTTGGGATTATGGTGGAACTTCGGAGACAACCGGCCCTTCGACAGCCAGCGAGAAATTCTCCGCCATGCGTTTGACAACGGCATCAACCACTTCGACCTGGCCAACAATTACGGTCCACCTGCGGGTTCTGCCGAAGAGAACTTTGGGCGCATGATGCGCAAGGACTTCAAGCCTTACCGAAATGAATTGGTGATTTCTTCCAAGGCCGGCTACGACATGTGGCCGGGCCCGTACGGAACCTTCGGTTCTCGCAAGTATTTGCTTGCATCGTGCGATGCATCGCTAGAAAAAATGGGCTTGGATTATGTGGACATCTTCTACTCGCATCGCTTTGATCCCAAGACCCCATTGGAGGAGACCATAGGGGCTCTGGATACCCTGGTGCGCCAAGGCAAGGCCACCTATGTTGGCATTTCTTCCTACTCTGCAGAACGCACCGCCGAGGCCAAGGCCATCGCCAATGATCTGGGGACTCCGCTGGTCATTCACCAGCCTTCCTACAACATCCTCAACCCTTGGGTTGAGCATGGCTTGATGCAAACCCTGGAGAAAGAACGCATGGGCACCATTGCGTTCACTCCATTGGCCCAGGGCCTGCTAACCGACAAGTACCTGTCGACCACTGATGTTGAGCGCCAAGGAGGTCGCCGCTCACTTGAAAGCCAACTGACAGAAGAGAATATGGCCAAGGTCCGAAGCCTGAACGAGGTGGCCCAGCAGCGAGGCCAATCCCTGGCACAGATGGCTTTGGCCTGGCTGCTTCGTGACGGAGCGGCAACGTCGGTGCTCATTGGCGCTTCTTCCACCAAGCAGCTGGACGAAAATTTGGGTGCTTTGAACAACCTGGAATTCAGCGAGACAGAGCTATCGAAGATTGCCGATATCGCGCAAGGTGATGCCGGTATCGATTGGTGGCGCGCTTCAGCAATCAGCTAACAATATGACTTGAAAACGGCCCAATGGAGCCATAGTCGATAGCCGTGGTTTCCCTGTGTTCACTTGGGGAGACCACGGCTTTGCTTTTGCTTGGATGCGTGGCCTGTTTTCCGCCGATGAATATTGCTTCTCCATACTGGCTCAAACGCAATTCTGGGGATAAGCTCGACGTAGACGCGCAATGAAGTGAATTACATTCATTTATTGTGTTAAGTTCGATAGCGTCAAGGAACAGGCTTACGCTGACCAATCTGCACAAACGACAGGAGCATTGATGAGCGCCCCAACCTACAAGGTCTTAAACCCGGCCACCGGTGAAGTTGTTGAAGAATTCGCCGCCGCCACCGACGAGCAAGTCGAGCAGGCCCTGAGCTCGGCCCAGTCTGCCTACGAGTCATGGCAGAACGTTGACATCACCGAGCGCGCGAAGATCGTTTCCAAGGTTGCAGCCCTCTTCGCCGAGCGTGCTGAAGAGCTTGGCAAAATCATGACCACTGAAATGGGCAAGCCGCTCTCCGAGGCAGTCGGCGAGGCAGAATACTGCAAGGACATCTTCGAGTACTTCGCCACCGAGGGGCCTTCCCTGGCCGCGGACCAGGAAATCAAGTCGTTCTCCGGCGGCAAGGCCGTCGTGCAGAAGCTTCCGGTTGGCCCCCTTCTAGGCATCATGCCGTGGAACTTCCCGCTCTACCAGGTAGCGCGCTTCGCAGCGCCAAACCTGATGCTGGGCAATACCATCATCCTGAAACACGCCGAGTCATGCCCGCGCTCGGCATTGGCCATTCAGGAAATCATGGACGAGGCCGGCGTCCCGGCAGGCGTCTACAACAACGTCTTCGCAACGCACGACCAGATCTCCACCATCATCGCTGATTCCCGCATCCAGGGCGTTTCCCTGACCGGTTCGGAGCGCGCAGGCGCCATCATCGGCGAGCAAGCGGGCCGTAACCTGAAGAAGGCCGTGCTGGAACTTGGCGGCTCGGATCCATTCGTTGTCCTGGATTCGGATGATGTGCCTGGCATCGTTGACACCGCGTGGGGATTCCGCATCGATAATACGGGCCAGGCCTGCAACTCGAACAAGCGCATGATCGTCATGGAAGACATCTATGACGACTTCGTCGCCGAGCTGACCAAGCGCGCAGAAGGCCTGGAGGCCGGGGATCCAATGGCAGAGCTGGAAGGGACCTTCGCGCCGATGTCGTCGCGCAAGGCAGCCGAGGACCTCCACGCCCAGGTGCAGGATGCAGTCTCCAAGGGAGCGACCCTGCACGCCGGCGGCGTGCTGCACGACGGTCCTGCGGCCTACTACTCCCCTGCCGTGCTGACCGGTGTCACCAAGGAGATGCGCGCCTTCTACGAAGAGCTCTTCGGCCCAGTAGCCGTAGTCTACAAGGTAGCCAGCGACGAGGAAGCTGCGGACCTCGCTAACGACACCATCTACGGCCTGGGCGGTTCAGTGCACTCCACCGATGCAGAACGCGCTGCCAAAGTCGCCCAGAAGCTGCAGGTTGGCATGAGCAATGTCAACATCGCCGCAGCTGAAGGTGCTGAAATGCCGTTCGGTGGTGTGAAGCGCTCTGGCTTCGGACGCGAGCTCGGCCCACTGGGCATGGATGAGTTCGTAAACAAGCGCCTGTTCTACGTGGGCGAGTAATTCATGCATTGGCAGCCGCCCATGTGCCCATGAAAGTCGGGGCGAACCATGAACTTGCATGGTTCGCCCCGACTAATTCGTTTAAGCGGTCGAAGATGCCTTTTCCGGCCTGTCGGTAAATTCATCTTCTGGTTCTGAAGTACCTTCAGATGGATTCCTACGAAGGAACTTTTCACGCCATTGTGTGGCTAGCCATCCCTGAATAGTTAACCAAGTGCCGCTGGAGACAAGGACGGCGTCCGCAGATGCCATGATGCCCGAGAAGAACGGGAGCCCCATAACGACGGCGATACCGATATGCATCCCAAGAATCACGATCAGCGCAATCCTCCTGCTGATCTTATGGAACAGCATGAATGGGAACGCAATTTGTGCCACCACAGTTACGTAGGTAATCAGCGCAACTACCCAAGAGTTCGCAGTGATGAGGTCGCTGAGCCATGGAAAGACACCATAAGCTTCAGAATTGACCGGGTAATACATGGCGGTGCCGTTCTGCCACAAACTACCCTGAACTTTGTATAGACCGGCTTCTAAATAGACCATACAAAGCTGAGCCACTACTAGGCACAACGCTAGATTATGAAGCACCGTAACGGCTTCGAATTCTTTCTTACTTTTTGCAGCGCGCTTACGCATCCAAGAATCGACCGACCAATGCTTCGATAGATCTGCAAAGATCAGATAAATCAGCATAATTCGGATGAAGTAGTTTCCACCGTCAGAAACAGGTGTGTTTTGAGCATTTATGGCCGTGTAGAAAATGAAAAAGAGTGGAGTGACGAAACGCGTCTTCCATCCGATTACAAAGGCGATCGCTAAAACTACGGCAACCACATACCAAAAGACAAAGAAGCCAAGACCAGCATCACGCAGAATATCTAACGGCCACTTGTATCCAAGTACCGAGCGGTATGGTTCTAGATATTCCGATCCTGGACCCCAAATCTTGGAGGCGACGGGAACATTTACCACTAACCAGCCCAAGATAAAAAGGCCTGATGCCATGCGCATAACGGCCAAACCATATGCCGCATGGCGGTTTTCGGTAAACCAGCTGTAGAGCGCGGCGAGAAATTTCGAACCAAAATCTCTATTTTTTACCATCCAGTTTCGGATGGACGGAGCATTGACCGTCTCCTGATTTAGCTCCATGCCGACACCGCCGCTTTACTGAATTCTTTGGTATCTCGCCATCCGATATACGTTTCACGAGATTTCGTTTTAGCTTCATCGTTGTTTCGTTGAGCGAAAGGAACGATTGGTTCACGCCTGAGTTTAATTTCAACCATTGACGCTCCACCCCACTGCTCAATCGCATAAAGAGATGCGAAGCCGACGGCCGTGTCCTCCATTCGCTTATAAGCTCGAAGATTACTCAATTCTGTAACTGAGTATTCTTTCCTCGCCTGTGACGAACTGAGATCCACTCCGAATACTGGAGTCCCTTGAATAAACGGTTTTGCGATTTGTTCACGTGCGCTTGTACTCAAATCCGATGCGGCACTCCAAAGCCTTCCATGTATCGACTTTGACTGTTTAGACTCACGGTTAGCGAACATGTTACCGGCGCGGCTATTCATCTCCTCAGCGGTGACGTCGCGCCATTCCGTGAATTTCGCGCCTTTCTTGCTTCCTTGTGCGCAAATTTCCGGACTCGATAGGCAAGCACGCATCGTAAAGTACTCATCTTGCGAATACGGACCGGGAGCAAAAAGGCTCCACCCTTGATCTAGCGGCCCAAGAAAATAACGATTCAATCCAGGTTGCAATGACGACTTAATTGGCGTGGAAGGTCCAGTGAAGGCCAATGTCGCACCAATATGCCCCAATGCTGCCGCACCTGCAATTAAAAGCACCAACACCGTGAACAGTTTGGGCCTAGTTTTATGTTGCCTCATCAGGCTATTGTCTCCGATCCCTCAATGCCCGTGAATAATTGCAATCACGACTTGAACGCGAAATGGGAGGGGCATCAATTGATGCCCCTCCTACTTCTAACTACCACTTGCTATTGACTAAGCTGAACGCTTTCGAGCGATCGCAGTCACACCAGCTCCGATGAGGATAAGTGCGAGTGCACCCGCACCAATCCAGAGCGCTCCGTTAGAACCGGTGTCCGCAAGGCCACCATTCTTGGAATTGTCCTTTTGCGGTTCCGTAGAGTCATCGGAATTTGCATCCGAGTTGTCCGCGGCATTGGCGCTACCGTTTGCGTCAGTGTTCGCATCCGTGTTTGCGTCAGTGTTCGCATCCG